>DATHTE010000035.1:0-66136 GCA_035463475.1 Vicinamibacterales bacterium
TTGGCGGCGAGCGATCGCGCGAGCGCCCGCGCCGTGGTCAGCAGCTCGGCGGCCGGCACGACGCGGTTCACGAGCCCGATGCGCCAGGCCTCCTCGGCGGAGATCGGGTCCCCGGTCAGCAGCACCTCGAGCGCGCGGCCCCGCCCCACGATTCGGGACAGCCGCTGCGTCCCGCCGTATCCAGGGATGATCCCGAGATTGATCTCGGGCTGCCCGAGGCGCGCGGTGTCCGCCGCGAGACGCAGCGTGCACGCCATTGCCAGCTCGCACCCTCCGCCGAGGGCGACACCGTTGATCGCCGCGATGACCGGCTTCCCCATGTGCTCGATGAGATCGAACACGTGCTGCCCCGTCCGCGCGTGATCGCGTCCGCCGACCGGCGTCTGCACGGCCAGCTCGTTGATGTCCGCGCCGGCGACGAACGCCTTGTCGCCGCTGCCGGTGATCACGATCGCGCGCACCGACGCATCGTGCTTCAGCTCGAGCGCGGCGCGACGCAACTCGTCAAGGGTCGTGGCGTTGAGCGCGTTGCGCTTCTCGGGGCGATTGATCGTGAGGAGCGCGACAGCTCCGTCACGCTCGAGGAGGAGGTTCGTGTACGCCATGACGACTCTCGCGCGGGCGCGAAAAACGCCTGATTATACCCCACGCCCACGCCGCCCCCGCCGCGGCGGACGCGCCCGCGACGTCCCACGCGACGTCGCGCACCTCGCTCCCGCGTCCGGGCACGAAGCTCTGGTGCCACTCGTCTGTCGCTGCGTACGCGGCGCTCAGCGCGACAGCCAGGCCGACGGCGCGCAGCGTCACGTCGCTCCAGCGCCCCCGCGCAGCCGCGCGGAGCAGCAGCACCCCGAGGACCGCGTACTCCCCGCCGTGCGCGGCGGAGTCGGGAAGACCGCCGGGAATGTGCGTGAGATCGGGGATCGAGGAGACCGCGAAGATTGCCGCCATCCACGCGACGGGCGGCAGCCACAGTGACAACCGGTTCGACACTACAGCGGGAACGGGTACATCAGCCAGCCGAGGGCGACCGCCACCAGGACGAATCCGCCGAAGATTCGCGCGGCGAGCCTCGCCTGCTCGCGGGGGGCGTCGCGCAGCAGCGCGGCGAACACCACCGAGACGAGCGCCGCGAAGAGCACCATCAGCAGGATGTGGCTGGTCATTTGCGGCCGAGCGCGACGTCGTACGCGTCGAGCATCACGAGAAAATTCAGCAGCCCGGCGACGATGAGAAACGCGTTGCCGTATTCGTAGGTCAGCGCGATCACGCTCCCGCTCCCCGCGCCCGCCATCTTCGCGAGCAGGAACGGGAGGCCGAGGCCAACGTCCGCCACCGCGGCGAGCGCGACCAGCGGCTGCGAGACGTCGAAGGGGAACAACCGGCCCTTGAGCAGCAGGCCGATGGTGAACATGAGCGGCAGGACGACGAGGAACACCAGGCCTTTCTGGCGCCGGCCCAGCCAGATGTGCGCGGCACCGGGCACCGCCCACGCCGCGAGTTCCAGGAGAACGAGACCGGCCTTGTCCACCGAGGGGGTGGCGGTCGTCGCCGCCGCTTTCGCAGAGTCTCTCACCTGGGATCAGTCTACCTCAGACGCTTTGGCTCGACGACCCTCGCTCGCGATCGCGACGCCGATGATCGCGGCGACGGCCCCTCCAAGCGGCAGCGCGGCGAGGAAGCGCGTCGCGTTGCCGATCGGCCAGCCGAACACCCACTCGCCCGCGAGCGTGACCAGGGTCGGCGTTGCCGCGGCAAGCGCGATTCGGCGCGCGAGGGTCGCGGTAAGCTCGCTCACGGGGCGAGAACGCCAAGCCACCGCCGCAAAGCCCGCGACGCCGCCGAGATACAACCCGAGACATCGCGCGCAGACGGCGACTTGCCCGGCCGGCAGATGAAAGGACCGTTCAGGCCGTTGATGACAGACCGCCGCGCCGGCGGCGTAAATGATCGGAATGTCGAGGAAGGGTGCCGCGAGCACCAGCAGCGACCAGACGACGGCGCCGCTGAGCAGCAGCCGGGAGTCGAAGGGGAGACGCACCGTGCACTTTTTACCCTTTTTCGTCCCGGCCGCGAAATCGTCGTCGAAGACTTACGTTGAACGTAAAAATGGGGTCAGACCCCATTTCTTACGGGCGAGGGCTGGACGTCGGCAGCTGCACGCTGGCGGCAGAGGCACTGGCGCGCTCCGCGAAATAGCCCGACCGGGTGCGCAGCCTCAGCTCCGGCCGCTGGAGTACCTGCACGACGACACGCCGGAACCGCCCGTCGGAGCGCGCGTTCTTCGGGGCGTACCCCAGCGCGTACTGGTGATCCAGGTCCTCCGCGATCTTCGCGTAGACGGCGCTCAGCTCGCCGACGCCAACCGGAAAGAACGACCGCGCTCCCGTCTCCTGAGCAAGCGTCCTCATCGAGTAGAGCGCGGTCGAGAACACCCCGCGCTGCTGCCCTGGCTCTTTCGTGCGCAGCGAGATCGTGTAGATGCCGACGCCGCTCTTTTTCGCCTCGGCCATCACGTCGTCGAAGGTGACGAGACTGCACGTATCTTCGCCGTCCGACAACACGGCGATGGCCTGGCGGCGCACCTCCCCTGCCTGTCGCGCGGACCGGCCGAACTCTTTCAGGGCCACATAGATGGCGTTGTTGAGCGCCGTGGCGCCGCGCGGTTTCGTCGAGCGCACGGCCTCCTGCAGCTTCGCTGAATCGCTCGTGAGCGCCTGCACGATCTGCACACCGTCGTTGAAGGCGACCACCGCGCCACGGTCGCCGGGCCGCATCGTCCGCAGGAAGCCGAGCGCCGCCTCGTGGACCGTGCCGATCTTGTCGGTCATGCTCGCGCTCGTATCGAGCAGGAGAATCAGGTCGAGGGGCACATCCGACGCGGCGAAAAACGACACGTTCTGCCGCACGCCGTCCTCATAGACGGCGAAATCGCCGGCGTCGAGGCCGCGAACGAAGTGCTCCGCCTGATCGACGACCGCTACGCTCAGCGCGACGAGCTCGGCGCCGCTGCGGAACACCGGCGTCTGCTGTTCTGCGGCCTGAGCGGCCGGAGTCTGGGCAGCCGCGGACGCAGCCACACACAGCGCGAAGAGAGACAGGATGAACGGGCGACCCACGAGAAACCTCCCCCGGTCCGCCGTCGCGCGCAGCCGGAGCGCGGCGTCCGGCGAGCCCCTCGGGAGCAGCGTTCAGCAAGTGACATACCGTGTCGTTGCGCGTGAGCAATGAGGCGGATTTTCCGGGGAGGCGACCCCGGCGGTATGTCACCGCCGACCCACATCGGCCAGTGGGCTCTACCAGCCGGCGAGGGAACTGAGTAACCGGTTCCACAGGGGCGCGGCGGCACTCTTCAGCACGGCGTCGGCCACGAGCCCTCCGGCCGCGGTGGCCAGCCAGCCGAGCGCTTCGCCCTTCCATCGCCACCGCGTGCCGCACGCAGCGCACAGCACCGGACCCGCGAGCACGACGCCAAGGATGACGAAACTCGTAATGCGTATGACAGCCCAGGGGTGCCATCCAGCGAGCAGCAGCCACGACGAGCGGCCGCGCGCGGTGAGGGAGCCGACGTAATGTCCCATGTAGTTCATCAACGCCGCGCCGGTCGGCATCGACAGCGCGCTGCCCGAGGCGATCGACAGTCCCGAGAAGACCGCGGCGTGCGCCGCGTGCTGCGGCAGGAACTCGCGCGGACGCCCTTCGCGTCCCTCGCCCGTGGCGATCCACGCGAACATCTCGCGCTCGTACGCGTCGGCGTTGATGAAAAGCCGCGCGGTCGTTGCGGGGCGCGCCCACGCCATCGCCGTGGCGCAGGCGCCGAGGCAGAGGGCCCACAGCAGCATGAGCCCGATCGCCTGGCGAATCCGCCCGCGCGAGACGGGCGCAATCATGAAGGGATAGCCCGCGAGGGCGTTCAGGACGGGCACCAGGATCGGCACGCCGATCGCCGCGCCGAGCACGTACGAAACGGGCGTCGCGACGACGATCCACGCGGCGGCCATGTGGATGCGCGTACCCCCAGGCCCTCACAGGGTCAACGGGCCGAAGTGGCGTTCGTAGCGCTGCGCGAACTCCGCGAAGCTGTAGGAGTGGCTCGTGCCGCCAAGGTGTTCGAGCGCATAAGTGGCGGCCACGCTGCCGAGGCGGGCGCAGGTCACGTAATCCGCTCTCCGGGCGAGCCCTTTCATGAACCCGCCGCGATACGCGTCGCCGACCCCGGTCGGGTCCGCCTCGCGCTCGGGAGGCACCGCGGGGACATCGAACGACTGCCCGCGCGAGATCACGCTGGCGCCATGCTCGCCGCGCGTCACCACCAGGGCCTTCACCTCGGCCAGGAGCCCGTCGTCGCCGAGGCCGGTCTTCTCGCGGATCAGCTCGAACTCGTAGTCGTTGCAGATCAGGATCTCGGCGCCGCGGAGGCCGTGCTTCAACTCGTCGCCGGAAAGGCGCGCGCACTGCTGGCTCGGGTCGAAGATGAACCGGATCCCCAGCGCGCGGCACTCGTCCGCATATTGCAGCATGGCCTCGGGGTCGTTCGGCGCGATGATCGCGAGCCCGCAGTCGGTCACGCTGCGGAATGACAGTTCCGCGGCGTTGGCCATCGCCCCCGTGTAGAAGGACGCGATCTGGTTGTTGGCCACGTCGGTCGAGCAGAAGAACGATGCCGTGAACTTTCCCGGCACTTCCTTGACGAGTGAGGTGTCGATGCCCGCGGCCTCGAGCCACCGGCGGTAGTCGCCGAAGTCCTCGCCGGCGGTTGCGAGCAGGTGCGGGCGCTCGCCCAGCAGCGCCAGCGTGTAGGCGATGTTCGGGGCACAGCCCCCCCGGCGCTTGTCCATCGTGTCGACCAGGAACGAGAGGCTCACCCGGCTGATGTGCTCCGGCAGGATGTGATCGGTGAACTTGCCCGGGAAGGACATCAGGTAGTCGAAGGCAATCGAACCGGTGACGACGATTTTCATGACACGTATTTTCCGATGATGGGGGCGAGGTCCCGCTTGCGGTGTTCCGGCATCGCCTCGGGACGCGTGATGATGGCGTACTGCAGCGCGCGGGCGCACTCGCACTCGCGCGCGACCGGCAGGCGGCCCACCGCCGCCGCGATCACGCGCTGCGCGGCCCTGGCGTTCGCGAGCAGGTTGGCGACGATCATGTCGACGGTCACGGCGTCGTGGTCGGGGTGCCAGCAGTCGTAGTCGGTCACCAGCGCGATCGTCGCGTAGCAGATCTCCGCCTCGCGCGCGAGCTTCGCCTCCTGCAGGTTCGTCATGCCGATGATGTCCATGCCCCACGCGCGGTACAGCTTCGACTCGGCGAGCGTGGAGAACTGCGGTCCCTCCATGCAGACGTACGTCCCTCCCTTGTGCACCGTCGCGCCCGCCTGCCGCGACGACTCGTACGCGATCGCGGCGAGCGTGGCGCAGATCGGGTGCGCGAACGCAACGTGCGCGACGATGCCGTCGCCGAAGAAAGTGCTCGCGCGCCCTCTCGTGCGATCGAAGAACTGGTCGGGGATCACGAGGTGCTGCGGCACGTACCGCTCCTGGAGCGAGCCGACCGCGCTCGCCGAGAGCAGAAACTCGACGCCGAGCGTCTTCATCCCGAAGATGTTCGCGCGGTAGTTCATCTCGGTCGGCATCAGCCGGTGCCCGGCGCCGTGGCGAGACAGGAACGCGACGCGCCGCCCGCGCAGGGTGCCGACCATGTACGGGCCGGAGGGGGCCCCGAACGGGGTCGTGACCGTGACCTCCTCGCGATCTGTCAACTCCGCCATGTCGTACAGGCCCGAGCCCCCGATGATGCCGATCTGAACGTCTGCCATGTTGCTCCTGGTCAACCGCGGGCGACCGCGGCCGTCGCGACCACGACCGGCTCGACGTACGGCCGGCCCGCCCGTTCGCGGATGATGCCCGCCGCCACCGCGGGATCGTGCTCGAAGAACACCAGATATTCGCGGTCGATCGCTTCGCGCACGAACGCGCGCTTGAACTCCAGCGTCTCCATCGGATAGAGGTCGTAGCTCATGATCCAGGGGACGTCCACGTGCGCGGTGGTGGGGATGAGATCCGCCGCGAAAACGGCCGTGCGCCCGCCGGACTCCATGAACACGATCGTGTGGTGCCTGGTGTGCCCACCCGTCCGCACCGCGCGGACGCCGGGCAGAACGTCGCCGTCAGCCTCCATGAACCGGATCACGCCCGCCTCGTGGAGCGGGATGAAGTTCTCAGACAGGTAGCTGGCCCGGTTGCGTTCGTGCGGATGCACGGCGTCATCCCACTCCCCCCGGCGGATCACGTACTCGGCCCGCGGGAAGCGCGGGCGGAGCCGCCCCTCCGCGTCGTGGACGGTGAACCCGCCCGCATGGTCGAAGTGGAGATGGGTCGCGAGGACGACGTCGATCTCCCCCGGCGCGATGCCCGTCGCGCGCAGCGTGTCGTCGAGGGTGCGCTCGCGCTGGATCGCGTAGATGTCGGCGTTCTTCGGATCCATCTTCTCGCCGATGCCGGCGTCGATGAGCAGCGTGCGGCCGTGGCCGCGGACGACGAGCGGCCGCATCGCGACCAGGATGCGGTTCCGCGCGTCGGCGGGCGCCCGGCGCTCCCAGAGCGGCTTGGCCACGGCGCCGAACATGGCGCCGCCGTCCAGGCGAAACAGCGCGTCGCACACCGAGATCAGCTCGAGATCGCCGAGGATCATCGGGACGTGGCCGTCGGATCCGTCATCGCGCCGATGCGTCCTTCGCCTGTTTCAGTTCCACCAGCACGCCGTGCGCCGCGGCCGGGTGAATGAACGCGACGAGGGAGCCGTGCGCGCCCGGGCGGGGCTCCTCGTCGATGAGCCGGATGCCGCGCGCCTTGAGTGCGGCGAGCGCCGCGCGAATGTCATCGACGCGCAGTGCCACGTGGTGCAGCCCCGGGCCGCGCTTCTCGACGTACTTCGCGATCGGCGAGTCCGGCGCGGTGGCCTCGAGCAGTTCCAGCGAGGCCTCGCCGGCGGGCAGGAAGTGCGCGCGCAACCGCTGCGATTCCACATCCTCGGGGCGCTCGGCCTCCAGGCCAAGCGCGGTCCGGTAAAACGCCAGCGCCTCCTCGACATCGCGCACCGCGATGCCGATGTGGTCGAGTACTGCCTTCATTCCATCGCTCGTTTCATGATGTCTCCGGCCGCCGTGTAGGGATCGAGATCGCGTGTGGCGATCCGGTCGAGCACCGCGTCGAATTCGCCGGGTTGGAGCACGTGGTCCTCGACGTGCTGCATGAACCGGCGGCCGAGCAGCTCGCGCAGCCGGAACTCGGCGCGCGCGCGGCGGCGCTGCCCCTGCGTCTCCCGCGTGTGCGCGCGGAACCGGTCTATTGTATCGACAAGCTCGGGCACCCCCTTGCCCGTCGTCGCCTCCGTCTTCAGGATGGGCGGACGCCATTCCCCCTCCGTCCACGTCTCGAGCGCGAGCATCGCCTCCACGGACGCCGCCGTCCGGTCGGCGCCCTCGCGGTCGGCCTTGTTCACGACGAAGATGTCCGCGATCTCCATGATGCCCGCCTTGAGCGCCTGCACCTCGTCGCCGGCGCCCGGGACGATCACGACGATGGACACGTCTGCCGTCCGGACGATGTCCACCTCGTCCTGCCCGACGCCGACGGTTTCGATGATGATGACGTCCTTCCCCGCCGCGTCGAGCACGAGCGCGGCCTCGCTGGTCGCGCGCGCGAGCCCCCCGAGGTGCCCGCGCGTCGCCATGCTGCGGATGAACACGCCGGGGTCCGCCGCGTGGGCCTGCATGCGCACGCGGTCGCCGAGGATCGCCCCCCCGGTGAACGGGCTGGTCGGATCGACCGCCACCACGCCGATGGTCTGGCCGCGGCCGCGGAGCTCGGCGGTGGCGCGATCGACGAGCGTGCTCTTGCCGGCACCCGGCGGACCCGTGACGCCGACGAGGTACGCCCGGCCGGTGCGACCGAAGATCGCGCGCACGAGATTCGCCGCTTCGGGCGCTTCGTCCTCGATGAGGGAGATGCCGCGCGCGATCGCGCGCGGGTCGCCGGCCAGGATGCGGTCGGAGAGTGCCACGCCTACTGACCCAGCAGCTGCCGCGCGATGACGAGCCGCTGAATCTCGCTCGTCCCTTCGCCGATGGTGGTGAGCTTCACGTCGCGGAAGAACTTCTCGGCTGGGTAGTCCTTCACGAACCCGTAGCCGCCGTGGATCTGCACGGCGTCCTCGGCGGCACGGACGGCGGTCTCGCTCGCGTAGAGCTTCGCCATGGCCGACTCGCGCGTCATCCGCTGCCCTTGGTCCTTCATGAAGGCGGCGCGATACGTGAGCAGCCTGGCCGCTTCGATTCGCGTCGCGTGATCGGCGAGCTTCCACTGGATCGCCTGGAAGGACGCGATGGGCTGGCCGAACTGCCGCCGCTCCAGCGCGTAGGCGCGCGCCACCTCGTACGCACCCTGCGCGAGGCCGACGGCCAGCGCGGCGATCCCGATCCGGCCGGCGTCGAGCACCTGCAGTGTGTTGATGAACCCCTGTCCTTCGTCACCCAGCATCTGGCCGGCCGGCACGCGGCAATCGCGGAAGATCACCTCGCTCGTGTCGCTCGCGCGCATCCCGAGCTTGTTCTCTTTCTTCCCCGGGGACATGCCCGGCGTGCCCGCGTCCACGATGAAGGCGGAGATGCCGCGGTGCCCCTTCCCGCGATCGGTGACCGCCATGACCACCATCACGCCGCCCGTGCTGCCGTGGGTGATGAACTGCTTGGATCCGTTGACGACCCAGTCCGCCTGCTCGCGGCGCGCGGTCGTCTTCATGGCGGCCGCGTCGCTGCCGGCGCCCGCCTCGGTGAGGCCCCAGGCGCCGAGCATGCGACCCTGCGCGAGCGGCACCAGCCACCGCTGCTTCTGCGCCTCGGTGCCGAACATGGCGATGTGCGCCGAGCACAGGCCGTTGTGCGCCGCGATCGACAGCGAGATCGACGGGTCGACGCGCGCCAGCTCTTCGATGCAGATGCAGTAGTCCACGGCGCTCATGCCGGCGCCGCCGTACTGCTCCGGAAACTGGATGCCAGTCAGCCCGAGGTCGGCGAGTTTCGGCAGCAGGTCCGCGGGAAACCGCTGCGCTTCGTCCCACGCCATGACGTGCGGGCGAATCTCAGCCTCGGAGAACTCGCGCACGGTGCGGCGCAGCAACGCTTGCTCCTCGGTCAACGACAGGTTCACGCAAGAATCTTACGTTAGAATGACCGCATGACGCGCCACACGTGGATCGCGATCGGGCTCCTGCTGCTGGCGTTTCCGGCGCAGGCGCTCGCGGACGCGACGGCGTTCGTCGGCGTCAACACGACGCCGACCAACCGAACGGTGAAGGGCATCGCGATCGGGATCACGGTGCTGGTCGTCGGCGTGGAGTTCGAGTACAGCGACGCGTCGGAAGACCTGCCCGAGGCGTCGCCGTCGCTGCGCACCGGGATGGGGAACCTGATCGTGCAGACGCCGATCGCGGTGTCGGGGCTGCAGTTCTACGGCACGGCGGGGGGCGGCGTGTACCGCGAGCGGCTCGGGGACGTACAGGAGACGCACGTCGGCATCAACATCGGCGGCGGCGTGAAGATCTCGCTGCTCGGACCGCTGAAGCTGCGGCTGGACTACCGGCTGTTCAAGCTGCAGGGCTCTCCGCTGCACAGCAAGCCGCAGCGGATCTACGCGGGATTGAACCTGGTGTTTTGAGGGGTCAGACCCCATTTTTACGGTTCGCGTAAGTCCCGGCGCGCCTCGAGGGACTTACGTAAAACGTAAAAATGGGGTCTGACCCTTTTCTACTGCAACGGCTTCGAGAAGTCCGCGACGAGCGACAGGTTCGCGATGCTCTGGCCGGCGAACGCGTCCTTGATCTTCTCGTACAGCGCCTGCGCCTCGCTCGGCAGCGTCTCCGCGATGATGCGCGTGGCAGTGTAATCGGCGCCGGCCACCGCCGGGTCGACGAAATAGAGGTACATGACGTTGCCGCGCCCGTCCGGCTCGCTCATCTTGTAGACCTTCCAGCTCGCCGCCTGCTGCTTGCGCACCGGATCCGCGCTCTTCTGCAGCGACTCGTGCAGCTTGGCCAGGAACGCCTCGAAATCGGCCGTCTTCTCCGGCTTGATGATGTTGAACAGGATTCCCGCCTGGCCGGCGAACTTCCGGCCCGGGTCCGCCGCCGGCTGCTGCGCGGGCTGTTGCTGCGTCGGCTGCTGCTGCGCCGGCTGGGCGGGGGGCTGCTGCGGCGAGGGCTGCTGGGCAAATGCCGCCGCGGGGGCGGCGAGCACAAGAGCGAACGTGAGACGCGCAATGAACCGCATTCGATCCTCCTAATCGACCCTGACGGGGAAGCGCATACTTTAGCGTACTGCCGGCTGTCAGACGAACACTGACAAGATTTCGTTGGCGAGCAGCATTCCGGGACGGGTCAGGCGCAGGCGGCGCCCCTCCCACACCACCAGGCCCTGGTCCGCAAAAGGGGCGAGCGCCGGGCCGTACCGGGCGCGAACGTCCGTCCCGTACCGGGTCCCCACCTCCTCGACGTCAACGCCCGCAGCGAGGCGCAATCCTGTGAAGAGCGCCTCCTCCAGCCGTTCGACGGCGGACAGATTCCGCCGCTCCGCCACGGGGGACTCCCCCGCCCGGATCCGGGCAACGTACTCGCCCGTACTCGCCAGGTTGCGCCACCGGACCCCGTCGCGCGTGGAATGGGCGCCGCACCCGAATCCGAGCCACTCGCCATCCTGCCAGTATTTCAGGTTGTGTCGCGACTCGCGCCCGGGGCGCGCGACGTTGGAGATCTCGTACTGCCCATACCCGGCCCCCTCGAGCGTCTCCATGCTCCACTCGTACATCTCCGCCGCGTCATCGTCCGGGGCCTGGGACCAGCCCGCGCGCGCCATGTCTTCTTTGAGCGGCGCGTTCGGATACAGCTCGAGGATGTAGAGCGAGGCGTGCTCCGGACCAAGGGCGATCAGCTCGCGCACGTTTTCCTGCCACTCCGCGGTCGTCTGCCCGGGCAGCCACATCATGAGGTCGAGGCTCACGTTGTCGAACCCGGCGCTCCTGGCTTCGGAGAACGCTGCGCGCGCGCGGCGCGCGTCGTGGATGCGGCCGAGCCGTTTCAGCTCGGCGTCGTGGAACGACTGCACGCCGAAACTGATGCGATTGACCCCGGCGTCCCTGAACGCCGCGAGCCGCGCCGCGTCGACGGTCTCGGGGTTCGTCTCGAGGGTGATTTCGGTGGCGGGCGCGAGGCTGAACGTTTCGACGCAGGCCGCGATCAGCCTTCCGGCCTCGCGCGGCTCGAGCAACGACGGCGTCCCGCCGCCGAAGTAGATCGTGTCCGCCCCGTCCCCCGCCGCCGCGCGAATCTCCCGCTCGAGCGCCTCCACGTACGCGTCCTTGAGATGTGGATCGAAGAGCCCGCGGTTGAAGTTGCAGTAGTTACAGATGGCGCTGCAGAACGGAACGTGAAGGTACAGGCCGAGCACGGGAATGGCTGGGAACCGCTAATGGGCCTTCGGCGCCGGCGCCTCCGGTATTGACGCCTTCGGCATTGACGCCTTCGGCATTCGGCCTTCGGCCTTCGGCATTGCTCTCATGACCCTGCCCTTCCGCCGCTCCACCTCAAATCGTGGCGGTCTTCCCTGTCCTTGAGCTGCACACGGAGCTGGCCACTGGTGCGCGCCGGCAACTTCTTTGAAGAAGGACGGCCACGCTTGTCGAGTCGAACCAGGTCCTCCCGGGTGGCGTTCGGCCCCAGCTCGCGGTAATCCACGTTGCTTTCGAGCGCCAGGAACTCGCACATCTCGTGCAGACGGGACCACATGCGGAAGCCGACGCGGACGGGAAGCGAGTCGGGGTCGGTCAGGTCCTCCCTGATCTCGTAGTTGGAGGTGAAGATCGTCACGCGCCGTTCGTTGTAGCGCGTGTTCACGATCAGGTTGAGGGTCTCCTCGACCCACTCCGACGTCTTCTCGGCGCCCAGATCGTCGAGCACGAGCAAGTCAGCGTGCATGACCGGCCGCAGCACGTCCATCTCCGCCGTCTGCACCGCCGGGTCGTAGGTGCTCCGGATGACCCGCAGCAGCTCGCGGGTGTCGTAGAAGAGCCCGCGGGCTCCCTTTTCACGAATGCACTGTTTCAGCATCGCGACCGCGAGGTGCGTCTTGCCGACGCCCGGATGGCCGACCAGGAACAGGCCACGGTCGATGTCGGCGGGGAAACCGTCCACGAACGCCTTCGCCCGGACGACCGCGCGATTCAGCGAGTCGTTGTAATCCTGGAAGTTCTCGAGATCGCAGCGGCGATAGCGCGGCGGGATGTTCGCCTCGTCGAGCAGGCGGTTCGCCAGCGAACGCCGCCAGCACTCGCAACGCTCGACGCGGCGCACACCGTCGCGTTCGACGGGACGCCAGCCAGTGTCTTCGCAGTAAGGGCACATCACTGCAATGCCGAATGCCGAATGCGTCAATGCGGAACGTGGTGAATGCCGAACGCGAACGGCGCTTGCTTGGGAGCGAGAGAAGAGGATAACACCAAAGCGTGTCCATTCGACGTTCGGCCGGCAGAGATCTTTTTCCAGTCCGGCGTTGCTTCCATGAATGGGTACGCTCCGGCGTGGGGCGAGGTTCTTGCAGAGGTCAGTTGAGATAGCTGCGGAGGCCGATGCAGCGCTGCGAGTGGCGCAGTTTGTCCTTCGCGCGCACCTCGATCTGGCGGATGCGCTCGCGCGAGAGCTGGAGCGACTCGCCAATCTCCTGCAGCGTCTGCGGTTCGCCGTCGCGCGTAAGGCCGTAGCGCCGGCGCACCACCTCGCGCTCTTTTTCTTCGAGCTCACCGAGCGCCGCGTTGAGCTGCTCGGCCAGCCGGGCCCGCATGACTTGTTCCTCCGCCGGCGGCACGGTCGCCTGTTCGATCGTCTCCCCAAGTTCGAGGCCGTCCTCGCCGTCTCCGGCGAGCAGGTCGCTCAGCGACACGTCCGACGCGCCAAGCTGCTTCAGCGCTTCGACATCTCCCTCGGACAATTTCAACTCGGTCGCGAGCTCCGCCGACGAGGGGGCGCGGTCGAGCGTATTGGTGAGCCTGGCGACTTCGCGCCTGTACCGCACCGCCGCGCCGGAAACCTTCTGGGGAAGCGAGAAGATGCGCGATTGTCCCGACAGCGCGTGCAGGATCGACTGCCGAATCCACCAGACCGCGTAGGTGATGAACTTGACGTTGCGCGACGGATCGAAACGCTTGGCCGCCTCGATCAGGCCGAGATTCGCCTCGTGGACCAGGTCCAGGAAGGGCACGCCCAACCCGCGGTACCGCTTCGCATAATGGACGACGAAGCGCAGGTTGCCTTCCACGAGCCCTCGAAGCGCCTCGTCGTCGCGCCCGCGGCTCGCCTGGATGCGGCGGCCCAGTTCACGCTCTTCCTCGGCACTCAGTTGGGGAATCCTGGAGATGGCGCGAAGGTAGGCGCGCAGCGCGCCATCGTCATCGAGGTCCGCCCGCCTCGCCATGACGGCATGATATCAACTTTGCTTGCGCTCCTTGGGCTTGGGTTCCTCGTGCACGACGACGCCGGCGCGCGCGCGGACGAGGTCCGCGGGCGAGGACTTCACGAGCGCCGTGTTGAGCCGCTGCTCCCAGTCGCCGAGCCCTCGCGCGAGCTCGTGCTTCACGTACGCCATGAACTCGTTCACTTCGCGCTGCATCTGCTCCATGCGCCGGCGCATGTTGAGGATAATCTCCACGCCCGCGAGGTTCACGCCCAGGTCGCGGGTCAGCGACAGGATCGTCTCGAGCCGTTCGAGATCTTCCTCCGAGTACAGCCTCGTATTCCCATCCGTGCGCGACGGCTTCAGCAGCCCTTCGCGCTCGTAGAGCCGCAGCGTCTGCGGGTGAATATTGTACTTCTGCGCGACGGCGCTGATCATGTAGTACGCCTTGCCGCCGCCTTGTCGCTTGGCCGCCATCTCACACGCCCAGATCTTTTCGCACGTTGGTCGGGTTGAGCTGCGCGAACTCCCGCATCAGCTCCTTCGAGCGCTCGTCGCGCAGCGGCGGAACGACGATTTTCACCTCGGCGATCAAGTCTCCAGCACGCCCGTCCGCCATCGTCACGCCGCGGCCGCGTAGCCGAAACCGCTGCCCGGTCTGCGTGCCTGGTGGCACGCGCAACTTCGCGGTCCCGTCCGGCGTCGGCACGTCGACGCGCGCGCCCAGCGCGGCCTCGTGCACGGCAACCGGCACGACGATGAACAGGTCGTCTCCCTGGCGCTGGAACAGCGGGTGCTCAGCAACCTGCACGGCGACCACGAGATCGCCTGTCGCGCCGCCGTGGCGCCCCGCGTGCCCCTTGCCCGGCACGCGCACCCGCGCGCCGTCGGCGACGCCCGCCGGAATGCGGACGGTGACGCGTTCGCTGCGCGCCGTGGTCCCTTCGCCGCCGCAGGACGGACACGGCTGCTGCTGCAGGCGGCCGGTGCCGCCGCAGCCCGTGCACGCGCGACTGAACACCATGTGGCCGCGCGTCCATCGGATGCTGCCGGTGCCGTGGCACCGCACGCACTGTCCCTCGGCGGTGCGGATGGTCCCCCGCCCCCGGCAGGACTCGCAGGCTTCGCGCCGCGTCAGCGTCAGGTTGCGCTCCGCGCCGCGGACCGACTCCTCGAACGACAGCGCCACCGTCGTGTGAATCTCCGCCCCGGCAACCGGACGACGGTCATCCACGCCGGCGGAGCGCTGGAAGACCTCGGCGAACAGCTCGCTGAACGTCGCGCTCGTGCGGCTGTCGGTCACGACCGAGAAGTCGAAGCCATCGAAGGAAGGGGCGGCGGTGTCCTCGGCCGCGCGCGGGCTGCCGCTGTCGTACGCCCGGCGACGCTGCGGATCGATCAGCGTCTCGTACGCCTCCAGGATCCGGCGGAACAACAGCTCCGCGCGCTGATCGCCCGGGTTGATGTCGGGGTGATACTTGCGCGCCAGCCGCCGGTAGGCGCGCTTGATGTCCCCCTCGCTCGCCCCGGGACGGAGACCGAGGACCAGGTAGTAGTCCATTGTCGGCCAGCCAGGCTTCAGGCGTCAGGCTTCAGTGTTCAGGAAGATCTTGCTGAAGCCTGAACCCTGAAGCCTGAAGCCTTACTTCTTGTCCTCTTCCACCACTTCCGCGTCGATCACGTCGCCGCTTTCGCCCGCGGGCCGGTTCGCGCCGGAGCGCCCCTCCGAGCCGCCGCCGGCCGCACCGGCGCCCGCGCCGGCGCCGCTGGTCTGCGCCTGCCGGTACAGCGTCTCGGCCGCCTTGTGCTGCGCCTGCGTCAGCTGCTCCATGCCGCGCTTCATCGCGTCCACGTCGTTCTTCTCGAGCGCGGACTTCAGCGACTCCATCGCCGACTCGATCGCCTGCCGCTCGGACGCCCCCAGCTTGTCGCCGGTGTCCGCCAGCAGCCGCTCCGCCGCGTAGACTGCCTGGTCGGCGTGGTTGCGCGTCTCGATCTCCTCGCGGCGCTTCTTGTCCTCTTCCGCGTGCGAGGAGGCCTCGTTCACCATCCGCTCGACCTCTTCCTTGTTGAGGCCGCTCGAGGACGTGATCGTGATCTTCTGCTCCTTGCCGGTGCCGAGGTCCTTTGCCGACACGTTGACGATGCCGTTCGCGTCGATGTCGAAGCTGACCTCGATCTGCGGCACGCCGCGCGGCGCGGGGGGCAGCCCGACCAGGTGGAACCGGCCGAGCGTCCGGTTGTCCCGCGCCATCGGCCGCTCACCCTGGAGCACGTGCACCTCGACGCTCGTCTGGTTGTCCGCCGCGGTCGAGAAGATCTCGCTCTTCCGCGTCGGGATCGTCGTGTTGCGCGTGATCAGCGTCGTCATGACGCCGCCGAGCGTCTCGATGCCGAGCGACAGCGGCGTGACGTCGAGCAGGAGCAGGTCCTTGACCTCGCCGGCCAGCACGCCTGCCTGGATCGCCGCGCCGACCGCGACGACCTCGTCCGGGTTCACGCCCTTGTGCGGGTCCTTGCCGAACAGCTCCTTGACGATCTGCTGCACGCGCGGGATGCGCGTGGACCCGCCGACGAGAACCACCTCGTCGATCGCGCTCGGCTGCAGACCCGCGTCCTGGAGCGCCTGCTTGACCGGACCGATCGTCTTCTGCAGCAGGTCCTCGACGAGCGACTCGAACTTCGCCCGGGTGAGCTTCATCTGCAGGTGCTTCGGCCCGCTCTGGTCGGCGGTGACGAAGGGCAGGTTGATCTCCGTCTCCATCACGGAGGACAGCTCCATCTTCGCCTTCTCGGCGGCCTCCTTCAGGCGCTGGAGAGCCATCCGGTCCTTGCTGAGATCGATGCCGTCGCTCTTGCGGAATTCGGCGGTGATCCAGTCAATGACGCGCTGATCGAGGTTGTCCCCCCCGAGGTGCGTGTCGCCGTTGGTCGCCTTGACTTCGACAACCCCCTCGCCCACCTCGAGAATCGAGATGTCGAACGTGCCGCCGCCGAAGTCGTACACGGCGATCGTCTCGTCCTTCTTCTTGTCGAGGCCATAGGCGAGCGCGGCGGCGGTGGGCTCGTTGACGATACGGCTGACCTCGAGACCGGCGATCTTCCCCGCGTCCTTTGTCGCCTGGCGCTGCGCGTCGTTGAAGTAAGCCGGAACGGTGATGACTGCCTTGGCCACCGGCTGGCCGAGATAATCTTCAGCGGCCTGCCTGAGTTTCTGCAGGATCATCGCGGAGATTTCGGGCGGCGAGTATTCCTTGCCGCCGGCGTGCACGCGTACGTCGCCGTTGCCGACGCGCACGACTTGGTAGGGCACCATCTTCATCTCTTCGTTGACTTCATCGAAGCGCCGCCCCATGAAGCGCTTGATGGAGAAGACGGTGTTCTCCGAGTTCGTGACCGCCTGCCGCTTGGCGACCTGGCCGACCAGCCGCTCCCCCGACCTGGTGAACGCCACCACGGATGGGGTGATCCGGCTGCCTTCGGCATTGGTAATGACCACCGGCTCGCCGCCTTCCATGACGGCCACAACCGAGTTGGTGGTGCCCAGGTCGATACCAATGATCTTGCTCATCTCGTTGATCCCTTCTGCGAAAACGTTAACAACATCGTTAGTATAAAATCTGAGTGAGTTTTAGTCAAGCGGTTGAGGCGCGGGTCGAGGGCGACGTTGGGCGTCAGATCCACGTCTCAGGGCCCCGCCTCTGGCCTCAGGAACCGCTTCCGGCAATCGGCAAGTGCTCGTCTGCTTGGGCATCGACGCCCTCGTCATTCGGCGTTTGGCATTCGCCATTGACAGGGTGTACAGTCGTACTTGCCAGCCCTCCTGCAGGGTGTGTCTTTGCCCTGTTACTGCGCGTTCGCACAGAGGTCTCTCCATGGTCATCCGATCCCAGGCCACCTGGCGGCTTCTGCTCGTCGTTTGCGCGTGCGCTGTTGCGATGCCCGCCGCCGCACAGACCGATGAGCCTGACACGCCGCCGCCGGCGCACGTCGCGTACATCGACGGCGAGGTCACGATCGTGCGGGACGGCGGCGCCAACGCGGCGACGATCAACCTGCCGATCATCTCCGGCGACCAGCTGCGCACGCAGCAGGGACGCGCCGAGGTCATCTTCGGCGACGGCAGCGTGCTCGATCTCGATCACTTCAGCACCGTGGACTTCCTGTCCGACGACCTCCTGCGGCTCACCGAAGGACGCCTGCGCCTGACGGTAGGAGGGCGCGAACGCGTGGCGTACCGGATCGACACGCCGTCGGCCTCCGTGCGCATCGACGCGCCCGGCGAGTATCGCGTGGCGTTGATGGGGGAAAGCGGGAGGCCCGTTGACGTGGAGCTTCTCGCGATCCGGGGTCGCGCCGTGTTGATGAACGAGCTCGGTGAGACGCTCGTGCGCGCGGGCGAGCGGGCGTTCGCGACTGCGTCGATGGCGCCATCGTACGCGCAGGCCTACAACTCCGCCACGTGGGACGCGTTCGATCGCTGGGCGGCCGACCGGCGCGACGAACGCATGGGCACCACGTCGGCGCAGTACCTGCCCGAAGACGTCCGCGGCTACTCCGGCGCGTTCGACCGCTACGGCGACTGGCAGTACGACGTGACGTACGGGTACGTGTGGTATCCGCGCGTGCACGTGGGCTGGCGCCCCTACTATCACGGCCGCTGGAGTTTCTACCGGCCGTGGGGCTGGACGTGGATCGCGTACGACCCGTGGTGGGGCTGGCCGACGCATCACTACGGCCGCTGGGGATTTAGTGCGGGGATCTGGTTCTGGATCCCGTCTCGCCGCTGGGGTCCGGCGCACGTCTACTGGGCGTACACGCCAGGCTACGTCGGCTGGTGCCCGCTCGGCTGGAACGGCCGGCCGGTCCTGAACATCGTCAACGTGAACATTCGGACGGGCCGTCACTACGATCCGTACCGCGCGTGGACCGTTGTCCCGCGCAACGCGTTCGCCTCGCACGTGGAAGTGGGCCGCTACGCGGTCCCGCGCGGCACCGTTGAGCGGGCCGTGCCGCGCTGGTCGGTCGCCAGTGCCGCAGCGCCCGTCGGACCCGCGTCGATTGGCCGGAGTGCGACGCCGATCTACTCTGCCGGGCGCCCGCGCGCCGTGCGGCGCGGCGAGACGCCCGCCGCATCGCCGGCGTACAGCGCATCCCCCGCGCGAGGTGCCGCGGCATCGCGCGACTATCGCCGCGCGCGGCCTGCGGATGACGCAAACGTCCCCCGTGCGACGCCGCCGGCCGCACGCGGCGCGCTGAGCACGCCAACCCAGGCCGAACGCCCGCGAGCACGCTACCGCGACGCCGGGCCAGGTGGCCTTGGGGTCAGGTCTCAAACAGGCGGTTTAGATGACTCGAGCGACACTCCGCGCGCGGTGACGCCGCGGACCTACGAGCGTGCCGCTCCTCGCGGCCGAACCGACGGTGCGTATGCACCGCGCGGCGTTCCCGATAATGCTCCGCGCGGCGTGCCGAACGACGGCGCCTCTTCACCCCGCGGCGTGCCGCAGCGGACCGATCCCGACGTTTACCGTCGTGGCGCGCCGCGCGACGACATCCCCGTGTATCGCGGGACGCCGTCGCGACGCGCGCCCGAGTACGGCGCTCCGCGGGGCGGCATGACCGCGCCGCCGCCGCGGTCGCAAGGAGGCGAAGGGCGCGCGGCTCCGCGTTACGGTCCCGCGCCGCAAGCCGCGCCGCCGCGCTCGGCCGCGCCAGCCCGGCCGAGCGGACCGCCTCCGTCTCGCGCCGGCGGCTCGTCGGGCGCCCCGTCCCGCGGCGGCGGGTCGCGCGCCGTTCCGCGCGGCGGCGCCCCTTCAGGTTCGGCTCCCTCTCGCGGCGGCGACCGGGCGCGCTCGCGCAGGCCGGGAGGGTAGTGCCGGCTCCGCGGTAGAATCGGTCCACCGTGGCGCAGAACCTGTTCGCCAAGTTCTTCCGTCGTGCCGGTATCGTGGCGTTGTTCATCCTCGCCGCGGTGCTTGGCACGGCGTCCGGCGTTCTCTTCGCCTATTCGGGCGACCTCCCCGCCATCGAGGCCCTCGACGACTACACGCCGAGCACGATCACGCGTGTGTACGACTCGCGCGGCAAGGTCGTAGGAGACTTCGCGATCCAGCGCCGCGAGGTCATCACCTACGAGCAGATCTCGCCGACCTTGCGCCAGGCCATCCTCGCGGCAGAGGACGACGAGTTCTTCCAGCACTTCGGGCTGAGCATCCCGCGCATCGTCCTCACGCTGATGAAGGACATCCTCGAGCGCCGGAAGGCGGCCGGCGCGAGCACGCTGACCCAGCAGCTCGCGCGAAACCTGTTCCCCGTGACCATCGGCTTCGAGAAGACGTGGGAGCGGAAGATCAAGGAAGCGATCGTCGCCATCCAGCTCGAGAAGCGCTACACGAAGCAGGAGATCTTCACCTTCTACTGCAACCAGATTCACCTCGGGCACGGCGCGTACGGCGTGGAAGCGGCATCGCGGCTCTATTTCGCGAAGTCGGCGAAAGATCTCACGCTCGACGAAGCGGCGCTGATCGCCGGCATCATCCAGGCCGCCTCACGGCAGAGCCCTTACGTCAACATGGACGCGGCGAGGCGCCGGCGCGGGTACGTGCTCCAGCGCATGGCGGACCTCAAGTACATCTCGCAGGCCGAGGCCGATGCGGCGAAGGCCAGACCCATCACCGTGCGCGGCGAGCCCGGGCAGGATCGGACCATCGCGCCGTACTTCCTCGAAGAAGTGCGCAAGCAGCTCGAGGCGCGCTACGGCGTCAAGCCGCTGTACGAGGGAGGGCTCACGGTCCAGACGACGCTGGACAGCGAGCTGCAGCTCGCGGCGAACGCGGCGGTCGGCGACGGGCTGCGGACGCTCGACAAGCGGCGTGGGTGGCGCCGGCCCGCGCGCAACGTGGTGGCCGAAGGGCACACGCTGTCCGCCTTCAAGCATCCACGATGGGAGCGTCCGGTCGGCGAAGGAGACATCGTTCCCGCCCTGGTGACCGAACTTGACGGCGCGCGTATCCGCCTGCGCGTCGGCTCGCGGACGGGGCTCATCGAGCCGGCCGGGTACGCGTGGACCCGGCGCAAGGCGCCCCAACTGGTCAAGCCGGGGGACCTGGTGGAGTTGCGCGTGCGCAAGATCGACCCCGACGGGTCACTCGCGGGAACGCTCGAGCAGCCGCCGGCCCTCGAAGGCGCTCTGCTCGCGATCGAGAACCGCACGGGGCGCATCCTCGCAATGGTGGGGGGCTACAGCTTCGACCGAAGCAAGTTCAACCGCGCGACGCAGGCGGCGCGCCAGGTGGGCTCCGCCTTCAAGCCGTTCGTCTACACCGCGGCGGTCGACCGCGGGTACACGCCGGTGTCCACGATCCTCGATGAGCCCACCTCGTTCCCGACCGGTCCGAACCAGGCGGCGTACTCACCGCAGAACTACGACCGCGAGTACTGGGGCACGGTGACACTGCGGCGAGCGCTCGAGCAGTCACGCAACGTGCCGGCCGTCAAGATGATGAACGAGTTGGGACCGCAGCAGGTGATCTCGTACGCGCGGCGGCTCGGCATCACGTCACCGTTGCCGCCGTATCTCGCCGTGGCGCTCGGCGCCGCGGAAGCGACGCTGCTCGAAATGACGAGCGCCTACTCCGTCTACCCGAACCAGGGCGTGCGGATGGCGCCGTTCGAGATTGTCAAGGTCACCGACCGCGAAGGCAACGTGCTCGAAGAGCACCGCCCCGAGCCGCGGGACGCCATCCGCGCGGACACGGCGTACGTGATGACCAACCTGCTGCGCGGCGTCGTCCTGCGCGGCACCGCCGCGAAGGCGGCGGAGATCCAGTGGCCGCTGGCGGGCAAGACCGGCACGACCGACGACTACACGGACGCGTGGTTCATCGGCTTCGATCCGGAGATCACGGTCGGGATCTGGATCGGGCACGATCAGAAGAAGTCGATTGGGCCGGGGTTCACGGGCAGCGAGGCGGCCCTCCCCGCCTGGATTGACTTCATGAAGCGCTACGTGGACGACCGGAAACCGCCCGCCGGCTTCGAGCCACCCGGCAACATCGTCTTCGTCGCGATCGATCGGACGACAGGCGAGGCCGTGGAACCCGGAACGCCGGGCACGATCCAGGAGTCATTCATCGCCGGCACGCAGCCGGGCGCGGCGGTCAGACAGTGATCAAGGTTCAGGGTTCAGGTTCAGGATTCAGGGTGGACCTCCGAACCCTCATCTTGAAGCCTGAACTGAAGCCTGAACCCTGAACCGTTCTCTCAGCTCTCCGCCCTCTTCACGCGCACGCGCCCGATCTTGTCCACGCCGCTGCAGGCAATCCAGATGTCGTTGTTCGGCGCGGTGACCATGTGGCGCACCACGCCCCCGCCCGACGGAATCGGCCAGGTCTGGAACGACGCGCGCTTCGGATCAAAGCGCACCATTGTGTTCGGCTCGACGGCGGACTCGCTGTACCACACAGCGCCATCACTGGTCATCGTGATCCCGTACGGCCGCGACTGGGCGCCGCCGGGGGACGCGAACTCCTTCACCTCGCCCGTGGCGAGATTCAGCCTGCCCAGATAGCCGCGCCCATAGTCCGTGTACCAGACCGTGTCGTCAGGAGCGATCGCGATGCGCCGGGGACGGGCGCCTTCCGGCAGCACGTACTCCTTGATCTCCATCGTCTTCGGATCGATGGTGCCAATCTTGTTGGTGTTGAACAGATCGAACACCGGCACCCCCTTAGAGCTGACGACAATGCCGTAGGGGCGAGACTTGGGGGTGGGAACTTCTTTCAGCGTGACCTCCCCCGTTTCTGGATCCAGCTTGCCTACGAAGTTGCCCCCCTGCACGGTGAACCACAGGGTGCCGGCCTGATCGAAGATCGGCGTGTGCGGATCGCGCGCGCGCGGGTCCGGCATCTTGTACTCCGTCACCTTGCCCGTCTTCGGATCGAGCTTGCCCACGAGGGCGGCGAAATTGCCCGTGTACCAGATGTTGCCCTCCTTGTCGGCGACGAGCCCGTGCGGCCCCGACTTCGGGGTGGGCAGCGGGAACTCCCGGATCTTGCCGGTCGCCGGATCGAGCCGGCCCAGCGTATTGTTCATCTGGCCCGTGTACCACGCGGCGCCATCCGGCGCCACCGCGGGGTCGTGAGGCCGGGACTTGGGCTCCGGCACTGACCACTCGTCGATCGCCACCTGCAGCTTGTCGGCCTGCTGGCCGCTCACCCCGGCGGCCGCCGACACCATCAGGCACGCGCCCGCGCACCAGATCACCACTTGCCACCGCATATCGTCCCCTCCTGCTATATTCCTGCGATGCTTCGCGCGCTTTGCGCCTCGTGCGCGCTCTGTTTCGTCTGCGCTCTGGTGATTACGCCCGTGAGCCTCAGATCGTTTGCCGAAGGCCCGTTTCCCGGGTTCACCGGCGGCTTCAAGGAACCGACCTGCCAGCAGTGCCATTTCGGCAACGACCTCAATGCCCCGGGCGGGAAGCTCACTTTATCAGGAGTGCCGGCGGTGTACGAGGCGGGTCAGAGCTACGCGATTACGGTCGTGCTTGCGAGGGAGAAGCTCCGCAAGGCGGGATTTCAGCTCGCGGCGCGGTTCGCGAGGGGGAAGGCCGCTGGAACCGATGCGGGGACGCTCAGCGTCTCCGGCGCCGACCTGCAACTCGTCAAAGGGCCTGACAACAAGGTGACCTACGTACAGCACACGCCGGCGGGGACGAAGGCCCGCGGGCCGGGCAGCCTGACGTGGAGGTTCCGCTGGGTGGCGCCGAAAGCAGCGATGCCCGTTCGGTTCGACCTCGCCGCGAACGCGTCGAACGATGACGAGTCGCCGATCGATGATTTCATCTACACCGCGAGCGCGACCGCGAAGGGGAGATAAAGGGGTCTGACCCCATTTTTACGTTTTCCGTAAACGCTGAGGCATCGTCACCGAGGCGTTTACGAAAAACGCAAAAATGCGGTCAGACCCCTTTTATTCTTCCACCGTCGTCGACAGCGCGCCCGCCGCCTTCTTCATCAAGTACGCCTTGATGAACATGTCGAGGTCCCCGTCGAGGACGCGGTCCACGTCCCCCATCTCCTCCTTGGTGCGATGGTCCTTGATGAGCCGGTACGGATGCAGGACGTAGCTTCGGATCTGGCTGCCGAACGCGATGTCCTTCTTCTCTCCCCCGAGCTGTTCGAGCTTCGCCTGCTGCTCCTTCATCTTGAGATCGAAGAGGCGCGCCTTGAGCACACGCATCGCGGAGTCGCGATTGCGATGCTGGGAGCGCTCGTTCTGGCAGGAGACGACGAGGCCGGTCGGCAGGTGCGTCAGCCGGACGGCCGAGTCGGTGACGTTCACGTGCTGCCCCCCGCGACCGCCGGACCGGAACGTGTCGATGCGCAGGTCCTTTTCGTCGATCTCGATATCGACGTCCTCCGGCAGCTCCGGCCAGACGTACACCGAGGCGAACGAGGTGTGGCGCCGCGCCGCCTGGTCGAACGGCGAAATGCGCACGAGACGATGGACGCCGGCCTCGGCCAGGAGAAGCCCGTACGCGTGATCGCCGGTGACGGTGAACGTCACGCTCTTGATCCCGGCCTCGTCGCCGGGTTGCAGGTCGATCACTTCGCGCTTGAAGCCGCGGCGCTCCGTCCAGCGGAGGTACATCCGCATCAGCATCTCGGCCCAGTCCTGTGACTCGGTGCCGCCGGCGCCGGGATGGATCGTGACGATCGCGTTCTTCCGGTCGTGCTCGCCGCCGAGCATCTTCTTGATCTCGCCGGCATCGACGTCGGCCTGGAAGACGTCGAGCGCCTTGCGCAGGTCCTCGTCGACCGACTCCCCGGCTTCCGCCCACTCGACGAGCACGCCCACGTCGTCGGCGTGCTTGCGCAGCGATTCGGCGAGCTGCCGATCCTCCTCGAGGCGCCGGCGCCGCTGGAGCACCTTCTGCGCGTTCGCTTGATCGTTCCAGAAGTCAGGGGCGGCCGCTTGCGCTTCTATCTTCGCAAGCTCCGCATCGAGGCGGGCAAGGTCAAAGATAGCTCCGAAGGTCGGAGGCCCTCTTGACGAGGTCCTGGTAGCGCTTGATCAGTTCGTCGGTCTGCTGCACGGCCATGGTCACATTGTACCCTGTCGGTTCTGCCAGGAGCTCCACCGGCGGGTCCGGGCGAAATGTCGGCAGAACTAGCGGAAGAACCGGAGCCCCGCACCGATCATGATGCCGGTGATGACGAGCCCCGCGTAGGCGATCACGTCGCCGACGCGGCCGTACACCGTCCGGCCGGTCAGAAACCGGAGATCGCGCGCGCGCACCGCGGGCTCGAACAGCTCCGTGCGATCGAGGACGCGGCCGTACGGATCCACGAAGCCGCTGATGCCGGTGTTCGCGGCCCGCGCGAGGTACCGACCCTGCTCGATCGCGCGCATCGCCGCCTGGTCGAAGTGCTGGTACGCGGCAGACGACTCCCCGAACCACGCGTCGTTGGTGATCGTTGTCAACAGCTCGCTGCCGCGATCGACGAACCCCGCAATGAGCCGCGGGTAGACGACCTCGTAGCAGATCGCGGTGCTCGACCGGTGTCCCGCGACCGACAGCAGCGCCGGCGTGTCGCCCGGGGAAAAGTCGGAGACCGCCTCCACGAGCGGCGCCACGAAGAACAGCAGGTCCTTGAGCGGGACGTACTCGCCGAAGGGCACGAGGTGCATCTTGCGATAGACGCCGCCGGTGCGGCCGTCGGGCAGCACGAGAAACGCCGCGTTGTAATAGCGCTCGCGGGGCGCGTCGCGTCTCGCCCCGGGCACCAGCCGCACCTGCTCCACCTGGTCGCTGCCGACGAGGAACGCGGCTCGCCCCTCCCGCGCGAGCCGCCGGATCGGCTCGGCGCCCGGCGGCTCCTGCTCGAAGTAGAACGGCAGCGACGACTCGGGCCAAAGAACGAACTGGGCGTCGGCGGCAAGCGCGCTGCGGCTCAGATCGACGTAGCGCTTCATGATGGCGTCGCGCAGCGCCGGGTCCCACTTCTCGTCCTGCGAGATGTTTCCCTGGACCACGGCGACGCGGATCGGCGTCCCCTCGCGCGTAAGCGCGGCGTCCCCGACGCGCGCCGCGCCCCAGATCGCCAGCACGGCGACGAGCAGGACCGCGACGATTGCCGGCACGAACCGGCGGCGCGCCCCCACCAGCGCGTACGCCGCTGCCGCCGCCGTGTACGCGAGCAGCATCGAGAGCCCGTAGACGCCAACGAGGCTCGCGCTCTGCGCGATCGGCAGAACCGTCACCTGGCTGTAGCCGAGGAGCACCCAGGGAAACCCGCTCCACACGTACGTTCGTCCGAGCTCCCCCGTCACCCACGCTGCCGGGGCGAGCATCAGGCCGCGAGCGCCGTGCGCGCCGCAGGCGAACGCAATCGCCCACGTCGAGATCGCCGGAAACAGCGCGAGATATGCCATCAGGAGCGCGGCGACAAGCACCGCGACGGCGCCGTTCAAGCCGCCGTACACGGTCATGACCCGCACCAGCCAGTACAGCGACCCGGCGAAGTACGCCACGCCGGCGATCCACCCGAGGAGAAACGCGCGGCGCGCCAACCGGCGGCGGCCGCAATCCCACGCCACCACGAGCAGTGGTGCGAGCGCGATCCAGCCGAACGCCGGGTGTCCGTACTTCGGGAAGCTGAGCGCGAGCAACGCGCCGGCGAGCAGGGCCAGCGGGTAGTGCAGTCGCGTCAGCGGGTGATGAACGGTTTGAATTGCTCTTCTCGCTCGAGACGGCGCGACGCTTGCTCCGCCTGGCGCCGGTCCTGGTAGGGACCGACGCGCACGCGATAGCCCGGCGCGGGCGCGCCCGGTGTGGGTTCGACGATGAAGGCCTGGTAGCCCCTGCGCGTCAGCCTCTGGATGATTGACACCGCCGCGGCGCGATCGCGCAGCGCGGCGACCTGGACCACCCAGCCCTGAGCGCCGGAGGGCGGCGTGGCGCCGGCGGGAGCGGCTGCCGCAGGCTCGGTGGCCGCAGGCCGTTCGGGCGCCGACTCGTCAGGAGTGGGAGGCTCCGCGGTGGATGCAGCGCCGGACGCTGCGCCGGGCTTCAGCTGCTCCTTCGGCTCCTCCCCCTGCAGCCGCTCCGCGTAGCTGAGGTCTTCGCCGCTCGCGACCGAGGGTTCGCCACTCTGCGTGGCCGATGCGGGGGGCGGAGCCGTGGCCTGCGTCTCTGGACGCGCCGACGCGGGATCGCCCGCCACGCGATCGGTCCGCACACCGCGGCCGACGAGCACGCCGCAGAGGAAGATCACCACTGCCACCACGGTGGTCGCCATGAAGAGAAAGACCAGCTGCTTGCCCGTCAGCTGGATCTCGTGGAAGCCGTCGTCGGCCGTCTGTCGCGCGGGATCGGGCACGGTTATCTCGGCTGCGAATCTCTGCGAGGCAACAGCGTGCTGAGCAGTTCGATTGGCAGCGGGAAGATGATCGTTGAGTTCTTCTCGGAAGCGATTTCCGTCAGCGTCTGCAAGTACCGGAGGGTGATCGTTATGGGCTCTGCGGAGAAGACGTTCGCCGCCTGCGCCAGTTTCTCCGAGGCCTGCAGCTCGCCCTCGGCGTGAATGATCTTAGCACGCTTCTCGCGCTCGGCCTCGGCCTGCCGCGCCATCGCACGCTGCATGTCGGCGGGCAGATCGACGTGCTTGACCTCGACCGAGCTCACCTTGATGCCCCATGGATCGGTGTGGAGATCCAGGATCTGCTGCAGTTGCTGGTTCAGGCGCTCGCGCTGTGAGAGCAGATCGTCCAGCTCCACCTGCCCCAGCACGCTCCGCAGGGTCGTCTGCGCCAGCTGGGAGGTCGCGTAGTGGTAGTTCTCGACCTCGACGATGGCGCGGTTCGGATCCATGACGCGGAAGTAGACGACCGCGTTGACCTTCACCGACACGTTGTCGCGGGTGATGACGTCCTGCGGCGGCACGTCGAGCACGATCGTGCGCAGGCTGACCCGAACCATCCGGTCGATCGGCTGGAACACCAGGATAATGCCCGGCCCCTTGGGCGTTGGAAGGAGACTCCCCAGGCGGAAGATCACGCCCCGCTCGTACTCGTTGACGATCTTGATCGACGAGAGGAGATACAGGACGACGATCAATCCGAAGATCAGCAACGGGGAAATGGTCATGGTGCCTCCGCGCGCACCGCGTCGGAGCGGTGCGAAGAAACGATGAGCGTCAGGCCGTCGACGCCGACGATGCGGACCCGGGCCCCTGCCGCGATTGGCGCGTCGGCGCGCGCGTTCCAGATCTCGCCGTGCGCCGACACCTGGCCGGGCTCGTCGGGGCCGACCGCCGTCAACGCGCGGCCCAACTCGCCGACCATGCCTTCGTTGCCGGTGACGCTGGGTCCCCGCTGCGCCTTCACCGCGAGGCGGACCAGGAACAGGATGATCGCGGACACGGCCCCGGCGATGGGCAGCACGAACCCGAGCGACAGCCGCAGATCCGGCGCCGTGCGGTCCACCAGCATCAACGACCCGACGACCAGGCTCGTGACGCCGCCTACCCCGAGCACGCCGTAGCTGGTGAACTTCACTTCCAGGATCAGCAGCACGAGACCGAAGAGGATGAGCAGCAGCCCCGCGTAGTTGATCGGCAGGATGGAGAACGCGAAGAAGGCGAGGAGCAGGCAGATCGCGCCGGCCACCCCGGGCAGGATCGAACCGGGGTTCCACAGCTCGATCGTGAGCCCCAGCGTGCCCAGCGTGAACAGGATGTAGGCGACCTGCGGGTGCGCGATCGCGCTGAGCAGGCGCTGCCGCCAGTTCATCTCGACGTTTTCGACGCGGGCGTCGCGCGTGTGCAGGACCGCCTCGCGCCCGTCGAAGCGTCGAATCGTGCGCCCGTCGATCTTGCGGAGCAGATCGTCGAGGTCGGTCGCGATCACCTCGACGAGCGGCGGATTCGCGCTCGAAGCCTCCTGTTCCGTGTAGGAGCGGCTTTCGATCACCGCCTGATCGACGAGGGTGAGGTTGCGGCCGCGGTGCGCCGCGAGCGCACGTGCGCTGGCGGCGACGTCCGAGGCCATCTTCTTGGACATGGTCTCGTCGACCTTTTCACCGCCGCCGGACACCGGGTGCGCCGCGCCGATGTGCGTGCCGGGCGCCATCGCCGCGAGGTCCGAGGCCATCGTGATGATGAAGCCCGCCGACGCCGCGCGGCTGCCGGCTGGCGCGATGAACACGGCGACGGGGGTCCTGGCGGCGATCATCGCGGTGGTGATCTCGCGCGTCGAATCGACGAGGCCGCCGGGCGTCCGCAGCGTGAACACCAGCAGCGCGGCCCCTTCGGCGTCGGCGCGGCGGATCGCCCCGACCATGTAGTCGGCCGACACCGGGTGGATGACCGCGTCCACCGTCGCGGCGAGGACGAGCGGTCGCTCGGCGGCGCGCACCGAGGCGGACAGGAGCAGCGCCGCCAGGGCGCAGAGCTGCAGCGCGACCACTACGGAATACGCGACCGCAAACGTTTGGCGTCGGCGGAGTCTGGCGCCAGCGCGAGGGCCCGGTCGGCCTGCTCGCGCGCTCCTGAGACGTCGCCCGACTGCAGGTAGGCCTCGCCGAGCGCCACGCGGGCGGGTACAGTGTCCTGGCTCCATATTGAGATCTTGAGCGCCCCGATCGCGTCGGCGACGCGTCCCGTGCGGAGGTAGACGCGGCCGAGGAGAAGGTGCGCTTCTGCATTGTACGGCGAAAGATAGATCGTCCGCCGCAGTTCCGTGATCGCCTCGCGATTGTGCTGCTGTTCGACCAGGCGGCGGCCGCGATCGAGGTGAAACGCGGCCATCTCCCGCTGGTCGCGCTGCATCGGCATGGCAATCGCCGCCTCCAGCGTGGCCTGGAACGGCTCGAGGTGACGGCGAAGCCGCTCGAGGCCTGCCGGGACCGGGCGCCGCCCCGCCGCTGCGCGGCGCGACAGATCCTCGTAGCTGGCGGACAGGTGCCGCGCCAGCTCCGTTTCCCGGCCCGCCTCCACCGCGCTGCCGGTGTCGCGGAGCACGGCTCCGAGCACGAAATGCGCCTCAGCATCGGCCGTGTTGCGCCGGACCGTTTCGCGAAGCCAGTAAATCGCGGCCTGGGGATCGTCGTCCAGGGCGTAGGCGTAGCCGAGGTTGAAATACGAGTCCGGATCGTTGGGATCGGTCTTGATGGCGAGATCGAAGTAGTACGCCGGCTTGCCGGTTTGCGCGGTCCACCCCCGCCGCAGCTGCAACACTCCGAGATTGTTCTGCAGCGCCGCCGCCGCTCCTTCCGTGTTCAACACCTTGAACGCCTCGAAAGCGTCGTCGAAGCGCTTGAGATCGACGAGGGACAGCGCGGCGAGAAACCGCGCGCGGCGAGACAGGGGCGATCCCTCCGGGACGGCGCGCGCCGCCGCGAGCGCCTGCGCGAACTCGCCGCGATCGGTCCGGGCATCCCAAAGGGCGAGGTGCGCGCGATTGTACCGAGGATGGCTCGCCAGCGCCGCCTCGAGGTAGCGCACGCGGCTGTCGGAGTTGTCGGCGAGCAACCCTTTCACGTAGCTCTCGAACGCGGCCAGCGGCACCCGGGTTGTCAGCGGCGGCGCGAGCGGCCGGGTCACCAGGCGGGCGGCGGTTCGCTGGAAGAGCTCGAAGAGCTGCCACAGCGGCGCGCGCTCGACAATCTCCGGCTCCAGCCGGCCGGTATCGAGCCGGATGCCGCGCGCCCGCACGATGAGCTCGTCCAGCTCGGAGATCGGCGCCCCCGCAGGGCTGTCCCGCCGGACGCGCTGGATGTTCCCCACGACGACGCGGCTGGCGCCCACGAGCTGTCCCACCTTGATCACGGTCGCGCGGCTGAGCACGGTCGCCGCGGGCAGGTGCAGTTCATCGAACGCGCGCACGCGATCGCTGCGCGTGATGGCGCTCGCGCCGAGGTCGTTCGTGGCGTCCGCCAGCAGGATCGCGGCCCCTTCCGTGAGCCAGAACAGCGCCGGGTCCCGCTCGGGATTCTCGAACGGCACGACGAGGAGGCGCTCCCCCGTGCGCGCGTCCTGTTCCGATGGGACCTGCGCGGTGCCAGCGGGGGGCGCGGTCGGTTGCGCCGCGCCGGTCTGCGCCGCGACGGACCCAGCGGTCAACAGGACCGTGAGCACGACGGCCGTCGCGACCTCGGCCGCGTGGCGCGGTCCGCCCAACCGGATGGCCAGGCCGCAGCAGCGGCCCCCGACGGCGCGGCAGGCCTCGATCACCCCGGCGGAAGGCACGTCGTAGCGATCCAGGAGCCGCTCGGCGAGCGCCAGGTAGAAGCCGCACAGCATCCGCTCGCCCGGCTCGCGCACCTCGCAGAACAGCGAGCCGCGGAGCTCGACGCGGGCGACGCCGCGCCGGATGCGGACGATCGCGCGGCTGTCGGCGTAGGTCTCCCGGATGACCCGCCGCGCGAGCGAGAGCGCGAGCCGGACGCGGACGGGGCGCGGAAGCAACCGGAGGGTCGTCCGGCGCGCGCGCCCGGTCCCGATCAGCGTCCAGTCCGCCGCGTGCTGCCCGGCGCGCCGCACCACGTCCGCGTAGACCTCCCCTTCGCCGCGCAGAAAGCTGAGCACGGCGGACACCGCTGCCAGGCCGATCGTGCCGCGGCGCAATCCGCGGGCGTTCAGCCAGTTTTCGTAGAACTCCAACCGATCTGGGAGAATGTCCGAGATGGCCTGGTGCAGGCTGGCGACGAGCAGCCGTCCGATGCGCGCCTCGCTCATCACGGCCTCAGTCTGATATCGTCGTGTGATTGCAGCATCTGTCGGGTGCGATACTCGCCGGCGGCCGCGCCTCGCGGTTCGGCGGCCGCGCGAAGGCGTTGCTGCCGATCGGCGGCGCGCGCATCATCGATCGCCAGCTCGCGGCGCTGCGCGGCACGGTGGACGAGACATTCGTCGTCGCCGACGACCCGGCGCCGTTCGCCGCGATCGGGCTGCGCGTCGTGCCGGACCGCGTGAGCGGCGCCGGCGCGCTCGGGGGGCTGATGACGGCGCTCGCCGCGTCGCCCGCGCCGGCCACGATCGTCCTGGCGTGCGATCTGCCGTTCGTGACCGCGGCGTTCCTGCGCTTCCTCGCGGCGGAGTGCCACGGAGACGTCGCGCTGCCGAAGACGGCCGATGGGTATCATCCGTTGTGCGCGTGCTGGTCGCGCGAGGCGCTGCCCGAGATCGAGCGGCGCGTGGCGACCGGGGGTCTGCGCATCATCGACGCGCTCTCCGCGCTGCGGGTTCGGGAAATCGGTCCCGGCGAGGTGGCGCGCTTCGATCGCCCTGCTGGTACGCTGCTGTTCAACGTGAACACGCCGCATGAATACGAGCGCGCGCTGCAGTTGACCAAATCGTATCACGACCGCTTCGACGTTCCATGATTCTCCCGATTCACGACGCGCTGCGCGCCGCCCTGCGGGACGCGCTTCACCGACTCTACGATCTGGACGCCGCGACGATGCCCGCCATCGCCGTCGAGACGCCGCCGAACCGTTCGATGGGCGACCTCGCGGTCCCGGTGGCGTTCGAGCTGGCGCGCCGCCTCCGGAAGGCGCCCCGCGCAATCGCGCAGGAGATCGCGGCCGCGGTCGCGCGGCCGGAGGGCGTCGAGAAGGTCGCAGCAGCGCCGAACGGCTACGTCAACTTCTTTCTCGATCGAGCCCGGTTCCTCGCCCGCGAGCTCGCCGGGACGTCCCCCCAGGCCCACCGTGCGGACGGCAAGGCGATCGTCGAGCACACGGCGATCAACCCGAACAAGGCAGCGCACATCGGGCATCTCCGCAACTCGGCGCTCGGCGACACGCTCGTCCGGCTGCTGCGCTTCCGCGGCATCGCCGTGGAGGTCCAGAACTACATCGACGACACCGGCGTGCAGGTGGCGGACGTCGTCGTGGGCTTCCGGGAGCTCGAGCGGCGCACCCTGGAGCAGGTTCGCCAGGTCGCGGAGACCACGCATTTCGACTATTACTGTTGGGATCTGTACGCGCGCGTGACCGAGTGGTACGAGCAGGACAAGACGCGCCTGCAGATCCGCGCGCGCACGCTGCACGACGTCGAGCGTGGCGGGAACGAGAACGCCGACATGGCGGCCTTCGTGGCCGACCGGATTGTCCGCGCGCACCTGAAGACGCTCGCGCGGATGAACGTCGAATACGACCTGCTCACGTGGGAGGGGGACATCCTGCGCCTGAGGTTCTGGGCCCAGGCGTTCGAGGTCCTCAAGGCCAAGGGGGCCGTCTATCTGCAAACTGAGGGGCGACTGGCCGGCTGCTGGGTGATGCCGATCCAGGATGAGACCGACGAAGATGCAGTGACCGAGGATGAAATCGAGGCGGATGCCGCCGTCCCTGACGGAGAGGAGGAGGTCGGCGCCGCCGCGGACAGCAAGGAAAAAGTGATCGTGCGCTCCGACGGCACGGTGACCTACGTCGGCAAGGACATCGCCTACCAGTTCTGGAAGCTCGGGGTACTCGGCAAGGACTTCTACTACCGGGTCTACGAGGAGCGCGGCGAAGGACGGCCGCCGCTGTGGGCCACCTCTTCGACGCCGGGCCATGACGACGCGCGACGGCCGCACTTCGGTGGCGCGTCGATGACGTTCAACGTGATCGATACGCGCCAGTCGTACCTGCAGAAACTGCTGAAGCAGGCGCTCGCGGCCATGGGATACGTCCGCGAGGCGGAGAACTCCACGCACTTCTCGTACGAGATGGTCGCGCTCTCCCACGCCACGGCGCGCGACCTCGGGTACGAGCCGGACGACAGCGGGAAGCCGTTCGTGGACGTCTCGGGCCGCAAGGGTCTCGGCGTCAAGGCGGACGACCTGCTCGATCGGCTGTACGACAAGGCGCTCGGCGAAGTGGAGAAGCGCAATCCCGATCTGCCGGACGAGGAGCGCCGCGACACCGCGCGGAGCATCGCGACCGCGGCCGTCCGCTACTTCCTGCTCAAGTACTCCCTGTCGAAGATGATCATCTTCGACATCGGCGAGGCGCTCAGCTTCGAGGGGGAAACCGGGCCGTACCTGCAGTATGCCGTCGTGCGGGCGAAGAACATCTTCGGCAAGCTGCAGGACCGCGAGCGCATCAGCGAGGAGGATGTCATCGCGTCGCTCGGCGCGACGGACACGGCGCCGCTCACCGACGGGGACGACGCGGACACGCTCTGGGGGCTCGCGCTGGAAGCCGCGCGGCTGGACGAGGTCGTGGAACAGGCCGTGCGCACGCTCGAACCCGCCACGCTCGCCAAGTATGCTTTCGGGCTCGCGCAGGCGTTCAACGCCTTCTATCACCGGTATCCGATCCTGCAGGAGGAGCGTCTCGAGTACAAGCGCTGGCGCGCGGCGGTCCTCGCGCAGGTGCGGCGGCAACTCACGACCGCGCTGGACCTGATGGGGTTCGCGGTCCCGTCGAGGATGTGAATGATGAGCGGATCGCGGCCGATCATCGGCATCACGAAGTGCTCGAAGCTGGCGGATTACCAGGAGTCGGTACGGCTCGCGGGCGGTGACCCGGTCGTGATCGACTGGAACGATCCGGCCGTCACGCCCGAGGCGGTCCTGTCGCGCGTGGACGGCCTGCTGCTGACCGGAGGTCGCGACGTCGAACCGGCGCTGTACGCGGAGTCGCCGCACGGCACCATCCTGCCCGCGGAGCCCGGGCGCGACGTGTTCGAGCTGAGTCTTTCGCGCGCCGCGCTCGCGCGCGACGTGCCGCTGCTCGCCGTCTGCCGCGGGATGCAGGTCGTGAACGTTGCTGCGGGGGGCACGCTCATCCAGGACATTCCCACGCAGGCCCCTTCCGCAGTGCCTCACGCGGTCGAGACGCCCAAGAACCGAATTGCGCACGAGATCGCCGTGGTCTCAGGAACCCGCACGTGGCAGTTGCTCGGGCGCGAGGCCACGCGCGCCGTGAACAGCCGCCATCACCAGGCTGTGCAGCGGCTGGGCGACGGGTTCGTCCTTACCGCAGAGGCGCCGGACCACATCGTCGAAGCGATGGAACGCCCGGAGGGGCGATTCTGCGTCGCCGTGCAGTGGCACCCGGAGAACTTCTGCGATTCGGGGGAGTTCCTGCCGCTGTTCGAGGCGCTCGTCAAGGCTGCAAGAAACGACGGTTGACCACAACTTCGTGGTTATCGTCAGGCGAATCGATCCGGAATGGTCAGGGCTGCGGGACCGGGGGCACCAGCAGGTCTTCCAGGAAGAACGCTGACAGCTCCGAGCGGCCACGCAGGCCTGCCTTCCGGTAGACGGCGAGCGCCTGCTGCCGCACGGTCACCTCGGTGGTCTGACGCAGCGCCGCAATCTCGCGGTGGCTCAGCCCTTTCAGCATCAACAGCCCGATCTCGCGTTCGGCGGCGGTCAGTTCCCACCGCTGGAACTGGCGATCGATGGCTTCGCCGAGCCCGCGGAGCGCGTCGCGGGCATCCTGGCTGAAGCGATGCGCCTCCGCCCTGGCGGCCGCCAGGTCGATCGTGAGCGCCGCCGCGCGCCGCTGCGCCGTGCGTAACATCCGCCAGAGCGCCACGGCTCCTGCCAGCGCCGCTGCCATGACACCGAGCTCCGTCGCCACGTGAAGGAGTTCGGTGCCAGCCCGGTAGTCGCTCACGACGTCGACCCCGATCAGGACAAAGATAGCCACGAACAGGACCGCCGCGACGTTTACTCCCCGCCGTCCTACTTCCGTTAGATCTTCGTACTGCACGGCTGTATTCCCACCTGTCCAGCCCCATCATCCCACGTCCGTCTGATGACCGGCGCCGCGCGCTTCCGTAGTGTGCAGAAGACGGACCCGACGGGCCCGCTCACGAAGGAGAGTTCCATGACCGACCTGCCGCTTCATCCTGTTGTCGTGCACCTGCCGCTCGCGCTGGCCTTCCTCATGCCGGCTTTTGCCCTGCTGGCCGCGTGGGCCGCGTGGACCGGACGTCTCCGACGCCGGACCTGGCTCGGCGTCGTCGCCCTCCAGGCGCTGCTCGCCGCCGGCGCGCTCGCTGCCATGTCAACGGGCGAACGCGAAGAAGATCGCGTGGAGCCGATCGTGGGAGACGCGGCGCTCGAGCGCCACGAGGGGTACGCGGAGCAGTTCGCCTGGGGCACGGCCGTCGCCCTGGCGATCATGCTCGTGGGCCTCGCGCCGCAGTCGCCGGCGAGGCGCGCCGCCGTGACACTTGCGGCGGCGGCGACGATCGGCGTGGCCCTTCTCGGCATCCGGACCGGGCACGCCGGCGGTCAGCTCGTGTACACGCACGGCGCGGCGGCCGCCTATGCCACCCCCGCGAAAGGCGACGTCTCGGCGTCGCGACAGGCTGACGCCCCGCCCGCTCCCGCCCGGATCGACGACGAGGACGGAGACGACCGCAACTGAAATCGGGGACAGTCACCGTTTTCGCGAGAACGGGAAACCGGTGACTGTCCCCTTTTTTGGTTACTCGACACGGACGACCAGTCGCTGCTCGACCCAGTCGCGGTCTCCCTCGAACCGGACGTCGACGTCGGTCCAGCCGTCGCTCGTGCCGCGTGCCTCGCCGCCGGTGACGGTCACTCGCGGCGAGGGCGCACGCACGCGGACGCGGTACGTCCGGCCGCGCCGTCCCTGGAGCCGCGCGACGAACTGGCCGCTCTCCGTCGTCGTCTCGATGACCCGGAGGCGCTGGGACAGGTCGCCGACGCGCAGCGGATCGTGGACAGGCGCCAGGGCGAAGCCGGGGCGGACCGCAACGCGCTGCGTCTCCGCCGTGCGCGCGCCCGTGAACCGCAGCTCGCGCATGCCACCCGGCACGGCGCCCGGCTCCGGCGTGATACGCACGACGAGCGGCCGCGGCTCGGCGAGTCCCGTAACCGACACGTCGATGCCCTGTGGTCCGCGCATCACCGCGACGTCGTACAACGCGTCGCGCCAGCGAAGCCGGCGCACGCGCAGGGAGCTCCACGTCGGCGGCAACTGCGGCTCGATCGACAGGGCGCCCTTCGGGTCGAGCGCCGGCGGCTCCCGCAGCCCGACGAGCCCGCGCATCAGCCCCGACATGAAACCGGTGGTCGCGAACAGCTGGTGGGGCACGGCGGCGTCGACCGAGCGCAGGCGGTCGCCGGAGAACAGCTCCGGCATGTACCCGCGGGGCTCGAGGAACGTCAGGTCGGCGGTGCCATCGAGATACGTCCACCCGGCGTCCGGCCGGTGCTGCGAGTACAACGCGAGGATCGCGAAGCCGCTCAGGAACGGCCACGCGGCGCCGTTGTTGTAGCTGAGCGGCGAGTAGAGCCTGCTCTCGCGCGAGAGCATGCGCGCGCCCCAATCCGAGCCGATGCCGGCTCCCGCCAGTTCATCGAGCGTGCCGGTGACGGCGGGGCGGCCCGTGTCGAACACGCCGCGCCAGATCCCGAAGGCGGGCCATACGGTCTGCTCCGCCTGCCCCTGGCCGCTCTTGAGAAACGCGAAGTGGATTCGCTTCGCGTTGTCGTCGAGAAACCGCGCGTTCAACGACGCGCGCGCTTTCGCGTGCGCCGCCTTCGCGGCGTCGGCAACGGCGTCCCCTGCGACGGCGGCGAGTTCGGCCGCCGCGGCGGCCGCCTCGGTCCACACGGCGCCGAGGAACACGTCGGTCAGCACGTCGCGGCTGCGCAGCGTGCCGGTCTCGACCGCGGCCAGCCCCGCGCGCGTGTTGTCCATCAGGCCGTCGCCGTTTTCGTCGGTCGTGAGACAGTACTCGTATGCCTTCCTGATGGACGGCCAGAAGTCCTTCGCGAACGCGAGATCGCCGGTGGCCCGCACGTAGTCGCGCACGGCCGTGATGTAAAGCGGCGTCGTGTCCGCGTGGTAGTACCCGTACGGGAAATCCTCGAACCAGCGGATGTAGGCCGCGCCCTGCGACAACTCGTGCATCATCTTGCCGTCGTCGCGCTGGCGCTTGCGGAGGAACTCGAGCGACGCCCTGACGGTCTCGAAGTCCCCGTACGCGCTCATCGCCCATGCGTTGATGAACGTGTCGCCGCCGAAGAACCAGCCGAAGCCGGGGCGCTCGGTCGTGCCGGAGGGCCCGAGCCCGGCGATCAGCCCGCAGCCGAGGTGCGGGTTGCAGATGAATCCCTTGTCGAGCGCCACCTTGCCCCACTCGAACGCGAGATCGAGTCGATCGTCTGGCGAGTCAATCGACGCGAACCTCTCGCGCACGCCGCGATAGTGCTGGACGGCCTCGGCGTACGCGCGCGCCGGCGAGGCAAGCAGTTCGGCGTAGATCTTTTTCGCCGTGTCGAGCCCCTCCGGGCTCGCCGCGATCACGATCGGCACGAGGCCGCGCGCCGCGTCGGCTGGGCTCACGGCGATCGTGAACTGCGACGGCGCATCCGGCAGGTTGTGCGCCGGCTGCTCCGGCGGCGTGAGCGCGAGCGGTGAACCGACGATGGCCGTGTGCTTCCGGCTCGCTTCGCCCGCGACGTACGCCTTGAGCGTGTCGTCCCAGTAGCTGTACTGGCCGCCAAGCGCCGCCGGCCACATCGGCTTCAAGTCGATCCGGAACTTCACGATGACCTGCAGCGGCACCGAGGTGGCGACGTCGAGCAGCACGAGACCGCCCGGCTGGTCGCGGGGCACCAGCCAGGTCGCGTCAGCAGTGAACGAGTCGTGCGCGTACCGGACGAGGCTCGCCTCCGGGCGCGCGTCAACCCAGGAAGCGAGGTCGGCGCCGGCGATCGCGTCCGCGTACGCGGGCGTGCCGAACGAGAGCTGAAAACCGTGCAGCACCTTGAGCGGGTACACCCAGGCCTCGAAGCTGCCGTCCTCGCGTCCGAGAAACGCGGCGCGGCGACCTGAGGCTTCCAGGTACTGCCGCGGCCGCGCAGGTCCCGCGAGCGCGATAGGGTTTGGCTCGCGCACGAACCGGGGGACGACCGGCGCCGCAGGGGGCTGCGGTGCCGTCTGCCCGAGCAGCAGGATCTCGAACAGTGCGGCCGCGGCGACGAACGCAAGCGCGGCAGTTGGCTGCGACATGCGGCGCATCTTAACTCAGGAGATCGCGGAGGGAAGAGGTCGGAGGCTCTGACGTTACGCCCGTTGCAGCACTGCGAGCGTTTCCACGTGCGCGGTGTTTGGGAACAGGTCGAAGGCTTCGAGGTGGATTAGCGTGTACCCGCCGTCCACCGCCTGACGCACGTCGCGCGCGAGCGTCGCGATGTCGCACGACACGTAGACGATGCGCCTTGCGCCGTGGGCGAGCACGCGGGAGAGCGCCTGGCGCGACAGGCCGGTGCGCGGCGGATCGACAATCAATGTCGGCGCTGCTTCGCCCGTGCGTGCGGCCAGGTAGCTTTCCACCGACTGCAGCTCGACTCGAACCGACTCGCCGCACTTCCGCGCATTCGCCGCCAGATCGGCGGCGCTCACGCGATCTCCCTCGACCGCCGTCACGCCGTCGCGACCGGTCGCCGCGAGCGCGAGCGCGAAAAGCCCCACGCCGGCGTACAGATCGATGACTTGGCCGTCGGGCACCTGCGCGAGCACGGCGCCCACGAGCGTCGGCAGCAGGTACCGGTTCGCTTGGAAGAACGCGCGAGGCTGGCGCTCGAGCCGCACATCGCCGAAGCGCGACACCGTGGCAGCGCCGCCCACAAGCGCGTCGAGGCGATCACCCACGAGCGGCACGCCGCCGAGGCGGACGACGGCCGCGCCGCTCGCGAGTTGACAGGTCGCTCCAGTCACGCCCGAGACGCCGGCGATCGGGGCAAACACCGTTGTCCGCCTGCGCGGCCCGGGGCGCAGTTGCAGGTGCAGCGCCCGTTCGTTCGCCGCCACGTTCTCCGCCAGCTCGATGGCAAGCACGCCCTCGGGATCGATCTGGCGGAGGCGGTGCGACACCTGCTCGATGACCCTGGCCGTCTCCGTGAGCAGCTGCCCCGTCGTGGCGGCGTCGCACAGCTCGTGGGTCCCCTCGCGGAAGAACCCGGCGCGGCCTGACTGCACTTGGAAGCGGGCGCGCATGCGGTAGCCGTCCTCGCGCGAACCGGTCACGGGGATCTCCCGGTCGAGCGGCATCCGGCCGAGGCGGGCGAACGCGTCGCGGATGACGTCGCGCTTGATCTCGAGCTGGTGCGGGTAGTCGATGAACGCGTACACGTTCCCGCCACACGTCCAGTCGCCAGCGACCGGGCGGCGTGCGGCGTGCGGCTGGAGGATCTCCTCCGCGGTCGCGTAGGCGAGCGAGCGGTCGGCTCGCTCGACGCGCGCGCGCACACGCTCTCCCGGGATCGCGCCGCTGACGAGCACCACCAGTCCCTCGTGGCGCGCGATCATGCGACCGCCGGCGGCCGGCTTCTCGATCTCGAGATCGATGACGTCGTGAGGCGATAATGGGGTCAGACCCCAATTTTACGTTTTCCGTAAGTCCGCTCACACGAAGCGCATCAATCCCCTTCCGGGAAACGTAAAATTGGGGTCTGACCCCATTTATTCGTAGCGGATCCGCGGGAGACCCGCGCGCTCGCGAAGCAGGCGGTCGACTGCCGCCGTGAGCGCCAGCTGATACGCCTCGCGCGGGATCCGAGCCGCGAAGCCGGCGAGCTCCGATTCCGCCTCGCGCCGCAGCGCGTCCAGGTCCTCGATCGGCGTGGCGCCACGGATCGCGGCCACCAGCTCGCGCTCGATCGCGGCGAGGCGCTGGATCGCGGCGGCCCGCGCCTCGCCGCGCAACGTGCGCGCGCCGGGACGGACCTCCTCAATCGCATCGATCGCCTGGTCCACCGCGGCGACGGCCCGCTCGTCGGCGGCGCGCGCGCGCGCGTCCGTCAGCTTCTGCAGCACGCGCTGAAGATGGGCGGGAAGGCTGGCCGGCGCCGGCGCGGGGGCCGCCGGCGACACGCCGGCGCCGAGCACGCCGACGGCGCGTCGCCAGTCATCGAACGCGTCGAGAATGTCGGCCTCGCAGAACTCGATTCGCACCGGCCGCCGGCGCGGCCCCTTCGCGTAGTAGCGCTCGAAGTAGCGATCGATACCCCGGCACGCGATCTTGAAGGGAATGCCCTGCCGCGCCCAGCCACACACTTTCTCGAACGCCGGCCCGACGATTCGGATCAGGTGCCCGTCATTCTTCCGGCAGAGATATGCTTCCAGGCTCCGACAGTAGTCGCCTGGATCCAGATCAGGCATTCCGGTCCCAGATCATCTTCAGCCCGAGCATCGTCAGGTCCGGGTTGACCTGTTCGATTGCGCCGGTTTCGCCGGCGATGATCTCAGCGAGCCCACCGGTGCCCACGCAGAAGGCGCGCGGCTCGCCCAGCTCCGCCCGCATGCGCGCGACGATGCCGTCCACCATGGCGACGTAGCCGAAGAACAGGCCGGACTGCATCGAGGTCACGGTGGTGCGGCCGATCACGTTGGGAGGTTTCTGCACGTCCACGCGCGGCAGCCTGGCGGCGCGCTGGAACAGCGCGTCGGCCGAAATCTGCACGCCCGGGCAGATGACGCCGCCGAGGTACTCCCCGCGCGCGGTGATCGCGTCAAACGTCGTCGCGGTGCCGAAATCAACGACGATGAGCGGGCAGCCGCGCGGCTTGCCGTACAACTCGTAGGCCGCCACCGCATTGACGACACGATCCGCTCCGACGTCGGTCTTCGGCTCGTACAGCACCGGCATGCCGGCGTTGACCGACGGATCCACTATCAACGGCTCGAGCGAGAAGTAGCGGCGGCACATCTCCGCCGCGGGGCGCGTCAGCGGCGGCACGACGGAGCTGAGGATGACGCCGGCGATCCGGTCCCGCGCCAGACCCGCGTGCGCGAACAGCTCGGCGACCAGGATCCCCAGCTCGTCGCTCGTGCGCTCGCGCTGCGTCGCGAGCCGCCAGCTCCAGCGCAGGCTTGCCTGCTCGAACACGCCGAGGACGATGTTGGTGTTGCCGACATCTATGGCCAGGAGCACAAGTCCACCTCGCCCGAAATAACCCGCTCGACGCCGAGATCGGTTCTGATCACGAGCGCGCCGGTATCGTCCACGCCATCCGTCACGCCCGCGCGCTCGCCCGCCGGCGAGCGCCACCGGACGCGGGCGCCGCGCGCGGTCGGCGAGAGCTCCAGCCAGCGCGTGAGGATCGATGCCGCACGACCTTCCAATAGGTCGTCGTAACGGCGATCGAGCGCGGCGAGCGTGTGCTCGAGCACGCTGTCCCGATCGACCGGGCGGCCGAGTTCCTCTTCGAGCGACGTGGCGCGGTCGCGGATCTCCGGTGGATACGCCATGGCCCGGACGTTCACGCCGTAGCCGAACACGACGTGCTCGACGTGCCTCCCCACGGCGCTGCCTTCCACGAGGATCCCGGCCAGTTTGCGCCTTCCGCCCGGCGCGAGCAAATCGTTCGGCCACTTGATCTCGACCGGGAGCCCCGTGCTCTCGCGCAGCGCTTCACACAGCGCGAGGCCGCCGACGAGCGTGAGCAGGCGCGCCGCCGTGCCCGGGCGCAGCAGCACCGAGACGTACAGGCCGCTGCCCTGCGGCGAGTACCACGTGCGTCCCTGGCGTCCGCGTCCCGCCGTCTGCGCGTCGGCGACGATCACGAGCCCTTCGGCCGCGCCTCGCGCCGCGTGCGCGGCGGCGATGTCGTTGGTGGACGCGACCTCGGCCTCGTGGAGAATCTCCCTGCCGATCCGCTTCGGCCTGTTCACGTCAGAGCGCCTCGAGCTCGAGGCTGAGGTCCGCGGCAGGGGCGGAGTGCGTCAGCGCGCCCACCGATACGAAGTCGGCGCCGGTCGCGGCCAGTTCCGGCAGCCGCTCGAGCGTGACGCCGCCGGAGACCTCGGTGCGCGCCCGTCGCGCGATCCGCTGGAGCGCTTCGCGGATCTCGGGAAGGCCGAGATTGTCGAGCAGGATGATGTCCGCGTGCGCCGCGAGCGCAGCATCCACGTCCTCGAGCGACTGCGCCTCGACCTCGATCGGCAGCGCCGGTGCGAACACGCGCATCCGCGACACGGCCGCGACGATGCCCCCAGCGAGCCGCGCGTGGTTGTCCTTGACCAGCACCGCGTCGTAGAGCCCCTTGCGATGGTTCGACGCGCCGCCGCATCGCACCGCGTACTTCTCGAGCAGGCGCAGCGTGGGTGTCGTCTTGCGGGTGTCCAGGATCGTGATGCGCCCCGCGGCCGCGTCAACGAACCGCCGCGTCAGGGTGGCGATGCCCGACAGCCGCTGGAGGAAGTTCAACGCGGTGCGCTCGGCCGTCAGCAGCGCCGCCGCGGTGCCCTCGACCTCGGCCACGACGACGCCGGCGGGGCACTGCACGCCGTCGCGCACGTGGCGCGTCAGGACGCACCACTCCTGCACCTGCCGGAACACCTCTTCCGCGATGTCGAGGCCGGAGATCACGCAGGCGGACTTCGCGACAATCTGTCCCCTGGCGCGGCGCTGCGGGTCGACGGTGCCGAGCGTCGTCACGTCGCCGTCGCCGACGTCCTCCTCGAGCGCGCGGCGCACCACGTCGCGGTAGTGCGCCGGGTCAAGCTTCGGCAGCAAGCTCCACCTCGACGCTGAACTCCGGCGCCTCGCGCGCGTCGATGCGGTGGATGAACCCCGCCGCCGTGACGTCGGCGCGGACGCTGTCGAGCAGCGCGATGCGCTCCGCGGTGTCGCGCACCGACGCCCGCGCCACCGGCGCGCGGAGCGGCCGCTGCTCCTCGGACTTCCGTTTGCGGACTTCGCTGAGCACCTGCGCGCCGAACTCCAGCGCGGCCGCCGCGCGATCGTCCTCCGTCCCGATCGCCCGCACGATCGTCTCGGCCGATGGCCACGCCGCGCGGTGCACCGAGCCGTCGCGCCACCAGGACCAGACCTCTTCGGTGACGAACGGCAGGAACGGCGCGAAGAGCCGCAGGAAGGTGTCCACGGCAATCATCATCGCCGCGTTGGCGGAGGCTGCCGCCTCGGGCCCCTGGTCCCCGTACCGGCGGGACTTCACCAGTTCGAGGTAGTTGTCGCAGAAGAACCAGAAGAAGCTCTCGGACCGCTCCAGCGCCCGCGTGTAGTTGTATCCGTCGAGCGCTTCGGTGGCGTCGCGCACCACCCGGGCGAGCAGCGTCAGCATGCCGCGGTCGAGCGCCGCCGTGATCGGCACCTCCGCCGCGCGGGGGTCGGCGGACGCGAGCACGAACTTGCTCGCGTTGAGGATCTTGATCGCGAGCCGCCGCCCGACCTTCATCTGTCCGGGATCGAAGGTCGTGTCAGTGCCCGGGCGTCCGCCGGCGGCCCAGTAGCGGACCCCGTCCGAGCCGTGTTCCTGGAGGAGCGCCATCGGCGTGATGACGTTCCCCTTCGACTTCGACATCTTCTTGCGGTCGGGGTCCACGACGAACCCCGAGATCGCCGCGTTCGTCCACGGCAGCCGATCGTGCTCGAGATGCGACCGCAAGACCGTGCTGAACAGCCACGTGCGGATGATATCGTGCGCCTGCGGGCGCAGATCCATCGGAAACACACGGGAGAACAGATCCTCGTCCTCCTCCCACGCGCCGGCAATCTGCGGCGTCAGCGAGGAGGTGGCCCACGTGTCCATGATGTCGGGGTCAGCCGCGAAGCCGCCCGGCGCCCCGCGCTCGGACGCGGTGTAGCCCTCGGGCACGTCGCTCGACGGGTCCACCGGCAACGATGCCTCGGGCGCGAGGATCGGATCCGCGTGATCGATCGTGCCGTCTGGGCGGATGCGGTACCAGAGCGGGAAGGGCACACCAAAGAAGCGCTGGCGGCTGACGCACCAGTCGCCGTTCAGCCCCTGCACCCAGTTTTCGTAGCGCGCCAGCATGTACGGCGGGTGCCAGCGCAGCTCGCGTCCGCGTGCGAGCAGCGCGTCGCGAAGCTCGAGCGTCTTGAAGAACCACTGCCGGCTGGTCACGATCTCGAGGGGGCGATCCCCCTTTTCGTAGAACTTCACCGGGTGCGTAATCGGACGCGGCTCGCCGATCAACCGGCCGGTGCCCTTGAGAAGATCGACAATCCGGTCGCGCGCCTTGGCGACGGGCAGGCCCTGTATCTGCGAGTAGAACGTCGCGGCGCGCTCGGGGTCCGTCGTCTCCCAGCCCGGAGAGCCCCATGCGACCGGCGCGATTCGCCCGTCCGGCTGCACGATGGCCCGCACGGGGAGGCGCAGCTCGCGCCACCACACCACGTCGGTCACGTCGCCGAAGGTGCAGCACATGGCGATGCCGCTCCCCTTTTCCTGGCTGGCGAGCGCGTGCGGCCGCATCGGCACACGCGTGCCGAAGAGCGGAACGGTGATCTCCCGGCCGAACAGCGGCTTGTAGCGCTCGTCGTCCGGGTGCGCGACGAGCGCGACGCAGGCCGGGATCAGCTCCGGGCGCGTCGTTTCGATGTCGATCTCGAGGTCGCCCGTCTCGCCGAAGCGGACGCGATGATACGCGCCGGGCACCTCGCGGTCCTCGAGCTCGGCCTGCGCGACGGCCGTGCGGAAGTCCACGTCCCAGAGCGTGGGCGCCTCGACCTGGTACGCCAGCCCGCGCTGGAAAAGGCGGAGAAACGCCCGCTGCGACACGCGCTGCGCGCGCTCCCCGATCGTCGCGTACGTCATCGACCAGTCGACCGAGAGGCCGAGAAACCGCCACAGCTCCTCGAAGATCTTCTCGTCCTCGACTGTCAGCCGCTCGCAGAGCTCGACGAAGTTCCGTCGCGAGATCGAAACAGGCGGCTTGGGCGGCTTCTCGGGCGGGACGAACGTCGGGTTGTACGGCAGCGACGGATCGCACCGGACGCCGTAGTAGTTCTGGACCCGGCGCTCGGTGGGCAGGCCGTTGTCGTCCCACCCCATCGGGTAGAACACCTCGCGCCCGTGCATCCGTTGGAACCGCGCGATCAGGTCGGTGTGCGTGTACGAGAAGACGTGGCCGATGTGCAGCGAGCCGCTGACGGTCGGCGGCGGCGTGTCGATGGCGAAGATCTGTCCGCGGGGGCGGGTGCGGTCGAACCGGTAGGTGCCGTCGGCCTCCCACCGCGCGCGCCACTTGTCTTCGAGGCCCTCGAGCGCGGGCCGCTCCGGAACTTGGGGCATAAGGGTGGACGCGAATCAGTCCTGGCGCCGCTTGATGCGCTCGATTTCCTCGCGCACCATCCGCTCCGCCACTTCGAGCACGGTGGACCGCACGGCGTCGCCGCTCATGCGGGCGATGACCCGGTTGACGATCTCGTCAATCGTGCTCTCGTCGAGGCCGGGTGCGGGGGCGGCGCCCGCCCCGGGGACGCCGATGTTCTGCTCGGCCGCAAGCAGCGCGGCGAACGCGTCGGCCAGCGCCGGCAGCTGCGCGGCCGGTGGCGGGGCCGGCGCCATCGCGGGCGTCTCGTGGGGCGCGGAGGCAGGCGCGGGCGCCGGCGGCTGTACCTGCTCGGCGGCGGGGGGCGTCACGGGCCCGCGCGGCGGCTCGGCGCCGCGGCCGCCGGGCCGAACGCCCCCGCCTTCCGGCGGAATGTCCCAGCTCCCGAAGTCGGCCGAGCGATCCTGCGGCTGCTGTGGCGCGGGACCCGGGAGCGGCATCTCGAGCGGCGGCGCGACGGGCGCGCCTTCGGCCGAAAACGCGGCGTCGAGGCGATCGAAGTAGTCGTCCAGCGATTCGAGCGCCTTCTCCCCTTCTCCCGGCCGCGGCGCGGCGGAGGCGTCTGCCGCCGCCGCGCCCGCTGGCGATCCGGCGCGCGCGGGCGCCGTGGCCGCGCCCGGCGGCGTCCCGGGAGTGGACCACAGCGACGCCGGCCGGCGTCCCGCCAGCAGGTCCTTCACGCGATTGATGACCATCTGCGGCTCGAAAGGCTTTACCAGCACCCCGTCGCACCCCGAGGCGCGCGCGCGCGCCTCGTCGATCGGCTCGAAGGCGCCGGTCAGGAGCAGAACGGGGATGTGCGCGGTGTCCGGGTTGCGCTTGACGTGCGTCGCCACCTCGTAGCCGTCGCGCTCCGGCATGCCGATGTCCGCCAGGACCACGTCGGGGCGCTCCGCGTCAATCCGCGCAATCGCCTGCTGCCCGTCGCCGACGGCGATGACCTGGATGTCCTCGTCGGCGAAGGTCAGCTCGATCACGCGCTGGATCGTCACGCTGTCGTCGGCCAGCAGCAGCTTCGGCATGTCACACCGGCTCCGTCCGGAGCCTTGCGTGCTTCTCGATGAAGGTGATGATCTCCTGCATCGGCGTCCCCGGCAGGAAGATCCCGGTGATGCCCAGCGCGTTCAGCTTCGGGATGTCCACGTCGGGAATGATCCCGCCCACCACGACCAGCACGTCGTCGAGCCCCTTCTCCTTGAGCAGGTCCATGACGCGCGGGCAGGCGTGCATGTGAGCACCGGAAAGGATCGAGAGGCCGATCACGTCCGCGTCTTCCTGCAGGGCGGCGCCGACGACTTGCTCGGGCGTCTGGCGCAGGCCGGTGTAGATGACTTCCATGCCCGCGTCTCGCAGCGCCCGCGCGATGACCTTCGCGCCGCGGTCGTGCCCGTCAAGACCCGGTTTCGCGATCACGACGCGGATTCTGCGCATAAGAAAAGGTCTGCTTCCTCTAATGCTCGCGGGGCCCCACCCCCGCCCCGCCTTCGCCACGGCTCCGGCGAGGCCTCGCCGAAGCTCGAAGAGCGGAGGCGGGTCGCTCGCCCTCGGCGGTCGCTCGCCTCCGCTCGCGACTCCCTTCCAGCGCGGCATTGCTTCCAGCGCTCGGCGGTCCCGCGCTCTGCGCGGGACTCCCTTCCAGCGCCTCGCGCGGGCCGCAGGCGCTATATCGCCGGCTCCTCCTCGTACTCCCCCCACACCTCGCGCAGCGCGTCGCACATCTCGCCCAGCGTGGCGTACGCGCGCACGCACTCGAGGATGGGATACATCGTGTTGCCGGCGCCGCGCGCGGTCTCACGCAGCGCGTCAAGCGCGCGGCGCACCCGGTCGTTGTCCCGCTCCTGCCTGAGCCGCGCGAGGCGCTCTACCTGCCGCTCGGCCGTCGTCTCGTCGATGTAGAGGATCGGGATCGGCTCCTCGTCCTCCAGCACGAAGTCGTTCACGCCGACGATGATCTTCTCGCGGCGCTCGACCGACTGCTGGAACCGGTACGACGCCTCCGCGATTTCCTTCTGCGGATAGCTCTGTTCGATCGCCGCGACCATGCCGCCGAGCCGGTCAATCGTCTCGAAATACTGCCTGGCGCCGTCCTCCATTTCGCCCGTCAGCTTCTCGACGAAATACGACCCGCCGAGCGGGTCCACCATGTTCGTCACGCCGCTCTCGTGCGCGATGATCTGCTGCGTGCGGAGGGCCAGCGTGGCGGCGTCCGCCGTCGGCAGCGCCAGCGCCTCGTCGAGCGAGTTGGTGTGGAGCGACTGCGTCCCCCCGAGCACGGCGGAGAGCGCCTGCAGCGCCGTCCGGACGACGTTGTTGTAGGGCTGCTGCGCGGTGAGCGACACGCCGGCCGTCTGCGTGTGGAAGCGCAGCTTCCACGAGCGGTCGCTCCGACGCGCCCCGAAGCGGTCCCGCATCGTCTCGGCCCAGAGCTTGCGCGCGGCGCGGTACTTCGCGATCTCCTCGAAGAAGTCGCTGTGCGCGTTGAAGAAGAACGAGATCCGCGGGACGAAATCGTCCACGTCGAGACCGGCATCCACGCCCCACTGCACGTACTCGATGCCGTCGCGGAGCGTGAAGGCCAGCTCCTGGAGCGCTGTCGATCCCGCCTCGCGGATGTGATAGCCGCTGACCGAAATCGTGTTCCACCGCGGCACTTCCTTCGAGCAGAAGGCGAACACGTCGGTGATGAACCGCATCGACGGCCGTGGCGGAAAGATGTACTCCTTTTGCGCGATGTATTCCTTGAGGATGTCGTTTTGGATCGTGCCGGACAGGCGCGCCCAGTCCGCCCCCTGCTTCTCCGCGACCGCCAGGTACATCGCGAAGATGATCGGCGCCGGAGAGTTGATCGTCATCGACGTCGTGATCGCGCCGAGATCGATCCCCTCGAAGAGCCGCTCCATGTCCGCGAGCGTGGCGATGCTCACGCCGCACTTGCCGACTTCGCCCAGGGAGAGCTCGTCATCCGGATCGCGCCCCATCAGCGTAGGCAGGTCGAACGCCACGCTCAAGCCGGTGCCGCCCGCGTTGAGCAGGTGCTTGTATCGCTCGTTGGTCTCCTCGGGCGTGCCGAACCCGGAGAACTGGCGCATCGTCCAGAGCTTGCCGCGGTAGCCGGTCGGGTGAATGCCGCGCGTGTACGGGAACTCGCCGGGGTGGCCCAGGTCGCGCGCGTAGTCGATGGCGGCGACATCTTCCGGCGTATAGAGCCGCTCAATCGGCCGCCCGGAGATCGTCGTGAACGGCACGCCGCGCTCGGGGCTTCGGCTGAGCACGGGCTCGAGGGTCTCGCGCTCCCAGCGCTGCTTGTCGGTCTCCGCGGTCACGCTTTTCATACGTTCGTTGATTATAGCGTTACAGGTGGTTTTCCCGATGAACCACGAAGGCCACCAGGGACACGAAGGAAGGGACGCGAAACGGGGTCGAGCGCTTCCGGGGATGAAACCGCGGAAGACGCGGAGGGCGCGGGAAACAGGGCGGCGCGCGAGGTGACGGCCCCGGCCGCCCCGCGAAGTGCATTAGCGCTGGTGCCGTTGCGCTTGCTCTCCCTCTGCGTCCCCGGCGTCCTCTGCGGTCACTCGTCTCTTCTTTGTGAGCTCCTTAGTGCGCTCGGTGGCCTTTGTGGTTCCAACTCGTGGACGACCCGGCCGCCGACGATCGTGTAGAGGACCTTCGCCTTGAGCAGCGCCTGGGGCTTCGCGCGCGCCACCTCCACGAGATTCGTGTCGAACACGGCGATGTCGGCGAGCTTGCCGGGTGCGATCGTCCCCTTCACATCCTCTTCGAACGACGCCCAGGCCGGCGCGCGCGTGTACGCGTCGAGCGCTTCCTCGATCGTCAGCCGCTCGTCGGGGAACCAGCCTCCCGGCGGTTCGGCGTTCAGCGTCTGCCGCGTCACGGCCGCGTAAAGGCCATAGACGGGGTTGAGATAGTAGCGCGCCGCGTTCGTACCCGGGCTGTCGCTCCCGAACACGAGCACCGCACCGGCATCCTTGAGTGTCCTGAACGCGTAGGCCCCGCGCGACCGTTCGCGTCCGATCCGCTCTTCCATCCAGCGCATGTCGTCGGAGACGTGGTACGGGTTCACCTCGGCCACGAGCTTCATCCGCCCGAAGCGCGGGAAGTCGTCGGGATGCACCACCTGCGCGTGGATGACGCGCCAGCGGTGATCCGTGCCGACGAGCCTCTGCTCGGTGAGCACGCGCTCGTACACGTCGAGCAGGATGCGGTTCCCCTGGTCGCCGATCGCGTGCACGTGCGGCGGAATCCCGACCCTGGCGGCCTGCTGGACCAGCCGCTCGAGGTTGCCCGGCGACCATTTCGTGTAATGGTCCCCCTCGCCCATCGTCATGGCGGCCCCTTCGACCGGTTCGGGATACATGACTTGCCGCAGGTAGCCGCGGTTCGCGGGCTGGTGATCGTAGGGACGGAAGAACAGCGCACCGCTGTTCCCCATGATGCCGTCCACCCACGCCTTGAACCCAATCACCTTCAGCCAGTCGTCGCCGAAGCCACGGCGCATCCCGAGCGCCGCGGCGTGTTCGACCTGGAACAGCGTGGGACGGATCATGATGCGCGCGTCCAGCTCGCCGCGGCGCCGCAGTTCCTGGTAGGCGTGGAGCTGTTCAGCGGAGGACAGATCCTGGATCGTGGTGACGCCTCCCTCGCGCGCTTCGCGAAGGACGGCGCGGACCTGTACCAACCGCTGCTCGAACGAGATCGGCGGGATCGCCTTGCGTACGAGATCCGCGGCCGAGCCTTTGAGGATTCCGGTCGGTCTCCCCGTCGCGTCCTTCACGATCTCTCCGCCCGGCGGATTCGGCGTCGCGCTCGTAATGCCCGCCGCCTCGAGCGCTTTCGAGTTCGCGAGGAACATGCTGCGATCGAACCGGTTCACGAACACCGGATGGTCGGGCGTTACCGGATCGATCAGCTCGCGGCTCGGTGTGAAGGGCCCGGTCGAACCCGAACCCGTCGAACCAGAAGAACCCGAACCCGTCGAACCTGTCGAACCAACACCCCACTGTTCGTACGCCCCCCAGTCCCCCCGCGTGATCCAGCTCCCGCTCGGCAGGCGCGCGGCCGCATCGGCGATCCGCTGCCGGAACGCCCTCGGCTCGTGCACGTCGAGCAGGTTTGCGCCGGTGAGCAGCGCGCCGGTGGCGTCCACGTGCACGTGCGCGTCGTTGAAACCAGGTGTCACGAACCCGCCGCGCGCGTCGATCGCGCGCGTGCCGTTGCCGGAAAGTCGGCGCACCTCCGCCGTGTTTCCCACGGCGACGATCCGATCGCCCGCGACCGCGAGCGCCTCCGCCCAGGGGCGTGCCGCGTCCCCCGTGTACACGCGCGCGTTGATGAGGACGAGCGACGGCACCTGCTGTCGCGCCGCAACGGTTGCCGCAGCCAGAAGGGCTGCAAGTGCAAGGACGACAAGCCTCTTCATGCCTATGCTCCGCGCCGGAGCATAGGTGGACAGGGGGTGTTTTTCAAGGTACTGTGAAGCCTTTTGCCGCCAACCGCTGGCATCACTGATGCACGGGTTGTCCGCGGCACACGGAACGAACATGGCTTCACGAGGCGACCTGGAGGGCGGCAGCCCGGTATTCAGCGCCATGCTCCAGGAGTTCGACGGCGCGGCGCGCGTGCTCGGTCTCGAACCGGGTATCTGGAAGGTCCTGACGCACCCTAAGCGCCAGATCATCGTGTCGTGCCCCGTCCAGATGGACAACGGCGAGATCGAGGTGTTCACCGGGTACCGCGTGCAATACAACATCGCGCTCGGCCCGGCAAAAGGGGGGATTCGGTATCACCCGGATGTGAGCCTTGACGAAGTCAAGGCGCTCGCCGCGTGGATGACGTGGAAGTGCGCCGTCGCGCAGATTCCGTTCGGCGGCGGCAAGGGCGGGATCGTCTGCGATCCCACGCGCATGTCGCGCCGCGAGATCGAAGCGCTGACACGGCGGTACGTCGCGGAGATCATCGACGCCATCGGCCCCGAGAAGGACATCCCGGCCCCTGACGTGAATACGAACGAGCAGATCATGGCGTGGTTCATGGACACGTACAGCATGCACGTCGGGCACACCAGCACCGCCGTGGTCACAGGCAAGCCGGTCGAACTGGGCGGATCGGCCGGACGCCGCGAGGCGACGGGACGGGGTGTGATGATCGCGACGCGCGAGATCGCGCGGCACCTGGGTGTTCCCCTGAAGGGCGCCCGCGTGGCCGTGCAGGGTTTCGGGAATGTCGGCGCGGTGTCCGCAGACCTGATCGCGCAGCAGGGGGCACGGATCGTCGCGGTGAGCGACTGGATGGGAGGCGTCTACAACGACCAGGGCATCGACCTCGCGGCGTTGATGGACTATGCGACCCAGCACCGCTCGGTCGAGGGGTTTTCGGGCGGCGACCCGATCGACAACGAGCAGTTGCTCGCGCTCGACGTGGACGTCCTCGTGCCGGCGGCGCTGGAAAACCAGATCACGATGGACAATGTCCGCGACGTCAAGGCGAAGCTGATCGTCGAAGGGGCCAATGGCCCCACGACGCCCGACGCGCACCGCAACCTGCACAGCCGCGGCGTGACCGTCGTGCCCGACATTGTGGCCAACTCCGGTGGCGTGACGGTCTCGTACTTCGAATGGGTGCAGGACCGGCACGGATATTTCTGGACCGAGCAGGAGGTCAACGCGCGCCTCGAGCGGAAGATGGTCGAGGCGATCGACGCGGTCTTGAAGACCGCGGCGAAATACCAGACGGACCTGCGCACCGCCGCGTACATCGTCGCGATCAACCGCGTCGCGACGGTGACGCGCATGCGCGGCATGTATGCGTGAGGGACCCGAATGAGCACAGCAACCGCAACGGATCATAAGTCGTTCAACGCGTTTGACATGGCACAGCGGCAGTTCGACCGCGTCGCCGACCTGCTGGATCTCGACCGCGCGACGCGCGATCTCCTGCGGGTGCCGCTGCGCGAATACCAGTTCAGCATCCCGGTCCGCATGGATGACGGGCACGTGAAAGTCTTCCGCGGCTTCCGCGTGCAGCACAACGACGCCCGCGGACCCTCGAAGGGGGGCATCCGGTTCCACCCGCAGGAGACGATCGACACCGTACGCGCCCTGGCGATGTGGATGTCGTGGAAGTGCGCCGTCGTGGACATCCCGCTCGGCGGCGGCAAGGGAGGCGTGGTGTGCGACCCGCATAACCTCAGCGCGCGGGAACAGGAGCAGATCTGCCGCGGGTGGGTACGCCAGATCGCGCGCGACATCGGCCCGCTGACCGACGTGCCCGCACCCGACGTGATGACCACGCCGCAACACATGCTGTGGATGCTGGACGAGTTCGAGACGATCAACAAGGGGCAGCACTTCCCGGGCCTGATCACGGGGAAGCCGGTGAGCCTGGGGGGATCGCTCGGGCGAACCGAGGCGACCGGTTACGGGCTGGTCTACGCGCTCCGCGAGGCGCTGAAGGTGCTGGGCCTCAAGGCCGGCGCCACGACGGCGTCGGTCCAGGGGTTCGGCAACGTGGCGCAGTACGCCATCCAGCTCTATTGCCAGATCGGTGGCAACGTGGTCGCGGTTTCGTCCTGGGACCAGCAGGATCAGACTTCGTACACGTTTCGCAAGCAGGACGGGATCCAGTTCGAGGCGCTGCAGTCGATCACCGACCGGTTCGGCGGCATCGACAAGCAGAAAGCGCGGGACATCGGCATGGAGGTCCTCCCGGGCGACGCCTGGCTCGAGCAGGAAGTCGACATCCTGATCCCCGCCGCCATCGAGAACCAGCTGCGCGGGGACAACGCCGAAAAAGTCAACCGGCGCGTCCGCATCGTGGCGGAGGGGGCGAATGGCCCGACCTCTCCGGAGGCGGACGAGGTGCTGAAGAAGCGCGGCATCTTCGTCATTCCGGATTTTCTGGCCAACGCCGGCGGCGTCACCTGCAGCTACTTCGAGCAGGTGCAGAGCAACATGAACTACTACTGGGAGCGCGACGAGGTGCTCGGCAAGCTCGACCTGAAGATGACGGCCGCCTTCGCAGCGGTGCATGAGATCGCCGAGCAGCAGCGCCTGTTCATGCGCGACGCCGCATACGTCGTCGCGATCAACCGGGTCGCGCACGCCTGTCGCGACCGGGGGTGGGTGTAATAGATCCGTGTCAGGCTTCAGGCTTCAGGGTTCAGCGGTCAGCGGCGAGTGAGCGCAGCGAACGAGCCACGCGAGCCGCCTTCGCGCTGTGCGCTACGGCGCCCAGGGCGGCCGCCATCGCGCCGGAGGCGCTTCGGCGAGCCTCGCCGTAGCCTTGGCGGAGGCGGGAGCGGGGAGCGCCGGCGGCTGCTGCGACGAGCGGAGGCGAGGAGCAGCGGCTCCGGCGAGGTCCGCCGTAGCCTTGGCGAAGGCGGAAGCGTGTAAGGGGGTCCGGGGGACGAAGTCCCCGATGAAGCCTGACGCCTGAAGCCCGAAGCCTGCACTATGGCGTACGACTCCGCGGCCTCGCCGGACGTCCCCCCGTTCCAGCGCCGCTTCTTCGGAGCGCCAGAGCCGTTCACGCGCATTGGCGATGGTCCCGTCGGCGGAAAGGCCGCCGGCCTGCTCTTCATGCGCGGCGTGCTCGGCGCGCTCGCTCCTCCGGGCCGCGTGCAGTTCACCATTCCGACGCTCACGGTCCTGACCACCGAGGTCTTCGAGCGCTTCGTGCAGCAGAACGGGCTCGCGGAGCTGGGCGCCTCCGAGATGCCCGACGATCGGATCGCGCTCGCGTTCCAGCGCGGCGACTTGCCCGCGGACCTCGTCGGCGATCTTCGCGCCCTGATCGAGCAGGTCCACACGCCGCTGGCGGTCCGTTCGTCTTCGTTGTACGAGGATGCGCTGGCGCGCCCGTTCGCTGGCGTGTACGCGACGAAGATGATCCCGAACAACCAGCCGGATGCCGACTCGCGGTTTCGCCGGCTCCTGGAGGCGATCAAGTTCGTTTACGCGTCCACGTACTTCGCAGATGCCCGGGCCTACCGGCAGGCGGTGGGGTGCCCGGACGCAGACCGGATGGCGGTGGTCATCCAGGAGGTCGTAGGGCGGCGGCACGGCCCGCGCTTCTATCCCGACGTGTCGGGCGTCGCGCGATCGTTCAGCTTCTACCGCGCCGCGCGCGCCCGGCCCGAGGACGGCGTCGTCTCGCTCGCGCTGGGGCTCGGGCGGACGATCGTCGATGACGGCGTGGCGTGGAGCTTCTCGCCGCGTTTCCCCGCCGCCCCGCCCCCTGTCTCGTCACCGCGCGAGCTAGCCGAGGTCACGCAGATGACGTTCTGGGCGGTGAACATGGGACAGCCCCCGGAGCACGATCCGATTCGCGAGACGGAGTACCTCCTGCGCGCCACCCTTGCGGACGCGGAGGCGGACGGACCTTTGCGGTACGTGGCGTCCACGTGGGACGCGTCGCGCGACCGGCTCACACCGGGCGTTGGAACGCGCGGCCCGCGCGTGGTCGATTTCGCACCGCTGCTCGCGCTGCGCGAATGGCCGCTCAACGAGGCGGTCACCACGCTGCTCCGCGGAGCGGAACGGGCGGTCGGTCAGCCGGTGGAAATCGAGTTCGCCCTGACGATCGACGAGCGTGCCGACCTCGTGCGGATCGGCTTCCTCCAGGTGCGGCCCATGATGGCCGCCGACGAGCAGATCGATCTGCCCGAGGCCGACCTGGAACGGGTCGACGCCCTGGTCGCTTCGGACATGGTCCTCGGCAACGGTACATTGGAGGGGCTTCGGGATGTCGTGTACGTGCGGCCGGATCGCTTCGCGCCGGGGCAGAGCCGCGCCGCCGGCGCGGAGATCGCGAGACGCAATCTCGCGGCGGTGCAGGACGGGTCCCCGTACGTCCTGATCGGCTTCGGCCGATGGGGGACGGCCGACCCCTGGCTCGGCATCCCGCTGCCGTGGGCGCAGGTGGCGGGCGCCCGCGTCATCGTGGAGGCCACGCTCGGCGGGTACAGCGTCGAGATGAGCCAGGGCTCGCACTTTTTTCACAACATCGCGAGCGCAGGCGTCAGCTACTTCAGCGTCTCGCCCCCGCGCGGCCGGATCGACTGGGGCTGGCTGGAGGGCCGGCCGGCGGTGTACGAGGGAGACTTCGTGCGGCACGTCCGGCTGGATTCGCCGCTGCGGGTCCTCGTGGATGGCCGAAGCGGCCGCGGCGTTATCATCAGATGAGCCCCTCATGACGCAACGGACGGACGGTTCGGTGGACAAGATCATGGACGCGCTGCGGGAGCGCGCCAAGGAGCTCCACTGTCTCTACAAAGTGCACGAACTGCTGAACCGTCCGGACATGTCGGTCCAGGACGTCTGCCACGAACTGCTGGTCGTCCTGCCTCCGGGATGGCAGTTCCCAGACGCGTGCTTCGCCCGGATCACGTTGAACGGCGTCGTGTACGAGCCGACGAATGCCGGCACGACGTCGTGGGTGCAGAAGGCCGATCTTGTCGTGCACGGCCACCCGGTCGGATCGATCGAGATCTTCTACACCGAGCCTGTGCCGGAAGCCGACGAGGGTCCCTTCCTGAAAGAGGAGCGGAAGCTGATCGACACGATCGCCGAGCGGCTCTCGGAGTTCGTCGCACAGCGGCAAGTTTCGCGTCCGCCGGCGGCGGGTGAGGAACGGCCCCACGTTGGCGAGTGGCGGATCATTCTGGACTTTCTCCGGAAGACCGACCAGCCCCTGGTGGGCCGGATTGGCCGGCGCCTGCTCAACTATCTCAGCTGGCACGGGATTGCGGAGGCGCAGGCGATGCTGCAGCGCGCGGTGCCGCAGCTGCCGGACAACGGCGGCCCGGACGAGAACCGGCCGATCGAGCGGAAGGCGGTCGCCCCGCCGGTGGGCTCGATGGACGAGGCGTTCGAGATCGCCGCGCGACACCTGCCCGGAGACGAGATCGTCAGCTGCATCGAGAAGTGGATCAAGGAGGACAAGTCGGCGTTTCTGATCGAGGCGGTCGAGCACCAGCACACGTCGCTGGCCGACATCGGGCACGCGCTCGACCGCTACGAGCACTTTGCCGCGTCGGACCGTGAGTTGTCCCGCGCCGTGCAGATCGGCCTGCGCGTGTCGCTCGCGCGGCGGCTCCTTTCAGACGACGTCGAGTTCGTCAACCGGGCGAAGACGTACATCGAGGTGGAGGACTACTACCAGGTCTTACAGCACACCATTGCGCCGGCCTCTAGCCACGGCAAACTCGGGGGGAAGAGCTCAGGCCTCCTCCTGGCGACGGCTATCGTGCGGCGCGCAAAGGAGTACGCCGACGCGCTCGGTCACATTCGGGTGCCGCGCACCTGGTACATGACGTCGGACGGCGTGCTCAGCTTCATCGAGCACAACCAGCTCGAGGATGTGCACAACCACAAGTACCTCGAGGTCGAGCAGATCCGCCGCGAGTACCCCCACATCGTCCAGGTGTTCAAACATTCGCAGTTCCCTCCTGAACTGGTGCACGGGCTCGCGCTGGCGCTCGACGAATTCGGCGACGTCCCGCTCATCGTGCGCAGCTCCAGCCTGCTCGAGGACCGGATGGGCGCCGCCTTCTCGGGCAAGTACAAGAGCCTCTTCCTCGCCAACCAGGGGACGAAGCGCGAACGGCTTGCCGCGCTGATGGACGCGATCGCGGAGGTCTACGCGTCGGTCTTCGGGCCCGATCCGATCGAGTATCGCGCCAACCGCGGGCTGCTCGATTTCCATGAGGAGATGGGCATCCTCATCCAGGAGGTGGTGGGCGCGCGCGTCGGGCCATTCTATCTGCCGGCGTTCGCGGGGGTCGCCTTCAGCAACAACGAATTCCGGTGGTCGCCGCGGATCGTTCGCGAGGACGGCCTGCTGCGGCTCGTGCCGGGGCTCGGGACACGCGCGGTGGACCGCGTCAGCGACGACTACCCGGTGCTGGTGGCGCCGGGCAAGCCCGGGCTGCGGGTCAACGTGACGCCCGACGAGGTCGACCGCTACTCGCCCAAGAAGGTCGATGTCCTCAACATGGAATCGGGGCGGTTCGAAACGGTGCCGATCGTCGAGCTGCTGAAGCGATACGGACTCGGTTACCCCATGGTGCGGCAGATCGTGTCGATCCTCGACGAGGGCGGCGTGCACCGGCCGGCGCCGTTCGGGTGGGACCCCGCGCGGGTGCACCCGGTGGTGACCTTCGACGGCCTGGTTCGCGATACACCGTTCATCCCGCAGATGCGGGCGTTGCTGCGCGTGCTCCGCGAGCGGCTGGAGACCCCCGTCGACATCGAGTTCGCGTCTGACGGGCGGGACTTCTACCTGCTGCAGTGCCGTCCACAGAGCTTCCTCGCCGACGCGGCGCCCGTCGCGGTGCCGCGCGATGTGCCCAGCGATCGCGTGCTGTTCTCGTCACGCCGGTTCGTCTCGAACGGACGCGTGCCCGATCTGACACACATCGTGTACGTCGACCCGGACGGTTACCTGGCGCTGCCGACGTTCGAACAGCTCTTCGATGTGGCGCGCGCGGTCGGCCGTCTCAACAAACTGCTGCCCCGCCGGCAGTTCGTGCTGATCGGGCCGGGCCGCTGGGGCAGCCGCGGCGACATCCGTCTTGGCGTTCGCGTGACGTACTCCGACATCAACAATGCCGCCATGCTGATGGAGGTGGCCGCCCGGCGCGGCAGCTACGTGCCGGAAGTGTCATTCGGTACGCACTTCTTCCAGGACCTCGTCGAGTCGTCCATCCGCTACTTGCCCATCTTCCCCGGCGAGCCGCGCGTGCTCTGGAACGAGGCCTTCCTGCGCACCGTGCCCAGCGTGCTGACCGACATCCTGCCGGAATACGCCCACCTGTCGGACTGCCTGCGGGTGATCGACGTGCCCCGCGCCACCGGCGGGCTCATTCTACGCGTGCTCATGAACGCCGACACCGAGGAGGCGCTGGGCATGTTCGCGGTGCCCAGCGGCGCGATCGCGGGCGCCCTGGGACTGGGGCCCGGCCCGGAGCCGCGTCCGGCCGCCCCAATCACGGACGAACACTGGCGCTGGCGCCTCGGCATGGCGGAACGGATCGCGATGAACGCCGATCCGCAGCGCTTCGGGATCAAGGCGATGTACGTGTTCGGCAGCGCGAAGAACGCAACCGCCGGCCCGTCCAGCGACATCGATCTGCTGGTGCACTTCTCCGGCACCGACGATCAGCGCCGCGCTCTGGAGCTCTGGCTGGAGGGCTGGAGCAGCTGCCTCTCGGAGCTCAACTACCTCCGGACTGGCCGGATCACCGACGGGCTCCTCGACGTGCACATCATCACCGACGACGACATCGCGCGCCAGTCGAGCTATGCCGTCAAGATCAACGCGGTCACCGACCCGGCCAGGCCACTCAAGCTGCGCGTGCGGTAATCGTCTACAGCAGTTCGCGCGTGGCCTGCTCCGGCTGCTCGGGGTCGAACCGCACCAGCGCCAGCTCAGGACCATCGTGCGCGGCGCTCAGCAGAACCGTCCGTCCCAGGCGGTCGCGCCAGGCGCCGGTCAGGCGTGCCGATTCGTGCACGTGCCCGTGCAGCGCGAGCATCGGTTGCCGGGCTTCGATGAACCGCCGCACGGCGACGCTGCCCACGTGAACATCCACCTGAACGTGGTCGACGCGCTTGCCATCGAGCGCCGCCCGATCGAGGGCCGTCTGGTACGGCGGCGCGTGCAGCAGCAGGAGCGCGCGCGAAAGATCGCGCCCACCCGCCAGCGCGTCGAGGTCCGCCCGGATGGTGCCGTAGCGAATGTCGTGTTCGGGGACCGGGACCGTTCGGCCTCCTTCCTCCGGCGAGACGCAGCCGGGATCGACGTGCCGCGACACGTCGTAGCGTTCCCAGTCTTTCAGCAGAAATGGCGTGGGTGGCACGCACGCGTAGCCGAACACGTCGAACCCGCGCCAGCGCACGTGCCGGCGGTGCAGGTACGTCCAGTCCCCGCGGCGCTCGCCTGCCAGCACGGCGCGCTCGGCCGTGCCTGGATCGTCGTTGCCCAGAATGACGAACACGCGGGTGCGATCGCTTCGGGATTGCCGAAGAAGTGGCGCGAGCTCGTGCTCGAGGAATTCGTCCCCGGCGGCGCCCCGCGCGCCGTGGGCGAGCAGATCGCCGCCGAGAAACACCCCCTCCGGCTGCTCGGCGCGTATCCGCTCGGCCAGCCGTGCGTAGCGCGCCGCGCTTCCGTGCAGGTCCGACACGAAAAAGCAGGTCACGGCTTGATGATGACGCCGTGCCGTCGCCGTCCGTTCATCTTGACAACCACGGGCAAGTCGAGGCGCACGTGCCGGACGAAGGGACCGCACGAGACGGCGTTCTGCGCTGCGAGCCACTCCCAGTCGACGAAGCCCTCACCCGCCTCCGGGTTCACCGTGAAGTAGCCGACGCTGCGCGCCGCGATGTTCTGGAAGAAATGGCTGCCCTGAGAAGGGGTCACGGTCAGATCCCGGAACCCGGACTCGACGATCACGCGCGCGCCGGAGATCTGCTCCCAGGTGACCGGAATTCCGAGGTACGGCTCGGCAGAACCCCAGCGTCCGACGCCGATCAGAATGTACGGCACGTGCTCCGCCTCGAGCGCCGCGTTCAGCCGGGCCACCGCGTGGGCCACCTCGGCGCTGCGGCCGCGGTCGAACCGCTCGTAATCGACGACGACCAGGTCGCGGATGCCTTCCACGCGGCCGTGGCCGAGCACGGCCGCGCTGCGGCAGATAAGCCGCTGCCGTGGGATGTCGCCGATCTCGAGCTCCGACAGCTCGCGCGCAATCGCGACCGGTCGCACCTGCAGGAAGCCGAACTCCTTCGGTTCGCCCGCCTGCGCGGACAAACGGGCGGCAAACTCGATCTCGACCGGGGTGCTCGTGGCCGTTTCGCAGACGTCGAGCAGCGCCGCCACAATCGGCGCAAGTGGGAACACGCCGTGCTTCAGGATCGGCGCGAACGTGACGAGCCTGACGCCGGGGCGCGCGATCCCGTCGTACAGCGCCTGGTTCTCGGCCGAATACGTCGACCCCACCCACTGCAGGGTCCCGTCCTGCTCGGCGACCGCGAGCGGAACCCGCTCTGGGTCTCGCGGCCCGTGGCCCTGGGCGGCCAGCGCCAGCGCGTAGAACTCGCGTTGCGAGTTCTGCACGGCGCGATCGACCGGGACGTTCTGCACGGGCCGCCGCGGCTGGCGTGGCGAGAAGCGGACGCACATGTCGCCGCTGACCACCGCGGCGCCGAGACCGAGCGCGACCGCCGCGATCCCCTCCTCCGTCATGACGGGATGAACAGGATAGAAGTTGTGCGAGCGGGCGACCCCGGAGATTTCGGGATAGTAGAGGCCACCGTGGCGCGCGCCCACGACCTTCTGCACGATCACCGCCATCTTCTCTTCTTCGAGGCGATACGGCGACACGGACAGGTACGTCTTGGCCCGCTGCGCGAAGGTGGACGCGTACACACGGCGGATCGCGTCGAGCAATTCCCGAAGACGCGTGCGTGGATCCGCCGCGGCGTTCGGCACCATCCAGGTGTCGTACACCCCGGCGAACGGCTGGTAGCGCGAGTCCTCCAGCAGGCCGGACGATCGGACCGCGAGCGGGTAGCGGGCCATTGCGAGAAACGCGGACAGCTGCTCCGTGACATCCGCCGGAAGCGCTGCGGTCGCGAATGCGCGGCCTATCTCCGCGTCATCCCGGCAGGTGAGCGCGAAATCGCGCAGGCCGCTCATGTCCAGAAACCGGTCGAACACCTCCGTGCCGAGGACCACCGCGGGCGGAACGGCGATGCGGACGCCCTCGAACGCGCGATCGAGTCCGTACTCGCTGACGAGGAGGTTCACGAGCGCCAGGCCGCGTCCTTTGCCGCCGAGCGAGCCGGCGCCAATCCGGCAGAAGCTCATCGCCGGATCGAACGTGTCCGGCGCGAAGTCCGCCACGATGCCGCGGTTGAGGCCCTCACGGTACTCGTGGATCTCGCGGACCAGGTCGGCCCGCAGGTCCTCGAGCGTCGGAAAGTGCGAGACCTTCCGCGGCCGCAGGCGGTACGCGAGCGCGAACTCCGTCCGGGCTTTCAGCCAGCGCGAGAAGTGGTTGCGCTCGGCGTGGTACGCGATGCTCTCGGCGGGCGCCCGCCGCAGCTGCTCTTCGAGCGCCCTCAGCGTCCGCGCCTCTCCCACCCTGGTGCCGTCCGGGCGGCGGAAGATGAAGTCGCCGAACCCGAGGTTCTCGACCATGAACTCCCGCAGCGTGTGCAGGAGCGTCGGGGAATCCTTGAGCACGAAGGCCGCGCCGACCCCGCGGGCCTGTGTCTCGTTCTCCGGCGTCGCGGACTGGAGCATCACGGGAATGTCAGGCTGCTTCGCCCGCACGCGCCGCGCGAACTCCAGGCCGGCCTCGACACGAACGCTCCCTTCCCACGGGAACTCCATGTCCGAAATCACCCCGAGGATGTGCTCCTCGTAGCGCTCGAAGTACCGCCACGCTTCTTCGTAGGAGTGGCAGAGCAGGATCTTCGGGCGGGCTCGCAGACGCAGCAGCCGCTGCCAGACGTTCAGTCCTTCAGGGGCGAGGGCCTGGGAGTGGCGGACCAGCTCGGTGTAGATCGCCGGGAGAAAGGATGAATAGTACCGAACGTTGTCCTCGATGAGAATGATCGCCTGCACCCCCATCTCGCCGGTGTCTGCCTCGACATTGCGCCGATCTTCCACGTCCTTGACGATGGCTGGCAGGATCCGGAAGTCTCCCTGCCAGAGGAACACGCGGTCGAGGGGGTCGGTGCTGGTCGGATCGATCCCGTCGAGATCGCGGGCGTCGTGCGCGAGCCCCACGATCGGCGTCGCATATCCGGCAAGACGCAACCGCCGGGCGAGCGCTGGCGCCGCCATGTCCCCGATCTGCATCGAGGTGACGACCAGATCGTATGGATTGATGCGGCCCATCGCCTGGAACGCTGCCGCGCCAGTCGTCACGCGCGTCAGCGAAGGCACGCCGTAAGGCTCGAGGCTCAGGAACTCGCGCAGGATCGCCTCGCTCAGCTGCCCGTCTTCCGAGAGCATGAACGAGTCGTACAACGTGGAAACGAGCAGGATCTCGTGGATGCGGAACCGGCCCAGGTCCTGCAGCCCCCTGGGCCGGCTCCCGGTGGTAAGCGGTTTCTGATCCGCCGTCAGACGAGCCCTTGGTCCATCATCGCGTCGGCGACTTTCAGGAACCCCGCGATGTTGGCCCCGTTGACGTAGTTGCCAGGTGTACCGAACGCTTCGGCGGTCTCCCAGCACGCCTTGTGGATCGCCCTCATGATCTTGTGAAGGCGATCATCCACCTCCTCGCGCGTCCAGCTCAGACGCATGCTGTTCTGCGACATCTCGAGCCCCGAGGTCGCGACGCCGCCAGCGTTCGCGGCCTTGCCCGGGCCGTACAGGATTCCCGCGCTGACGAACTGCTGCACGCCTTCGATCGCCGTCGGCATGTTCGCGCCTTCGGAGACGACATACACGCCCCCCGCCAGCAGATGCTGCGCATCGAGACCGCTGATTTCGTTCTGCGTCGCGCTCGGAAACGCGCAGTGCGCCTTGTGCGTCCACAGCGGGTTGTAGTCGAGCTTGGGATCGGTCGCGATGTACTCGACTCCCTTGAAGTGGTCCGCGTACTCCTTGATCCGGCCACGGCGGAGGTTCTTCAACTCCATGAGGAACGTGAGCTTGTCGGCGTCGATTCCCTTCTCGTCGTAGATGTACCCGTTGGAGTCGGAGAGCGTGACCGCTTTCGCCCCCATCCGGATCAACTTCTCCACCGTGTACTGCGCGACGTTGCCGCTCCCGGACACCAGGCAGCTCTTTCCCTCGAGCGTCTCGCCGCGCGTGGCGAGCATCTCGGCGGCGAAATACACCGCACCGTAGCCGGTGGCCTCGGGCCGAATCAGCGAGCCTCCCCAGTTGAGCCCCTTGCCGGTCAGCACGCCGGTGAACTCGTTCTTCAGCCGTCGATACTGCCCGAACAGGTAGCCGATCTCCCGGCCGCCGACACCGATGTCTCCGGCCGGCACGTCGGTGTCCGGCCCGATGTGGCGGTACAGCTCGGTCATGAAGCTCTGGCAGAAGCGCATGACCTCATTGTCGCTCTTCCCTTTCGGATCGAAATCGGATCCTCCCTTGCCGCCGCCCATGGGCAACGTCGTGAGGGAATTCTTGAAGACCTGCTCGAACGCCAGGAACTTGAGGATGCCGAGATTCACGGAAGGATGGAAGCGCAGACCGCCTTTGTAGGGACCGATCGCGCTGTTCATCTCGATCCTGAACCCGCGATTCACATGGATCGTTCCGGCGTCGTCCTGCCAAGGGACGCGGAACATGATGAGGCGTTCCGGCTCGACGATCCGCTCGAGGATGCGAGCGCTGCGATACTCGGGACGGCGCTCGAGCACGGGATCAAGGGACTCGAGCACCTCCGTCACCGCCTGATGAAACTCCGGCTCCGAGGGGTTCTTGGCCTTGACCTCCGCGATCAGATCGCGGATGTAGCCGGAGACCTTCGGGGCGCCATGTGTAACCAGCATGGCCACGCTCCTTTACACTTGAGTGCTATTTTGCGGCGGACAATTTCCACCCACTTTATCACCGCTGCGCCGCGTGGTTGCGGCCGGATGCAAAAAGAGCGTGAAGCCCCGACCGTCACGCGCCGGCCCGGTGACCGGCGGTTTGCCGGACATATTCGGCCGGATCGACCACGATGTCGAGAACGGCCGGGCCGTCGACCTGCCGCGCAGCGCGCACGGCGTCCTCCAGCTCATCGAGGCGCGCGACGCGCCGGCTCCACGCTCCGAACCCGACGGCCGCCGCCGCGAAATCGACCGGCGCGTGCCGTACACCCACCGTCGGGTACCCGCGCCGCTGCTGCGCCACGTCGATCAGGCTGAGGCTGCTGTCATTAAAGACGACGACCACGAGGCGCACGCGCTCGCGCACGCAGGTCTCGATCTCGGCGAGCGTCATCCCGAAGCCGCCGTCGCCGACCGTGCAGAGCACGGGGCGGTCCGGGTGCTCGAGCCGCGCGGCGATCGCGGCCGGCAGGCTGTAGCCCATCGCGGACAGCCCGTTCGATTCCAGGAACGTGAGCGGCTCGTACGACCGCCACGCCTGCGTCGTCACCATCTTCACGGACCCCACGTCGGTCACGAAGATGGTCTCCCGGGGGAACAGGTCGCGCAACCGCCGAGTGAGCTCGTACCCGGACAGGCCGTCGGGCGGAGCGGCTGGGCGAAGCGCGCTCTCGACGGCGTCCCGTACGCCCTGGCGATCGCCCTCCGTCCAGTCGAAGGGCCCGAAGGTCTCACGCCGCAGGCGATCGAGTGTGTGGTGCAGTTCGCCCACGCATTCCGCCATCGGCCGGTACGCCCGCGCGGAGATCGACATCGGCCCAATCGACACCAGGCGCATCGTGTAGTGCCACAGCTTGTCCGATTCGACCGGGTCGAACCCGATCCCGACGAGCAGGTCCGCGCGCTGGAAGAAGTCGAGAATCTCGGCGTCCGCCGAAACGCCGGCGCACACTCCGCAGAACAGCGGGTGATCTTCGGAGAGCAGTCCCTTCGCCTTCGGCGTGACGAAGACGGGCGCGCCGAACGCCTCGACGAATTCGCGGATGCCAGGTCCGTCCTCGAACGGATCGAGGTCGAGGCCGAGAATCACGACCGGCCGGCGTGCGGAGCGGACGATCGCGGCGAGCTGCGCGATGTCCTCGTCGCTGGCGGGGCCCGCAGGCGCCGGCACGGCAGGCGCGATCCACTGGCCCGCATCGCACTCCTCTGCCGCGGCGACGTCGGCCGGCAGCGCCAGATGGACGGGGCCCATGCGGGGCGCCAGGCTGAGATTGATCGCGTGCGCGACCTTCGCTGCGGTGTCCGCGCCGTCGATCGTGCGCGTCACCTTCGTGAACGGCCGATAGACCGCGTTCAGGTCCAGGTTCTGATGGGTCGCGTACGGCGCGCTCGCCCGAGTGTGCGTCGCGGTGATCGCGATGACCGGAGACCGATCGAGCCAGGCGTTCGCGACGCCGAGCGCCAGGTTCACGGCGCCGGGACCGAGCGTCGAGACACAGACGCCGGGCCGGCGCGTCAGCTGCCCGGTGGCGTCGGCCATGAACGCGGCGTGCGCCTCGTGCCTCGTGAGGATGAAGCGGATGCCCGCGCGCCGCGCGGCCTCGACGAAGCCGAGGATCTCGCCGCCCGGCAACCCGAAGATGCGGGTGACGCCCGCCTCCCGGAGCGTGCGGGCGACGACGTCTGCGCAGGTGGGCATGCTGGAAGACTAGCCTGAAACTGAGCGGGGTTGGCGGTCCCGCATTGCGAATCCGGGTTCCGGGGCCGGACCGCGCTGCGATGCCGTCTGCGGCCGCGGGTCGCGAGGTCCGTGACCTCGCTCGATCCCCACAGGCTTCTCGCGCGGTCAGGCGTGTCCAGTCGGCCGCCTCCACAACGGATTCGCACTGCGGGACGGCCAACCTACGGCGTTCGCGGAATCGTCCCCTCAACGAAAAAAGGGGCGCCCGCCGCTTTCCGGTG
>DATHTE010000036.1:0-15349 GCA_035463475.1 Vicinamibacterales bacterium
GTGACCTCGGGCCAGGCGATGAAGATGGCGGGGGGATCGTCGTGCATCTTCTTGTAGACGGCCGCGATGGAACGCTTCAGCTCGTCCTCGTCCTTCGCGAGTTGCATGGCGTCGAGTTCCGAGTCCGCGGCGGAGTAGCCGCTGCCAACGAGCCCACCCAGCGCTGGTGGCCGGGAGTGCCAGAAGGCTGAAAGCCAGCTGGGCGACTTCCCGAAGAACTCCAGCAAGGCCGCGTCAAAGTCGCCGGTGAGAATTCGCCGCTGCATCTCGGCCAGCGACACAGCCTCGATTTGCATATCGATCCCGCGGCTGTAGAACTGCTGCTGGAGCAACAATGCGACACGTTCGAAGGGCTGGAGCTCGATGCTGGGCGCTACCAGGCACGTGAAGCGGACGCGCGATGGCATCTGGTCACGACCTACCGACAAAGGCAATCCAGCGAGGATCTGGTCAGCCAGAGCTGGGTTGTAAAGAGGAGCTGCTGCCAACCCACCGGCTAGCGTCCAATGCTCGAGCAATACCGGCCCATCCGCGGCCTGTCCTCGACCACGATACGCACCGGCGACTATTGCCTGCCGGCTGATAGAGTGAGACAGAGCTCGACGCACGCTGGGTTCCGTCAGCGGTCGACGAGCTACGTTGAAAAGGACGGTCGATACGTAGGGCCTTAGAAACGAGTACGTGCGGACTCGGCTCTCCGACGTAACAAACTCATAAGCATCTCTCGTGACCTCGTATAGAGCGTCTACCTCATCGCGCATGAGCGCGGACCACGCAGCACGCAGTGTTCGGTATGTCTGGTAGGTGATCTTCTCAAGTTGCGGTGCGCCGCGGAAATAATCACGGAATGCACTGGCGTGGAGCTCCTGAGCTGTGACACTCGCGACGATGAACGGTCCCAACGATCCCCCGACGCGATCCAGAGACAGCGAAAGATCCGCGAGCTCATCGATCAACAACACCCGCGGCCGCTGCATCCGGACGACGATCGTTAATGGACCGTCGGCGACGACTGCTTCGACGTTCTGCAACCCCGGGTGAATCTGCAGGAATTGCGGATTTCTCACCGCCGCCGCAAGAAGCGGGGCCAATGTTCGCGCGTCTGCGGAAGAGCCATCGTGAAACTTGGCACGTCTAGCGAGCCGGAATCGCCATGTCCTGCCGTCGTCCGAATGTTTCCACTCTTGCGCGAGTCGAGGAGAGGGTCGGCCATTTGGGTCTAAGGCAACGAGATACTCGTCTGTGAGTGTCCGCGCAATGGCCGGCATCCCCGTCTGCGGTCCGCCGCTAAGCGCAGCGGCCCCGATCCTTAGAGTCGTAACACCCTGCGCGGTGGGGGTGTGGACGAAGGCAGTGGCCGCGAGGGCAGCGGCGGCGGCAGTGCTCAAAAAGAAGAACGCGCGCCTCCACCGTCTCCGGGCAGGCTGGTCCGGTTGGGGCGCGCGACAAGAAGTAAGCATCTAAGCAGGTTGCACTTAGAATGCTCCTTCATCCTGAGAAAGTAAATATATTGCCGGCAGCCTCTGCTACTTCCTCGTGTCCGACGGAGCCTCGATAAACCACGGACACGGCATTGACACGGTGACGCTGCCACCCTTCTTGACGATGATGATCTTCGACATTGCAGGCCTCCTCGCTCCCTAGAGCGATTCGTTGAAGGGGCTCTCCCTCAGAGCCCGTTTGCGTCCGACACGATCACGAAACCGGGGCCGGAACGAACGCTGTGGCGGCTGCTTCGCGCGCCAGGGCGGCGACCCCTTCTTCAAAACTCCTCTTGTGACAGTTCGGCTGGTTGATGTCGCCGAGCTCGGCGTGCGCGGCGACCGTGCAGCCGCCGGCACACACCGGGATGAACGCGCAGTCGCGGCACTCCGTCCACGCGGACAGCCGCTCGAACGCCGAGCTGGCGCGCTGCCGCGCCGTGTCCCGCCGGCCGTCGATGTGCCCGGTCGATTGGGCCTTGTTCCCCGTGAACCCGGGGCAGGCGTAGAGCGAGCCGTCCGGGCCGATCGTATAGGCGTGCTTCCGATGGATGTCGCACGGTCCCATGTGCACGCCGTCCGTCGTCGCGAAGCCGTAGCGCTTCGTCTCCTCCCGCAGCCACGACATCTTCTCGTCCATGAGCCCGCACGCGTCGCACGCGGTTCCCCCGCCGGCACCCGCCATCGCCGAGCACGTGCTGCCGTTCAGCGGCTTCCCGAGTGGGTCCACCACCGCCAGCGGGATGGCTCCCTTCGGGGCGCGGGAGCGGCTCTTGTCGCGGACGATCGGCTTGAACGAGACGCGCGCGATGTGGCGTGAGAACTCCTGCGCGCTCAGGTACTCGAGCAGCGCGGGATAGCTGTCCACGGACCGTTCGTCGAAGTTCCCGCCGATCGATACGGGGCAGAGGTCAGCGATTTCGCGGATGTTCCGAACGATCCTGTCGAAGGTCGGCTGGCCGCCGCGCAGCGGCCGCATCCGATCGTGCGTCTCGCGGTCGCCGTCCAGCGTCACTTTGATGCCCGCGAGGCCGCACGGCAGCAGCCGCTCGACGATCTCGCGCGTCAGCAGGAGCCCGTTGGTGATGATCGTGATCTCGTTCTCGATGCCGCGCTCGCGTGCCGCGTGGCTCGCGCGGGCGGCCAGGGCGTACACGACCGGCAGGTTCAGGAGCGGCTCGCCGCCGAAGAACAGAAGGGAGAGCTTCTTCGGCCGCACGGCATCCAGCTGCTCTTCCAGCCAGTCGCCGACGCGCGCCGCCGACTCCATCGACATGTTCTCGCCTTCGGCATTCGGCATTCGGCATTCGGCATTGCCGTTGTGGTCTCCCTGGTAACAGTAATCGCACGCGAAGTTGCACCGCAGCGTCGTGAGCACCGTGACGCGCATGACGTCGGTGCTCTCGTGAACCTGGCGGAAATGGGCCTCCAGCGCCTCGCTCTCTCGCGCGCGCGCCTCGACGATGAAGCCGTTGTCGGTGAGCTCCCGAACCACCTCCCGCTCGTCCGCCGGGAGCGCCGCCATCTCCGCCGCATCGATCCGCCCGACACGATCGAGCAGCGCCGCCGCCTCCGCAGGCAGAATCGCCTGCGCGTCGGTCAGCGTGTTCAGCAGGAACACGCCGGACCCGTCCGGCAGCGGCACGCGAACGTTGAAGACTGACTGCTGCATGTCCTCGGACTCGGTATGGGAAGAGTGGAGCGCGGGGAGCGCACCGCCACTGCCCGGGGAGGTTTGCAAGGGAGGGTCCAGAGCGGTGGCGCGCGGAAAGGCCGCTAAAACCGGGGGAATTTCGACAATGGCGGCCTGCGAACCTGTGTGCGCCGCGCACGCCCGCGGCCAATCCATTGGCCGCCAGGTAAGGCCTTGCCTGCGGTTCTTGTTTCTACCCGCCGCGGATGCGGCGGGCGAGCTCGCGGATTTCGAGCCGCCCCATCTTGAACTTCAACGTGCTCAGCGGAAGGCCCAGGTACTTGGCGGTGGCCGTGACGTTCCAGTCGTTCCGCTCGAGCGCCCGGATGATGTAGTTGCGCTCGAACGTGTCGCACGCCTCCTGGAACAGCGTCACGTTCGGCCCTCGCGTGTTGGAGTCCAGACGCGCGAAGTGATACTCGAGCGGCAGGTCGTCGTCGGTGATCCAGTCCTTGTCGGTGACCGCGACGAGCCGCTCGATAAGGTTCTGCAGCTCGCGCACGTTCCCCGGCCACCAGTGCGAGGACAGGACCTTCAGCGTCGAGTCCGCGATCCCCTCGACCTGCCGGTGGTACTTCGCCTTGAAGTGCGCGAGGAAGAACCGCGCGAGCGCCGGGACGTCCTCGAGCCGGTCGCGGAGCGCCGGGATCTTCACCGGGATGACGTTGACTCGAAAGAACAGGTCGTCGCGGAAGCGCCCCTCCTTCACCGCCTTCTGCAGGTCCGTGTTCGTGGCGACCACGAGCCTGAAGTCGGTGCGAATTGGCTTCGCGCCCCCTACCCGTTCGATTTCCCCTTCCTGGATGGCGCGCAGCAGCTTGGATTGAAGGTCGAGCCGGAGATCGCTGATCTCGTCGAGGAACAGCGTGCCGCCCGCCGCGAGCTCGAACTTGCCCAGCTGCTGCCGCGACGCGCCCGTGAACGCCCCCTTCTCGTGCCCGAAGAGCGTGCTCTCGACCAGCTCGGAAGGAATCGCGGCGAGGTTCACCGGGATGAACGGCCCGTCCGATCGCTCCGACTCGCGGTGGAGCAGGCGCGCGATCAGCTCCTTGCCGGTCCCGCTCTCGCCGAGGAGAAGGACCGTCGCCGGCAGCTTGGCGACCTTGTGCACCAGCTCGACGATCTCCTTCATCGCCTGGCTGCCGCCGACGACGAAGTCGTGCGCGGTGTCGTCGGCCACCTGCGCGCTCAGGGCGAGCACCTGCCGGTTCAGATCCTGGCGCTCGCACGCGTGGCGCACCAGCGACCGGAGCCCCTCGGGGGAGAAGTCTTCGGTGATGTAGTGAAACGCCCCGTCCTTGATCGCCTCGACGACGACGTTGATGTCGCGGATGGCCGAGATCACCAGCACTTCAGTCAGGCTGAAGTTCCCGCGGATGATGCGGAGCAGCTCGAGGCCGGAGATGCCCGGCAGGTCGACGTCCACGAGCGCCACGTCCACCTGCTCATGCTGCATGACCGGCAGCGCCGCCTCGCCGCTGATGGCCTGGGCGGAGCGGAAATCGGGCCGGAGCGCGGCGGCGATGCGGTTCCGCATCGATTCATCGCGCGCGACGATCAGGACGTTTCGAGGCCGCGGCGTCATGGGATGGGTGTGATTGTAACGCGTTCGGCGCGTCTGATAAGGTACAGGGTTCATGTTGCTGCGGGCGGCGCCGCAGAGGGGGCGCTCGCGGAAAGGCGGGACGGGTGGCCACTGAATACGATCTGATTGTCATCGGCGCCGGCACAGGCGGCTACGTGGCCGCCATCCGCGCCGCGCAGCTCGGCCTTCGCACCGCCGTCGTCGAGCGGCAGCCGGCGCTCGGCGGCACGTGTCTGAACTGGGGTTGCATCCCCACCAAGGCCCTTCTCGAGCACGCCCACGCGCTGAAGGTCGCGCAGGCGTGGAAGGAGTGGGGGCTCACCATCGGCCAGGCGGCGTCGATCGGCCTCGACATGGCGCAGGTGCAGACCCGCAAGGACAAGATCGTTCGCGGCCTGACAAAGGGGGTCGAGTTCCTCTTCAAGAAGAACAAGATCGAGTGGATCAAGGGGACCGGCCGCCTCGCGGGCATGGGCGCGGTGGAGGTCGTCAACGGGGACAGGCAGTCGCTTCGCGCGAAGAAAGAGATCATCGTCGCCACCGGGTCCGCCCCGCGGAGCGTCCCCGGCATCGAGATCGACCGCAAGCGCATCATCAGCAGCGACGAGGCGATCGGCCTGCGAGAGGTGCCGAAGACGATCGCGATCCTGGGGAGCGGCGCCGTCGGCGTGGAGTTCGCGTCCATCTTCCGCCGCTTCGGCAGCGACGTCACGCTCATCGAGCTGCTGCCGCGCGTCGTGCCGATCGAGGACGAATCGGTGTCGGCCGAGCTCGAAAAGTCCCTCAGGAAGCAGGGCATCAAGGTCCTGACTGGCACCACGGTGACGAAGGCGACTCCCGGCGCGAGCGGGGTGGAGCTGGAGGCGCGCACGCCGGACGGCAAGTCCGTGAAGATCGGCGCGGAGTACCTGCTCGTGGCCACCGGCCGCGGGCCCGTCACCGATGGCCTCGGCGCAGCGGAAGCCGGGCTGCAGCTCGATCGCGGCTACGTCAAGGTGGACGAGCAGTATCGGACCGGCGTCGAGGGGATCTCGGCTATCGGGGACGTCATCACGTTTGCGAAGCCGGGCCATCCGCAGCTGGCGCACGTGTCGTCGGCGGAAGGCATCAACGTCGCCGAGCGCCTCGCGGGGCAGGAGGTGCGGCCGATCAACTACGACCAGGTCCCCGGCTGTACGTACTGCGACCCGGAGATCGGCAGCGTCGGGTTGAGCGAAGCCGAGGCGACGAAGCGCGGCTACGACGTGCGGGTCGGGACGTTCCCCTTCGGCGTGCTGGGGCGCGCGAAGATCGCGGGGGAGACCGAGGGGTTCGTCAAGATCGTCGCCGAGAAGAAGTACGACGAGATCCTCGGCGTGCACATGATTGGCCCGCGCGCGACGGAGCTGGTCGCCGAGGCCACGATGGCGCTGCGGATGGAGTGCACGGTCGAGGAGTTGATCCGCACCATCCACGCGCATCCGACGATGTCGGAGGCTGTCGGCGAAGCGGCGCACGCCACGCATGGCGCCGCCATACACCTGTAGGCCGCGGAGTGCAGACGACTTCTCTGAGAACTCCGGCCGGCCTGTCGCGCGAGCAACGGCTCGAGCTGTACCGCTTCGTGCGCCTCACGCGCGAGGTGGAAGAGCGCCTCACGATTCTGTTCCGGCAGAGCAAGGTGATCGGCGGGCTGTACCGGAGCCTGGGCCAGGAAGGCGAGTCGGTGGCGGCCGCCTACGCGCTCGACGCGACCGACGCGGTGTTCCCGCTCATCCGCAACCTGGGCGCGCTCATCACCATGGGGGTGCGCCCGCGCGACATCTTCGCGCAGTACATGGCGAAGGGCGCGTCTCCGAGCCGGGGGCGCGATCTCAACATCCACTTTACCCATCTGCCTCCGCCGGGGACGCGCGAGCCGGTCATCATCGGCCCGATCAGCATGCTCGGCACGTCGATCCCGGTGGCGGCCGGCGTGGCCCTCGCGTCGAAGATGCGCGGCGACGCGCGCGTCGCGCTCGCGTTCATCGGCGACGGCGCGATGAGCACGGGCGCGTTCCACGAGGGGATGAACTTCGCCGCCGTCCAGAAGCTGCCGCTCGTGGTGGTGGCGGAGGACAACAAGTACGCCTACTCGACCCCCACGTCGAGGCAGTTCGCGGTCAAGACGATCGACGAGCGCGCCGCCTCCTACGGGATGCCGCACGAGATGGTGGACGGCAACGACATGCTCGCGGTCTACGTCCGGGTCAAAGAGGCCGTGGACCGCGCGCGCCGCGGCGACGGACCATCGATGATCGGCGTCGAGACGATGCGGATGAGCGGGCACGCGCAGCACGATGACATGCGCTACGTCCCGAAGCCGCTGCTCGAGCGGTGGCAGAAGCGGGACCCGATCGCTCGATTTCGCGCGGCGCTCGTCGAGCAGGACGCGGCCGGGGAGCACCGGCTCGACGAGATGGATCGCGAGCTGAAGGCGTTCGCCGCCGCGGAGGCGGATCTCGCCGGCCAGATGCCGATGCCAGATCCCGCCGGGGTGACCGCAGGCGTCTACCACGGCGAGCATTTCTCGCCGCGCGTGGAGATCGCGCGCAGATGGCCGTGATCACCTACCTCGAAGCGATTCGGGAGGCGCTCGTCGAGGAGATGGCGCGCGACGAGCGTGTGTTCGTCCTCGGCGAGGACGTGGGCGCGTACGGCGGCGCGTTCAAGGTCACCGAGGGGCTGCTCGATCGCTTCGGCGAAAGTCGCGTCATCGATACGCCGATCGCGGAGGCCGCCATCGTCGGCTCCGCCATCGGCGCGGCGTACATGGGCATGCGGCCCGTCGCCGAGCTGCAGTTCATCGATTTCATCAGCACCTGCTTCGACATGCTCACCAACTTCGCCGCGAAGAGCCGCTACCGCACCGGCGCGGGGGTGCCCATCGTGGTCCGCGGCCCGTGCGGCGGCGGCGTGGGAGGCGGTCCGTTTCACTCGCTCAATCCCGAGGCCTTCTTCCTGAACACGCCCGGCATCAAATGGTGGAGCCGGCGACCCCGTCCGACGCGAAGGGGCTGCTGAAGGCGGCCATCCGCGACGAGGATCCGGTGCTCTTCTTCGAGCACAAGTTTCTCTACCGTCGGATCAAGGAGGAGGTGCCCGAAGGGGACGTGGTCGTGCCGATCGGCAAGGCGCTCGTCCGGCGCGAAGGACGCGACGCCACGATCGTCACCTTCGGCGCCATGGTGCACACCGCCCTCGAGGCGGCCAGACAGCTCGAACAGGACGGCGTCAGCGTTGAGATCGTGGACCTGCGAACGCTCGCGCCGATCGATCGCGAGACCGTGCTCGCCTCGGTTGCCAGGACCAGCCGTGTCCTGCTGCTCCACGAGGCGACGCTGACCGGCGGCATCGGCGGAGAGCTGGCGGCGATCATCGGCGGAGAAGGCTTCGAGTACCTGGACGCGCCGATCGCGCGGCTCGGCTCGCTCGACGCACCCGTGCCCTACGCGCCGAGTCTCGAGGCGGCGTTCCTCCCCAACGCCGCGAAGGTGGTGGAGGCGGTGAAGACGTTGGTGAAATATTAGGGGTCAGACCCCATCGGAGCTGCCATGGCAAGCGACGTGTTGATGCCCCAGATGGGGGAGTCGATCGCGGAAGGAACCATCGTCCGGTGGATCAAGAAGGTCGGCGAGGCTGTGGACCGCGACGAGCCGCTGTTCGAGATCTCCACCGACAAGGTTGACGCGGAAATCCCGTCGCCGGCGGCGGGCGTGCTGCTGGAGATCAGCGTCAAGGAAGGGGAAACCGTCCCGGTCAACTCCGTCGTCGCCAGGATCGGCGCGGCTGGAGAGAAGGGCGACCCGGCGCCCGCTGCCACGGCCGCGGCAACCGGCGCGACGGCGCCCTCCAACGGCGGTTCGGCTGCGGCCGGGACGGGCCAGCCCGCGATGCCCGCCGAGCTGAGCAAGGAAGAACTCCGGCGCCAGAAATCGTCCCCGCTCGTGCGAAAGATCGCGAAGGAGCACGGCGTGGACATCCGCGGGCTTGAAGGCTCCGGCATCAACGGGCGCGTCACCAAGAAGGACATCCTCGGATACATCGAGTCGGGCGCGGCGCAGCAGGCCCGCCCGGCCGCGCCGCCGCCCGGCGCTCCCGCACCGTCGGCGCCCCCGGCCGCGCCGCCCGCCCACGTCCCCGCGTTCCGCCCCGGCGAGCGCGTCGAGGTCGTGCCGATGTCGGTGATGCGCAAGAAGATCGCCGAGCACATGGTGCTGAGCGCGCGCACGTCGCCGCACGTGTACTCGGTCTACGAGGTGGACTTCCACCGTATCTCGAAGCTGCGCGCGGACAAGAAGGCGGAATACGAGCGGCTCGGCGCCAACCTGACGTTCACCGCGTTCATCGCCAAGGCCGCCATCGATGCGCTGCGCCAGCATCCGATCGTCAACGCCTCCATCGACGGCGACAACATCGTCTACAAGAAGGACATCAACCTCGGAATCGCGGTGGCGCTCGACTGGGGTCTGATCGTTCCGGTCATCAGGAACGCGGACGAGAAGAACATGCTGGGGCTTGCGCGCGCCATCAACGACCTGTCGTCGCGCGCGCGGTCGAAGCAGTTGAAGCCGGAAGAAGTCCAGGGAGGCACGTTCACGATTACGAACCCCGGCATCTTCGGCGCGGTTTACGGCCTGCCGCTCATCAACCAGCCGCAGGCCGCCATCCTGGGCGTGGGATCGATCGACAAGCGCGCGGTTGTCGTGGACGATGCCATCGCGATCCGCCCGACGTGCCATCTCACGCTGGGGTACGACCATCGGATCATCGATGGCGCGGACGCCGGCCGCTTCCTGTCGTACCTGAAAGAACGGCTCGAGACGTTCGACGCCGCGTGGGTATAGCGGAGAGATGCGCCAAATCCAGGTACGCCGTCTCGGACGGGTGGCCTATGCCGAGGCGCTCGAACTGCAGCAGCGGCTCGTCGAGGAACGACGGCGGCGGGAGATTCCCGATCAGCTCCTGCTGCTCGAGCATCCGCCGGTCATCACGCTGGGCGTGAAGGTGCACGCCGACCGCGGTCACGTGCTTGCCACGCCCAATCGCCTCCGCGAACTTGGGGTCGAGCTGCACGAGACCGGTCGTGGCGGCGACGTGACCTATCACGGTCCCGGCCAGGTGGTCGGTTACCCGATCTTCGATCTACGGCCCAACCGCTGCGACGTGCACGCGTACGTGCGCGACCTCGAGGAGGTCATGATCCGCGCCGCAGCCTCGTTCGGCATTCGCGCGGAACGTGTCAAAGGCCTCACCGGCGTCTGGGTCGGGGCGGACAAGCTGGCGGCGATCGGCGTGCGCATCTCGCGCTGGGTGACGAGCCACGGGTTCGCGTTCAACGTGAACACCGACCTGAGACAGTTCGACCTCATCATTCCCTGCGGCATCGCCGATCGAGGCGTCACCTCCCTTCAGAAGCTCCTCAGCCGTCCCGTCTCCATGGACCAGGTTGAGAACGCCCTGGTCGATGCCTGCCTGGATGTCTTCGACGCCGAGTTGACCCCGCTTCAACCCGGCCCCTCGCCCATGGCCCAGGGCCAGCCCTGAACGAACACAGCGGACGGGACCCGAGGGCTAACTGCCGAGCCCGAAATCGTTTAACGTCGAAGGAATATCCAGCCCGCAACGGGGGTTCTTAACAAACACGGGGCAAGAGGCGGGGGACCCTATGCGGAACGAGACCACAGAACGCGAGCTCATCGGGAGGATCCAGGCGGGCGATCAGGCCGCGGTATCCACCCTCGCCGCGGACTACGGCCCGCGCATCCACCAGCTCGCCATGCGATATGTCCGGAACTGGGAAGACGCGGAAGAGGTCGCGCAGGACGTGCTTCTCAAGGTCTCGCGGAAGATCTCGGCCTTCCGCGGAGACTCCGCGTTGTCGTCCTGGATCTACCGGATCACCTTCAACACCGCCATGTCGCGGCTGCGGGCCCAGCGCGCGCGCATGAAGGCGGATGCGGCCGCGACCGCCGAGGCGCAGGCCGTCTCGGGGCCGGCGATTCCCGGGAGCGAAGCGCCGCCGCGCGATCTGATCGACTGGTCTTCGATGGCCGACGACGAGGTCATGCGGAAGGAGATGCGCGCGAAGTTGATCGAGGGGCTGCGGGCGTTGCCGCAGGTGTATCGCATCCCCGTGCTGCTGCGCGACATTCAGGGGCTCTCGACCGAGGAGGCCGCGGCGGTCCTTCGCGTGAAGCCGCAGACGCTCAAGTCGCGCCTGCACCGCGGCCGGCTGGTTCTCCGTCAGCACCTGGCCGACTTCGCCGCCGGTGTGTCGCTGCACAGGCACTGAACGGCTGATACTTCAGGAGGCAGGCGGTAGGAGGCGGCTGAGAGCCGCCGTCACGATCCAGGCGGCAGCTCGCCAGCTCTCCGTTTTTTCCGGTCGCCAGCCTCTTGCGCCCGCGATATTCTGCCTTCTGCCTTCTGCCTTCTGCCTTCTGTCTTCTGCCTTCTGTCTTCTGCCTTCTGCCTTCTAACTTCTAACTTCCAATTGTTCCAGCCGGACCCGTTCCTGCGGGGACAGTTCCGGCTCGACGATCCTCTCGGCTCCATCCGGTCCGACCCTGACGGGGAGCGCCGCGACCGAAAATCGCAGTCCGAACTCACCGTCCAGCGCCACAAAGGTCGTCAGGTCGCGGCGTGATCCGCGGACGGCCGCGGCGGCGACGCGCGCGGCGGCGGAACCGAGGGTGTAGGCGCCCGGCGGCCAGAGCTTCGGCAGTCGCGCGTCGATTGCCGCCAGTTGCGCGGCCGACAGCCGGCTGGTGATGGCGGCGCCGCCAAAGGTCGCCTGCGACCAGCACGGCACGATCGACGCCGGTGGGAGTCCGAGGACCATCAGGCTGACGTCAGCGCCCGATCCGTCGAGCGCGATGCCGGCGAGCGATCGGACGGCCGACTCGAATGCCGCGGGAGCGCTGCCGAGGATCCGGCGTCGATCGATGCGGATCTCGCGGACGGCGGTCCCGATCACCACTGCGTGCGACGCGCCCGCGCAGACGATCACGCTGCGCTCCGACTCCGCCGTTTCCCAGACGCGCCGCAGCAGCGCGAGCGCGTCCTCTCCCTGCCATTCGCGGGACGTCGATCCGACGTCCGCGATCACGATGGCTGCGGCGCCGGAGGCGGCGCGGGTGTCGCCGGTGGCCGTCACGCGCGTGGCGTGACCCACCAGCGAGGCCGCCTGCATGATGTCGAGCGCCTTGCCCGCCGCGCCCGCCGCGTTCGTGTCGATCAGGCGCACTTCGCGGACGCAGTCCAGCGCCGCGATGGCCTGGGCGGCCGCTCCGCCGAGCTCGCCGGCGCCGATCACCGCGATGAACGAGGGCACGTGGCGGTATTCTAGTGGCCATGGACGAACGGTCACAACTCGATCCCCTCGGCGAGCGCGTCGCGATCGTCACGGGGGGCTCGCGCGGAATCGGCTTCGCCATCGCGCGGGCGCTCGTCGCGCGCGGCATGCGCGTCACGATCGCCGGACGCGACGCGGACGCGCTCGCCAGTGCCGCCGCGTCGATGGACGGGGGCGATCGCGTGCTGCCGTTTGCCGCGGACGTGGCGGAGCTGGACGAGGTGCAGCAGCTCGTGCAGCGCACGGTGGATCGCTTCGGGCGGCTGGATGTCCTCGTCAACAACGCCGGCATCGGTGGCTTCTCGCCGATCGCGGAGATGCCGTCCGAGATGTGGCACGCGATCATCGACACGAACCTGACCGGCGTCTTCTACTGCTGCCAGGCGGCCATCCCGCACCTCCGGCGCCGCGGCGGCTGGATTGTGAACATCAGCAGCCTGGCGGGCAAGAACGCGATCAACGGCGGTGGGGCGTACTGCGCCTCGAAAGCGGCGCTCAACGCGTTCAGCGAGGTGCTGATGCAGGAGATCCGCTACGACGGCATTCGCGTGAGCTACATCATGCCGGGATCCGTGGACACCGAGTTCATGGGGCCGGGCCGGCGGCAGGAGGCCGAGGCGGCCGGCGCCTCGTGGAAGATCGCTGCCGGGGACGTCGCGGCGGTCGTCATCGACCTCCTGGAAACGCCGGCGCGGACGCTACCGAGCCGCATCGAGATGCGCCCCTCGCAGCCGAAGAAGTAGCCCTTCGATGCCTGAAGAACACGCGGAAAGGTCGGTCGCGCACTACCTCCTGCTGGACCGGATCGGCGTAGGTGGGCTGGGCGAGGTGTTCCGCGCGCGCGATACCCAAGAGGGGAGGACGATCGCGCTCAAGCTGGTGCCGCAGGAGGTGTCAGACGATCCGGAGCGACGCGAACGGTTCCTGCAGGACGCGCGCGCGGCCGCGGCGTTGTCGCATCCGGCGATCGCTCTCCTGTTCGAGGCGGGCGAGTTCGAGAATCGGTTGTTCCTCGCGTTCGAGTTCGTCCCGGGCGAGACGCTGCGGCGAGCGCTGGCGGGCGGGCCGATGCACCCGAAGCGCGCGGTGCCGATCGCGATCCAGATCGCCGACGCGCTGGCGGAGGGGCACGCCGCGGGCATCGTCCATCGGGACATCACGCCGGACAACATCATGGTGACGCCGAAGGGGGCGGCGAAGGTCCTCGACTTCGGCCTGTCGTCGTGGACGAAGGGGGGCGCCGCCCGCCAGGCAGCGCTGACCGATGCGGCGATCGATCCCGCGGTCGTGACGGGCACCGTCGCGTACATGTCGCCCGAACAGGCGCTCGGGCAGCCGGCGGACCACCGCACGGACCTGTTCTCGCTCGGCGTCGTGATTTACGAGATGTTGACGGGCCGTAACCCGTTCGTCGGCCCGACGGCGACCGACACCGTGGTCGGCATTCTCAAGGTCCGCCCCGAGCCGCCGAGCAACGTGAACGCGGAAGTGCCGCCGGCACTCGACGACGTCGTGCTTCGACTGCTCGCGCACGACCTGGGCTCCCGCTATGCGGACGCGGCGACCGTGGCGGCGGACCTTCGCGCGTCGTACGCGGAGCGGACGGAAACGGTCTTCGAGGAGGATGTCCCGGCCGCGGCGCCGGCCGCGTCGCGGCGCACGCTGCCGTGGCTTTTGCTGGCGGTCCTGGTCGTAATCGTGGCTGCCGCGGCGCTTGCGTATCCCCGGCGCGACGCGATCCGAGGCTGGTGGCGCTACACCTTCGGTTCGCCGCCAGCCCCCGTCGTCGCGGTGATGCCGTTCCAGGAGGCGGGTCAGCGCGACACGGACTTCGCCGACGGGCTGACCGAGGACGTCATGATGCGGCTCGCGCAGACGCCGGGCGTTCGCCTGCCCGGCCGGTCCGCGTCGCGCGCGTCGCGCGGGCGTCCACCTGCCGAGGTCGCAAAGCGGACGGGCGCGTCCGTTGTGCTCGCCGGTACGATCGACCGCGCTGAGGGAGACGTGAGGCTCGACCTCGAGCTGATCGATCCTGCCGACGGCCTCCGCATCTGGCGGCGATCGTTCATCAACCCGATGGGGAACATCTTCGTCGCCCAGGCGCTGATCGCGACGGCCGTCGCCGATGCGCTCAAGCTCGAGGCCCCGCCGAGCGAGCTGAACGCGCGGACGATGGCGCGGACGGTCGCCCCGGAGGCGTACGAGGCGTACGCGCGCGGCCGGGCGGCGCTCGCGAGGCGCGACCTTGATGCCGCGGTGTCGCTGTTCGAGAAAGCGACGGCGCTCGACACGGGTCTTGCGGAGGCGCACGCCGGGCTCGCCGAGGCGCTGTATCTGCAGGCCGTCCAGACGGGCAGGGCCTGGGACGATGACACGCGGGCACGGGTGCGGCAGGCGGCCGCGCGCGCCGCCGCGATCGAGCCGGAACTGGCGAGCGTCGAGATGGCGGCGGGCCTCGCGGCGGACAGCTACCGGGAGACGCTGCGCCATCTCGTGCGCGCGGCGACGCTCGACCCGTCGAGCGCGACCGCCTATCACGAAATCGGCGCCCAGTTGCTGCAGGTGGACACCGAGCGGGCCGTGCGGCTGTACGAACGCTCACGCGCCCTCGACGCGCAGCTTCCCGCAAACTACCCCTACCTGTTCGCCGCGGAGATCGTGCTGGGGCATGCCGAACGTGCCGCGCGCGTGATCGACGAGATGGAGCGCGCCCTGCCCCTCCATCCGCGCGCCGGGCTGATGCGCGCGCGGCTCGCTGCGCGCGGCGAGGACACCGCGGCCGGTGTGGCGGCGTTGAAGGCGGCGGCGTCGCGCGACGACCTGACGGACGCGGAGTACGTGGGGCTGGCGCAGTTCCTTGCGCAGGCGGGGCGCCGCCCGGAGGCGCTCGAGACGCTCGAGGCCGTTCTCCAGCGCCGGCCCGCCTCCTGCGAGCTGGTGGCGCTCAAGGCGGCGCTCTTTCGAGAAGGCGGACGCGGCACCGAGGCGCGCACCCTCGCCACGCCCCTGCTCGCGTCGCGCCGGCCGCCGTGCGCCGCGCTGGCGGCCGCAGCGATGGCCGATGCGGCGGCGGCCGCGGCGGCGCTGCGCGCCATCGCCGCCGACGAGCGGTCGCTCAGGCCCTGGTTGCAGAGCCCGTTCGCGCCACACGGGGAGCTGGCGCTGCGCGAGCGGCTGTACCCGTGGGGCAACGTGCTCGATGCACCGGAGGTGGG
>DATHTE010000037.1:0-55715 GCA_035463475.1 Vicinamibacterales bacterium
AAGCCGGACCGCGCCGCGCAGGCGCCAGAGTCCGGCTTGGGGTCTCGGCCGCCTTCGCCAAGGCTTCGGCGGCGGGCCGTAGCTTCAGCGGAGGCCCGGGGACCCAAGCCTGCCAAGCGAGCGGCCGGAGGGAACCGCCGCACAGCGGCGGCCGGGAGCGCTGAGCCAAGCGAGCGGCCGGAGGGAACCGCCGCGCCGCGGCGGCCGGGAGCGCTGAGCCAAGCGAGCGGCCGGAGGGAACCGCCGCGCAGCGGCGGCCCGGAGCGCTGAGCCAAGCGAGCGGCCGGAGGGAACCGCCGCGCAGCGGCGGCCGGGAGCGCTGAGCGTCGACAGACCGCCGGAGTAAGCGGTCCCGCGCGCGGAACCGGGGCGCGAACAGCGGCTGGTGGCTCGCCGGAGTTTCCAGCGGACCTGCGTCAACACAAGCGCGCTTCGGGTTTAGGGCAGGCCGCGCCGGATCGGGAGCCGATTCCCGGACCGCGCGGGGCGACCCGCTGGAAGGGTGGGTGGCGCGGGAAGGGTGGGTGGCACGGCCGCCGCGCCTGCGGTCGCGCCGCCCAACGGAGCCCTACTGGCGGCTGGCCGCGAGTTTGTAATCGTAGAGCTCCTTCTTGCGGATCTTGGAGTCGTACACCGCGAACTCGAACACGGCGAGCGCGTCGGGCGGGCTGATGATCTTCGTCCCTGCACGGCGCATCATGCGCTTGATGTAGCGCTCCCAGTCATCCTCGAGCGCGAAGTCGCAGTTGATCGCGCGGGACAGCGGGTGGCACCGCCCGCCGCACAGACTGGCGAAGACCTTGTACTTGCGCTTCATCTCCGGCGTATAGGCCGAGACGTCGATCTTGTCGGGTCCCGCGTCCCACGCGACGATCTTCTTGTCGAGCGGCCGGTCGTCGTAGATCTGGGACCCAACGACACGGACCGACACGGCCGCCGTCAGGACCATCGAGACGAACATCATCGCTGCCAGTGCCTGCTTCACGGTCATCCTCCGCACGTGAATGTGTTGACGGGGGTCAGTTCGATCCCTGCTGTTCCTTGAGCCGGCGCTCGTAGAGGGCACGTTTGCGCACCTTCGAATCGAAGACGGCGAACTCGTACGACTCGAGCGCCTGCGCCGGGGTGATGAGAGACCTGCCGCGGCGCATCATGCGCTTGATGTACCGCTCCCAGTCGGATTCGAGGACGAAGTCGCAGTTGACCGCGCGCGCCAGGGGGTGGCAGCGTGCGCACAGGTCCTCGAAGGTCTTGTACTTCCGCTTGATGTCCGGCGGGTACTTCGAGACGTCGATCTTGCCCGGACCGCTGTCCCACTCCACGATCAGAGGGTCGATGTTCCGGGCCGCGCCAGGCAACTGTTCCTGCGCGATGAGCAGCCGCGCGGGCACCGCGAGGACGGTCATCACGAGCGCTGCGAACAGAATACGGGACATTGTCTTCTCCTCACGGGCGGCCCATGGCCTCCCCTTGCTGATGCGCGCCACTGCGCGTCGACTCACCACGTCCAGATGATCCGCACCGCCGCGGATCGGGCGGTGTAGGGCCTGAACACGTAGCCGAGCAGCAGCGTGCCCGGCATGTCCAGTCGGTCGAGCGTCTCCGCGTTCCTCGCGTAGTCGTCGACGTCGTACTTGTCGTACCAGCCGACCACGCCGATGGCGACCTGCCGGGACAGATGAAAGCGCACGTCGCCCAAGGCGGTCTTCAGGTCGTTCGTGATCGCCGGCAACTGCACCGGGGCCACGAGCGTGCTCGTCGCCGGCACGCGATAGACATACGTGGCACGCGACCGCGAGTCGTCGTACGCCAGGCTCACGTCCACGCGCGGGAACATCCTTGGGAAGTCGAGGCTGATGCCGATCGTCTTGGTGCGATCCGCGCCGTCGGTCGTCCAGTCCCGCGTTGGATCCGTCACCTGCGTAGACCCGGGCGTCTGGACGTAGCGGGAGTTCTGCAGGGCGGTGTACTTCTCATTGGTGTACGAGACCGCCGCCGCCATCCGCGAGCCGGGCATGAAATCGGCCGTGATGCTGTAGCCGTTGTTCTCGTTGTTCCGCAGGCCGAAGTAGCTGTTCAGGTAGTCGTCCTTGCCGTACGACGCCGACGCGGTCAGCCCGAACGCGTCGACCGGCACCAGCTGGACGAGCGCCGTGATCCGGTCGCGATCGCGGTCTGCGACGTCGTAGTGCCGGAGGGCCACCTGCTCGCCAACGGCCACCAGGAGATGCTCGTCGAACCCCGAACCGCGCCGCTGCGCGCGCTCCACGATGCCGCGCACGGTGACGAAGCCGGCCGACGAGTCCACCGAGGCCCGCACGACGTTCTCCGCCGTCCGTTCGTAGATCCGGAACGTCCGGTCGTCGATGTTCCGCGAGTAGCCGAGTCGCAGCGCCGTGAGCGGCACGGGCGTGAACGACGCATCCGCGTCGAAGGTGTAGCGCGTGAGACTGAGGGGCTCCGTCTCCGCCCCTTCGTGCGCCACCTGGTCGAACACCACCGAGATCGGCGTGTGGAAGACCGGCGTCCGGTTGTCGAACTCGTAGGACCGAAAACGCGCGCTCAGGAACACGGCGCGCGACGGCTGCGAGGTGAAGCCGACGTTCATGGCAACCGTGCGAGCGTTCCCCTCGAGCGTCTGGCGGGGCAGCGGCGCGGCCGGCACCGCCGAGTTGATCGTCACAGGCAGCAACTCGGCGTCCTGCGTCCAGGTCCCGACCGTCACGTTGCCGGTCACGCGGCTGTTCGCGGGCAGCTTGGCCGATGCCGCCGCGCTGATCCCCTGCATGCGGCTGTCGGGCGGCATCGCCATGCGCCCCCGCGACGCCCCAAGACCGTTCGAGTAGTTGTTCGAGGCGGTCGAGTCGGTCAGCTTCAGCGGGTTGTCCCACACCAGCGTCGGTACGCGATTCACGAAGTTCGAACCTTCGTAACCCAGGCGCACCATGCCGCGGGCGTTCGCCCACTCGATACCGCCGTTCACGTCGGTCGTGCGCGTGTCGAGCGGCGCCACGAGCTCGGTCACGTCGCTGAACCCGAACGGCGCCAGTTGCGGGTAGGTGCCCTCGCGGCGCGTGTGCTTCACGCCGAGGTTGACTTTCACCTCGCGCGTGGGGTTGTACGCCAGCTCGAACAGCGCCGTGTCCCGCTGCGAGCCGAGGTCGAGCGGCCGCGCGCCCCCGACGAACTGCGATACGCTCGAGCGTCCGGCCTGGATCGCCGACCGCATCGCGTCGTCGAGCCGGAACACTCCGGTTGCCTCGGAGGTGAACAGCGTGCGCGTATCGCCGCTCAGGAGGAGCGGCGTCTGGTCCCAGCTGAAGGACACCCGCACCTTCGAGCCGTTGCGGAACACGGCCGCGAGGCGCCGGTCGTCCCCTCCAAGGCGCTCGCCCGACGCGTTGAACGTCCAGCCGGCACCCTGGCGATCGAGCCTGAACTGCTCGAGGACCAGGCCGTTTCGGAAGTCTCGATACCGCTGGAAGCGGTACTTGTCGCCATCCACGTCGGTGAAGCGGGTGCCCGCGTCGAACGACGCGGTGAACCCTTGCGGCGCGGCAATCTGGGCGGCGGTCGGGATGAACGCCGACTGGGTGGGCGCGCTTTCCTGCGCGCTGGCCGCGGTGCCCGTCAGGAGGAGTCCCGCGGCGACGAATATCAGTGTGCTCCGCATGCTGTCCTCTCCTTGCCTCACCGCTCGAGGAACTGTCCCGACGGGTGGTTGGACCCGTGGATGTTCGGGTGGCAGTTGGCGCACGCGCGCCCGACGAGCCTGTTGCTCCGGCTGTTCAGCGCAAGGCCGTCATAGACCGTCGACGGATGGCGCGACGCGATGTGGCAGCGCTGGCAGATCATCGGGCTCCTCGCCACGAGCATGCGGTCGTTCGACGAACCGTGCGCGTCGTGGCAGGTCGTGCAGCTCTCGCGCACCGGCGCGTGTTCCCACAAGAACGGGCCGCGCTTCTCCGCGTGGCAGCTCAGGCACGATTCGTTGACCGTGTTGCCGCTCCTCAGCAGGCGAACGTTGTTGGACCCGTGCGAGCTGTGGCACGAGGTGCAGTCCATCTTTCCCTCGCGCACGGGCATGTGCGATGACCGTTGCATCTTCGCCGCCTTGTCGCGGTGGCAGCGCGAGCAGGTCGCGACGATGGTCGCCTCGCGCAAGTTGCCCTTCTCGGACCGCGGCGCGTGAATGCTGTGGCAGCCGGAGCACGGAACGTTGCGCGCGGCGTGCACGCTGCCCTGCCACTCGATGTGCTCGCCGGTGTTGTGGCAGGTGAGACAGAACTCGTTGGCTTCGCGCGGCGGCATGCCCTTGAAGGGCCGCAGCAGCAGTTCCTTCTCCGCCGGCTCGTCGTCGTGCGCCTGGCCCGGGCCATGACAGGTCTCGCAGCCGAGCGCGGCAGCCGGCGTCCGCTCGTCCCAGGCGCGGCCGTGCGGCCCCTCGCGGTACGCCGCCAGCTGCTTCATGTGGCAGCGTGCGCACTTTGCCGTGCCGGTGTAGGTGAAGTTGCGCACCCTGGGCGCGGCGTTCTCTTCCTCGTCGAGCTCGAAGGGGTTCGCAAACGGGTTCTTTGGCTTGCCTGGCGCCGCCTGCTCCTTCTCCTCCTCCTCCTCTTCTTCGGGATCGAGGAACGGATTGCGCTTCGCAGGTTCCGCCTTGGCCGGCGCTGGCTGCGCGGGCGCCGGGTTGGCCGGCGCGGGCTGCTGCGCGACCGACGCCTGCGCGGCGGCGGCGACGGTGGGCGCCCCTGAAAACGCGAGGCTCACCATGATGGCCAGGGTCCAGCAGAGGGCTCCCGCGATCAGGGCGACAGCCGGATGCGTCACCCGCGCGTTCAGCGTTGGACCGGCGGGTGGGATGGTTCGCGCCATAGGTGCTTCTCCCCGCGCAACGCGGTCGATGCGTGCGCACTCGACGTCAGGGCAACGGTCATGCCCTCACCGTTTCCCGGCGCGACGTGCACGTAAGCTGTTGATGTAATTGGGTTTGGGCCTGCCGGCGGTCGGTGGAACGCCCCTCGGCGGCGGCCTTTTGCGTCTGGTGTTGGGAATCGCGTCCAGATCCGGGACGCGGTCAGGCGGCCGCCAGACGTTCGGCTCTCGTGGCCACGTCGCGGTAGGCGGGTCCTACTTCGGCGAGCAGTTCGCGGTAGACGCCGAGCGCCTGATCATGCTGGCCGACAGATTCGAGAGTCAGGGCGAGCTGATACGCGAGCTCGTGTCCCCCCTCCTCGGTCGCTGGCGGCACCTGGGCGACCCACTCGAGGCACTCGAGCGCCTCCAGCGGTTCGCCGCGATCGCGGCGGACGCCCGCCAGCCGCGAACCCGCCGTGGCCCTGAGGTGCGGAGCGCACGCGGCCTCCTCGAGTGCGAGGATGGCCTCGTCGATCTTGTGCACGGCGAGGAGGCGGTCCGCCTCCGCGAGTCGCTCCTCGGCGGCGGCCGCGGCGTCTTCGATCATGGACGTCCGGATCTCCTCGAACGCCTGATCGACGACGTCGGAACCCGCCTCGATCGGCGAAGGACCCGTGGCTGCCGCGGCCGGAATCACGGTCCAGGCCTCGAGCGGCTCCTCGGCGGCCTCCCGTTCCCGCTGCACCCCCTCCGGCGTGATGCGGGCAAGCAACTGTCGATGCGCCGCCACGTCCGGCTCGCGTTCGGTGAGATCCACGGCGATATTGCGGGCCTGCTCCACTCTGCCAGCCTCGAAGCACGCGGAGGCTAGCCGCGACTGCGCGGTGATCAACGTCTCGTCCAACCGCCCATCCACGCCGACATCGATGAGTTTCTCCAGGGCATCGATGTGCAGGGGCTGCGACGTCAGGAAGCGCTCGATACGGCCTACCGCGCCGGCGAAGTTTCGGCGCGCCGCGTCCGCGTCAGCGGCGACAACAACCTGATAGAAGTCCGTGACGTCGTGATCACCGGCGTCAGGCGCCGCAACATCCTGTGCCGGCGCCTCCTGCGTTGTGCTGTCCGGCGTTGTGTCCGACAAGAGGACCGCAGCCCACTCGTCCGCCCACTCGCGGCTCGACGAGGGCAGCGATGTCGCCGCCGCGGTCACGGCCGGCGGAATCGGTGGCGGCGCGGTGACGGCCGCCGGCGCGGGCCGTAGCGCGGTCGCAGCCGGCGGAGTCGGCGGCGGCGCGCTCACAGCCGCCGGCGCGGGCGGCGGCGCGGTCACGGCCGGCGGAGCGGGCACTGGCGCTGCCACAGCCGCCGGAGCGGGTGGCGCGGTCACCGGCGGAGGTGTGGAGCGCGGCGGCGCAACGATGGTCGGAGAGGGCGAGGAGAGTGACGGCGGTGCGGTCGCCTGCGGGGCCGTTGGCAGAAGCGAGGGCACTGTTGCCTGCGGAGGCGTCACGGGTAACGGAGGCGCTGCCACGGCCGGCGGTGCAGCGGGCGCGGCCGGTTCGACTGGCGCGGCCGGATCGTGCTCCTCAGGGCTCGGCTCGGGCGCCGGGACCGCGGGGGTCGTCTCGCGAGCGGCGCGCGCGGTCTCCAGCACGCGCTTCAGGAAGGGGCTGACCCTGCCGGACTCCTGCCGCTCCAATTCGTCGACCCGCTGTTTCGCGATCGCGTTGTCCGGCTGGATGCGCAGGATCTTCCGATAGACCGCGCGCTGTTTGGCGGCGAAGCCCTCGGCGCCGAGCTGTTCGGCGAGCGACGTGAAGTGCGCGATCGCGGCGTCCGCCTTGCCGATGCGAACGTAGAGATCGCCGAGCGTGTTTGCGATGCTCCAGTCCTTCGAGTCGTTCTGGAAGAGGCGCTCGTAGAGCGACGCGGCGCCGACGAGATCGCCGCGCGTGACGAGGCGCGCGGCCTTGTCCACGAGATCGGACCGATCGATCGTGTTGGCGCGCGGCATGGTCAGACCATCGCTGGCATCCGTTTGATTGCGTCGGTGGCGTCGCGCCGTGAGGCGACGAGCGCCGCGAGGTCGAGCAGCGCGATCGTGCTTCCGCCCGCCGAGTAGACCGCGCCCGCGCCCGATCCCGCCCCTCCGCCCGTCGGCTGGCGACGATCTGCGGCCGTCGCACGGTGCAGCGTGGCGTCGGGGTCAATCGCGAAGGCGACGAACCCCGCCCCCCCGTTCGCGCCCGCGCGCGCGAGGAGGTACCGCGTCGAGCCGTTCGACGCCCGCTGCCCGCCGGGCGCGCTCGCATCCAGGATCGGCACCGCAAAGTCACGCCACCAGCCAAGCGCCTTCACTGGCGCGGCGGCGCCCGGAAGCGGCACGGCCGGCAGCGATTGAACGATCGCGCCGACGCGGCCGGCCGGCAGCGCGTACCGCTCCGCACTGATCGGTGGGAGCGAAGGGCTCGTGAACATCAGGAGCATCTCGGGCACACGGCCTCTCCGGACGGGCGCGCCGCCCGCACCGCGACGCTCGACCGGTGTGGCGGCGGCCGGCAACGCGCGGGGATCGATGGCGTGCGGGGACAGCACCAGACACGACAGTTCGCCGAGCCGCAGCAGTCCGCCGAACCAGGCGCATGGGATCGATCCCGCCGTCGCCGGCAGCGGCAGCAGCGACGGAGATTCGGCAGGCGGCGTGCGCACGATCCGATCGACGAGGAGGCCGAATGGCCCATGCTCGCCCTGGGTGACGATCACGTGACTATCGGAGAGCCCGCGATCGATACGGCCGCCGAAGAGCCCGGTGAGGCTGTACACGGGCGCTTCGTCGCGCCCGTACCGCAGCGTGCCGACGAAGCTGCCGCGGTCCCGTCCAGCATTGACCGCCTCCGCGCGCGACACCAGCCGCACGAGGTGTCCGGCGATCGCGTACTGCTCGGTGCCGACGATGCAGCAGACGAACCCGCCGAGTCCGAGGTGTGTCGACCGTGTCATGTTAACTGCCCCTCAGCGCGAGCATCGTGCCGATCACGTCGGGCCTGCCGACGAAATCAGCTCCCGCGCGTTCCAGCGCATGCGCCGGCATGCTGTCGACCACGCAGGTCGAGGGGTCCTGCACGTATCCGTGCCCGCCATGCAGTCGGATCCGCTTCAGCCCTTCGGCGCCGTCGCAGCCCATCCCGCTCAGCACCACACCGATCGACGACATCGCATAGCTTTCCGCGGCGGACACCATCGCGAAGTCAATCGACGGCCGGTGCAGTTCTTCTTCCGTCGCCGGTCGAAGCTCCAGTCGTCCGCCCGGCCTGACCAGCAGGTGCCGCGAGCCCGGGGCGACAACGATGCATCGTGGCTGGAGCTGCGCCCCCGGCTGCGCCTCGCGCACCGGCAGCGTGGCGTGGCGCGCGAGCTCATCGGCGAACGCCGCGATGAACGGGGCAGGCAGATGCTGCACGACGACGCACGGCGTGTTGAAATCAGATGGCAGCTGCGCGAGCAGTTGGCGGAGCGCCGGAGGTCCGCCCGTGGAGGCGCCGAGCACGACCACGCCCCCCGGTGGCCGCTTCTCCGAGCGCATCGCTTCGTGCCGGCGCGTCATGAGAAGCCTCCGCGCGGGCGTGCAGGTCTCAGGGACGGGCGCTCGCGCCCCCCGGCGCGGCTGCACGGCGGCGGCCGTCGTCACTTTCGAGACGATCTCCCGCCGCAGCGACGTCGGGCTGATCGGCGCGCCGGGCGTGTACTTCAGCACGACGTCCACCGCGCCGATCTCCAGCGCCCGGAGGGTCGTGGCGGCCGCGCGGCGCGACACGCCGCTGACGACAACCACCGCCGTGGTCGTCTCCCGCACGATGCGCTGGAGCAGCCCGAGCCCGTCGGCCCCTGGCATCTCGAGGTCCAGCGTGACGACGTCGGGCGACGTGCGCTGCAGCAGATCCATCGTGGACGCGGCATCGTGCGCCGTCCCGATGATCTCGACGTTTCCCGCGCACTCCAGGTACGAGGCCAGGAGCCGGCACGTAAACGGCGAATCATCGGCGACGGCCACTCGAATCATGACGCCATCTTCTGCCTGGTGCGGGACGCACGGATCAGGTCGCCGACCTGCTGGATGAGCGCTTCTTCCTGGAACGGCTTCACGATGTAGCCCGTGGCGCCGAGCGCCATCGCCTTCTCGCGGTGTTTGTCGCCGCCGCGAGACGTCAGCATCACGATGGGCACCCCCGCATACTCGCCCTGGGCGCGGATGGTCGCCAGGAACTCGTAGCCGTCCATGCGCGGCATCTCGATGTCGAGGAGGACCAGGTCCGGCGGATCCGATCCGCGCTGGACGATTTCCAGGGCCTCCACGCCGTCGCGGGCCGGGACCGGGTTCCAGCCCACCTTCTTCAGCGCGCTCGAGAGCACGTGGCGCATGCTCAGGGAGTCGTCCACCACGAGCACGGTGTACGACTGCAACTCGGCGCTGCTCATCGCACGCGGCGTCGCGGCGCGTACGCGCGGCTGGTCGGCGACACCGGCCAGATCCGTCGGGTTGAGGATCAGGATCACCGTGCCGTCGCCGAGCAGGGTCGCGCCCCACACGCCCGGCACCCGACGCAGGTGCGTGCCGAGCGTCTTGACGACCGCGTCACGGCTCTGCACGATTTCGTCGACCGCCAGGGCGAGACGGCGGCCGCCGAGGTTGGCGATCAGGACCGGACGGGCCGACGGCGATTCAGCGCTCCGCGGCAAATCGAGGAGCGCCGCGAGATCGCGCATGGGGTACGTGCGGTCGTCGACGGTGACCACCCGCTCGGTGCCGACGGTCGCGAGAGACGCGATGTCGGGGCGCACGATCTGGAGCACGGCGCCGAGCGGCAGCCCCACCGTCTGACCCCCCGCGCGCACGAGAAGGATGCGCGTGATGGCCAGTGTCATCGGCACGCGCACGGTGAGCGCGGCGCCGGCGTTCGGACGTGACGCGATGCTCAGCCGACCGCCGAGCCGCGCGACCTTCGTCTTGACGATGTCCAGGCCGACGCCGCGGCCCGAGACCTCGCTCAGCCGCCGCGCGGTGCTGAATCCCGGCTCGAACACCAGCGCGACCAGTTCCTCTTCCGTCAACGTGCCCGCGTCCGCCTCGGCGACACGGCCGCGCTCGACCGCCGCGCGCCGGATACGCTCGAAATCGAACCCGGCGCCGTCGTCTTCGACCTCGATCAGGACGTCGGTGCCCTCGTGCGACGCGCGCACGACGATCCGCCCGCGCTCCGGCTTGCCCGCGGCGAGCCGTTCCGAAGGGGTCTCGATGCCGTGATCGACCGCGTTCCGGAGGAGGTGCAGCAGGGGGTCGCTCATCTCTTCGAGCAGGGTCTTGTCGAGGGCGACGTTCTCCCCTTCCAGCACGAGATCGACAGCCTTCCCGCATTCCTCCGCCGTCACGCGCACGGCTCGCTCGAGGCGGGCCGCCAGCGTGACGAGCGGCACCATGCGGAACTCCATCACCTTGTCCTGGACTTCGCGCGTGAGCCGTCCGAGCCGCGTGAGATCGCCGTCGAAGTTGCCGATCGTCTCCGACAGGCGCGTGCTGACGGTGTTGATGTCGCTCGCCGTCTCCGCCAGCTCGCGAGAGAGCAGGTGGAAGTCCGTGTAGCGGTCGAACTCCAGTTCGTCGAAGCCGTGGCCGCCGGGAACCTCGGCGCTTGCTTGCGCGACGCTGCCCGCCAGCGCGCGGACCTCGTAGTCCGTCTCGAGCTTGAGCGCCAGGCGGCGCAGGCGCGCCGCGCTGAGGTTCAGTTCGTCCACCTGATTGACCAGGCCCGCGAAGTGCTGGTCGAACGACGAGCGGTTGATCACCAGCTCGCTGACCGAGCGCACCAGTTCTCCCAGCCGTTCGAACGGAATGCGCACGACCTGCGAGCCGCCGCGGCGGCGGTCCTCGACGCTGCGGCGCCGGTCTGGACCCGTGCGCCGCTCGGGCGCCTGGGCCGGACGCGCGACCGAGCCATCCCCGGCCTCGCTGACCGAAGCGTCAGGCCCGGGCCGCGGTACCGCCGGTGCGGAAACGGGCGGCTCCGCCCCCATGAGACGGTCGTACGCGGCAAACAGACGGCCCAGGGTGGCACGCACGGTCGCGGGATCGGCCGGCGTTCCAGTGATCAGATCGTCCAGGGCGTCCGAAGAACTCGTGATGAGACGCGTGGTCTCCGGCGTGGTGGACGCGGTGCCGTCGTACAGCCGGTCCAGGAGGTCCTCCATGCGATGCGCGAGCCGGGACGCGGCCTTGTAGCCGACGATGCCCGCGGCCCCCTTGATCGTATGGACGGACCGCCTCAGCTCCTGGAGCGCCTCGCGATCGTCGGGCGCCCCGGCCACGTGCGCGGTCAGGCGCGCGATGGTCTGCAGGTGCTCCTGCGCTTCCTGCGCGAAGACTTCTGCCAGTTCCTGAGGGACCGGTTCAGACGGACCGAAGTCGAGATCTTCGTCGACGGGTTGCGGAGCGGGGGACGCCAGGTCAACAGCTGTCGGAGCGAGCGGCACGTCGTCAACCGGCGGCGGAGCGAACGGCGCTTCGTCAACGGCCGGCAGAGCGGGCGGCACGTCGTCAACAGCCGGCGGGGCGGGCGGCACCGCAGTGCCGGCTCCTTCGGCGACCGCGCGGGCGTGGCGCTCGAAGCCGCTGCGTTCGATTTCCAGCAGCTCCATCAGCTCCGGGTCGTTGAGCGGGTCCTCGCAGGCCTTGTATGCGCGGTACGTCTGTGAGAGCTCGAGCGCCAGGGTCGCATCGCATTCGCCGCGCCGGGCCGTCTCGACGTACGTCGCGAACTTTGGCATCGTCGATCGAAGCAGGTCCAGGACCTCCGGATCGACCGGCGTGCCGTCGGCGACCGGAGCGTCGAGCAGCTCCTCGGCGAGATTGAGGATGTGGCTGAGCGCGGCCAGCCCCACCATGGATGCCGCCCCCTTCAGCGCGTGAATCAGACGAAACGCTTCACGGGCCGCGTCGGGACTCGCGTCGGTGTGCCGGGCCTCGTCGAGCGCCGCGAGGATCTTCGGGGCGCTCGCGCGAACTTCGTCCGAGAAGGCCGCCAGCGCCGACACATCAAGCGGTCTGGGCCTACCTGTCATGACCGCACCTCTCTGGTTACGCGACCGATGCGCCGATAGACGCGGACGCCGCTGACCGTAAACGCTTCGAGTCCTGCCGGACAGTGCATCGGCGCCTCGCCGGGTCCGAGGAGGAGGTACCCACCGAGGGTGAGCCGCGACGCGAGCATCGCGACGAACCGCGAGATCGCCGACGAGGCGAAGTAGATCAGCACGTTGTGGCAGAAGATCACGTCGTAGCTGAGGCCCAGGTCGCACGCGGAGTGCAGGTTGATGTGCAGAAATCGCACGTGCCGGCACAGCTCCGGGTCGATAACGCCTTCTCTGCCCTCGTTCACCGTCCGGACGAAGAGCCGCCGGTAGTCGACCGGCATCGCGGAGAGCGCCCTGGCGCTGTAGCGCGCGCGGCGGGCGGTGGCGATCGTCCGCAGGCTGAAGTCGGCCCCCCAGACGAGGAACGCCCCGGCCACGACGGGGTCGGACATTGCGACCATCGCCAGGGAGTGCGCTTCCTCACCCGTCGAACACCCCGCGCTCCACATCGTGATCTGGTTGTTCCCGACGTCCGGCCGCCGGCGCAGCGCCGGGAGCACGTGGGTGCGCAGCACTTCGAACGACGGCGGGTGCCGGAAGAACGACGTCTCGTGGCTGACGAGGCGCTCCATGATCTCTGTCCACTCCTCGCCGCCTTCCTCCTCCGCGGCGAGCAGGTCGTAGTACGCCTGACAGCCCGGAAGACCCCGCGCCCGAATCCGATCAGGCAGGAGGTCCACCAGCGCCGAGAGCTGGGGCTCCCGCAGTGCAAGCCCGAAGCGGCGCAGGAGCAGCTCGCTCCAGGGCTTGCAGCTGTCGGTGTCCGACGGCGTCGGGAACATGATCATCGCGACGCGCTCTCCATCGAGCGCGCGGCGCCGGCCGGCCGCGGGACGTTCGGTATCGCGCTGCCCTTGCCGTTGCCGTTGGTGGGCAGCTTGAAGCGCGCGACCGACTTGTTCAGGTCGTCTGCGAGCGTGGCGAGCGATCCGATGGCCACGGCGGTCTCCTTCGTGCTCGTCGCCGTGGTCTTCGTGACCGCCGACATCTCGTTCATGGATCGGGCGATCTGCTGCGAGCCGCGCGCCTGCTGCTGCGCGGCGTCGGAGATCGCTTGGATCAGCTCGGCGAGACGGTTCGACACGCCCTGAATCTCCGCGAGCGCGGTTCCCGCCTCGTTCGCGATGGCCGAGCGGTTGACGACCTCGCGCGTGGTGTCTTCCATCGCCGCCATGACCTCGGCGGTCTCGCTCTGCGTCGTCTTGACGAGCATCGCCGCTTTCTTCGTCGCCTCGGTTGCGCGGTCCGCCAGGCGCTCGACTTCCTCCGCGACGACGCCGAACCCGCGGCCCGCCTCGCCGGCCATCGCGGCCTGGATCGAGGCGTTCAGCGCGAGGATGCTCGTGCGGTCCGCGATGTCGCCGATGAGCTCGACGATCTCGCCGATCTCCTGCGAGCTCTCGCCCAGCCGCTTGATCCGCTTCGCGGTTTCCTGCACCTGCTCGCGCACGGCCTTCATGCCTTCGATGGTGCGCGAGACGGCGCGGGCCCCCTGCTCGGCGTTGGTCCGCGCCTGTTCGGCGACCGCTGCCGAGGAGGACGCGTTCTCCGACACCTGGTTGATCGACGTCGCCATCTCTTCGATCGCGGCCGACGCCTCGATCGCCTGCGACGCCTGGGCCTCGGTGCCACCCGCCAGCGCCGTCGTGAACGACTGAAGCTCGCCCAGCGAGCGGGTGACGTGCTGTGTCGCCCCCTGCACGCGGCCGATGATCGCGCGCAGCTCGGCGATCATGAAATTGAACGAGTCGGCGAGCGCTCCGGTCATGTCGGCGCTGACCTCCGCCTCGGAGGTGAGGTCGCCGTCGGCCACGCCACTGACCTCGTCGAGCAGCTTCATGATGGCGGCCTGCATGGCGTCGCGCTCCTCGCGGGACTGCACGAGGGCGACGGTGTTGTCGAGCATCGTGTTCAGGGAGCGGCCGACCATGCCCAGCTCGCTCTGGCCGGGATCAGGGACGCGGCTCGTGAGGTCGCCCACCGAGACGGCATCGCAGACGCGCACCAGCGCGCCCGCTTCGGACAGGATCGGGCCGTGCACGAACAGCTTCATGAACGGCGCGAGCACCAGGAACGCGAGCACCAGCGCGACGGCGATGCCGATGTACGCGCGACGGATGCCGCGTTCCACCTCGGCGCCGCCTTCGGCCATCCGCGCGCGGTAGCGGACGAAGAACGCGCTGGACTGCTGCTGCAGCTGATCGACCGCGGCGCGCATCGCCTTCGCTTCGGGGCCCGTCGGGTCCGCGGCCATGAAGCTGCCGCCCTGCGCGTTCTCGCGCGCGGTCTCGAACTCGCGCTCGTACCTCGCGAGCGCGGCGCGCAGGCTCTTCGCGGCGACCTGTTCGTCTTCCGCGGTGGCCAGCCCGTCGATCTCCGTCAGGCGCTGGAGCGCCTGGCCGTACGCGGCGCGCCAGTTCTGCAACTGGGCCATCGCCTCGCGCGACCGCGGGGCGTCGTCCAGGAAGAACGTGCGCTCGTAGCGCACCAGCTCGGCGACGTGCAGCGCGAACTGGGCGGCGGCGCCCGCCATCTGTGCGTCCTTGTGAACGAGTTGACGCGCCTGCTGGTCGACTGTGCGGACGCTCCACAGACCCATCACCGTGCCCGCCGCCAGCATGACGGCGACCACGGCAAGCGTGATCAGCAGCCGGCTTCTGATTTTCAGATTCTTGCTTCGCATGATGCTTCCTCTCTCCGATCCTCGAACTGCCGGATGTCCGCCGAGCGCAGCAGGCGATCGAGATCGAGCACGGCCACGAGCCGATCGCCCGTCCCGGTGACGCCCGTGAGAAATGGGGCGAGCGCCCCTTCGAGCGGCCCTGTCGGGGGACGCACCTCATCGCAGGGCACGCTGGCAATCTGGTCGACGGCGTCGACGAGCAGCCCAGTTGAAAAATCCTCGTCCGCCAGCCTGACGACGATCAGCCGTCCCGTGTGCGGCGAGGTGGCGTCGAGCCCGATGAACACGCGCAGATCGACCACCGAGAACACGTCTCCGCGGAGGTTGACCACGCCGCGCACCCAGGCCGGGACGTGCGGCACCGGCGTGATGGCCGGAACGCGCGCAACCTCGGTGACGAGCGATTGCGACACGCCGTACATGGACCCCGCTACCGCGAACAGGACGAGCCGCGTCCGTGGGCGGTCATCCGCCTGTTCGTGCGGGAGGCCGGCCGTCTCCGCTTCGGCGCCCGCGATGTCCGCGGCGCCCGCGGTGTCCGCGGCGAGCGCGTCCAGTAACGTCGCCGGAGCACCCTCGTCCCGGAGTCCGGGAGCCCACGGGAGCGCCTCGACGCCCTCGTCGGGCGGACCGGGCGCCGGAGGTGGCCCGAGGGGCGGGACCGCAGCCGACGCGAGCCAGTCCTCCAGCAGCGCGGAGGGATCGACGTCGGGCTCGGGGCGGGTGGGGTCGTCCATCAGAGTTGCCTCGCAACGGCGGCGAGCAGCTCATCGTCGCGGTAGGGCTTCCCGATGTACTCGTCCGCACCCTGTTTCATGCCCCAGAACCGATCGCTGTCCTGGTTCTTGCTGCTGATCAGGATGACCTTGATGTTGCTCGTTTCAGCGGTAGTCTTCAGCTGCCGGCAGACCTGGAATCCGTTCTTCTTCGGCAGGATGATGTCGAGCACCACGAGCGGCGGGAGCGTCGAGGCGGCTTTGTCGAGCGCCTCTTCCCCATCGACCGCGGTCACCACCTCGTAACCCTGCTTCTTCAGCAGGGCCGACATGAGCTGCAGGTCCGTCGGACTGTCATCGACGACGAGGACTTTCTTGGACATGGGCCTCTCCTTGGCACTTCGTGTTAAACCGCCATCTGCTGGACGGCCGTCCGCAGATCGGCCACGAACAGGTCGAAGGTCGAGCGCCACTCGTCGCGATCGCGCGGCGAGTGGAAGAGCGAGCTGAGCGTGTTGCCGTACGCGACCAGAACGTCGATGAGCGCGCGGCACAGGTCCTGGAGCATCCGGCGCCGGTCCTCGTCAGGACCCGTCCAGCCCTCGAGGATGGCGACGGCGGTCGACACCGTGACGCGCTCGTCCTCTTCGCCGAGGATCTGCGTGTAGGGCTGCTCGTCGGCGAGCCGCGCGAGCACGCGCGAGGGGAGCACGCCGGGGTCGCAGCAGCGCTCCGTCACGAAGCCGATGATCGCGTTCACGATCGCCCCGAGCGCCACGACGGGGGCCACCGCACCGGGCTCGTGCCTCCGCTCGGCGAGGCGCGCGCGCTCGTGTTCGAGCCCCGCGAGCAGCGTGACCACTTCGTCGAGCCGGGGCTCGTCGGGGTGCGGCCGGACGGAAGCGCCGCGGACCAGCGCAAGTTCAGCCATGTGCCACCTCGGGCCCGCCCGCGCAGTGGCTCGCGATCACGGCGAGCACCGCCGGCGCCTGGAACGGTTTGGTGAGGTACTCGGTCGCGCCGACCATGCGCCCCTTCACCTTGTCGAAGAAGCCGTCCTTGCCGGAGAGCATGACGACCGGAACGTGGCTGATGCGCGGGTCTTTCTTGATCCGCTTGCAGACCTCGTAGCCGTCGAGCTTGGGCATCGTGATGTCGAGGAGGATCAGGTCCGGAACCAGCTGCGAGAGGCGCTCGATGGCGCGTTCCCCATCCGGTTCGGCGACCACCGAGTAGCCCGCGCGCTCGAGGGTCATGCCGAGGATCTTCCGAATCGTCGCGCTGTCGTCGACGACCATGACGGTGCGCTTCGCCGTATTCCGCGCCGAGGCGGCGGCAACGGGCTGGGCCACGCGCGCGCGCAGCCGCGTGAGCCAGGCCGCGGCGCGCTTGTGTGCCGGGTCGAGGCGTGCGGCCGTCTCGACGAGCTGCAGGATCTCGCGGTCGTCATGCGACGCTGACGCCACGCCGAGCCAGGCCTCGGGGTCGCGGTCGTCGAACGCGAGCGCCTCGCGCCAGCGCCGGTAGGCCTCGGGCCGCCGACCGGCGACGCCGAGGGCATACGCGCTGGCCGACAGCGCTTTCTTGAGGGCCTCGCGGCCTCCGGGATGATTCGGCGAGACGCGCAACAGCTGACGCCACGCCGTGACCGCGTCCTCCGGGTTGTCGGCGAGCCGCGCGAGCGCCTGCCAGACGCGCGCATCTTCAGGATTCAGGTTGGCCGCCTCACGGAAAAGGGCGCGCGCTTCGACCTGCTTCCCCCCCCTGGCGCAGAGGACGGCCTGGTGCAGCACGGCCTCGTGCAGGTGCGCGCGCAGCTCCGCGCGGTGCGGCGCGACGCTGACGGCGCGCCGCAGCGCCTCGACGCGCTGCTCGGGATCCGTGCTGACGCGCGCGAGAGCGGTCCACACCGATTCGAGCTGCGGCGACACCTGCGCGGCCTGCGTGAGCAGCGCGCACGCGCCGTCACGGTCGTCCCCCGCCAGCGACAGGGCCTGCGCGACGAGCAGCTTGCCCAGCGCCTCGCGCGCCGCGCCGTGCGCCGGATCCAGCTCCAGCACCCGCTGCAGACAGCGCACGGCGCCGGACGCGGAGCTGGACGCAACCGCAAGCCAGAACCACACGGTGGGGCTGTCGGGCGCGGCTGCCGCCGCGGGCTCCAGCAGCGCCCGCGCCCGCTCGAATTCGCGGGCGTACACGGCTGCGATGCCGTCCCGGAGGGTTTCAGCCGCGACGCGCATTCCGGTTCACCACGCGCTCGATGTGGCGCATCAACAACGGCAGTTCCACCGGCTTGGTCTCGTACAAGTCGACGCCTCGCCGGAGCGCTTCTTCCTGGGTGGCCTCGTTGCCGTACGCGGTGAGGAGGACAACGCAGGCGTAGGGATTCCGGCGCCGCGCGTTCTCGGCGATGTTCATGCCTTCGCCGCGGCGGCCGGGTGTCAGGTGCAGGTCGGTGATGACCGCGTCGTAGTCGTACGTCTCGAGAAGGGTCAGCCCCTCGGTGCAGCCGGCGGCGCAGTCCACGTCGTAGCCCGCCAGCGCAAAGAAGGAGCGAAGCGCAAAGACCGTCCCGAGTTCGTCATCGACCACGAGCATGCGCGCAGGCGGCGCGCCAGACTGGAGGGTCTCCGGAACAGATCCCATGTCCGCCCGCAAGGGCAACCCTCGTGCCCCTCCGGGGCGGCAGGTCGTCGGTGCGTGTCAACTCTTGACGGCGCGGTCAGTTGCGGGAATCGCGGCGTCCGCGGAGTCGCGCCTCGCGGCCGCCGCCACGTCTGACGTTCACACTTCAGTCCAGATTCTGGACGCCTTCGACGCCTTCAGCTTCTGGTACATCGTGCTCCGGGGAATGCCGAGCCGCCGGGCGGCCCGCGGCACGTTGCCCTGTTCCTCGTCGAGCACGCGCTTGATGTGCTGCCACTCGAGTTCTTTCAGCGTGACCGCGGCGCCGCCGGCGGGCGCCGGCTTCAGCGGGAGGCCGGACAGGCGCAGGTCGGCGCGCCGCAGGACCGGCGACGAGGACAGCAACATGGCCCGCTCGAGCACGTTGCGCAGCTCGCGCACGTTGCCGGGCCACGTGTGCGCGACCAGCGCCTGCTCGGCATCAGGGTCGAGCTCCGGCGTGGGCCGTCGAATGTCGCGCCCGAGCTGCGCGAGCAGCAGCTCGGCCACCGCCGGCACGTCCTCGCTGCGCTCTCGGAGCGGCGGCAGGCGGAGCACGACCGTGTTGATGCGGTACCACCGCTCCTCGCGGAAGCGGCCGTCTGCCACGAGTTGGGCGAGATCGCGGTTTGACGCGGCGATGACGCGGATGTCCACGCGCCGTTCGCCGACGTCGCCGAGCCGGCGAAAACGCTTCTCCTCGACCACCTTCAGGACCTTCGGCTGCAGCGAGAGATCCATGTCGCCGATCTCGTCGAGGAACATCGTGCCGCGATGGGCGGCCTCGAGGAGCCCCGGCTTGACCGCCGTTGCGCCGGTGAACGCCCCGCGCTCGTGCCCGAACAGCTCGGACTCGAGCAGGTCGCGCGGCAACCCCGCGCAGTTCAGCTCCACGAGCGACTCGCGGGCGCGCACGCTCGCCGCGTGGATCCAGCGGGCGAGCACCCCCTTCCCCGTGCCGGTCTCCCCCTGGATCAGCACCGGCGCGTCGCTCGCGGCCACCGCGCGCGCGTCGCGCGCCAGCGCGCGCATCAGCGCGCTGCGGCAGGCAAACAGCGCGTCGACGGGCGACTCGACGTGCCGCGCGCGCGTCGCCTGCAGGCGCTTCGTGTTTTGCTGGTGCTCGATGACACGCTCGACGACGACCGCCAGCGACGCCAGTTCCACCGGTTTTGTGAGGAACTGTTCCGCGCCCTCCTTGATCGTGGTGACCGCCAGCTCAATCGAGCCATGGCCGGTCAGCACCACGACGGGCACGTCGACCCCGTCCTGTTTGAGCTGCCGGAGCAGTTCGACGGCGTTCCCGTCCGGCAGCGCGTAGTCGAGCAGCACCACGTCGGGTACGTCCGAGGCAATCCGCTGTCGCGCCGCCCCGCACGTCTCCGCTTCATCGACCTCGTACCCTCCGGCTTCGAGAAACGACCGCACGCCCAGCCTGACGCTCGCATCGTCGTCGACGAGCAGGATTCGACTCTTCAGCACGACTCGGCTCCTTCGCAGACACGAATCGGACGTTCCGGAGGGCTGAGGGGCAGCGTCACGGTGACGACCGCGCCTCCCTCCGGGTGATTGGCGGCGGTGATCGTGCCGCGGTGTTCTGCCGCGATGCGCTGACTCATCGCCAGACCGAGGCCGAAGCCACCCACGCGGCGGCTGAAGAACGGCGTGAAGACCTGCGGCAGGTCCGCTTCGGCAAAACCGCAGCCGCGATCGCGCACCGACACCAGCACGAATCGTGGCCTTGCCGTCGGATGGGTCGCGCCGGCCACGGTGACGAGTGACTCCGCCGGCGCGTGCTGAACGGCGTTCTGAATCAGGTTGATGAACACGCGCGACAATCGCCGCTCGTCCATCCAGACCTCTACATCCGGCATCGGCGTCGCGACGATGCGGACGCCGCGGTGCTGCGCCTCCGGGGCGCAGGCGCGCAGCGCGTCGTCAATCACCTTCTCGAGCGGCGCGGGCTGGAGCACCACCTGCGTGGGTCTCCCGTACTCGAGCAGCTCGGTCATCAACGTGTTCACGCGGCCCACCTCCCGCCGCAGCGCGTCGATGAAGGGGGAAGGATCGCGGCGTCGCTGGACCGACCAGGCATCCACGAGCGACGAGATGGCAAACAGCGGGTTGCGGACTTCGTGCGCGACGCCGACGACCACCGAACCGAGCGCGGCCATGGTTTCCGAATGGCGAAGCGACTGCTGGAGTTCCACGAGCGCCGTGGCGTCGCGCGCCACGACCACGACCGAGCTGCGATCGCGGGACGTGCGGCACCACAGGTCCCACGTCTTTCCAGCGGCCGTGTAGTGCACACGCGCCGACGACGCCGTCTGCGATTCCCTCGCCTCGCGCGCCAGCGCGAGCGCGGAGTCCCACGGCGGGTGCGCCTTCAGCTCCTCGCACGATCGTCCCAGCCACTCGAACGGCTCGCCGGGCAGCGTGTCCGACGCCGCCTGGTTCATGCGCCGAATCCGGCCTGAGGGATCCAGCACCATCAGCGCCGCATCGATGGTGTCAACGGTCGTCCGCCATTCCATTGCGGCGTGTTCCAGCTTCGCGTTCAACGCCGTCAATTCCGCGTGACCACGCTCGAGATGCTCGTGATGCACCGCGTCGGCCTCGGCCTCCAGCCGGCGACGGCGCTGCGCCCAGCCCGTCTGCGCCGTCAGCCCGAGCGCGACCACGGTGCCGACCATCAGGAGCGCGAGCTGCCGGAACTCTACCGAGAGCACGCCAATTGCGGAACCCAGGGGTGCCACCTGGGCCACGACCCACCGCTCCCCCTCGAACTCAAACGGCGCGACCGCACCAAGTTGCGGCGCGCCGCGCAGGTTGTAGCGCAGCACGCCGCGGGGCATCGTGAGGATCCGCCGCACGTGGTCGAACGACTCATGGCAGCTGGTGCAGCTCTGCCCCGCCCTGCCGACGTTGTTCAGACGCATCTCTGGACGCGACGACCTGAAGACGACGTTGCCACGCCCGTCGAACACGAGGGTAGGAACAGGCGGGAACTGGGCCGATTTCCCAGGGCCGCCTAACAGGCCGTCGAAGACCACTTCGGCGGCCAGCAGGCCGCTGACGCGCCGCTCACCGCCGCGCGAGGATTCGACGGGCACGGCCAGGACCAGCGAAGGCTCACCTGATGACGAGACGTACGTCCGCACGGCGGCATTCCCTGCGAGCGACATGAGGTCCTCGGCCGCGATGGCCGGCGGCCGCCTCGTGACGTGCAGCGGGACGCCGCGTGTGTCGTAGAGCGCCAGTCCGGTGAAGCAGGGGGCGTGGGCACACTCGGTCTGCGTGTCGAGCAGTTCGCGGTATGCGGTGAGGTCCGACTCTCGGGCGATCGCGGCCCCGAGCGTGCGCAACGCGCGCGCCATGCCGGTCAGCTCCGCGTGCAGCGTGGCCGCAATCACGTCCACGGCGTGAAGCTGGTGGTCCTGAAACTCCGCGATCGCGCGCTGCTCGTTGAAAGAGTGAAGGCGCCAGGCACCGGCGACGGCGACCAGCAGAACGCACGTAACAAGGGCGGGTACGAACCGTTTCGAAAGCATCCGCCACTCACCTCTGAGGGTCCTGACGTGGCGTGGAACCGGGCGACGTCAGCGAGCTGCGGGCGCGACCGCCTGTTGAAGAACTCAGCACGGGCTGAGCTTCAATCTCGGCACTTCTCGGTCTCCGCAATGTGTGTTGTTGAGAACGGAAGCAACGGCTGCACCGCACGTGTGCGCATGTGCGGAGAAACCTTACGAATTCCCGGCAGGCATGTGGAGAGATCCCAGTTTGTGCGGCTCGGTCGCGCGTCGCACCGTACGCCTACGCAAGCCCTGCCGAGAACCCGTCAGCACACCTCAAGTCCTAAATCCGGACAACCGGTGCAATTGCGTCAGCGCACAGTGTGCGGGGTGGAGGGCTGGCGGATCGGACCGCCGAGTGAAAAACGGTGAAGGCGGAGGCGCCCCTTCTGACGCAACAGAATTCGTTGCGCAACAAAATCTGTTGCGCTATGCTGGTGTCATGCCGGTCGCCACCGCACGCAAGGTCGAGGCCCTCCGGGTCGATTTCCGGTCCGCGGCGCGGCTTGCCGACATGCTCGGCGTCAGCCGCTCGCAGGTCACGCGCTGGCTGCGCGGGGCCGGGATCGACCCGTTGAACGCCGAGAAGGTGGACCTGCTCGAGCTCGTCTGGTCGAGCGTGCTCCGCCTCTACACGCGCGAGGCGGCGCTCGCGTGGCTGTTCGGCATCAACCCGCGCCTGGGAGACCGCCGCCCCATCGATCTCGTGCGCGCGGGGCGGGCCGAGGAGCTGATGCGCGCGATCCGCGCTGAGCGCGCCGACTCCTTCGCGTGATCCTCCACCGCTGCTTCGCCTGGAACCACGGCGCGCGCGACGACGCGCCCGATGGGCCGCTCTGGTTCCCCCGTATCTTCCAGGGCGAAGGACGCCACGACAACCCTGACACGTATGGCTGCCTGTATCTCGCCGATCGGCCGCTGTCGTGCGTCGCCGAACAGCTCGCCGCGTTCCGCGGCCAGCGCCTGACCGCGTCGATCCTCCAACGCCGCGCGCTGCCGCTCGCCCTCGCCGAAATCGAGCTGGACAACGCGGCGACGCTGGTGGATCTGGACGATCCGGTTGTCCTGAGCCGGGAGCGGCTGCGCCCGTCGCGCGTGGCCACCGCGGCCCGAGGCATCACGCAGCCGCAGGCGCTGGATCTCTATCGCCGGCATCCTGACGCCGCCGGCCTGCGCTGGTGGTCGCGGTGGGAATCGCTGTGGGCGAACGTGACGGTATTCGATCGCGCCGCACCCCGCTTGCGTCTCGTCGGCGCGCGCGAGCTGACGCTGCAGGACCCGGCGCTGCTCGAAGCGGCGGACTTCTTCGGGCTGCGCATCGTGTAGCCCGCCAAGGCCGCGGCACCACTGACCTTTCCAACTTCTTACTTTTGATCAGAACCTCCACCCTCCCCGCAGTCCCACTCCGAGTTCGCGGTGCTTCGATCCGACGCGCGCCGGGCCGCCGTACACGAAGCGGACCTCCGGCGAGATGACCAGGCGATCCGTCACCACAATCGGAACGTCCAGCCCGAGCAGGATTCCGCCGCGCGTGCGGCGGCGCGACTCGTTCTGGAAGTCTCGCGCGACGCGGGCCGGATCAACCCCCTCGGGAATCGCCAGGACGGTGTACGCCGAGGTCTCCACGTATCGCCGCGCGGACACCCCCACGCGGGCCGCGATGCTGACGCGCGGGTTGACCTGCCCGCGGGCGACGAACGCCGCGGCGCCGCCGATCCCCGGCTCGTAGCCGAGCGATCGCCGGGCGACCGGGGCCAGGCGTTCGATCTCGTCGCGCGTGGCGTTGGGATTATCCGAATAGGAGATGAACCAGCCCTCGTAGCTTCGCTCGATCCGATTCGCCGCCCAGGTGAGCTCGGCATCGACGCCGAACGTCTTCGAGAGGCGGATGCCGGTCGTCAGCCCGGCGACGGCGGTGGCGCCGCCGGCATCCCCTTCGATGAAGACGTGATCGACACGGAACAGCGGCCCGAGCTCGAGGCGCGCCGGCTGGCCCGCTGCGCTCGTGATGGACCCCAACACGAGGAGGACGGGCAGGATGATCACGCGCATGTTCGCCCCTTCTACCGGGAAATGCGCAGATCCGGGCTCGACCGGCTCAGTACGGGGTCAGCGGGGCGTTCGGGGCATGGTTCGTCATCGACGGTCGATCGATGGCGAAGCCGTTCTCCCGAGCGGCCTGAACCGCCGCCGCGAAGCTCTCGTTGTCCAGCGACTTACGCAAACCGTAAAAATGGGGTCAGACCCCATTTACTCGCCCGCGCCCTTGAACTGGTCCGCCTCGTCGGCGAACAGCACGTTGAAACTGGTGAGCGACCCGTAACACGCGGTCACGTAGCTTTGCAGCTTCACCTTCACGTCCTCGGGAAGGTCCGAGGCGTTGACCTGCTGCTCCAGCGTCCGCAGCCGGTTTCGCACCATGACGATCTTGTGGAAGAAGGTCTCGATCGGCCAGCTCTTCTCCTGGCCCGCCGTCGACGGCCGCAGCACGAGCGTCCCGCCGCGCCACTTCGGCGCGGGGACCGCCGGCGTGAGGCCCGCTTCCTCGCGGATGATGCGCCGCAGCAGCAGCTCGAGATCGTCTGACGCAGGGGCCATGGCGGGCGCAGTCCTCTCTCGATCGCTCACGATCGGAAACGGTTCGGCGCCCGCTGCCCGGACGCGCGGGGCGGCAGGCGCGCCGCGCGGGGCGGCGGGCGCGCCGGGTGGCTCGCCCCCCATGGGGACCCTCGGGCCTCCCCGGTAGTTGTGCTCGCTGCCGCACCAGTCGCACGCCACACGCACCGGCCGCCCCTCCGCGTCAGCGGCGACGACCGTGTGCATGCGATCGGTCTTGCAGGCGCGGCAGTAATCCTCGATTGACGCGCCGGCCCGATACGTCTGGTCGCGGGCCATGCGGGTCCCATCCTACTTCATCTCGATTCCGTGCGGGCGCGCCGGCCCGGTTGCGAACGCCGTGTCGAAATCCAGGTTGAAGCGCGTGTCCAGTTCGAGGTGTTTCTTGAACACCTTGATCACGTGAACGCGGTGGTCCCCCTCGAAGTGAATCTTCCCGAAGTCGTCCTGGTTGAGGAAGTAATCCGTCACCACCAGCCGCTTGTCGTCGTGGGTGAGCACCATGTCGTGCGGCCCCGCATCCACCCCCAGGTTGACGATACCGGTCTGGAAAGGATGTTCAGGGTCGCTCACGTCGAGCATGCCGACCTGCCCCGCCTGGAACGCGGCGAAGATCAGCCGATCGCCGCTCTGCGGCATCTGCAGGAGCTGGATCATGCCTCCGCGCACCGGCACCTCGATGTGCGGGACGATGTCCTCGCAGTCGAACACGACCTTGGCCGTCCCGGCGGTGGTGTCCACCAGGTACACCAGGCCGTCGAACATTCCGGCCGTGAACGCGCGCCGTTTACATCGTCGCGGGCGCTTACGGCGCCATCCCCGCGGACGAGGCGCTGACGCGCGGCAAGTCCGCGGCGGCAAGGGCCCTTCAGATCGACGACACGCTCGCGAGCGCGCATTACGCGCTTGCGACGGCCTACACCTGGTACGACTGGAACTGGGCGGCCGCGGAACGGGAGTTCCGCCGCGCGCTCGAGCTGAACCCGAACGATGCGCTGGGCCGGAACTGGTACGGGGGGTACCTTTCGCTGCGAGGGAGGCACGCGGAGGCGATCGACGAGCACGAGCGCGCGCGGGAACTCGACCCGCTGTCCCTCATCGCGAACGCGAATCTCACGCGGGCGCTGTACTGGGCGCGCCGCTACGATGAGGCGATTGCCCAGGCGCGGAAGACGCTCGACATCGACCCGAAATTCGGCGTCGCGCTGTTCTGGCTGGAGGGTGCGCTGCGCCACAAGGGGCTCTTCAAGGAAGCCGTGGCATTGCGGCAGGCGCTCGCCACGCCGGAAGAGGCGCGGATCATCGCGCGCACCTTCGCGACCGCCGGCTTCGAGGCGCTTCTGCGTCGGTGCGGAGACGAGTTCACGAAGAACGGCGCGCTCGTCGTCGCGGCCCGGTGCTACTCACAGGCTGGGGAGAAGGACACCGCGCTGGCGCTGCTGGAGTCCTGCGCCGACCGCCGGTGCTCCGCCCTGGTGAACCTGCCGGTTGAGCCCGATTTCGACGTGCTGCGTTCCGAACCGCGGTTCCAGGCGCTCGTGCGCAAGGTGGGATCGTTGTAGCGGGGCAGCGCGTCGCGCGGCGAGCTAGATCCTCGCCAGGAAGTCCTGGAGCAACTCCAGGCGCGGCGGCTTCGCCAGGTGTTCCACGAAGCCGGCATCACCTGCGCGCTGCCGGTCGTCCGGGGACGCATACCCCGTCAAGGCCACGAGCACCACGTCCTTCAGCACCGCGTCGCCGCGGAATTGGCGCGCCACTTCGTAGCCGTCCATGGTCGGCAGACCGATATCGCACAACAGGATCTCGGGGTGGAACTCGCGGGCGCGCGAGATCCCGGATGGCCCGTCGTAGGCGGCGTCCACCTCGTGGCCCATCAGGCGGAGCGCCTGCCCCAGCGTGTCCGCCGCATCCACGTTGTCTTCGATGATGAAGACGCGGCGGCGTCTGAACGGGGGGGCCTCGCCGGGCCGCTCGGCTGGCGCGGGGACAGGTTCGAGCGGCAGCCGCACGGTGAATTCCGCCCCTTCGCAGGGTCCATTGCTCCAGCCGGTCACCGTGCCCCGATGGAGCTCCACCAGGCCCTTGACGAGCGCGAGGCCGAGGCCGAGGCCGCCGCGGCTGCGATCCAGCGGCTGCTTCGCCTGGGTAAACGGCTGGAACAGGCGTTCGAGCACGTCGGGCGTCATGCCGATCCCGCTGTCGCGCACGCGAAGCAGCGCGACGGGTTCGTGCCGCTCGAGGGTGACGGCCACGTGACCTCCCCGCGGCGTGAACTTCAAGGCGTTCGCCAGCAGGTTGCCGAGGACCTGCGCCAGGCGCGTGGCGTCCGCGTTGACCCACATCGGCCCGCTCGCCGTTTGTTCCTCGAGCGTGACGCCGCGTTCCGCGAACGTGTGCCTGTGGTCCTCAAGGGTCCGGCGCAGGAGATCGCCGAGGTCGAGCCGCTCGCGGCGCAGCTGGATCTTGCCGTGCGTGATTCGCGTGACGTCGAGGAGGTCGTCGACGAGCCGCGTGAGGTGGCCGACCTGCCGGTCGATGACGGCATGCGCGCTGCGCGCTTCGTCCGCGTCGAGGGCGTTCTTCTCCAGCAGAAAGAGGCTGTTCCGGATCGGCGTGAGAGGGTTCCGCAGCTCGTGCGACAGCATGGCGAGGAACTCGTTCTTGCGGCTGTCGGTTTCCTTCAGCTCGGCCTCGTTCTCGCGCAGCGCCTCTTCGGCGCGGAACTTCGCGAGCGCCACGCTCACGTGGCCCGCGAGCCGCTCCCACATCTTCACCTGCTCGGGCGAGAAGCGGCCGGGCGAACGGTCGTTCAGCTGCAGGAGGCCGGACCGTTTGTCGCCCACCCGCAGCGGCAGCAGGGCGACTGACTCGTAGCCCTCGCCGTTGCAGCTGTTCCGGGTGCGCGCCAGGCGGTCCGCGTCAGTCGTGGTGGCGAGCAGCGCCGTCATGTTGTTGGTCCAGAAGCTGCCGCCAGGCGTGAAGAACGGCTTCTCGGGGTCGACGCGGCCGCAGATCACGTTGCCGCACATGCACTCGAGGACGGGATTGCCGTCGGGCGTGCGCACGACGTCCCCCGCACTGTCCACCGCGCACAGCCTGCTCTCGGCAAGGACGAATTCGTGGCGGAATCCACGGGTCTCGTAGTAGGGGAAGTCCTCCCCTTCCTGCAGTCGAACGCCGACCGCTTCACAGCCGGACTGCTTCTGGAAGAAGGTGGTGGCGTCGGCAATCAGGCCGGCGGCGTTGGTGCTCGCGTTCACGATTCGCAACAGCTCGATCGTCGCCTCGCGTTCCTGCTCGGCCTGGCGCGCCTCCGTGACGTCGCGGAACACGAGCACGACGCCCAGCACCTCGCCGCTCTGCCCGCGGATTGGCGCGGCGCTGTCGGCGATCGCGATCCGGCGTCCGTCCCGTGACATCAGGGCGGTGTGGTTTGCGAGGCCCACCACGGCGCCCGACCGAAGCACCCGTCTCACCGGATCCTCGGCGGCTTCGCCGGTGTTCTCGTTGAAGATCGGAAAAACCTCGGCGAGCGCCCGGCCGGCCGCCTCGGCCTGGGACCACCCGGTGGTCTCCTCGGCGACCCGGTTGAGCATGACGACGCGGCTCGCCGTGTCGGTGGCGATCACGGCGTCGCCGATGCTGTGCAGGGTCACGGCGAGGTGTTCCCGTTCCCGCGCCAGCTCCTCTTCGCCGCGCTTCATCTCGTCGACGAGCCGCGCGTTTTCGAGCGAGATGGCGGCCTGCGCCGTCAACAGCTCCGTCATCTGGGTCGCCGTCGTCGTGAACACGCCCGGCGCGAGCCGGTTCTCGAGATACAGGACGCCGACGAGCCGCGTCTGGCTGATTACCGGCAGGCACAGGACGGAACGGAGTCCGAGCGCGCGGACCTCCGGGTTGTCCTTGAACTCACCGTCCTGGCTCGCGTCGGCGAGAACGAGCCGCTGCCGCGTGCGGAACACGTAACGCGCCACCGCCTTGCAGACGTCCGGCACGTCGTCGAGCCGCTGGTTGATCGTGCGGAAGAAATCGCCCTCCTCAATCTGGCTTTCCGCGCGGACGAGCAGCGAGTCTCCCTCGGCGACGAGCAGCAGGCCGCGCTGGGCGCCGGAGCTTTCGATCACCGTCCGCATAATCCGGCGAAGGAGTATCTGTTGATCGATCTCCGCCGAGATCGCCAGCGCCGATCGCATCAGGTAGGCGACATCGAGCTGCGGGAGGGCGTACGGCGCCTCCGGGGGCTCGATCGCGGCGACCGCGGGCAGGTTTTCGTCTTCGAAGAACTGCGGGCGGCGATCGAGCAGCCGCAGCTCCTTGCGCTCAGCCTGGCAGCGCCGATAGAGGCGCGCCGCCTCGCGGAAGAAGGGGTGCGCCGGCCCCTGGTTCGTCTCGAGGAGCAGCTCGCCCACGCATTCGTTCAGGTGGCCTTCGAGGAACGTGTAACGCTGCTGGTGCGCGCTCGCGATCGCGTCGAGGTACAGGCTGCGCGCCCGCTCGAACGTGCCCGTCACCCGCTCGCGCTCGGCGTGCAGGAACGCGAGGTACGGGCCGAGCAGCGGGCCCAGCCGCGCCCATGTCTCGACCTTCGCGACGAGGGGCGCGATCTGGCCGAGCACCGCGGCGTGATCGCCGCTGCCCGCTAGCTCGTGCAGCTTGAGGGAATTGAGCGCCCGGAACACGTACCACTGGCGCTTGAGGACGTTGTCGGTCAGCCCCGAGAGGAAACGCTGGACGGCGGCGAGCGCTTCAGCCGCCTCCTCGTGTTCGCCGAAATAGTAGTGGCTGAGGGCGAGGTGCGCGTAGTAGCTGCCAGCGGCGGCGACGTGGTTGTCTTTCTCCCAGCGCGCGACGCGGTCCTCCATCGGCACCGGCTGATAGCCCTTCTTCATCGGCGCCAGCCAGGCAGCCTGCACCGCCTCGGCGAGGCCGACCGAGAAGGCGAGATTGTTGCGCTCCGAAAACCGCTGGCAGTCGCGCGCGTACTCGTCGATCGCGAGGAAGTCCGCCCCCTGGACCTGCAGGTTCCACATCAGTGGGCCGTACGACAGGCCCGCGTTGTACAAATCCCCGGAGTTCTTGCCGCACTGAATCGCGCGCAGGCAGTACTCGACGATTTCCTCCGGGTGGCTGCGCGAGTGCATGTTGCACCAGACGACGCCGTTCATTCCCCGCGTGGCGCCGAAGGTGTTGGGATGCCTGGCCGACAGCTCGCGCGCCAGGTCCTCGTAGCGGAACGCCTGATCGAAATCCTCCTGCTCCCCCAGCTGAAGGCCCATGATGCTGAACGAGTAGATCACGGACTCGTCCATCCCGCCCGCCAGGCAGTGCTGCGTTGACTGCACCGCGGAGAGATAGAGCTGGGGCACCATGCCCGACATGTAGAGGTCGGGGATCAGCTCGCTGTAGAACGCCAGCTCGATCTTGCTCTTGCGATCCTGCGTGAACGGCATGTGGAGGATGGTGCTCCACACGTCGGGGTGCCCCTCCCGGATCTCTGCCATCAGCCGCGCGCGGCGGCGGTCGGCCTTCCCCGGATCGTCCGGCAGCGCTTGGTCGAAAAACGCCAGCCCGCGATTGGCGGTCTCTATCGCCTTGATGAAGTTGCCGATCGAGGAGAGCGACGTTGTCTGCTCGGCAAGGCACTCGGCTTTGTCGAGGTCCGTCCGCGCGTGCGCGAGGAGCTGATCGAGCAGCGCGTCGGATCGCTCCGGACGGCCGCACATCAGCTCGGTCCTGGCCGCCTTCTTCAGGATCCTGAACGTCCGCTCGTACTCCGTCTCCCAGCAGTCGTCCGGAAGCTGGTCCTTGCTTTTCGCGAACAGTTCGCTCGCGGCTTCGGCGGCCAGCGCGTTCAGCGCCTTCTCGCCCGCCTCGAAGTTGACGTCGGCCAGCCTGAGCGCCTCGGTCCGCCCGAGCCAGTCGGGCCGACCGAGGTTCAGGTGTGAGGCGATCGCGAACAGGTTCTCCACCGATTGCGGCGGAGCGTCAGGTGGCAGCGCCGCGAGAAGCCCCTGTCCAATCCGCCAGTGGATGCCGCGGCGCCGCTCCGGCGGGATTGCGTTGAGCACCGCTTCCTGCACCCGGTCATGGACGAACTGGAGCTGTCCACGGTTTTCGATCATCAGCCCCTGGCCCAGCGCCGGCTTGAGCATCTCGAACACCTGCGTAAGGCCCAGGCCGCAGACGAAGGCGAGTTCCCCGGGCGCGACGGTGTTGCCCATGCAGGCGCACGTCTCGAGCAGGCCGACGGTCGTACCGGGCAGCTTGCCGATCTTCGAGGCGAAGAGCGCGACCACGGTGGACGGCATGTTCGAGCGGCGGATGCGCTCGAGGTCCCAGCGCCACTGCAGGTCGTCGCCAACGTAGAGGAGGTCCTCGTTATGGAGGTACGAGAGGCTCTCGCTGACGAAGAGCGGGTTCCCCTCCGTCAGGTCCGCGAGAAAGCTCGCGAGCGCCTCGGTATGGGCCAGCGACGCGTCGAGGATGTACGAGACCATCTCGTGACAGAAGCTGGGCGCGAGCGGTCGCAGCCGGATCTCCTCGAGCGGCGAGCGCCCCGTCTTCAGCTTCGTGAGCAGCTTCGCCAGCGGGTGGCTGGAGTCCACCTCGTTGTGACGGTAGGCGCCGACGAAGAACAAATACGGGTGCTCCTCGGGATGCGCGAAGACGGTGGCCAGGAAGTCGAACGACGCCACATCGCACCACTGCAGGTCGTCGATAAACAGCGTGAGCGGTGAGTCCTGGTGGGCCACGCAGCCGAGAAAGCGATCGAACAGCCCATGGAACCGGTTCCGCGCCTCCACCGGCGGCAGCGGCGTCACGGCGGGCTGCGGACCGATCAGCGCTTCGAGTTCGGGAATGACGTCGATGAGCAGCTGCCCGCTCTGCCCGAGGGCGAGAAGGATGCGCTTCCGCCACGCGGTGATGCGGTCCTCGCTCTCCGTGAGAAACGTGCGGATCAGGTTTCGCAGCGCCTGGATGAGCGAGCTGTACGGAATGTTCTTCTGGTAGATGTCGAACTTGCCGGACGTGAAGTAGCCGCGGTGGCGAACGATCGGCTGCTGCAGCTCCTGGATCAGGCGCGTCTTCCCGATGCCGGGCAGCCCCGAGATGAACACCGCCCGGAACCTGCCGCGCGTCACGGGCCCATAGGCGTCCAGGACGATGCGCGCTTCGTTGTCGCGGCCGACCATCTTCGAGACAAACACCACGCGGCGGCCGCGATCCTGGCTGGCGAGGGGGAAGCGCCCGATCGTCCGGCCGACGTCCCACTCGGCGCGGCATCGCAGGAGATCGGCGAGCAGCCCGCGACCGGTCTGATAGCGCTTCTCAGGCTGTTTGAGCGTGAGCTTCGCGACGACGCGGCCGAGGGTGGCGGGGATGTCCGGTTTGACCTCGTGAACCTGCGGCGCCTCCTCGGCGAGGTGCTGGTGGATGAGCGCGAGGGGGTCGGTGGAACGGAACGGCAGCCGCCCTGTCAGGAGTTCGTAGAAGACGATGCCGAGCGAGTAAAGATCGGAAGAGAAGACGACGACGTGATGGATGCGCCCCGTCTGCTCCGGCGACGTGTAGGCCAGCGTGCCCCTGACGAACGCCGGATCGTAGATGAAGTGGCTGACGTCCCGCACGTCGAGCGGTGTCACGAAGCCGCTGAGGCGGGCTTCGAGCGTCGCCGGCTGCACGAGGACGTTGTGCGGCTTCACACCGCCGTGGATGATGCCGGCCTCGTGGACCTTGTCCAGTGCCGTCGCCAGGTGGCAGGCGATCGTGAAAAACGCGTCGAGGGAAAGGGCCGGCTGCTGGCGTGCCCACTCGTCGAGCGGCAGGGCGTCGAAGTAGTCCTGCACGAGGAACGGAACGCCACCCTTGATGTCGAACGCGGTGGGAGTGATGAGCAACGGGTCGTGCAGCACCCGCAGATGCTCGACCTTCTGCCGGAAATGCGCGCGCTGGCGCTCCGACAGGGCGCGAGTCTTGAAGATCTTGATGGCCAGCGGGCGCTCGGGCGCCGTCTTCTGGAATCCGCGATACACGATGGACTGAGGCCCCTCGCCCAGCTTGGCGGCAAGTTGATAGCCGGGTATCGCGATCATGCGCGCATGTCCTGTCGAGCGGATCCCGCCCGCATCGGCCGTCGCCCTGACCGGGTGCGACACCTGGACGGGGGCCGTGAAGAGCCAGGAAGAGCCGTGAAGGCCTCATCACTGAGCTCTGGCGGAGGATGCGGCGAATTGGTGCGGTTCTGGACAAGGATAGCACCGCACGCCGACCGGCGCGACTACGGCGTTCAGGGTGCCCGCAGGACGGCTATATGGATGGGACCGGCTTTCCCGGGCCAATCCGCTCGTGTACTCCCTGACTGACCATCGCGCCGATATCAGCCGACCGCATCTGGACCAGCAGCGGCACGGCAACCAGCCATGACAGCGCGATGGTGATCCACGCAACGGGCGAACCGCTGAACGAGAACGCGTTCGCGGCGCCGGGCACGGCCGCAGGGACGATGCCGGTCGTGTTGTTCACCGACGCGTGCATCACCATCACGAGCAGCAGGCTGCCACCGGTCTTCCAGTACAGCCACGCCATCGCCACCGAGAGCGCGGTGACGTGCAGGAGGTAGATCGGGAAGGACTGGCCGTCGCTGCCGGAACCGGGCATGAAGAACAGCGGCAGGTGCCACAACGCCCAGATGACCCCGAGCACGATGCTGGCGAGGCCGAGGCCAAGGCGCTGGGCGAGCCGCGGGAGCGCATACCCTCTCCATCCCACCTCTTCGCCCGCCTGCACCCAGGTCGACAGCACGATCGCGCCGAGCATCAAGGGCAGCGGCGTGTTGCCGAATGCCGGCCACGCTCCGCTGGTCATGCGGTAAATGAGGGCGCCGGTCAGCTTGATCGCGATCAGGTAGCTCACGGCGAACACGTACCAGCGCGCCGGAACCTGCCAGATCCCGATCCGTGCGAGCAGGCGCGTGACGGCGACACGTCCTTCCGCCTTCGCCGTGAGCGCGAGCGCCACGAGCGCCGGCGCGAAGACTCCAAGCAGGAAGACCGGACCGCCGAGACCGACGAACCCACTCCCGCCCGGCGTCACCACCGCCAGCCAAAGGCCCCATGTCAGCGCAAAGGTGAGGAAGAAGAACGCGAGCATCCCTAGAGCGCCGCGGCGCGTTCGATGCGCCGCGCCGGGACGCCAGCGTAGGTCGCATGCGGTTCGATCTTCGTGTATTTCGGCACGACGCTCAACGCGCCGATCTGGCTTCCCTCGCCGACTTCGACGCCGATGCCGATGATGCTGCCCAGTCCGACGGTGGCGCCCGGTCCGAGCCGGACCGCCGCCGTCTTCACGACGCCACCTTCAACCGTGTGCCCCGACAGGTGAACGCTCTCGCCGACGACCACGCGGTCGCCGAACTCGAGGAGGTTGTGGTCGGAGATCGAGAGCGTGTTGACGTACACGCCGCGTCCCATTCGCGCGCCGTTCATGCGCAAGTAGAGCGTCCAGATGGGAGATGCGCGAAAGAAGGTGCCGACGAGCACCCTGACGACATGGGTGGACACCATGTAACGCATCCAGTCGAGCAACGGCCACTCGAGGTCCGCCAGCTTCCACGACTGATTGGGGCGCGTGCGCCACCCCAGCGCACGCGTGCTCGCCGCCGACAACGTCGCCAGCGCGATACAGAAGACGAGATAAGCCGGGACGAACGACATCGCGGCCAGGACCGCGCGAGGCACGATCCAGGTGGGCACGGGGAACGTGAAGAGCCACGTCCAGCAGAGGGACGCCGGAAGCGCGGCCACGCCCACCACCAGCGTCTCGACCACGCCGATCGACGCCACAGCCCATATGGCTCGAGATGTCCGCACGCGTGCGCTCCGTGCGTGAACGCTACCACAGCAACGGCCTGCGTTGGCGCTCGGGCGCCCTGCCCATCGCGCGTATACTCGCGCAGACGCATGCCCTGGCTTCGTCTCCTGCTCTCGTGCGCCGCCGTTCTGGCAGGAACCGGGCGCGGCGACGAACCCGGCAGCCGCGCGACGTTCCGGTCTGGCGACTTTCTCGTCGAGTACGACGCGCGCGGGGTGCGCGGCCTGGCATCCACCCGGGATCGCTACGCCGCGCAGCTCCTGGCGGACGATACGAGGCTCGGCGTTGTCCTGAAGTATCGCGCCGAAGGGGGCGACTGGCTGGACCTCTATCAGCGCAATCCACGGTTGGACGGTGCGCTATCGACAGGAACGCTCGTCTATCGCAATCACGAGCCCGGCACCGTGTTGTGGTCCTCGCAGACGTTCAGCACTGACGGATCGCGTCTCGACTGGACGATCGAAGTATCGAACCGGATGGACTACCCGGTCGAAATCGGCGACTTCGCGGTGGCGATTCCGTGGCGGGCGCCGGCAGGCGAGACGCCCGACATCATCTTCGAGCGCAGCTGGACCAAGCATCAGTACATCGGCGGACACGGATCCTTCCTGTACTTCGCTCGGCCCAGCGGCGAACCGCCCTATCTGGTCGTGACGACGCAACCGGGAACACGGCTGGAGTACACCACGTCGCCGGGTGGAAGGGGCCGCGGGTTCACGGCGTACTTCCACTCGGCCCTGACGGGTGGAAGCGAAACACGGGGCACCTGGCGGCAGCCGCACACCCGCCTTCGCCTGGACGCCGCAGGATCGCGCGCTGCGAGCGTCACGTACGGCCTGCGGTTCCGCTGGGCCGATTCGTACGATCACATGCGCCAGATCCTATTCGACGAGGGAGCGTTCGATGTTCGCGTCGTCCCCGGCATGACCGTACCGGAGGATCTCGAGGCGCGCATGTCGCTGCACACGAGGGCGCGGATCGAAGCGATTCGACCGGAGTTCCCGTCTGACACCACGATCGTTCGCCTGAGGGAACCGCACCCGGGTTACCACCTGTATTCGGTCCGCTTCCGGCGACTCGGCGAGAACCTGCTGACGATCGTCCACGACGGCGGACGCGAGAGCATCCTCGAGTTCTTCGTCACCGAACCCGTCGAGGCGCTGATCAAGAAGCGAGCGCGGTTCATCACCACGCGGCAGCAGCACCGCGGATCTTCCTTGTGGTACGACGGCCTCTACTCCGTGTACGACATGCGGGCGAAGAAGTTGCGCGGGCCGGACGACACGGACGGCTTCGCCTACTGGTGGGGCTACGTCGTCGCCGCCGACGATCCCGTGCTGGGCAAAGCTCCGTTCGTGGCCTCGAAGAACGTGCGGTTTCCCGACGCGCAGGAGATTGCATCACTGGAGTACTACCTCGAGCGATTCGTGTGGGGAAAGCTGCAGCGCACCGATCGCGAGACGCCGTACCCCTGGGGCATCCACGGTGTGCCGAACTGGCGCGAGGCGCGAGATCCCCGCCTGCGAGCGCGCAGCCGCGCCGACAACCTCGACAAGATGAAGATCTGGCGCTCGTACGATTACCCGCACATGGTGATGCTCTACTTCCACATGTACGAGATCGCCAGCAAGTACCCGTCGCTCGTTCGGTATCTGGACGCCGCGGGATATCTCGATCGCGCGTACCACACCGCCCGCGCGTACTTCACGTATCCGTACGAGATCCTGCCGTGGTACGAGACCTACAAGTGGGGCTGCTACAACGAGCTGGTGCTCCTGCCGCTCATCGCCGCGCTCGAGCGCGAGGGCCTGGGCGATCGCGCGTCGTGGCTGCGAGCGGAGTGGGAAAAGAAGGTCAAGTACTTCGTCTACGATGACGAGTATCCCTTCCGATCCGAATACGCCGTGGATCGGACAGCGTTCGAGTCGAGTTACGCGCTCGCCAAGTACGGCGCAACGCACGACATGGCTCCCGACGAAAACCTCTGGTTCGACAAGAACCTGAATCGCTGGTACTCGCATCCAGCGGTGCGCCGCGAGGACTCGCGCACGTTCATGGACCGGCAGCTTCGCGCTGGCCTTACCGTCCGTGGCTGGCTCGAGCCCGCGTATTACCTGCTGGGAGCGGACTTCACGGCGTCTTCCGACGCTGGCGCGCTCAGCTACATGGCGCAAATGGGCGGCTGGGGGATCCTGGACTACGGCCTGGGCTTCGCGGCGGTGCCCTGGGACTGGCTGCAGCTCGGCTACGCGTCCTATCTGAGCGCGTGGGCCCTGATGAACACCGGCCGCCCGGAGACAAACTACGGCTTCTGGTTCCCCGGCCCCGAGAACGACGGCGCGTCGGGCTGGCAGTTCATGACGGCGAAATTCGGCCGAGCGTGGATCAGAAAGGACGTCCCGCGCGGGCCGTGGCACTACGACGGGGAGATCGATCTCGGCTACGGCGGCGCGCTCCGCGCGGCGGCCACGATCGTCGCCGACGATCCGCTGTTCGGCGAGATTGCGTACGGCGGCGCGCTGACCGCCGGAAAGGACGGTCTCGCGGTGGTACCGCGCGACGGCGTCCGACAGCGCTTCTCCGCCGTGATGGGGAGTGCTCAAAACCGGAGGCTCCGGATCGCGCTCGACCGCGACGGATTCCTGGCGGGCGAGCCGATACGCCTGGATCGCGCGCTCAACCGAATCAGCTTCGCGATCGAGAACCGCACGGGAGATCGGCACCGCACGGGGCTGGATCTCTTCCTTCCGGGACGCGCGAACTACACCGTCCGCGCGAACGGCCGCCGCGTACGCCTCGTGAAAGCGGCCGACTGGGACTATCCGATGCGCGCCGAGATCGAGATCAGCGGCAGCGCCACGCTGGTCGAGATCACGCGCCGATAGCGCTGCTCCACCTACGCGACCCCATACAGTCGCAGCACCTGGCGAATCGTCTCCGTGAGATAAGCGCCGCCGAGACTCGCGACGAAGGCCTGCCAGGACAGCCGCGCCCCGCTCGGCCGGGGGGAGCGCGGCGGCCGGCGCCCGTTGAGGGCGGCATGGCAGCGAGCCCGGACGCGATCGACGCGCGCGCTATCTGGCTCCGCCGCGGGAAGGCTGGCGAGCAGGCGGAACAGCGGATCGGTCATGGCGTCACCTCCTCCAGAACACGCGCACCCGAACGGCCATCGTCGAGCGCCCGCGCGAGCCGTGCGCGCGCCCGGCTCAGGCGCTGGCGCAGCGCTTCCGGCGTGATGCCACAGACGTCGGCGGCATCAGCCTGATCCAGGCCGGCCACCGCGATGAGCAGCAGGACCTCGCGCGACGCGGCCGGCATCGAAGCAAGCGCCCGCTCGATGCGGCGCTGCAGTTCGCTGGCGGCCGCGGCCTCGAACGGGGATGAACGCTCGATGCTGAACGGCCAGAGCGCCATCAAGCTCGCGGCGGACGACTCCTCGACGATCCGCGATCGGACGTAGCTCACGTGCAGATGGCGCGCGACCGTGAACAGCCATGCCGCGAGCCGCGTGTCCGGCCGCAACCGCCGCGCGTGCTTCACCAGCCGCAGCCACGTTTCCTCGAACAGGTCCTCGGCGACATCGCGATGACGCGACATCCTCAGCAGGAACGTGAACAGCGGTGTGCGGAACGCCTCGTAGACCGCATCGAACGCCGCGGCATCTCCCTCGCGAAGGCGACAGACGAGGGCGATCTCGGTTTCCCGGTCCATGTCCCTAGAACGCGCGGCGCTCGGAAACGTGACGCCCGTCACGCCAGGGCCGCCACGCGCGTTGTAGCTGGTGGAACCGCACCGGAAGGGGGTTTCCATGGAAATGCTGCGGCACGCCGGCATCTTCGCACTGCTCACCCTGGCGATCGACCTCGTCCCCCTCGTGATGGCAACGGTGTACGTCGCCCGTCCCACCGAGCGACGCCTGGCGCTCATCCGCCCGCTTTCCCTGGCGGGGCTCTTCGGCGCGCTCTCGGGGGGCACGCTTGGCTTCCTCAACGTGCTGCACGGCATCGGGGTCGCCCCGGAATTCTCCGCCAGCTTCTATCGCCGCACGGCCCTGGGTGCGTCGGAGTCCCTGGTGCCGGTGTTCGTTGGCTTCGCGTGCCTGGCGGTGGCGTGGCTGCTCGTCGCCGTGGGCATGAGCAGGGAGCGCTGGCAGGGGTGACAGCGAAGAGAACCGACGCGCGCCTCTCTGTTTCGAGGCGCGCGTCGGAAGCGATCGTTCGTCGAGCGGGACGCTGGTGCTATTCGGCCCGGATGCGCCGGATGGTGAACTGCAGCGTGCCCAGGCAGTAGGGGGCCGCGCCGAAGTCCGAGGGATCGCACGCCGCCGGCAGGGGCGCGACGGGATCGGGCGTGGGAAACGCCGTTCCGTCCTGAAGGCTCACGATCCCATTCGCGTCGGTGTAGTTGTACAGGTACGGCTGTATGAACCCGACCATCACGTCCGGGTCCTTCTTGTCGAAGAAGGTCACGAATCGCGGCCGGACCGATCCGTGGAAAAACCCGACGGGGCTCGCGGCATTGTAGGGGAAGCCCGGCGGCCGGCCCTGAAACCAGATGAACGTCGCCTGGTAGCGATCGACTTTGGCGCCATCGATCCGCACCTTGCCCTGGAAGGCCCACTTTCCGTGCGCGGTGGTGTGGCCGTCACCAGCAATCGGAAAGCCAGGCGGCGAAACGCCAACCGCGCCGAAATCGTCGGCAAGCACGGTCCCGTCAGCCAGGAGCGTGGGGATCATCGTGACTTCCGAAACCGGGAATGTCGCCGTGGGACACGGCCCCTTGCACGCGACCCGACAGATCGCCTGGTTGACCGTCGGATGGGCGGGCCCGCCGGGCGGGGTGCATGGCCTCGCGATCCCGAACCACGCACCGATCGGTGTCGGAGCATCGCCCGCCGCGCCGGCCGACCGCGCTCCGATCCACAGCGTCGTCACGGCGAACCCCGCCGCAATCGAAACGGCGAGCAAGAGATGTTTCCTCAGCATCTGCGCCTCCTCCTCAATGCGAGTCTGCCGCCGGCGGGCTACGGCCGGCAGACCTCTCCCTTGTATTCGAGTTGGAAGTACGTCTGCCCCGGTCCCGCGCCCAGGTTGAACCCGAAACCGGTGGCGACAATCGTCCCCGTCGCGCCGGCGAACCGGCCCGTGCTTGCCGCGCCGTCCACTTCAAGGGTCAGCACGTCGGAGACCGTGTTCGCGTCCACGAAGGTGAACGTGGCGTTCCCGGTCGTGACGAGCATGTCCCCCTTCTTCGTCACGAAGATGTCCTGGGTGGTCGCCTCCAGCGTGCCCGGTTCAGCCCCGGGAACGAGGGATGTGAGGATCGCCGAGGCGCTGCCGTTGATCGCGCCGGTCACGGTGCCGACCACTCGACCGAACGGATCGTTTGGCGCCGGTATCTGGACTTCGAGAATCTTGCCGCGGACCGTCTTGCACCCCGAATCGGCGCGCGCGACGCTCCCGCCGCCGATCAGGAACACGCACACACCAACGCCGATCGCACCAATTGTTCCAGCCCTCATGAACGATCCTCCTTCGCTCAAAGCTGTGCCGAGCCGAACGAGAGCCGCCACCTCAGATCAGGGGAAACCGAGCGGTCACGTTCCGCCGATGAGGGTGGGCGACGTCGCATGTCGGATAGGAATGCGGCTTATAGCACGCGCTTCCGGGGCCGTCAATCGAAGACTCGGGAGGACCCCCAGCGGAGCACCTCCGCACGCGGACCGAGCGCCGATTCTGCAGATTCGTCACTCGCACGAGGGTGCCGAACGGGTACGTCGGGTGCGCGGCCACCATCGCGTGCATGTCGAAGGGCACGCCGCTGGCGGTCGCTTTTCCGTGAAACTGCTGGCCGTAGTAGGAGGCCAGCCCCATGCGCAGTTCGAGGGGGCGCTGCGGACGGGGCGGCGGAGCGGGCGTTGTCGATCGCGCCGCGCAGGCGGGCAGCGTCAGCACGAACGCAGGACCCAGAACCCACGCGACGCGACGCATGCCGCGCTACTGGCCGGTGTTCGAGGTGGTCGCGTTGTACTTCGCGACCCACATCGCGTGCTCGTCTTTGACCCTCTTCGCCAACTCCGGATCCATCACGAGACGCAGCGCCGTGGCGGCCATCGTCTTCGCCGTGAGCTTGAGGTTCTCATGGCCGGCCGGGCTGACCGTGATGTCGGCATTCTGGCGAGAGTGGCCCGGGGCCTCCGGCAGCGCGGCGTTGCCGACATGAACGCCGATGCCCGGCACCTGCAGCGTCAGCATGCCGGTCTCCTCCCACGCGGCAGGCATCTGGCTGTGCTCGACGTTGCCGCCGCCGTACTCCACGGCGTACCGGAACCGCAGATCGTTCATCGCGCCGACGCTGACCGACGGAACGTAGGTGCCGTACCGCTCAATCTCGACCTGCGTGCCCGTCGCAAGCGCGGCCCCTTTGGCCGCGTTGTTCATCTGCTCGACTTTCTTTTCGATCAGCTCTCGCGCCCGGGCCGGGCTCATCCTCCCCTGCGGCGTTTCGTCCATGAGATGCCGCACCCACATGAGCGCCGTGGCCTGTGGGGGGACCACGTTGGGCGCGGCGCCGCCGTCGGTGATGACACCGTGGAAGCGAAACTGCGGCTCGGAGTGCTGTCGCAGCATGTCGATCGCATGGAAGAAGAGCTGCGCGGCATTGAGCGCGTTCGCGTCGCTGCCCCACGCCCGCTGGGCGTGCGCCTCTTTCCCCCTGAAGACGTAACGGTGCTGGATGATGTGCCGGGCCGAGTAGCCGCCGGGCGCGCTGCCGGTGGAGCGCGTGGTGCCATGGCTGCGGAATGCGAAGTCCGCGCCGTCAAGGTACTTCGCGCGCGCCAGTGCCGCCTTCGACGGCGGTCCGACTTCCTCCGCCGGCGCGCCGATCACCCACACGCTCCCTGGAATCCCGTTCTGGTCCATCGTCTCGGCGAGCGCAATGGCGGCGCCGATGCCCGTCGGCCCCTGCATGTTGTGCTGACAACCGTGAAAGCCGGCGCGGAGCGCATCGTACTCGACGACGATGGCGACGACGGGATGCTCGCTCTTCCCCTTGTACTTCGCCCGGAAGGCGGTCGGCAGGTACGCCGGACCATCGTAATCGTCGGGCAGGCCGCCGATCTTCTTCAGTTTGTCGAACTCCGGCCAGGCCTGCTCGAGGCCCGGGACCCCCCATTCCACTTGGAATCCGTGCTTCTCGAGGTCCCCCGCGAGCATTTTCGAGGACTTGAACTCCTGGAAGCCCGGCTCTGGATTGCGGTACATCCAGTCGTTCATTTCGATCATGCGCGCGTGATAGGCATCGATCTTCGCGTCCACAAGTTTTCTGATCGCCGCGATCTTCGCCGGCTCGGGCGGGATCGTCTCCGGACTGACCTTGCCGCGCGCGCCGGCGCCTTCGTCCTGCACGCCAGCCCATTCCCGCAAGTCAGACGTCGCGCTCGACGGCTGCGCGACGGCGAACCACGTGGCCGCCAACGCCAACAGCAGCATTCTGATGCGCATAGCCCCTCCTGTGATCCGGGGTGGTCCCCGCTACTTCTTCAACTCCTCCGCGATGCTCTGCACGTTCTGCTTCAGCCGCGCGTCCTGGATTGAGTAGCTCTTGTACTTGTCCGCGGGCTTCCAGGCGGACGCGATCTCTTCGGCGCTCTTCCCGGCCTTGATGCCGTTCTGCACCTCCGCCACGAAGTCCTTGTTGAACTGGGCATACTCGGCGAGATCGTTCCAGGTCATGACGGTGCTATGACCGGTGATCACCGAGTCGACGTTCCTGATGCCCGCGTGGGCGCGCGCGAGCGTGTCGCCAATGGCCACGCCGCTTCCGCCGTTGTTGGTGTCGAGCAGCGGCAGGTTCTTGCCGGAGAAGATGTCCCCGGCATGCGCGACGCGCACCGACGGGAACACGATCCACGCGTCGCCGTTCGTGTGCCCGCGGCCGAAGTAGTAGAGATCGACGCGATCGTCCCCGCGGCCGAGCGTCATGCGGTCGGAGAAGGTCCGCTTCGGCAGCCCCTTGCCGTTGCTCGCCTGGAAGACGTTCTCGCGCGGCGGCATTCCCGGAGGCGAGGACATCTTCCTCATGTTCGCGGCGGTGTTCTCCTGGACGATGATGTCCACGGTGGCGGGAAACTCGACGTTGCCGCTCACGTGATCGCCGTGCGTGTGCGTGTTGACGATGGTCGTGACCGGCCTGTCGGTGAGTTCCTTGATCCGATCGAGGATAGGCTGCCCCCACCCGGGGTTCTTCGTATCGACGACGACGACCCCCTCCGTGCCGACGAACACCGCCGTGTTCCCGCCGCCCCCCCTGAGGACGAACAGGTTGTCCTTCAGCTTCTCGACCTCGATCGTCTTCGGCTGCGCCGCGGCCTGATAGGCGCCGAGCGCAACCGAGACCGCTCCGGCGCCGATCAGGGCCGCGAGCACTGCGATTCGTCTCATGACGGTCCTCCTCCGAAAAACACGCGCTGCACGAACCAGAACGCGCCGGCCGCGATGACGACCGTGGAGCCACCAAACGCGATGCGGCGGCTCGCGGCCTCGTTGTGCCGGCGCAGCGCTCCGAGCGCCGCGGCCACGGCCACGACGACGAAAAGTTGCCCGATCTCGACGCCGACGTTGAACGCGAGCAACGACCACCCGATGGCACTCCGGGGCAGGCCCATCTCGCCCAGCACTCCAGCGAAGGCGAAGCCGTGCACGAGCCCGAAGGTGAACGCAATCCAGGCGCGGACGTCGCGTCCCCGGCCGATGAGCAGGTTGTCCGCCCCGACATAGATGATGCTCAGCGCGATCGCCGGCTCGACGAGCCGCGAGGGTGGCGACACGATGGCCAGAGCCGCCAGCGACAGCGTGGCGCTGTGGGCGAGCGTGAAGGCCGTGACGATCTGGATCAGCCTGCGGAGCGATCCGCCGAGCAGCAGGAGGCCGACAAGGAACAACAGGTGGTCCGGGCCGATGAGGATGTGGTGAATGCCGGAGCGCGCGAACCGGACGACGAGCGCCAGCCGCCCCTGGCGAGTGCCGGTGAAGTGCCGGCGCTCGGCGTTGCGGGCGTCGAGGATTGCCTGCAGCCGGAGCGCTCCGTCCTCGTAAATGTTGACGAAGGTCTGGTGTGCCGGGTCGTACGGAAACAACCGCGCGCGCACGCCGACGACCGCAGCGCCGCGAATCCCTTCCGCGCTGAAGCGCACGGACACGGACTGCCGGTCCAACAGCGGCTCAGGAAGGTGCCACTGCCGTGTCAGCGGCCTGCCGTCGAGCAGGACCGCCGACCTCGAATCGAGGAGCGCGATGATCGCCTCGCGCCAGGCCGCCAGGAACGGCGGGTCTGCGAGCCTGGCGGCATCAACGTGGAGGTCGTGCGCGAGGTCGTAGACGTGCACGACCACCCGGCCCTCCAGGCGCGAACCGGCCGGCCCGCCGGAGGATGCCTCGAGCCGCACATCCAAGTAGCTGAATGGAGACGGGTGCGCATGGGCGGCCGGGACGGCGGCAGCCAGGCAAGCGAGCGCGAGGACCACGCCGCGGCGCATGGAGCGCACATGCTACCGTACCGCCGCGGCGCTGCGGCGCTCAATGTACCGGGTCGGAATGCATCGTGACTTCGAGAACCGAGCGCAGGGGCAGAATCTCAGATGCCGGCAGCGAGAGCCATCGGTGGCCTCCATCTCCAGGCGAACCAGATGATGAACACCGTGCACGCCACCTCGATGGTCGCAAAGAAGACGTAGTAAAGAGCCGGCGTCCCTCCTCCAGCGAATAAGGACAGCGCAACGGCCGCAGTATGGATCGTTCCCGCGATGATGTTTGCCCAGCGATTGACCCTGTACTCCAATACCCGCGAGAGGAGAGCCATGGCAATCGCCGTTTCTACGAGCACTGCCGCTCCCAAGAGGACGCCTCGAGTCATGGGTACAGACCCAACCTGTCCCGCCATGATCATCTTCAGCGTCTCGGCATCCATCAGCGTGAGAACGTCGGCGTAGAGGTAATTGAACACCGCGAATATCCACAGGGTGGACAGGAGCATCTTCGCGCGTTTCATGTCGACCATACACGCTCCATTCCGACACTCTCAAACATGCCCGTCAGCCTCGGCTGGGCGGCCTGCATGCCCATCAGCCGGTAACTCCGGCGCAACCACCGCTGAACGTCAGCATCGAGCTCGCCGGGATGGGGCGCGAACAGCGGCTGTAGGCTCGCCGGAGTTTCCAGCGTACCTGCGCCAACACAAGCGCGCTTCGGGTTAGTCACCTGTCGGAACAATACCGGCGGTCTCGACCATGAGAATGACCGTGCGTTCAGCTGCGCGCGGGCGATGGCGGACGCCCTTGGGCACCACGACGCCCTGGTCCGGACCCAGTTCGATCACGCCATCTTCGAGATCGATCCAAAAGCGACCGCTGACCACGTAGAAGAACTCGTCATCTGCATCGTGCTTGTGCCAGTGGTACTCTCCTTCAACCACCCCAAGCCGCACGACGGCATCGTTGACGCGGCAGAGGGTCTGGTTGTACCACCGGTCCGTACAGGCGGCGACGAGCGCCGCCACGTCCATGCGCTCGAGTGGGCCGAACTTGACGTCCAGGTGCGTCGCATAGGGGTACGCAGGGTTCTCCGACCTCTCAGACATAGGACCTCGCTGGGTCTCGTGAGCCAAGTTCCTCACGGAGTGTCGCCGTACGAGAGCTGCTGCCTGACGCCAGGCGCTTCAGCCGAGACGGACGAGGCAACCCGGAACTCCGCCTCCGGCGCATGTGTTCGTGCGAGCGCCACCATCGCGTCCGACACATCGATGCCGACCACCTGATATCCAGCAGCGATCAGCGCGCGCGCCAGAATGCCGCTGCCGCAGCCGAGATCGATGACGGGCCTGTCACGGCAGTCAATGCGCGCAAGCTCGTCGATCAGTCTTGCAGCAGCGTCCCGAGCCAGGGATCCGTGCCCGGAATCGTGGATGTAGGCCAGGTCATCGCGATACGCGCCCGCAATTGCCATGGAGATCATATGCCGTTGGAACGCCTGCCGCCGTGAGGCGCACCTGAACGGCCGGACCACCGCGCGGCCCCTTCACCTCGTTGATCACAAGCGCGCCTGACTCTTCATACAGCCGGCGTGCCGCCGCGACTGCTCAGTCCCGTCGCGCAACGATGAGCAGGTGCGCGCTCACGCCGAGAAGCGTCGGCTCGGCCTCGAGCGCGGCCAGTGCCGAGAGCAGCACGGTCCGTCGGCGATCGTCAGCGAGCCGCGCGTCCAGGTCTGGCAGCAGCCAGGCTGGTCCCTCCACGGCAAGCGTCGTCTCGTGCGTCAACCCGGCCGCCGAGCACTCGGCGACGAGGTCTTCCGCCCGATGAAAGTACGCGGTCGTGAAGTAGGCCGGGTCACCTGTCGGATTGTGGTGTCGCCCGTGATGCAAATCGCCGGCGGCTACGGATGCGAACGCCGGGTCTTCGAGGTACCCGCCCCGGAGGCCGTCGAGTGTGGATGCGAAACGTGAGATGACGGCGGCGATGACGACGCCCCCGCGGCGACAGACGCGGCGGGCCTCAGCGAGTGCGTGCTGCCGATCGGCGCGCTCGGGCAGATGGTAGAGAGGCCCGAGCAGAAGCACGGCGTCAGCGCTCGCGTCAGGCAGCGAGAGCGCGCGGGCGTCACCCACCTCCGCGCTCGCGAGCGTCGCCCCCGATCGAGCATCGGCCGCGGCTCGCGCCTGCTCGACATGGAGCGGTATCGGGTCGACAAGGTGGACCGAGTACCCGCGTTCCGCCAGCCAAACGGCGTATCGGCCCGGGCCGCCACCGACGTCTGCAACCACGGCCGGCGGCGCCGGCAGATACTGCTCGAGCAGCGCCTGCGTGCGCGCGAACTCGAGCGCGCCGGGCCCGGCGGCCAGCCTGTCGCGCTCGAGCCCGCGCGCGTAGTACGCAGCGATCTCGTCGGCATCGCGTGAGGGGTCGGCCATCAACACCCCCTACGGACCCGAAAAGCCGATAGGGACGCCTCCGGGCGCACGCACGATCGCGACGGTGACACCCTCCATCACGCGGGTGGGCGACATCATCTCCTCGGCGCCCGCCCTCAAGGCGTTCGCAAACGCGGCGGTCCAGCCCAGAACTTCCGCGCACCATGCCTTTGTCGCAGCTGGATCGTTACTCGCTAAATCCGTGTGGGTGATCCACCCGTACAGGCCACGAGTGAACTTGTGCCTCTGTGCCGATCGCGACCGGGTGGCCTTACGTGGTTTCCTCGTACCGCGTGACGATTTTTTCGCCATTGTCGCCCAAACTCCTGAGTGCGGCCGGGATCGGAAGCGATGTTCATGAGCGATCAGGCGTCACCTCAGAGATTGTCGCACGGGCTCGCGCGTTCGGCGCGAGACGCCGTAGCAGTGACAATCGACCGTGTGGTCGTTCACGAGCCCGACCGCCTGCATGAAGGCATAACAGATCGTGGAGCCCACGAATGTAAACCCGCGGCGCCGGAGATCGCGGCTGAGCGCGTCCGACTCCGCCGTCCGTGCGGGAACGTCCTTCATGGTGCGCCAGGCGTTGACCCGCGGCGCGCCCCCGACGAACCGCCAGACGTACGCGTCGAAGCTTCCGAACTCCCGTTGCACGCGAAGATACGCGCTCGCGTTGCGCACCGTGCTGCGGATCTTCAACCGGTTTCGAACGATTCCCTGGTCGGCCAGCAGCCGCTCCACACGCCTCGTGCTGAAGCGGGCGACCTTCGCGGGATCGAACCCGGCGAACGCCTTCCGGTATGCATTGCGCTTCCTGAGAATGGTTTCCCAGCTCAGGCCCGCCTGCGCCCCCTCGAGCGTGAGAAATTCGAACAGCACGAGGTCGTCGTGGACGGGCACTCCCCACTCCCGGTCGTGGTATTCGATGCCAAGGGGCGTCACCGCCCAACCGCAGCGAACCGCTGCGGCGCGCTGGAGTTCCTTTGTCGTCTTCAATAGTGAATGACCATTGGAAGATCGGGTTCGAGGTGCTTGGTTACACCCTGCTTCCCGTTGTCGAGGGTCACTTCGAGCAGCCACTGGCTGCCAACGTCGAACTTCACGAGCCCGAGTCTGGCGAGGTAGGACGCCGCGGGCGGGAACCTGTCGGGGTTAGGCGCGACGATGCGCAGTCCCGTGAGACGCCGCGCACCATTTGGATGGAGGAAGATCGCGCCCTTGACAGGATCTCGCGCGAGCGCTTCATTCTCGCGCTCGCGCGTGCTCGCGGGATGAGACGAGATGGAGAGCGAGACCGCCTTCGGCATTTCCCTGGGCGTCATCATTTCAATGAATGTGCCCTTCTCCATCCACTCGGCAGAGATTCTCCAGGTCGCGAAGGGGAGCTGTTCCGGCGTTGCTGGTGTGCGATCGAAGACGATACCGATCGGAGAATAGCCGGTCTTGCGCCACGCCGACTTCAGGCGGAACTTCTCGGCGCCTGCTTCCAAGGCTGGCGACACCGGGACCGTCGAGTCTGGGTAGATGAGCTCGAGAAAGCCGTTGAAGAACTCCACCGTGACCGACGCGGTCCCCTGACCGTCATGGCGGTTGACCGTCGAGGCGATGCGGAACCCGGCCCCTTCCAGCGCCTTTCGTTCCGGCGCGCCAGTCGTCACCACAATCCAACTGTGGCTGAGCCTGAGCGGAGGCGCCTCCGCCGCGAAGGCCGAGGCCATCGTCGCGACGAGTAATCCTGCAAATCTGGGCGCGCGCATCGTCTTCGCCTTCCGTCCGCCCGACGGCTGGCGGCTCACCCCCGGCGGCTGCGGCAACATTTCACATTGCACCGCTCTCTCCTGGCCGCCGACACGTGTGGCTGTGTGCTAGACGGCGTCGAAGCAAGCGATGATACGACGGCTGAAACGCCGGTCATGGAAGGGCGCCTGGGCACCGAATTCCGAAGGCGTGGGTAGTCCTGGGCGACGAAGCCCGAAGGGCGAAGCTGTTGCTCAGGTAGAACTCGAACCTGCCTACGTCTTCCTCTTCTGCGCTCAGCTTGTGAACGTTATGCTGGCGGCCTGTGGACCAAAGCGTGCCTGCGCGTCGCGCACTTGCGCCTTTAGTTTGGCCCAGTCAACGCCGACCATCTTGCCGTTGCGCTTGAGCGGTTTCCCGGCGATCCAGACGCTGTCAACATCCGTAGTCGTCGCAAAGTTCAGAACGCGATCAGCAAGGCTGCCCTGAATGGCGAACCCAATCCGATCGGTTCTAAGCAGGACGAGATCGGCTCGCTTTCCAACCGAGATTGAACCCGTAACGTCGCCCAGGCGAAGCGCCTTCGAGCCGAGTGCGGTCACGAAATCCAGCACGTCTTCCGACTTGTAGCTTTCAGCAATCTTCACGCCTTCCGGATCGAGATAAAGGTTCCAAAAGGCGGCCCGGGCATGCTCGAAGTAGTCGTTTGTAAGGACGATCGGCACGTCAATGCCGATGCCCACAGACACACCCGCCGCCCGGGCGCGTCCGTGGATGGAAGCCCCCGAGGTCGGATTGGCCATGTAGGGGAACTCGCCCATCGCCGTTGCGCAGATCATGCCGCCTGTGTCGCGAATCATCTTCAGCTCTTCCGCGGTGAGCCGATTCCCGTGGGACAGATGGTAGTCCGGCCCAAGGAGGCCGGCTTCGTACAGGTCCGGAATGCCTGAATCCCGGTGGCCCATGACACCCGGCGGGAGAGGTCTTGCCGGTTTGTGGACGTGCGCGGCCAGCAACCTGACACCAGTCGCACGGGCCCGCGCCCATTCGGCCTTTATCTGCTCGACCGGACGGCCCACACCACCAGCGGGTGCCAGGCCCAGTTGCATCGGCGCCGCGCTGTCCGAGAAAACCTCCTTCTGTAGTCTTTCGACTGTCTTCCAGTGGGACTCCGTGGCTGTCGCCACACGCTGCCTCGTGGCGGCCGAGAGCGACACGGTCTCACCAGGCCCGTAAGACGAAGACACGCCCAATTGAAAGGCAAACCAGCCTCCAATGCCCGAGTCGCGTATGCCCCGAGCCGCCGCGAGCGCCTTCTCCGCTGTAGGCTGACCGTGAGCGTAGTCAACGATCGAAGTCACACCTGAGTCAATGGCCATTAGCCCACCGACGAATCCAGCGAGGTAATTGTCGTCTGGCGTCAGCGAGACGATCGTGCGCATTTTCCATTCTTGGTAACTCGCGTAACGCTGCGGCTGGGTCTTGGCGAGGCGACCGGCGTCTATGATCTCCCACACATGTCGATGACCGTCGCACAGGCCCGGCATCAGGATCATGCCTCGGGCGTCGACGACGTCCGCACCTGTGGCCGGCAAGCCCCTCCCGACACCTGCAATCCTCCCGCCTTGTACCAGCACATCGGCGGCAGGCACCTCTTTCAACACCGGATCCATCGTCAGGAGATCCGCGCCACGAATGAGAAGGGACTCTTTGGAACTCCCTTGTGCGGAGATAGAGCTGGTTTCGCCGGAGGGTCGGCTGTTGAAAGCCGTGGCGGTTGCCGCTGCAGCCATGAGACGCAAGAAAGCCTTGCGAGAGATCTCGGTCATCGGTGGTACTCCCAGATGGAGGAGTCTCGACCTTGCACCGTGCCCAGGCACAAGATCGAGACCGGGCTGTTCAGTTCCGCGCGATCAGAAGCTGTATCTGATGCCCAACCTTGCTGTTCTCGCCGGAACTATACGGGACACCCTTCCGAAGTTGCCGCCGGTAATACGACCGCGACCCAAATCGGTTCCCGTGAAATCCACGCTGGCGTTGTTGTTGAGAACGTTGAATCCTTCGAGCATGAGCCCGAGTCTTGTGGTCCCAATCTGCAGCTGCTTCTCGAGGCGCACGTCGAGGAGACTACGCGTATCGTGACGATACGTCCCGGTCGGATCGGCGACGATCGTGATCGAGCCTTGATTCAGCCCGAACACCTGCAGCAGGCGGTCGTAGGGAAATCCACTGTTGATCTGCCACTGCCCAGATACCTGCATATCCCACGGCAGATGATAACTTCCAAGGAGCGTTAGCGTGTGTGGTGCGTCAACGGACGCACGCCCTTTGACGTTGATCAAGTTGTTGGGATTTGAGAGGTCCGTCACTCGAGTTTCGGAGACCTGGTTGTACGAGTACGTTGCAAGAGCCTGCCAACCTCTGGACAGCCGCTTCTGCAAAGTCGAGCTCAGCGTGTGAGCCGTTCGCTGGACACCCGGGTAGTTACTCCTCACATTGGCTGCGCCACGCACGAAGTCCGGATGGATGTTGTACACGGTGAGCTCGCGATCATCTCCAGTATTGACCGCGCCATCTACTCCCGGGTCCACAACTGTGCGAGGTATGTACGCCGACGAGGGGATCGCCGAGTTCGAAGTGATGGGGGTGCCCCGAAACTGCGTGTAGGCATACTGCACCGTCACGGCCATATTGCCCCCGAGATCCTGCTCGAAGACGAGCCCTGTCTCATGAACGGTAGGGTTCTCGAGGTTTGGGTCTAGCGAGTTCAGCCCGGGCAAGAACCGACTGACAACGTTTCCAACCTCATTGAGCTGCAACAGCGAGTCCCCATTCAGGTCGCCCCGCCAGATATATCGAATGGACCGCAGACCATTAGGGTTGATGAAATCGGTGTCGACTGACGGATCCATCTCGCTTGGGTAGTGGCCGTAACTCACCTTGACGACGCTGCGACCCGACCCGTTTATCCGATACACGCCACTCAGACGCGGGGCCAGAGTGCTCCACCTCAAGACATGGTCCCGCTTCGGGAATTCGACCCGATCGAACACGCTTTCCCATCGATTACCTTCCGGGGTCGCCTGCGCAGGCCACCAAGTGTTGTACCAGTCCCAGCGGACTCCGAGGTTCGCTGTCAGCCGCCCGAGAGAAATGCGATCCTGAGCGTAGGCCGAAAACCCATCCTCGTTGCGGAGCACGTTCACGGGCCCGTCGTAGATTGTCGCAAAGGCGGGCGCACCGTTCCTGAAGTCGTAACGCACCTGCCAATCCGGTCCGTTGCCGACCGACATCAACTCGCGATAACGCAGGCCAAATCCGTCCACCCCTGTTTTGAGGTCATGTGACGTTCTCCCCCACTGCCGAAAGTGCTGGGCGGACGCACTTATCTGGTAGCGGTTGAAGTCACGCTCCGTGTGATCTCGCAACTGGCCATTGAAGTTCAAACCCGTCACAAGATCTCGCATCGGTGCCCCGCTTCCTTCCTGGGGCAGCGTCGGAAACCACATCCGATAGTGGAACGCCTGTGCCTCGAAAACGGACTTGCCCATCGCTGAGTTGAGCCACTTGACCTGACGCAATTCGTCAAACGAGTCTTGAAAGAAGCTTGCATCGTGTGTCGTGAAGCGACCGATTTCCGCCTGTGGCTGTGTCTTGTAGTTGTAAGTGTAGAACCCTTGCACTCTGTTTCCACGGTTCGCCTGTAACGTGACGTTCGCCACAACCGGCACCATCAAGCCTTCCTGAAGGATTGAAGTCCCGATCACGCGCCGGACGGCCTTGAAACGCCGAACCGAAGCAAACCACCACAGACGGTCTTTGACGAATGGCCCCCCCACGCTTGCTGAGGCGTCGGACAGAGAGTGCGTGTCGCTGCTGCTCGTTACGCCGTCCGCACGAAGACGATCATCAATGTTGCTTCCGACAAGCGAACTATTGAACCAGAATGCGGACACGATCCCACGCAGCTCGTTCCCTCCCGTCTTGGCCACCATTTCGAGACTGTAGCCACCGCCAGGCCTCCGCGTGTCCGCGCCCGCCCCCGCGGTTTCAACGACCATTTCCTCATAAGCGTCGAACGCGGGATAGCGACCGTCAGAGAACCTCACGGCTGTTTCAGCGCCGTTCATGTTCATCCTGCGGTTGATCGTCCCGTAGACGACGGCGTTCTGAAACACGTCCGTGGTCGCACCGCCGACATTGGGCACGCTCTTGATCCCGCCTGGCGCCATTGCAAGCACGCTGTACGGATCCCGCGCAGTGGGAATGGTCTCCAGTAACTGACCTGTTATAGACATGCCTTGGCGACCGCTCTCCACGTCCACGAGCGGAGCCTGACCTGTGACCACTATTGACTCCGCCAACGCGCCGACTTCGAGCTCGACGTCAAGGGTTGTCGTCTTGCGAGTCTGAACGCTTATGCCTTGGCGAACAACCGTACGGAAGCCTTCGAGTTCAAACCGAAGGGTATATGCGTCACCCTGCGGAAGCGCGACAAAGCGGTACGAACCTTCTGCATCGGTCACGACGGTCCGGTTCCCCATAAGGACTGGAGACTCGACGGTCACGCTCACGCCTGGCAGTACCGCCGCGCTCTTGTCCACAACACGACCGTGAATGTCCCCATGAATCCCCGTCTGAGCGGCAGACACACCGCTGGAGAAGAAAAGCACTACCGTCGCGAGCATGATGAACCCGACTGGCGAGTCGCGGCGAACCATAAACCACCTCCAAAGCGTGGGACGTCTCTTCAACTTCGGGCGAAGTCGTACAAGAAATCGACGTAGAACTTCTCTGCTTCCACGAGCCCGGCGATTCGGCCTTCGCCCTCGACGACGAGGTACTCGTCGACGCTGTGCTGTCTCGCGCCGTGACCTAAGCCGCCCCCGATCTTGGGGATCGAGAGCGGCGGCTCGGTAAAGAGATATGACGGGTTCGCGGCGGCCCCCATGGGCCACATCAACGGGTCAAACCCGGCTTTCCTGTAGGTGCGGACCAGCGACTGAACGATTTGCGCCTTTGGCGAGGTCCTCGACCAGTTGTATCCAGAGAGGACTCGAACGTCGATATCGGCGAACCCGTTCTCCGCAAGATGTCGCTTGATAGCCGGCACGGCCTTGGCGAAATCCTGACCCGGAACGAGCCTGTAATCGAGCTTCGCTGTCGCCTTCTGTGGCATCAATGTCGCGACGCCAGGTCCGGTGTAGCCGGCCCAGATGCCATCGATACACAGACTCGGTGCAAAAATCTGCCGCTCAAGTAGTGCCTTGCCACTCAGACCGTCCGCAAACTCCTCCACGGCGAACATTTGCTTCCATGTCTTGTCCGGATCGAACGAGGTCAGCAGTGCGGCGACCAGATCCTGATCCTCATTCGACAGAGGCGCCACCGCTCGATTCAGTTCCTCGATCCTGGGTCGGGTCCCGCTCTTTTCAGTCATCGTCGAGAGCGCCTCGACAAGGCGCCACACGGGACTCTCGACGATTGTCTGCTGGTAGCTGCTTAAGTCGAATTTCTTTGGTCCTCGCTTCATGCGAGATCCCGAAGCCTCCAGCTCCAGATAGACCAACCCCCGGTTACCCAGGCTCACGACGACGTTCCCCTGGAGGTTCTGTCCAGCACCAGGAGTTAAGCACCCATGGGCGCCTTTCAAACTGTTGCCCTGCTTCGCGAAAAACTGAGGTAGGTGCGGGCTGCCAAGTTCCTCCTCGCCCTCGATGACGAATGCGACGTTCAGCGGCAGCTGCTTTCGGATCGCAATGACGGATTCCATCGCGTTCAGCAGTGCTCTGAACGGTCCCTTCGAGTTGACGGCACCGCGGCCGACGACCGCCTTGCCGAGACCTTTCATCGGGACCACACGCGCCTCGAATGGCGGCGAGCTCCACTCTTTTTCCACAACGTGGACGACGTCGTACAAGCTGTAGACCACGAGTGTCCTGGGCGCGCCCACGTCATAGAGTCCCCAGGCGACAGGGAACCCGTCCGTCTCAACGAGGTGAGCTTCTCTGCATCCGAGTTTCCCGAAGTCCTCCACGAGCATCTCGGCGCATTCGCGAACACCAACGTTCTCGCTGCTGATGCTCTTCCGCTGAATGTAGGTCCGCAGCGCCTTCAGGTGATCTGAGTAGTGGCCTTCCACGTGCTTGTGAATGTCGCTGAGCGACTCGGCGTTGGGCTGTACCCCCGACTGGCCGAGGTAGGGCACCGCCAACGCGGCACCCAGACTTTGAAGGGCTTCACGTCGCGTCACAAAAGACCTCCTCCCGATGCGCCAGCCCGAGGATGGCGGACCGATAGCTGGGCACAGACTGAGCTCGGCTCGGCCGGGTTACGGGATTCGTGCGGAGCAGATGGTCGTACTGCTCGTGCTGAACGTCGGTAAGGTCCGCTTAGGCACGGGTGATGCCAGCCCGTGTCGCTGCGGAAATGCTAGCGAGCCGTCTGCATGTAAGCCCGCGTGCGGGTTATCCCTGTCAGGGTGTCATGACTTGTCGGCCAGGTTGGCAGCCCGCGCAACTCAGCCGGAATGCGTCGAGACGGCTCGTCCGTGCAGACCACAAGTTCGGCCCAAGGCAGGCGGCGTACTAGGCGCGGGTCTGACGCGCAGTCGGCTTGGGGTCCGCGCGCCGGCGTACGGAGGTCACTCCGATCGGGAGGTTTCGACGCCTTCCGGCGAGCATCCGGTTACAACGCTCGCGTCTCGGTCCACTGAGCGCCCCGCTGCCGCAGGGGTTGAACCACTCATCCGGCATCGTCTTATGTCAACGCCGTCGAGCCTTCGGCGTTCTTGGGCAGCGGCGCCTGGGCATCGATGAGGAGCAGGTGGCGTGCTACACGAAGCCCCTCGCGCAGCACCGCGACGCGCCGCTCGCGGGGGAGCTCATGCAGCAGGAAGAGCACCGTGGCGTAGTCGAACGTCGCGTCGGCGAACTCCCGCAAATCCGTGGCGTCGGCATGGCGGAACGTGACTCGTCGAAGGCATTCGCCCGGCTCGCGAACGCCAGCATGCGCAGGGACAAATCCAGCCCCGTCACGCGGCAGCGTTTGGCGGCGCGGAGGGCGAAGCACAATTGGCCGGTGCCGCAGGCGAGGTCCAGGACGGTGCTCTGTGGCGGAATGGGTAACAGCGAGGCGTCGTCAGGCGTGTCGGCTCCATTTGGACGTTGGGCGGCCGACCTGATGAGGCCTCCAAAGGAGAAGGATACCCGCCAGCCTCCTCCTGACGCAGCGCGACCACGGGATCGACGCGCAGGGCCCGGCGGAGCGGCGCGCTGCACAAGCGACGACGAACGCCCCTCGGTTCAAGTCGATCAGCGGTCAGAAAGGTTTGAAGGCGGGCGAGCCAAATCGTGGGTGCGCGAGAAGCTGGATCAGCGGATAGGCGTAGGCGGCCACGACCAGCAGAATCGCGACGACGGTCCACAACCCGAAACGGTCCCAGATGCCCAACGTCGTGGGCCGCTGCAGCGGCACGGCAAACTCGAACGCCGGCGGCGGGATCCGCTTCCCCCCAATCCACGTGGCGAGGACGACGACGACGAAAGCGAGCGCGCTGATGAAGAGGATGACGCCGCCCGCCGCGGCCACCTCGGTCAGCAGGTGCCACGGTGCGCCGTATTCGCCTGTCAGCGCCGCGCTGTAGACGCGGCGCGGCAGCCCGCGCAACCCGGCGATGTGATAGCTGGTGCTGAAGAGCGTCATCCCCGCGAACCAGAGGTACGGCTGGATGCGCGCCAGCGGTGCGAACCGCAGCTCGCGCCCGAGCAGCCGCGGCAGGAGCCAGTAGGTCATGCCCATGAACGTGAGCGCGACCGTCGTGCCGAGCGTGACGTGAAAATGCCCCAT
>DATHTE010000038.1:0-2935 GCA_035463475.1 Vicinamibacterales bacterium
CGAAGAAGAACTCCAGGCCGACACCAAAGACGAGCGCGATGCGAAGGAGGGTCGGCAGTGTGGGGAAGAGACGTCCGCGCTCGATTTTCGAGAGCAGCGCCGGCGACAGCCCGGTGTGCTTTCCAAGGTCGACAAGGCCAATCTTCTTCTTGAGGCGGAGCGCGCGAATCTTGGCTCCAATCCCATAGTCGTTCAGTCCGTCCTGCAGGGTCTTCGTGAGCATCGCGCCCTCGTTTGACTGTGGTTCACATTTCGCGCCGTTCTTGTCGTGCGGCTCACACGACTTCGCGTCGACCGCAGACTTTTACTTTAATGCAACTGAATTAGCATTATAGTCAAATTCCAGGAGGTACCTATGAAACTCATCGATGTCGTTGCGGCCGTGCTCGTCGTCGTCGGCGCGCTGAACTGGGGACTCGTGGCCGTCGCGCGCTTCGACCTCGTCGCGGCGCTGTTCGGCCTTTCCTTTGGCGAGGTCTCCGGGCTGACCGCCGTCGTCTACGGGCTGGTCGGCGCGGCCGGCGCGTACCAGGCGTTCTTCTGGAAGCGCGTGCAGGGCCGGTGGATGCAGCCGGCGACGCACCACGCGTGATTCAGGTATTGCTCGATTCGTTTCTTCAAGGAGTGCACATGAAGACTATGCTTGCGTTCACCTCACTGGCGCTCGTCGGGATCATGGTCGTTTCACCGGCGCGCGCGCAGCAGACCAAAGACATCGTCGACACGGCGGTCGCGGCCGGGTCGTTCACGACGCTGGCCAGGGCGCTGACGGCGGCCGACCTCGCCGCCACGCTCAAGGGGCCGGGCCCCTTCACCGTCTTTGCGCCGACCGACGACGCGTTCTCGAAGCTGCCTGCGGGCACGCTGGAGAACCTGCTGAAGCCGGAGAACAAGGCGATGCTGCGGCGCGTGCTCACCTATCACGTCGTGCCGGGCAAGGTGATGGCGGCCGATGTCGTCAAGGTCAGTTCCGCCAGGACGGTCAGCGGTGACACGCTGTCCATCAAGGTCAGCGGGAGCAGCGTGATGGTGGACAAGACGCAGGTCGTCAAGACCGACATCGTCGCGAGCAACGGGGTCATTCACGTCATTGACGCCGTCCTGCTTCCGCCGGGCGAGTAGCGGCCAGGAGGATCGGCCATGGCCGCAATGATCCTGCTCACCGGCGCCAGCGGATACATCGGCAGCCGCCTTCTTCGAGTGCTCGAGGAAGGCGGCTGCGCGGTGCGGTGCCTGGCGCGGCGGCCTGAGCGCATTGCCGCTGCGCGGGCCACCACCGAGGTCGTCTCGGGGGACTGCCTCGACGAAGCGTCCCTCGTCACGGCCATGGACGGGGTGGATCAGGCCTATTACCTGGTGCACTCGATGGCGAGCGGGCCCGGCTTTGCCGCGCTCGATCGGCAGGCCGCCGCTAACTTCGGCCGCGCCGCCGCCCGGGGCGGCGTGCGCCGCATCGTCTATCTCGGAGGGCTCGGCGACGACCCGCAGTCCCTGTCGACACATTTGAAGAGCCGAGTGGAAACGGGAGACGCGCTGCGCGAAGCGGGCGTACCGGTCGTCGAGTTCCGCGCCTCGATCGTCATCGGAGCCGGGAGCTTGTCATTCGAGATGATCCGGGCGCTGGTCGAGCGGCTGCCTGTGATGATCTGCCCCAGATGGGTCGACACGCGTACCCAGCCTATCGCGATTGACGACGTGCTGGCGTATCTGAGGGCGGCGCTCGATCTACCAGACGGGCGCGGGGCCGTCTTCGAAATCGGGGGGCCCGAGGTGGTCTCCTACGGCGAGATGATGCGTGAGTACGCGCGGCTGCGCCGGCTGCGGCGTCTCCTGATTCCAGTACCGGTGCTCACGCCGCGGCTGTCGGGGCTGTGGCTCGGCCTCGTGACGCCGGCCCAGGCCCGTGTCGGGCGCGCGCTCGTGGAGGGACTCCGCAATCCCACGGTCGTGCAATCGCCGGCGGCGCGCGAGACGTTCGCGATCAAACCGATGCCGCTGCGCGAGGCTTTCATGGGCGCGATCGAAGAGGACGCGGCCAAGCAGCACAAGATCGACACGCGCGTCGCTGTCGTCGACGCACCACCCGCGCAGGCGTTCGCACCCATTCGACGGATTGGCGGCGGCACCGGATGGTATTTCGGCGAGTCACTGTGGCGGCTACGCGGATGGCTCGACGGCTGGTTGGGCGGAGCGGGCATGCCGCGACATCGCCGCGATCCCGACGCCTGTGCCGTCGGCGACGTCATAGACGGGTGGCGCGTCGAGGCCTACGAGCCGGACCGTCTCCTGCGGTTGGCGGCGGGCCTCAAGCTGCCGGGGCGCGGCTGGCTCGAGTTCCGCGTCTCGCCCCTCGGCGACGGAGGGCGATCGCTCATCCGACAAACGGCGACTTTCGATCCCAGAGGCATTACGGGCCGACTCTATTGGTACGGGGTGCTGCCGCTCCACGCGTTCATCTTCCGCGGTCTGCTGCGGCGGATCGCGCGGCGTGCCGTACGGGACGCCGCGCTCTCGGATCTGTCGACATTCACCTATTGCTCGATCATCGGCGCGCCGGCCGCCGCGGTGTTCCACTGGCACGAGCAGCCAGGAGCGGTCGCGGCGCTGACGCCCGCGGCGCTGGTGCGAATCGAAGAGCAAGAGGGAGGCATCCGCGATGGCGGGCGTGTCACGCTGTCGGTCGGCATCGGCCCGGCGCGCGTCCGCTGGGTGATGCGGCATCACGGGTACATATCCGGCCGGCGATTTTGCGACGAGCAGGTACGGGGACCGTTCGCCGTCTGGCGGCACGTGCATCTGTTCGAGCCTATGGGCCCGTCACAGACGCTCTACGAGGACCGCGTGGAGTTCGCGGCATCCGGCCGCGGCTTTTCCAATCGATTCGCGGCTGCCCTGCTCCGTTCGGTGCTCACGCTGGCCTTCGCGCACCGCCATC
>DATHTE010000039.1:0-3448 GCA_035463475.1 Vicinamibacterales bacterium
GAGGCGCTGTACCGCGCATTTGCGTAGACCAACCTCACGAGTGGACTGCATCCATGCGCTCTGCCGAACGGCATAGCACGTCGCACGAGTCTCCTCCCTTGCCAAGCGGAGCGGCGCGCAGATCACGTCTGGCACATCAGCCGACCCGCGCCGCAGGCCGTGATGAGCGGACCTCGTCGACGGCGTGAAGGCAATCCGCGGCGTCGCAAAGCTATAATCGGCCCTCTGCCATGCGCCGCCGGACCTTCCTCGACTTGCTCGTAGCGGGCGTCGCAGGGCGCGCCGTCCGCCCGTCTATCGCCGTCACAGCGCAACCCGTCGCGTGGCACGAGAGCCTGCCCAAGGTCGAACTCCACCTCCATCTCGAAGGCGCCATACCGAAAGCGACGTTATGGGAGCTGATCACGAAGTACGGGGGCGATGCCGCGATCAAGACGCGTGAGGATCTGGAGCGCGCCCTCGTCTATCGCGATTTCCGCGGCTTCCTGAAGATGTGGGTATGGATGACCGGCTACCTGCGTGAGTACGACGATTACACGCTGATTGGCGAGGCCGTGGCGCGCGACCTGGCGCGGCAGAAGATCCGGTACGTCGAGGGGTTCTTCTCTCCGCCCGACTACCGCCGATCGACGCTCGATCCGCAACGCGTCACCGAAGCGCTGCGCACGGGAGTGAACCGCGTCCGGTCAATCGAAGTTGCGCTCATCGCCGATCTCGTGCGCGATCGCGGCGTCGAGCACGCACGCAACCTGCTCGAGCGGATGGGCGAGGTGAGGAACCATGGTGTGATCGGCATTGGCATCGGCGGCTGGGAGCCCGGATTTCCGCCCGAGCTCTTCGAGGCCACGTTCGAGCGTGCGCGAGCGCTCGGTTTCCGGACCACCGCGCATGCCGGCGAAGCCGCGGGAGCGGCCAGCGTGTGGGGCGCGGTTCGGGCGCTGCGTGTCGATCGGATAGGGCATGCGACGCGTGCGGTTGAGGATCCGGAGCTCGTCAAGCACCTCGCCGTCCGGCGCGTCCCGCTGGAGCTTTGTCCGCTCTCCAATGTCCGCACGGGTGTTACCAAGTCCGTCGAGGCCCACCCGCTGAGGCAGTACTTCGACGCTGGTATTCCGGTCAGCCTCAACACGGACGATCCCTTGTTCTTCGGCAATTCGCTCGCCATGGAGATCGAGAGCGCGCAACGCGCTCACCGTTTCACGCGCGACGAGATCCGGCGGCTGATGCTCTCGTCAATCGAGGCGACCTGGCTGAGTGGCGACCGCCAGAAGCGACTGGCCGCGGATTTCGAGCGGGATCCGAGCTGGAACGAAGCGGGCGCCTAGCCTCCAGTATCCGCAGGTCGTCGGGGATCGCACGGCGAATGTGTCGTTCAGTCATGGCACTGCAATCCGTAAAGCCGCCCCGTACAGCATCGTGCGATCGTTGTCGCGCGCGGCCCAGGTCAGGAGGGTCGCGGCGTCGGGTTTGATGACCGCATCGTGCACCACTTGGCCGTTCACCGTCACGCGGATGGCCTGATCGAAGCGGACGACATCATCGGAGAGCAGCAGCGTCAATTCCTGAACGCCACGCGTCTTCAGCTCGAATCGGTTACCGTCTCGCCGAGCGTCCACGCGTCCCGAAGGCCGCGTGCGCCGAAACAGCGGGCGCTCGATACCGGGAGCTGGCGAGTACGTATTGATATCGGCGAGCGACGAGTCTGACGCGCGTGCGCCGAGCCGTTCGATGACGAGCCACCGGAACCGGTTGTGTCGATCGGTTCGCTCCGTTTCCCACGAGATGTTCGCGGGGTGCGCGGCCCGGCGGTGCGCCGCGAGGAACGCCTCGAGCCGCGGCCGCTCCTCGGGCCACCAGCTCATATCGTGGCCCGCCTCCGGATAGACCTGAAAGTCCACCACGCCGCCGGCGCGGCGGAACATGTCGACGTACGGCGCCACCGCCGCAGCGGGGTACAGCGGATCGCGCCCGCCGTTGACGATGTGGAGCGGGCAGTTCGCGACGTTGCCGGCAAACAGCTGCCCTTCAGCCCGTACCGCGGCGTTGGCGAGCACAGACGGTTGGCCGTGCAGCGGCACACAGGCGGACCAGGGCGTGGCCGCACGCATCGCGAGGAAGTAGACGCCCGTGCCTCCGTCGGAAAAGCCCGTGACATAGACGCGCGATTCATCCACGTTGTAGGTCCGTTTCACCCGATCGAGCAAACCGAGGATGTTGTCCACCTGCTTGTCCGTCCACCACTGGGACGTGGCCCACGCGCGTGGAAGGATGACGATCTCGCCCTCGATCGGAATGCGATTCGAAACCGGCCGGGGCGCCAGCTCACCCGGAGGGGGCGGCTGGCGATTCACGCCACCGTGAAGGCTGACACGCACGGGCCACGCGCGGGCGGGATCGTACTGCGCGGGGATCTCGACGGAGTTGTCGAGCATGGCCTCCTCGGCCCAGGCCCGCAGCTCCACCCGTCCTGTTCGCGCGCGCGAGTAGGGACGTCCCGCTTCCAGGCGATCACGGATTTCTTCCAACGTCGCACCGCTGGCGATGATCTGCCGCGCCGCCTGGTCGGCCCCACGTGGATCCTTCGCATCCCAGAACGCCCGGAAGGCCGACTCGAGTTGGGACGCCCGTTTGTTCGACTGGCCGGTCGCGAAGGTTCCGAGGCTCGCGACCAACAGAGCGCAGCACGCAAGATGGTGTCCTCCGCGCATGGCTGAATGATCTCATGCCGTTGAGGTGGTCGGCGGCAGGTGCGGGGTGTGGTGTCGGGTATAGTCGGCTTCATGGCAACCATAGGATTGATTGGCGCGGGGAAGATCGGAAGTCAGGTTGCACGGCTCGCCGTCGCGCGCGGCTACGACGTCGTCGTTAGCAATTCGCGCGGGCCTGACACGTTGCGCGCGCTCGTCGCCGAGCTCGGACCGAAGGCCCGGGCTGGAACGCCCGTCGAAGCCGCGGAACGCGGAGACATCGTGGTGGTGACGATCCCGCTGAAAGCCTACCGGTCCGTGCCGGTCGAGCCTCTTGCCGGCAAGATCGTGATCGACACCAACAACTACTATCCGCAGCGCGACGGTCACATCCCGGAACTCGATAACGAGTCGACGACGACGTCTGAATTGCTCCAGGCGCAGTTGCCGACGTCAAGGGTGGTGAAGGCGTTCAACCACATCTACGCCGCCGAGCTCACCACCGATGGCCGCCCTGCCGGCGCGAAGGATCGTCGTGCCCTCGTCATCGCCGGCGACGATCCAGGCGCGAAAGCGACTGTCGCGCGACTCCTCGACGAGTTCGGCTTCGACGTCGTCGACGCGGGTCCGCTGAGGGAGGGCTGGCGCATCCAGCGCGACACGCCCGGCTACGGCCCGCGTCGCACGGCGGAGGAACTGCGCAGGGACTTGGCGGCGGCGAAGCGGTATCGGGATCGTTGAGTGCGAGACAGGAATTCGGA
>DATHTE010000040.1:0-20111 GCA_035463475.1 Vicinamibacterales bacterium
CACGACGCCTGCTTCCCGCCTCTTCTGCCTGCGCTTACGGACGGCAGCCCTGAATTGGATCCGCTATTGCTTAACGTAACGCCCCTTCGCTTCTCGACTCTCAGCGATCGCGGCCGGGCCGGACTCAGCGACAAAGGCCCTGTGCGTCGGCGACGAGCTACTGAGCCCGAAGGCGTGCGCAAAGCCCCTCACGATCCCACGGCGCTTCCCGGATCAAGGTCAGCGAAGCAGGACCAAGAGTGAACGTGTGAGCAGTGACCGCAAGGAAGTATGAAGAGATTGCGAAAGATCCCCCATAGCGGCAGCAGGCGACTCGGAGAAGTTGCTGCAGCATACCGCGGAGGGCGGTTCAAGGTGCACTCGACGAGTCGCCCGGCACACTTTTCGGTTGGAGCACGCTCTGGTACGAAGCGGCCGAACACCACTAGAGTGCCTGACCGCAGAGTTGCCCCTCAGGCGTGTGGAGGGCGAGTGGTGGCGCGCCACGGGGTATGTCAGGCCTGTGACCGCAGGCCGAGCGGCGGGAGGGAGGGCGAGGGATTTCCCTGAGCCTTCCGCCCGTGGTCAGGAGGGGAGGCCCGTCCCTTTCGCCTTTTAAGGCCATCGCAGCATCCACGAACAGCCGTACGCCGGATGGGTGCACCCCTGGCACGATGAGGCGCGCCGTGCAGGACAAAACATAACGACTACGTGTCGCCGTTCCTGCTTCGCTAGCGCCGCTAGCGAGCGCAGATCGCCGCACTGCGTCGCCCTTCCGGTTCGCGAGCGCTATGACCGCAACGGGGCCGTCTGCGACCAACAGGTTCCGGAGGGGTTGTTGGGATAGCTCTCCTCTATGCACGCGCCATGTCGTCGGGGTTGGCGACCAAAGCGGGCCGTTCCCGTCGCTTTGGGCCCAACCCAAGACCAGACTTCAGCGGCGATTTCCATCCGGCGAGTCGCGAGATCAAGCAGGAACGTAGGCCAACCTGATCACATCCTCGCCAATCCGATCATTAGCCATAAGGCGGAGCGGCGGCCGGGGTCCGGCGAAATATGGCTTGCCGTGACCAAGCACGACGGGGTGCAGGTAGATTCGATACTCATCGATCAGGCCAAGTTCGGTGAGGCTTTGCGCCAAGTCCGGGCCAGCAACTTCGATCTCCCCGTCGCGCTCGGCCTTCAGCTCGCGGATCGCGCCCTCAAGATCATCCTCAACAAGCCTGGCGTTGGGGCCGACCGACTTCAACGAGCGCGAGACGACCCATTTCGGCTGGTTCCGCCACGCCGCCGCGAAGGCGTGTTCCTCTGCATCCCATTCAGGATGATCGTCGTCCCAGTAACGCATGACCTCATACATTCGGCGACCGTAGACACTGCCCGCCTGCCCCTGAGCCTCCTCGATGAAGTGGCGGAAGAGCGTGGGGCTTGGCGCAAACGCCATATGGTCGACGTAGCCGTCCAGGGACTGGTTCATTCCGAACACGAGCCTGGCCATACCACTTCCTTTCCTCACGCGGCACATCCGCGCGGTTCTGATCGCGTTATGCAATTGGTTGCAAGCTAGATCGACTGATTTCATATCGCAATGGGTTTTGGAGTGTGTATGAACGCCTCACGCTCAGGGACACCCCGACCTTCAGCAACTCTTGTGCGATGGTCTTCTTCGTCGAGCCGGAGCTTTCCTCGAAGCGCCGGGGCCGTTGCGGAAACCCCGGAAACTTATTCGTAATCAGCAGGTCATCGGTTCAAGTCCGATCGCCGGCTCCAGAATCTCCAGATAGTTCCACACGTACCTATCGAAGTCCTGCGATTCGAGCGGCATCCGGCTTATACTCACCATTACAGCCGCCACACCTTCATCTACACGTTCGCTGCCCGGAAACGGGGCAGCCCGTCAATCCTCCGCACCGCCATACAACGGGAGGCATCATGATGCAACGAACCATACTCATGGCAGCGCTCGTGACGCTGGTCGTCACGACTGCTGCATGGGCGCAAGGCAATCCAACCGGGGTCATCAGGGGCGCCGTCACGGATCCCGAGGGGCTGCCGCTCCCGGGCGTCAGGGTCACGGTCGCCTCGCCGGCCCTCCAGGGGACGAGAAGCGCAGAGACCTCGATGAACGGCGACTACATCGTCCCGTTCCTTCCGCCGGGCGAGTACGTCGTCACGTTCGAACTCGAGGGATTCGCCGCGCAGAAGCGAACTGTCGGCGTGGCGATGGCGGAGACGCAGCCGCTGGAGGTGAAACTCCAGCTGGCAGCGGTCAGCGAGACCGTCACTGTCAGGGGTTCGACCTCAACGGAGGTCCTGAAGACCGGCAGCATCGCCGAAACCTACAAGGCGGAGAGAATCGAGGTCCTGCCGGTGGGCCGGACCCTCGAGTCCGCCGTGCTCCTCGCACCGGGCGTGAGCAACAACGGCCCGAGCGGCAACATCGTCATTGCCGGAGCGCTGTCGTACGAGGGCCTGTACCTGATCAACGGCGTGAACGTGAACGAGAACCTCCGCGGCCAGCCGCGCACCCTCTACATCGAGGATGCGATCCAGGAGACGAAGGTCTCCGTCGGCAACATCTCCGCCGAGTACGGCCGGTTCAACGGCGGGGTCGTGAACATGGTGACCAAGTCCGGCGGCAACAGATTCAGCGGATCGCTGCGCGACTCGCTGAGCAACGACGACTGGCGTGCGCTCCGGCCGAAGGGGGACACGAAGACGGACAAGATCGTCTCCGCCTACGAAGGCACGCTCGGCGGGCCGATCATGCGGGACATGCTCTGGTTCTTCGGCGCCGGACGATACCAGAAGAACGAGCAGCAGCGGGTGCTCAACTGGACGAACCTCTCCTACCCCTGGGCGCAGAGCGACAAGCGCTACGAGGTCAAGGGCACCTACGCGATCAACCCGACGAACACGTTCAAGGCGTCGTTCACAAAGCGGTGGATCTGGACTACGAACAACACGTCGAACGACCCGATCGATCTCGACAGCCTCTACAGCAACGGCACCGCCGACAAACTGCTGGCGTTCAACTACACCAGCGTCCTGTCGTCGAAGCTGTTCTTCGAAGCCCAGTTCTCCCGGAAGTTGATGGCGACCGATAACACTGGCGCGCAGTACACCGACCTGGTGAAGGGCACGCTCATGTTCGATCGGTCGCGCGGTAACGCGCGGTTCAACTCGCCCACCTTCTGCGCGGTGTGCGGCAACGGCTGGCACGAAGAGCGGAACAACTGGGACTGGTTCGGGAAACTCGGATACTTCCTCTCGACGGATCGCGCGGGCTCGCACTCGCTGGTATTCGGGTTCGACAACTTCAAGGAATCGCGCCAGGTTGACAACTACCAGTCAGGCAGCGGGTTCCGCGTCTACTCGACGCGGACCTTCATCGCGGACACGGCAGACCGGACGATCTATCCGGTGATGGACGGGAGCAGCTACATTCAGTACACCCCGCTGGTCGCCCCGAGCCTCGGCAGCGACATCCGCACCTACTCGGCATTCGCGAACGACCAGTGGCGCCTGAACAACCGGATCACCTTCAACGTCGGCTTCCGCTACGACCGCAACACATCGAAGGACCAGGGGGGCGTGCAGGTGCTGCGGGACCAGCAGTGGAGCCCGCGCATCGGCGTGAGCTGGGACATCGCCGGCAACGCGAAATGGATCGCGAACGCCGGCTACGCCCGCTACGTCATGGGAGTCAACGGGGCGGTGGTCGATTCCGGCTCAAAGGGCGGCCGTACGGCCTCGTACACCTGGAATTACCTCGGCCCGCGGCTGAACTCGACGTGCACGCCGCCGAACTGCATGACGGCAGCGGACATCCTGCCGCGCGTGTTCGCCTGGTTCGAGGGCGTTGGCGGCATCAACAGCACCAACTATCGGAACGCGCCGTCGATTCCCGGCGTGACGACGAAGGTCAGCGACAACACCACGGCGCCGAGCAGCAACGAGCTGACCGCCGGGTTTGCCCGCGAGCTCGGCCAGAACCGCGGGACGATCCGTGTGGACTACACGTATCGGACCTACCAGGACATGTACGGCAGCTTCGTGGACACGTCGACCGGACGGGTCACCGACGAAACCGGCCGCAGCTACGACCTCGAAGTCGTCAGGAACACGCCGGACGCGAAGCGCTGGTATCACGCGGTGACGGCGGCCGGGGACTACCGCCTGAGCCGCAGGATCATCCTGGGCGGCAACTACACGCTGGCGTATTCGAAGGGGAACAACGACGGCGAGAACGTGGGCAGCGGGCCGATCATGGCCGGCATCAACACGTATCCCGAGTACCGCCAGGAGACCTGGAACTGGCCGACCGGTTACATGTTCAACGACCAGCGGCACAAGGCGCGCCTCTACGCGTCGGTGACGTTGCCGATCGATCAGCAGCTGGGCCAGTTCACTCTCGGCGTCGTTCAGCGGACGGACTCGGGAACGCCATACGACGTCGGGTTCACCGTCGATCCGTCGAAGTACGTCACGAACCCCGGGTACCTGCGACCGCCTACGAGCATCACCTACTACATCGATGGCCGTGGGCCGCTGCGCACAGAGAACGTGTTCAACACGGACCTGTCGTTCGTGTGGAGCAAGAAGGTTCAAGGCTCCGTCGAAGTATTCTTCCGTGCCTTGGCGTTCAATATCTTCAACAACCTGGCGGTCACGGACGTGAACACCACCGTGTCCTCCAACGCGTCGCCCGGGAGCTACACCGCGGCGAGCCTGCCGGCGTTCAACCCGTTCACCACCGTTCCGGTGGAAGGCGTGAACTACCGGTTCGGTCCCGAGTTCGGCCAACCTACTGCGCCGGGTAGCTACCAGAACGCGCGCTCGGCGAACTTCTCGTTCGGGATTCGATTCTAGAGAGTCCGGCCTGCTGTGCGAGGCGTGTCGCGCCTCGCACAGCTCTTCGTCAGCGCTTCGTCAGCTCTTCCGTCCGACCTTCCCCTTGAACACACCGGCTCCTCGCGGGAACACGCCATGCACCGTCGAGCGCCGCCCCGTACTTTCGCCGGCAGTGGTTTCCGCCTCGAGGCCTTCATCGGACCGCCACAGGAGCTGATTCAGTCGACGAAGCTGTTCGCGAGGGGCGGGGGACCAGAACAGTTTCCGCCGTTCGCCGTGGAAGCAGAGGGCCAGGTGCTCGACTGGGGGTTCGAGACCGCGGGCGGTGAACAGTTACTCGGCCGGGGGGACGTCCTGCTCGACGGCATGAACGCCACGAACGTCGATTTCGTGGGATGGATGCGGTTCGACGCCGTGCCCACGCCGCTGCTCTCCCCGGACGGCAGCGGCGACTTCGAATACATGGCGCCGTTCTTTTTCGAGGCGATGATCCGCAGCGTTCAGGGCGGCGAGGAACTGTTCGCGCGCGAGTTCGTCGGGCGCGGCCGACTGAGTGTCAATTACGAGGCGGCCACGCGGCCGGGGCATTTCGGCTTCGAAGACTCGAAGATCCCGTACGAGTTCTTCGACGCCGAGCCCATACCGGAACCCGCGACGTTCCTGCTGCTTGGCTCCGGACTCGCGGCCGGAGTGCTCCGCCGTCGGCGCCGAAGCGCATAGCGACTTTCGGGATCGCGAACGGGGCGACCGTTGTGACTCGACGCGTCGCCCCGAACCAGCCAACCCGGATCGTTTACTACTCCCACAACACCTTGATACTCTTCGGCGACCGTACGCTCACATGAGCACGCGACAACTCGCACTGGTGATTGCCGGCATGCTGGGGCTCGCGGCGGCGATCCTCCTCGGGATGGGACGACTGCCGATCTGCGAGTGCGGGTACGTCAAGCCGTGGCACGGCATCCCGTCAAGCTCGGAGAACTCGCAGCATCTGACCGACTGGTACACGTTCTCGCACGTCATCCACGGCTTCGCATTCTACGGTCTGTTGTGGCTCGTCGGGCGGGGGCGCTGGACCGCCGGGGCCCGTCTCATCGCCGCGCTGCTCGTCGAGTCGGGGTGGGAGATCTTCGAGAACACCGACTTCGTCATCAGCCGCTATCGCGAGGCGACGATCTCGCTCGACTACTACGGCGACACCGTGATCAACTCGATCGGCGACCTGGCCGCGATGTGCCTGGGGTTCGCCCTCGCCGCGCGTCTGCCGGTCAAGGCAACCCTGGCGGCCGCGATCGCGCTCGACCTGTTCGTGCTCGCGGCGATTCGCGACAACCTGACGCTGAACATCCTGATGCTGGTCCATCCCCTCGAGAGCATCCGCCGATGGCAGATGGGAGGATAAGTGCGGAGGCGCGATCTCCTGAAAACCGCGGCCGCTCTTCCCGCCGTGGCCGCGCTGGGACAACGCCGCTCCTCAGGCCCCCGTGTGGCCGTGATCGGCGCGGGCGCGTTCGGCGGGTGGACCGCGCTGCACCTGGTCCGGCGCGGCGCGCGCGTGACGCTGATCGACGCGTGGGGCCCCGGCAACGCGCGCGCGAGCTCCGGAGGTGAGACGCGCGTCATCCGCGGCGTCTACGGCGACCGCGCGATCTACACCGCCATGGCTGCACGCGCGCTCCCGCTGTGGCGCGAGCACGATCGGCGGTTCGGCACCCGCTTCTTCCGACGCACGGGCGCGCTGTGGATGGTCGGCGCGGACGACACGGTCGCGCGCGAGTCGGTCGGACCGATGAAGGCCGCGGGCCTGCCGCTCGAGCAACCGTCGATCGCCGAGGCACGCCGGCGATGGCCGCAGATCTCGTTCGACGGCTTGAGCGCTCTCCTGTTCGAGCCGGAGGCCGGGTACCTGCTCGCCCGCCGCGCCGCCGAGCACGTGGCCGAGCGGGTCGTGGACGAAGGCGGGGACTTCCGTCAGGCGGCCGTCGCCACGCCGCGGCCCGACGGGCAGCGCCTCGCCTCGCTTGCGCTCGCCGAAGGCGCATCGATCGACGCCGACGCGTTCGTCTTCGCGTGCGGACCCTGGCTCGGCCGCCTCTTTCCGGATGTTATCGGCGAACGCGTGCGATCGACGCGGCAGGAGGTCTATTACTTCGGCACGCCGCCCGGCGACCGCCGCTTCACGGAAGACGAGATGCCGGTCTGGGTCGACTATCGCGATCGCCTGATCTACGGCATCCCCGGCAATGCGGCACGCGGGTTCAAGATCGCCGACGACGCCCGCGGGCCCGATTTCGATCCCTCGACAGGCGAGCGGACCATGGACGAGACCGGTTTGAAGGCGGCGCGCGCCTTCCTCAGTGAACGCTTCCCCGCGCTCGCCGGCGCGCCCTTCCTGGGCTCCGAGGTGTGCCAGTACGAGAACTCTCCCGACGGGCACTTCATCATCGATCGCCACCCGGCCGCGTCAAACATGTGGATCGTGGGCGGTGGCTCAGGACACGGCTACAAGATGGGGCCGGCGCTCGGCGAACTCGTCGCGGGCCTCGTCATTGACGATGGCACGCCCGATCCGGCGTTTCAGCTCTCCCGCTTTACGCCGCGCGACCGTCGCTGACGCCGCACGGCGGCAGCGCGGCGCCCAGCACATTCGACTGAACACGAGGATACGCGCCGGCCTCGCGGGGCGAGCCCGCGGACGGCACGTTGGCAACGGAGACCTTCCGGAAGTCAGTCGCGTGGAGCGCCGACGAAGGGTTACGGGAGCGCGTCGCGCAGGGCGTAGCTGCCGTCAGGGCGGCAACGCAGCATCCCTTCGCGCACGAGCGTGCTGAGGATCCGCGCGCACGCATCCTCCGCCAACCCGAACAGCCGCCGCGCCTGGGGCAGCGTCAGGCAGACGCCGGGCATCTCCCGGAACTCCGCACGGACGCGATTGACGAGGCGCTCGCGCGCGACGAGGTTGCGCCGCTCCGGAAGGCGCGCGCCCCGGGTGGGCAGCAGGTTAGACATCCCCAGGGGCTTCGGTTTGACAAACGTGAGCTGATCTATCGGGGAGGATGCGGCAGCGGCCCGGAATGTCATGGCTTGCCTCCTCGGACGCAGGGCTACGCCCGCTGGGAAGCCAACCCGAATGTAACGACTCCCCCGCTCGATTGCAAGCGTAATCGGTCCGCGCCTGCCATCGCGGTTCGTCATTGCCAATTGATGAGAACGGGTCGCAATCGCAGGTTGAGAAGAGCCGTGCAGGAGTGCCAACGGCCGCGCCTCCGGCGCGCCCGGACTCCGCGGGTGGGAACCGGGGCAGCCACGTCCTTCGTCGTGGCGGTGGGCGGCAGCTGGTTCGGATCCTTCAGCGACGCGTTCCCCTGCAGGTTCCAGTCCCTGGACCAGCCGGAGCGGCAGGCCGACTGCTCAGGAAGTCAAGAAGTTTCGCGGACCGCTGCGGCCGGCCGGGCCGCGCCGGCCCTCACCGCCTCCATGAGCAGGGCAAGCGCACGGTTGAACGCCTCGCCGCCAGGGCGGCTCCCCTTATAATGCCCGAGCCGGACGACGACGAGATCGTGCGAGGGAATGATGAGCGTCGTCTGGCCGCCGGCGCCCGACATGTAGAAGGCGTCCTTCGGCACGGGAAACGCGCCCTCGCCGTTGATCCAGAAGAACGCGCCGTAGACCGGCCGCTTGTCCGCCTCCCACGCGGGCGCGACGGTGCTCACGAACTTCACGAACCCTTCCGGCAGGATCCGCTCGCCGTCCCATACCCCGTCGTTCAAGTACAGATTGCCCAGCCGCGCCCAGTCCCGCGCTGACGCGAGCTCGTAGCCCTGCGTCAGGAAGTTTCCGAAGGGATCGGTCTCCATGACCATGGTGCGGATGCCGATCTTGTCGAAGAGCGCGCGCTGCGGAAAGGACAAGTACTCCTCGCCGCGTTTCTCGACGCCGAGCCTCACGAGGTAATTGATCAGCACCGGATCCGTGTTCCGATAGCGGCCGACCGTGGCCGGCGGCCACTGCGGCGGGCGCGTTGCGGCGTAGTGGAACGAATCGACGCTGCCCGTGTAGAGATACAGGTGGTCCGGGTAGCCGAGCGCCGGGTCGTAGTCCGGGTCCTGCGGCGCGCGGATCCGAAGCCCGCTCGACATCTGCATGATGTCGCCGATGCGGATCTTCGCGCGCGGATCCCCGGGCTTCTGCCATTCGGGGACGGGCGCCGGTTGCCACAGCGAGTACACGCCGTCCTTGATCAGGATGCCCATGAACGTCGCCGTCAGGCTCTTCCCCATCGACCAGCTCTCGAGCGGCGTGTGCCTGGTGATGCCCGGGCCGTAGCGCTCCGCGATCAGGCGTCCCCTCCACGTGACCACCACGGCAGCCGTCAGGGCCTCCGCGGGCCCGAACGCCGCGTCCACAGCCTGCTTCACCTTCTCGGCGTCCAGTTCGCGCGGCAGCGGGCCGGTCGGCAGGACGTCGCCCATCGGCCACGGCTGCGTGGATGGATCGGGGAGATGGCGCGGCACGCGGACCGGCGTGAAGCTCACCGACTCCTTGCCGACGGGGAGCGTGACGCAACCCTGATCGCCGAAGACCTTCGCGGTGCGCCGGGTGCCGTTCGGCATCGCGATGTGGACGGCCTTGTTCTCGCGATCGATGACCGGCTTGCCGACCTTCCCGCGCTCCTCGTAAGGGCTGGTGAAGTAGCCGACGTTCTCGGCCGCGAAGTCCGGATCGAGACCCGTGATGAATACGGCCGAGCACATGATCTTCGCGAACCCCGAAGTGTGATGTTCGAGGGGATCGCCGGGCGGCGGGACGTACGCGGTCTCGAGCTCGAAGGTCTTCGCGCGCGCGGCGAGCGCGTCGCGCCTGGACTGCGCGGCGGCCGGCCAGAGCGCCGAGGCGAGCAGCGCCAGCGCCGCCGCGCCACGTGCGGTTTGTCTGAGCATCCCTCGCGGCACGGGGACAGCCTACGCCACGTCGGCCCGCCGCGCCACTGCGACCGGTTTTCGCGCCTCCATGTAGAGGGAGCCCAGCACGTCATGGCGGAGCTACACAGCGGAGCTTACGGATATGCGGCGTGAGTCTCGGCTTCATGCTTCGCGGAGCGCCTCGATGGGATCGATCCGCGTCGCGCGAAGCGCCGGCACGTAGCAGGCCAGGAGTGCGACGGCCAGAAGGAGCAGGGTCACGATGGTGAACACTGGGACGTCCCGTGTCTGCACACCGAAGAGCAGGCTTTCCAGATAGCGGGTCAGCGCGAAAGCGGCGGCCAGCCCGATGATCAGGCCGAGCCCCGCCGTGCGCAGCCCCTGCAGCAGGACCAGCGAGAGGATCGATCCCCGATCCGCGCCAAGCGCCTGGCGGATGCCGAACTCGCGGGTGCGCTGCGCCAGGCCGAACGCCAGCACGCCGTAGATGCCGATCGCGGAGAGCACGAGCGCGACGGCGCCGAAGAGCGCGATCAGCACCATGGGCGCCCGCCGCGTCTCCAGCGACCGCGCGACCCACTGGTCCATCGTGCGCACGTCGGCGATCGGCTGCTCCGGATCGATGCTTGCCACCGCGGCCCGGACCTGCGGGAGGATGCTTTGCGGATCCACGCCCGTTTTCACCATCAGCGACATGGCCGGACGCGGGCTTTGCGTGACCGGCTGGTAGATGCGTTCCTTGGTCACCGGTTCGCCCAGGTCGATCGAATTGATCGTGCCGGCCACCCCCACGATCGTTTGGATCCTCCCGCGCTGGATCTGCTGGCCGATGGGATCCTTTCCTTTGAAGTAGCGATCGACGAGGAACTTGTCCACGACGACGACGGGCGCGCTCTCCGCGGTGTCGCCGTCGGTGAAGAAGCGCCCGGCGACCAGTGGAATCTGCAGCGCGCGGAAGTAATCGCCGCCGACGACCTCCTGGCGCGCGTGCGGCCGCGCCTCGTTGGGCGCCGGCGTGTATCCCACGATCGCGTACGACCCGGAGGAGACGTTGCCGCTGAACGGCACGTTCGAAGCCAGGCCGGCCGCGGTGACGCCGGGAACGGCCCGCACTTTCTCGAGCAGGCGCAGCCAGAACGCGCCCCTCGCCTTCGCGTCGGGGTACCTGACCTCGGGCAGCGCGAGCCGCGCCGTGAGCACGTTCTCCCGCGAGAAGCCGGGATCGACGTTCTGCAGCCGGGCGAAGCTCTTGATGAGCAGCCCGGCGCCGACCAGCAGCACGAGCGCGAGCGCCGTCTCGGCAACGACCAGCGCCGCCCGCGTCAGGCCGGTCCCGCGCCCCGCTGACGCCCGCGCGCTGTCCCCGTTCAGGACGGCGGTCATGTTCCCGCGCCGCACGACCAGCGAGGGCACGATGCCGAACACGGTCCCGGTCGCCACCGCCAGCGCGAGCGTGAACAGCAGCATGGCGGGATTGATCGAGGTATCCACCAGCCCCGGGATCTCCCGCGACGTCAGCGCCATGAGCAGGCGGACGCCCGCGAGGCCGAGGGCGATCCCGAGCACCGCGCCGATCGCCGAGAGCACGAGCCCTTCCGCCAGCAGCTGCCTGACGATGCGCCACTGGCCCGCGCCGAGGCTGGCGCGCACCGCGAGCTCCCGCTGGCGTCCCGTCGCGCGCATCAGCAGCAGGTTCGCGACGTTCGCGCACGCGATGAGCAGCACGAGCACGACGCCCGCCTGCAGGACATAAAGCGGCGCGCGGATGTCTCCGACGAGCTGCTCGCGGTAATCCACGGCGTAGCCGCTGAAGCCGCTCGTCCGCGCGAACGACTGGAACTGGGGCAGCCGCTCCAGGTTGCGATCGACAATGGTTTTGAACTGCGCCGTCGCTTGCTCGATCGTCGCGCCCGGCCGCAGCCGCGCAATCATGGAGCTGAACTCGTTGCCGCGGCCGGCATCGGACATCTGCTCCGGCGTGAACGGGAAGGGCACGAGGAGCGCGACCTCCGACGAGGGCAGCTCGAAGTCGGCGGGCAGCACGCCCACCACCTCGTACGGCGCGCCACTGAGGCGGATCTGGCGGCCCACCACCGAGCGATCCGCGCCAAACCGGGAACGCCACAACGCGTGCGTGAGGATCGCGTAGCGGGCCGCGCCCGGCTTCGCGTCATCTTCGATGAATGCCCGGCCGAGAAACGGCTCCCGGCGGAGCGTCGAGAAGAACGACGGCGTGACGGCGAGCGCGCGAAGCTGCTCGGGCCGACCTTCCTCGGCGAGGTTCAGGCTCGTGCCCCTGAAGAGCGCCGCGTCTTCCAGCGCGGTGGCCTGCGTCCGGCGATCCAGATAATCCGGAATCGACACCGAGGCCTGAGGCAGTCCCATGAGGGGGTACGTATTCCAGACGAAGACCAGGCGATCCGCGTCCGGAAACGGCAGCGGACGGAGGAGCACCTGGTAGAGCACGCTGAAGATCGCCGAGTTGGCGCCGATGCCGAGCGTCAGCGTCAGGGCGGCGACGAGGGTGAACAGGGGCTGTTTTCGCAGCGTCCGAACGGCGAATCGAATGTCCTGCATGGCGCACCACTTTTGACGGGACGGCGGTCCGAAGAGTTCATCCGGCCGACGAAAGCCCGCTTCGGAGGGCGCCTGCGGGGGCTGCCGAACGGGCGCGCACCTGTCGCATGTGATGAGCGGTGTGACGCCAGTGGAACTTGCGCCACTGCCGGACGCTCAGCCCCGCGAGATACGGGTGGTTCGCCACGGGCGTGTCCTCGCCAAACCGTTCGGCGACACGCGTCAGCGTCGCATCGAGCGCCGTGAGGGCCTCGCCGATTGCGGCGACGCTCCGCTCGGGCGCGATCGTGCCCCGGGGCCGCGTCGCTTCCGGCGCGTTCACGCGGGGGAAGTAACCCACCTCCACCACAAGCACCCGCAGCAGCCGCTGCCCGAGCGTCGGCCTGCGGGCGCGCAGCACGGCCGAGCCCAGCACCTTCTCGAAGGTGCCGCGATTGACCGTGAAGGCCAGCGTGAGGTGCTCGAGGATCTCCGCAACCGACCAGCGTCCTTCTGCGGCGCGGATCATGACGTCCGCCTCGAGATGGCCGGCGGCGCGGTGAATGTCGTCGAGCGCCTTGTTCAGAAACGGATCCATGGACTGCGCCATCTTACGCGATGCGCGCGGTCGCGTTGCACCATCAGGCGCCTCGAGCAAGCCCGCCGCCGCACCGGCCCCGGCGGTCGTCCTCGGGGTCGGTGCGGGCGTGCGAGCGCTCGTGGCGGCATGGCACCGGCGGCTCACGCGGTGTATCCTCACGGGGGATGTTCTACTTCTTCGAGCGTGACGAGCGATTTATCCGGTGTGAGCTGCGCCCCGGCAACGACGGCTACGAACTGGTCATCGTCGGCGAGGACGGGGTCGAGAAGACGGAGCGGTTCGACACCGAGGAGGAGCTCACGGCGCGCTGGGCGGCGCTGCAGCAAACCCTGAAGCGCCAGGGCTGGTGGGGCCCGCACGGGCGCGACTGAGGCGATGAGCTCGACCACGCCGGGCAGCGCCATCATCCTCATGCGGTCCGAACTGGTGGCGCGAATGCGCCAGCACTTCGAGGCGGACGACTCGATCGCCGTGTTCGACGCCAGCGAAGTCATCCCCTCCTTCGCCGTGGTGGCCGCCAAGGCGCAGATGCTGCTCGTCGTGGGGCACCTGTTCGCGGAGCTGCCGGCCGGGTTCGAGTTCCTGGAACGCTTTCGCGAAGTGAACGCGACCGCCGAGATCCGCGTGCTGAGCAGCGACGCCGCCGGCACCCCCCTTGTGCTGCACCAGCCTGTCACCCGCCCCGCGCATCTGGGCCTGCGATCCACGTCGCAGCCCCTCAGACGGATGCCCGCGCGCCGCGCGCCGCGGACGGAAATGCCGCCAGACGCGGCGATCCTGGTGAACGGCGTGCCGGTGCGGCTGGTGAACCTCTCGCCGCTCGGCGCGCAGGTACTTTCCCCCTACGTGCTCAGGCCGGGGGAACAGATCCACGTACGGCTTCCCGAACGGACGCGCGTGCGGGCCACGGTCGTATGGTCAACGTTCGAGCTGTCGGGCGCGCAGCGCGCCCCGCTGTATCGCGCCGGGCTGGAGTTCGCCGGGCGCTGAAGGAGGAAGGACCCATGAGGTTCATGCTCGCGCTCGTCGCCGCCGGCGCGCTGGTCTCCCAGGCCGCCGCGCGCGGGCCGCAGGCCGGGGCGGCGCAGGCCTCGACGCCGCCGCTCGCGACGGCTGTCGACGCCGTCTTCGCCAGATGGACATCGGAGACGCCCGGATGCGCGGTCGGCGTGTCGCAGGCCGGCGCTCCGGTGCTCGCCCGGGCGTACGGGATGGCGGATCTCGAGCACGACGTGCCGAACCGCGCGGACACGATTTTCGAGGCGGGCTCGGTGTCCAAGCAGTTCACCGCGGCAGCCGTGCTGCTGCTCGCGCGCGACGGCAAGCTCTCGCTCGACGATCCCGTGCGCAAGCACGTGCCGGAGGTGCCCGATTACGGCGTGCCGCTCACGATCCGTCACATGCTGACCCACACGAGCGGCCTTCGGGACTGGGGCAGCGTCGCCGCGATCGGAGGCTGGCCGCGCACGACGCGCGTGCATACCCACGCGCACGTGCTCGACATCGTCTCCCGGCAACGCGCGCTGAACTTCGCGCCGGGGACGCGCTACTCGTACAGCAACACCGGCTACAACCTGGCCGCCATCATCGTCGGACGCGTGAGCGGGATGCCGTTCGTGGAGTTCTCGCGCAAGCGGCTCTTCGAACCGCTCGGCATGACCCGCACCTCCTGGCGTGACGACCACACTCGTATCGTGAAGGACCGCGCGATCGCGTACGCGGCCGAGGGGCGCGGGTACAGCATCGAGATGCCGTTCGAGAACGTGCACGGGAACGGCGGCCTGCTGACCACCGTGGGCGACCTGCTGCGGTGGAACGAGCATCTCCACGCGCCGACGATCTGGGACGAGGCGTTCGCGCGCGAGCAGCAGCAGCCCGGCCGCTTCAACGACGGCCGCGTGCACGGCTATGCCCTGGGGCTGCGCATCAGCACGCACAAGGGCGTGCGCGAAGTCGGCCACAGCGGCTCGACCGCCGGATACCGGGCGCACCTGGTGAGGTATCCGGACCAGCGGGTCTCGGTCGCCGTGCTCTGCAACGCGGGCAACGCCAACGCGGGGCGGCACGCGCAGGACGTGGCGGACCTGTACCTGAAGCCGGATCTTCAAACCTCGTCCGAGGAGCCGCCGCACCGTCTGTCGAAGAACGACGCCGAGTCCGTGCGCGGACTATACAAGCACTCGCAAACGGGCGACACCCTGTCGCTCGCGGGAGAGGGCGAGACCGTGCGGATCGATCGCGGCCCGCAGCTGGTTCCGCGGTCGGGAACGCGGTTCAGCGTGCCGGACGGCGCCATGACGCTCGATCTCGATGGGCGGACGCTGCGCGTCACCGACCCGTTCGGCTCGGTTGACGTGTACGAGCGCGTGGAGCGCGCCTCGCCCACGCCGGAACAGCTGCGCGAGTTGGAAGGACGGTACTCGAGCGACGAGGCGGAGGTCGTGGCGGAGATCGCGGTCGATCAGGATCGGCTCGTGCTCAAGCGTCGTCCCGCCCAGAGGACGATGCTGTTACCGCTCTACGCGGACGCGTTCCGGGGACAGATTGGAGTCGTGCGGTTTCACCGCGACACGTCTGGCCGGGTGACCGGCTTCAGCGTCGTGCAGGACCGGGTGTGGGACATGCGATTCGAGCGCATCACGGCGATCCCGCGTTCCCCGTCGGCGCCCTGACGTCGCCGTTCTTGACCACCTCCAGCCTCACGTGGACGAACCAGGCCGGCCCGTCACTTCGTCACTTCGGATCGCTCGAAGATCGCCGCGGGGCCCAGCTCCGCCAGCCGCGCCAGGATCGCGTCGCGCCGCGCGAGCAGCGCGTTGATCTCGTCGGGGCTGAGCATCTCTCCCATCTCGCGCTCGATCGTCGGCTGGTCGAGCTGTTTGAGCCGCTCGAACACCTGCCGATCGCAGGAGGTGATGTTCTTCGGCGACTTCAGCGTCTTCTGCGTGCGGAACGCGCGCGTGTGGTCGATCGCCCAGATCCGCCAGTCGCTCGTGATCAGCACGTTGCCGATGTTGCGGTCCGTATTGGCGATGAGCTGATCGAAGAGCCGCACCATCTGCATCTGCCGGTTCCACCGAGCCGAATCGGGCGAGCGCAGGCCCTTCTTCAGCCGTTCCCCTTCGTCCATCATCACGTCGTCGACCCACCACGTGAACGCCCCGGGGGCCGCCCTCCAGCGACGGCTCACCGACACCGGAACGAGGTTGAGCCCGAGCAGGCGATCGAGGCGGTATGCGGCCACGTTGAACACCCACGAGTCGCGGAAGTTGAATTCCACCCCGTCGCGCGACTCGAACACTCCCTTGCGCTCGTCAATGGTCTGAATATGCGCGTCGTGTGTCAGCGCCCCGTCCGACAGCGTGGCACGCGTGGACGCCGTGATGCCCTTTCCAGTCGTGCGCGTCTTGCCGACGCGCGCGGTCTTGAGGAACTGCTCGACTTGAGCGTCCGAGAGCGGGGCCTGGGAGGACGCGCCGGGCGCGAACGCGAGGGCGAGCACCGCGGCGAGGACGGCATACCTGCGAGGACGCATGGACTGCCTCCCGTGCAGAAGACTGAAGCTGGACGCGCGGATTATACCGCCGGGCGCCGGGCCTCTTCTCGCAACGTGATGCGGAACCCGTCGGCGAGTGCAGGCCTGGGAAGGGCGACCTCCGGGTTTGAACCGCGGAGGGCGCGGAGGACGCGGAGGCGCTTCGACGAGGCGAACGCGGCGTCGGAGGACGAAGGCCGGCGGGGGAATGAGCCGCCCCCCTCAAGCCGCTCAATCCCCGGCCGGGCCGCCGCCGCGGCGGCCCGACGATACCCGAACGAGGTCGGGCCAGCGGCCCGGCCGGCTGCGATCTCTGCGTGCCCTGCGGTCCCTGCGGTTCGACCTACCGGTTAGCGGTGCTCGGCGGCTTTGAACGATCCTCGTACGGGCGCAGGTGCCACTCGAAGAACGTCCACGTGCGGTTCCAGGAGTCGCGCTGCTCCGGCGTGTCCATCCGCTCGAGGGTCTTGCGATCGACGCGGCGGCTGAACGTGTGCCCACCACCCGCGGCGCCGGGGGGCGGATCGACGTACACCTTCGTCTCCGCCAGGTCCGGCTTGCGCGAGCGCAACGCGTCGACAATCTGCTGGTCCTCCACAAAGTCCACGTCCGTGTCGTTCGTGGCCACGTGCACGAGGAGCGGCACCTGCAGCTTGTCCACGCTGTAAAGCGGCGAGCGCTGGATATAGAGGTCGCGCTTCTCGAACGGCAACCCCTGGATCCGCTTCTGCGTCGCAAAGCTGCGCTGGTAGCCGGGCCCCTTGTACGAGAGCCTGAACACCAGGTTGGTCACCGGGACGATGGCGGCGGCTGCCTTGAAGGGGGTCGCGTCGCGAAAGACGCTGAACAGCGTGATGTACCCGCCGTGGCTCCAGCCCAGCATGCCGACGCGATCGGGATCGACGTGCGGCAGCTTCGCCTTCACGAACGCCATCGCGCTCATCACGTCGTCCACCTCGTAGCCTCCATAGTCGATCTCGTTGTGGAACTTCTCCCCGTACCCCGTGCTGCCGCGGTACTCGGGGGCGAGGATCACGTATCCGCGCTCGACCGCCTCCTTGACGAACGGGAAGTAGTTGACGTCCCAGTTGCCGTGGACGCCGCCGTGCACCCACAACATCGCCGCGTGGCCGCGCGGCCCGCGCTTCACGAGCGGCTGGAAGACGTACACGGGGATGTCGAGGTCTCCGACGCTGCTGCGATACGCCGTCTTCTGGTAGTCGATGATCCCCTTGCAGGCTTCCGCGTAGCGCGCGTCAATCTGCGCTTTCTGATCGATGTCGTTCTGGAAGTTCCGGCCGGTCGAATGGTCCGCCGGATCGTTGCTGACGTAGAGGCGCCGCGCGCGCTCCGGGTCCATCTTGACCGGAGCGACCTCCGGCACCAGGCGCTGGGCCGGCTGGCGCCCGGGCGGCGGTGGAGGCTGCTGGCCGGTCTGCGACGCGAGGACGCCGGGCAGAGCCAGGGCGGACGCGAGGACGAAAATCGCGAGCGATGAGCGCATTGTGATCCTCCGGAGGCCGACAGTCTACCGCCGGAGGGGGCGCAGAGGCTACGAGTGCTTTGGGAAACCCGGGTGCGCCTTGATCTCGCGGATCTGGAGGATGTGGCGCTGAGAGTGCGTCGAGATCATCAGGAACCACTGGTAGACGTCCATGTTGCCCTCGAGGAGCGCGCGCGACCGGAGATCGTCCTGCGTGGTCTTCGCGTAGTCGAGCATCGTCGCCCGCAGCTTGCGGAACTCGGTGAAGGCGGCCTCCGCGGTGCTCCACTTTCCCTTTGGCACCCGCGCCTCGCCCGTGCGCGCGCGGTTCGTGCGATCGATGCCGTACCAGAGGATCGCCGCGTCGGTCGCTTCGAGCTTCTTCGAGGCGGCGGGCTGCTTCATGGAGTCCTGCAGCCGTTGCCAGTACTGCGGCTCGGCGATGCCGAGGTGTTCGACCACCTCGACGATGCTCCAGCTGTCGGGCGTCATCTTGAACCGCATCTGCTCGGGCGTGAGCCCTTTGATCTCGCTCTCGAGCCAGCTCTCCGTCATCTCGAGATGCGCCACGAGGCGCTGGCGATCGCCGGTGGTCAACGGATCGGCCACCACAGGCGCCATGCAGAACAGCAACAGGGGAACGACGGCGAACAGGTGTCTCATGGCCTCTACCTTTGATGCCTCACGGGCGGCCGTCAAGCGCGCTGGGACAAGCGGCGGCGACGGCGGGACCAATGGCAAGAACGGATAGCTGAGAGCTGACTCACGCCCTCAACGCCACCGTCGTCCCCCACGGGTCCGTGGCGAGCCAGGCGCCGTCTTCACGATGCACCGGGAAGCCAGCCGCCTCGATGCTGCGGCCCGCTGCCTCGCAATCCCCTTCCCGCGGCAGGAGCACCTCCCACTCGAGCAGGCGCGCATCCGACTCCGACGCGGGCGGCGACTCCGCGCGCCACGTGTTCGTGCCGAGATGGTGGTGGTATCCGCCGGCGGACAGAAACAACGCACCGGGGTACTTCTTTACTGTAGGCGCGAAACCGACACCGGCGTCGTAAAACCGCGCAGCCGCCGAGAGATCGGCAACGAACAAGTGCACGTGCCCGATGGTGGTCGCCGAGGGCATCCCCGTCCACGGCTGCCGGCCCCCGACCTCGATCAGGGACGCCACGTCGAGCGGCTCGGTGGTCATGTGCAGCTCGCCGGAATCGTACCGCCACGTCGAGCGCGGCCGGTCCGCGTACACCTCGATACCGAGACCGTCCGGATCCGTCAGGTACAGGGCCTCGCTCACGGCGTGGTCCGCCACGCCGGCCGATTCCCCCAGTGTCTCGAGTTGCGGCAGGAAGCGGCCGAGGGAGGCGCGATCCGGCAGCAGGATCGCGAAATGGTAGAGGCCGAGGAGGCCACCGCGCGGCACCCGGCGCACACCGGCGCGCTGGCGCAACTCCACCAGCGGCCGGCGGTCTGCCTCGGTGCCCAGGACGGCGCGATCGCCGTCGCCGGCGATCACGCGGAGGCCCAGGATCCGCTCGTAGTATGCGACCGATCGCTCCAGGCTGGCCACCTGGAGCCGCACGCGACCGAGCCGCGTCTCCGCGGGCAACCGAAAACCTGCCATCCGCCGATCATACGTCCGATCTACAGGGTGCCGCCGACGGGCCGATATAGGGGGTATGGCGGACCTCGAGGACGCGCCGGACGTCGCCGCGGAGCTTCCTCGCGACAGCGAGGCGGAGTACGCGCTGGAGTACCCGTGCAACTGCCCGCACTGCCTGCACAGCCTGCGGACGGTGGCCGTCGTGCGCATGCTGCGCGTGAAGGTCAACTTCACGTCCACGCTGCCGCGCCGGGGGCGGGCGGTGATCTGTCCGAAGTGCCGGCAGATCCTGACGGTGGAGCTCTCGACCCTCACCTAGATAGCCTGCCTGCAGTGCCCATTGTCGATTGCCAGCAGGCCAATTGAAACTGACCAGTTGATCGTCAGCGATCTGCAACAAAAAAGGGGCGCGTTCCTGGCAGAGCGCGCCCCTTTCTGCGTTCAGGCGTCAGCGTGAGGTGTCAGCGTTCAGCGCGCAGCCATCGCTTTCGGCCTCCCCATTTTGGCCCTGACGCCATCGGCATCTGCTACCACGTCGCGCGGACGCCGAACCGCAGCACGCGCGGCGCCAGCAGCGAGCTGAT
>DATHTE010000041.1:0-37714 GCA_035463475.1 Vicinamibacterales bacterium
TCATCACGCGCTTCTTCTCGAGGCCCGCTATCACCCGGTCGATGGCCTCGTCGAAGTCCTTCATCTCGACGGCCGTCTTGTCGCGGCGTGCGGCGAGCAGCGCCGCCTCGTTGACGAGGTTCGCGAGATCCGCGCCGGCGAAGCCCGCCGTGCGGGCCGCAATCACCTTCAGGTCCACGTTCTCCGCGATCTTCACGTTCTTGACGTGGATGCGCAGGATGTCTTCGCGCCCCCGCACGTCCGGCTTGTCGACCAGCACCTGACGGTCGAATCGGCCGGGACGGAGCAGGGCGGGATCGAGCACCTCCGGCCGGTTGGTCGCTCCCATGATGATCACACCCTTGCGCGCGTCGAAGCCGTCCATCTCGGCGAGGAGCTGGTTGAGCGTCTGCTCGCGCTCCTCGTGGCTTCCCATCGGCGACTGGATCCGGACCTTCCCCAGGGCATCCAGCTCGTCGATGAACACGATGCAGGGCGCCTTGACCTCCGCCTGCGCGAAGAGGTCGCGCACGCGCGCCGCGCCCACGCCCACGAACATCTCGACGAACTCGGACCCGCTCAGGCTGAAGAAGGGCACCTTGGCTTCGCCGGCGACCGCCCGGGCGAGCAGCGTCTTGCCCGTCCCCGGCGGGCCGACGAGCAGCACGCCCTTGGGGATGCGTCCACCGATGCTCGTGTACTTCTTGGGCGTACGCAGGAACTCGACGATCTCCTTCAGCTCCTCTTCCGCCTCGTCTACGCCGGCGACGTCCGAGAAGCTCACCTTCACGTCGTCGTCCGCGTACACCTTCGCGCGGCTGCGTGCGAAGGACATCACGCCCCCTTCCGCGCCACCGATGCGGCGGAAGAAGAAGCTCCAGATGCCGATCAGGAACAGCACGGGGATGATCCACCCGAGCAGCTCCGGCAGCCACTTGCTGGTGACCTCGCCCGTGTACCGGACGCCGTGCTTGTCGAGCTCCGCGAGCAGCTGCGGATCTTCGATGCGAATCGCGACGAAGGTGCGGCGGCCGTCCGGTTCGGCCGACTTGAGCGTTCCCCGCACGCGGTCCTCCGCGACGACCACCTCCTGCACGCGTCCGTTCCGCACGAGGTTCTTGAACTCGCTGTACTGGATGGTCCGCCCGGACTGCAGCGTGAAGAAGAACGCCTGGCCCAGCGCGAGCAGCAGCAGGAAGGCGAGAACGTACCAGACGGCGGAGAACGGCCCGCCGGGGCGCGGCAGGGGCCGATCCCCGCGCCGCCGCCCGCCGCGCGGATTCGGAAGCTGGTTCTTCTGCTCAGCCAATGTTACCGGGCTCCCACCGTCGCGCCCTTGCTGAAGGTCAGCCCGTCGCCGGACGCGTCGATCCTGATCGTATCACCCTCTCCGAACTCCCCCTCGAGCACGCGCATCGCGAGCGGATCGAGCAGCCGCCGCTGGATCGTGCGCTTCAACGGGCGCGCGCCGTAGGCGGGATCGTACCCCTCCGTGATGATCAGATCGCGCGCCGCGTCGGTGAGATCGAGCGTGATCTTCCGCTCTTCCAGCCGCTTCGCCAGCCGTCGCAGCTGTATGTCGATGATCGATCGCATGTGCTCGCGGCCGAGGCTGTGGAAGAAGATGATCTCGTCCACGCGGTTCAGGAACTCCGGCCGGAAATGGAGCCGGAGCGCCTCCATCGCTTCGCGCCGCGCCCCCTCGTCCACCGCGCCTCCCGACCGGAGCGCCGCCTCGGTGATGAACTGGCTGCCGATGTTCGAGGTCATGATCACGACGGTGTTCTTGAAGTCCACCGTGCGCCCCTGGCCGTCGGTGAGCCGCCCGTCGTCGAGGAGCTGAAGCAGCACGTTCAGCACCTCCGGGTGCGCTTTCTCCGCTTCGTCGAAGAGCACGACGGAGTACGCGCGCCGGCGGACCGCTTCGGTCAGCTGTCCCGCCTCGTCGTAGCCGACGTAACCCGGCGGCGCGCCGATCAGCCGCGACACCGTGTGTTTCTCCTGGTACTCCGACATGTCGATGCGGATCATGGCCTGCTCGTCGTCGAACAGGAACTCCGCGAGCGCGCGGGCCAGCTCCGTTTTGCCCACACCGGTCGGCCCGAGAAAGAGGAAGCTGCCGAGCGGGCGGTTGGGGTCCTGCAATCCCGCGCGCGCGCGGCGGATCGCGTTGGCGACCGCGGCGATCGCCTCGTCCTGCCCGACCACGCGCTGGTGCAGGCGCTCTTCCATCTTCACGAGCTTCTGGATTTCCCCTTCCATCAGCCGGCTGACCGGGACTCCCGTCCAGCGGCTGACCACCTCGGCGATGTCTTCTTCGTCCACTTCCTCCTTCAGCATCCGCTGCCGGCCGTCCTGCATCACCGCTTCGGCCCCTTTCAGCCGGCGTTCCAGGTCCGGCAGCCGGCCGTACTGCAGCTCGGAAGCCTTGGCGTAATCTCCCTGGCGCTGCGCGCGTTCAATCTCCTGCCGGACCTGTTCGATCTGCTCCTTGAGCGTGCGCTCCCCCTGGATCGCGTCCTTCTCCTGCTGCCAGCGCGCCTGGAGCTTGCCACGCTCTTCCTTGAGGTCCGCGAGCTCCTTCTCCAGCTTCTCCAGACGTTCCCGGGACGCGCGGTCCGTCTCCTTCTTCAGCGCCTCGCGCTCGATCTCGAGCTGCATGATCCGGCGTTCGACGGTCTCCAACTCCACCGGCATGGAGTCGATTTCCATGCGGAGCCGCGACGCCGCCTCGTCGACGAGGTCGATCGCCTTGTCGGGCAGGAAGCGGTCCGCGATGTAGCGGTTCGACAGCACCGCCGCCGCGACGAGCGCGGAGTCCTTCAGCCGGACGCCGTGGTGGATCTCGTAGCGCTCGCGCAGGCCGCGCAGGATGCTGATCGTGTCTTCCACCGTCGGCTCGCCGACGAGCACCGGCTGGAACCGGCGCTCGAGCGCCGCGTCCTTCTCGCTGTGCTTACGGTACTCGTTGAGCGTCGTCGCGCCGATCGTGTGCAGCTCGCCGCGCGCCAGCATCGGCTTGAGCATGTTGGAGGCGTCGATCGCTCCTTCGGCGGCGCCGGCCCCCACGACGGTGTGCAGTTCGTCGATGAAGAGGATGATCTCTCCCTCGGAATCGGTGATCTCCTTGAGCACCGCCTTCAAACGCTCCTCGAACTCGCCGCGGTACTTGGCGCCCGCCACCAGGGCGCCCATGTCGAGCCCGATGATGCGCTTGTTCTTCAGGCCTTCCGGCACGTCTCCCTGGACGATGCGCCGCGCGAGACCTTCGACGATGGCGGTCTTGCCGACGCCCGGCTCGCCGATCAGCACCGGGTTGTTCTTCGTGCGGCGCGACAGCACCTGGATGACGCGGCGGATCTCTTCATCGCGGCCGATGACCGGATCGAGCTTCCCGCGCCGCGCCAGCTCGGTCAGATCGCGTCCGTACCGCTCGAGCGCCTGGTACTTCTCCTCCGGGTTCGGATCGGTCACGCGCTGGGAGCCGCGTACGGCGGTCATCGCTTCGAGAATCTTCTCCGGCGTCGCGTTGAACTGCTTGAGCACGCGCGCCGCGCCCGAGCGTCCCCCTTCGGACGCGATCCCGAGCAGCAGGTGCTCGGTGCTGACGTATTCGTCCTTCAGGCGCTCCGCTTCGCGCTCCGCGAAATCGCTCACGGTGCGCAGCCGTGGGGAAAGCCCCGGCTGCGAGCCGCCGTACGCCGTCGGGACTTTCGCCAGCTCCGCCTTGATGGCCGACGCGACCGCCGCGGGATCGACGTTCATCTTGCGCAGGATCTCCGGGACGATCCCTTCACGCTGCTCGACGAGCGCCGCGAGCAGGTGCTCCGGCTCGATCTGCGGGTTGTTCGCGCGGGTTGCCGACTGCTGCGCCTCGAACACCGCCTCGCGCGCTTTCTCGGTGAACTTGTTGATGTTCATCGTTCGATCTCTTGCAGCTTCCTGAAAAGCTTTCGTTCTTCGTCGCTCAGTTTCTCCGGTAACACGACTTCGACGCTCGCGTAGAGGTCGCCGCGCTCCTTCGACCTGCCCACGCCGGGCATGCCGTGCCCTTTCAGCCGGAACCTCTGCCCCTGCTGCGTCAGTTCGGGGATCTTCAGCCGCACGCTGCCGGCTGGCGTCGGGACCTGCGCCTCGCCGCCGAGCACCGCCGTGGTCAACGGCACGCGCACCTTCGCGTACAGGTCCCGGCCGCGCACCTCGAACACGGGATGCGGCCGGAGATTGACGCGCAGATAGAGGTCGCCGGACGCTCCCCCGCCCTCGCCCGCTTCGCCCCCTCCGGCGGCCCGCACCCGCGATCCGGTCTTCACGCCGGGCGGGATGCGCACGTCGAGCGTGCGGGTAACGCCATCCTGCGAAATCGTCAGGCGGCGCGTCGCGCCGGTGAACGCCTCCTCGACCGACAGGTCGATCTCGTGCTCGACGTCCCGCCCGTGCGTGCGCGCCTGGTGCGCCCCGGGCGCGTGCGTGCGCCGTGGCCGCTCGCCGAAGTCTCCACCGAAGAACGTCTGGAAGAAGTCCGAGAACGGCTCGTCGCCGCCGAACATCTCGTTGAACTCCTCCGGCGACATCGTCCGGTAGCCGCCCGGCCCGCCGACGTTGACGTTCCAGGCGCCGCCTGAGAAGCCGCCCCCGAAGGGGCTGCCGCCCGCGAACGGGCCGCCGGCCCCGGCGCCGGCCCGCTGCGCCTGCTCGTAGTCGCGCCAGTTCGCGCCCAGCTCGTCGTACTTCTTGCGCTTCTCGGGATCGCCGAGGACCTCGTACGCCTCGTTCAGGTCCTTGAACTTCTTCTCCGCAGACTTGTCCCCCGGATTGACGTCCGGGTGGTACTTCCGCGCGAGCTTCCGGTACGCCTGTTTCAGCTCTTTTCCGGAGGCGGTCTTCGGCACCCCGAGCGTCGCGTAGTAGTCCTTGAATTCCACGGTCACAGCCCGACGATGGCGCAGAGGCGCTCGAACTCGCGCGCGAGCCGCCGCCGAACCTCCTGGCGCGGCAGCGCGTCGTCACGGACCAGCGGACGGATCCGCTGCACGACCTCGGCCACGTCCAGCAGCCGCTGGACGCCTGCGAGATTCACGCCCATCTCGTCCACCAGGCGCTTGATCAGGCGAAGCCGCTCGAGCTCCTCCTGGGTATAGACGCGCATGCTGCCCATCGTCCGCGATGGGCGGACGAGGCCGAGCCGCTCGTACTTGCGCAGCGTCTGCGGGTGCATGTCGAGCAGGCGCGCCGCCATGCTGATCAGATAAATGTCGCGATCCAATGCCATAAGCCCTGCACTTACCCGAATATAGGTGTTGATACGCACCGTGTCAAGCCTCGCGCCGGCCTGTGCGATACTTGAAGAAGGCTCGTGGATATCCAGGCCGCCGATCTCGTCACCGTCGCGCTCCTCGTCCTGCTCGAAGGTCTCCTGAGCGCCGACAACGCCCTCGTCCTCGCGGTCCTCGTCCTCGGGCTTCCCCGGCGCGAACGGCGCAAAGCGCTTCGCTACGGCATCCTTGGCGCGTTCGCGTTCCGCATCACCGCGGTGGTCTTCGCGGCGCACATGATTCAGCTGAGCATCGTGAAGCTGATCGGAGGTCTCTACCTTCTTTATCTTTCGTACCACCACTTCTGGGGACATTCGGAAGGAGAGCGGCGGGAGGTGAAGCGCGCGAGGCCGTGGCTGGGGTTGCCCGCGTTCTGGGCGACCGTCGTCAAGGTCGAGCTCACCGACATCGTCTTCGCCATCGACTCGATCCTCGTCGCCGTCGCCATGTCTCCGAAGCTGTGGGTCGTCATCACCGGCGGCATCCTCGGGATCATCGCGATGCGCCTGGTGATCGGCCAGCTGCTCGTGCTGGTGCAACGGTATCCCGTGCTCGTGGACGGCGCGTTCATCATCATCGGGTGGGTCGGGATCAAGCTGCTCGTCGAGTACGCACACCAGCTCGGGTACGTGCACTTCGTCATTCCGAAATGGCTGTCGCTCGGCCTGATCGTCGTCATCTTCGTGGTGGCCTACCTCATCGCCCGGCGCTACCCGGCGCCCGTCGACGCGGAAGAGGACGAGGCGACGCGCCTCCTGCGCGAGGGAGACGCGCCGTCAAGCTGAGGGGGACGCCCGCAGCGGCAGATCGAGCGTCCGTTGTTCTCCTTCGTCGATCGTCAGCCTCGTGGCGTCGGTCTGCCATTGCCGGAACAGGTCGGGGTTGCCGAGTTCCTCCGGCATCGAGTCCAGCGCAATCAGGAAATACGACCCGGGCGGCAGGTTCCGCAGGCGGTACGTGCCGTTCTGATCCGGCTGCGCGACGTTGACACGCCTCGACGGGAACTGCCAGTGCGCTTCGTCGGTCGAGAAGGCGACCACGGCGTAGTCGGTCAGCACCTCGTTCTTCTCATTGCGCACCACGCCCGTCACGGTTGTCGTTCGATTCGTGACCAGCAGCTCGACGTTCGACACGTTCTCCTTCCCGAACTCGAACCCGGTGTCGGTGACGTCGGTCCCCCCAATCCGGACCGATTTGAGCGCCCAGCCGGACGCGAGGCCGCTCAGAACAATCCGGCGCCTGCCGAGAATGCCCCGTGCCTCGAACGTGTTCTGCTCCGTCACGGGCGTGTTGCCGGGCCCGCCCATCATCATCATCATCATCGGCTCGTCGGCGGCCGGCTGGAAGAAGATGTTGAGGCTGGTCATCGAGCCGGAGGGAGGGGACGTCTCGAACACGACCCGGCCGCTGACGCGCACGCCGCGCGTGGCCACCAGCATCAGGTTGCGGACGTCCTCGCCGGCCACCGTGACCGCGGCCGTCGCCATCTCGGGATCTCCGCGGTCCTCTCCCATTCCCCGGTCGCTCCGTGCCTGGATCATGTACTCGCCGGGCGGCACACCCATGACGGTGAAATTGCCTTTCTCGTCCGTGCCGCTGCCGAACGGGGACATCGGCCCGCCCGCTTCCATCGCGGCGCGCAGCGTCAGCATCACGCTGGCGCGCGTCATGGGACGACCGTCGCTCGACAGGACCGTCCCCGATACGCTCGCGGTGCGCGTCGTCACCATCGTGAAGTCGATGCCGTTGACCTCCTGGCCCGGGCCGACGGCTACCCGCTGCGCCTCGTCGACGCTCGCGGTGCCTGGAAAGTACGTCGGCGCGTACCCGGAAGACTCCGCCGGGTCTGGAGGCGCCATCGGGCCGGCAAAGAACATCCGCTCGCTCGAGACCGCTGCCACGTAGTACTCCCCCGGCGCGAGGCTCCACACGCGGAACTCGCCGCGGTCGTTTGTCTGTCCCCAGCGTCCCATGTTCGCCATGCGCCGGCGTCCGTTGGCCCAGCGGTACTGCATGACCTGCACGCGCGCATCGACGACGGGCTCGCCGAACTCGTCGAACACGCGACCCGCGACCACGCCGCCGCGCGAGAGAGCGATGTCGATCTTCTCGAGCTTCTGTCCGTTCGCAAGGTCGATTGGCTTGCCCGGCTGGTTCCAGCGCCGCGAGCCATACGAAGCGCCCACGAAACCGGACCGGTTGAAGTACACGCTGTAGCGGCCTGCCGGGAGCTTGTCGATTGTGTACTTACCGTCGGCGTCGGTCATGACCGATCGGCCGCGTCGGATGTCCCCACCGGCGACCCGCACCTGCACGCGCCTGATCGGGGCGCCCCCCTCGGCAGAGGTCACCCGGCCGCTGATGCTGGCCGTCCCGGTCGGCGGCGCCACCTCGCGGCGGTCGCGCGGCGGCTGAACTGGCTGCATGAGGCCAAGTTTGGCGTCGACGCTGACCTGGGCGCCCGCGGGCACTCCGAACGCCAGCAGCGCGAGGGCGACAGCGGCCGTGAACCGCACGAGAGGGTCTGCGGGTGCGCGTCGAGGGTGCGTTCTCATACTGCTGCCTTCCGTTTCACCTGGCCGCCGCGGGCATCGCAAGCGGAAGCGGGCGCCCGTCCGCGTAGCGCGCCGACGTGGCGTGAACCACGTCCGCCATCATTTGGACGAAGACCGCGTCGGCATTGGCGGCTTCCGCGCGGGCCATTTCGACCCCTATCTGGCGGCACACAGAAGCCGCCTCAGTGTCGAGATCGTACAAGACCTCGATATGGTCGCTCACGAACCCGACGGGCGCGAGAACGGCGGAGCGAAGGCCCTGCGCCCGCTCCGCCCGTAGATAGTCGCAGATGTCGGGCCCGAGCCACGGATCCTCGGGACGGCCGCTCCGGCTCTGATAGACGAGCGCCCAGTCCGCGGCGTTAATCCTACCTGCCACCATCCGCGCGGTCTCCAGCAGTTGCTCCCGGTACGGATAGCGTTCGGCCATTTCCACCGGGATGCTGTGCGCTGTGAAGACAATGCGCGCGTGCGGGCGCAGCGTCGGCGGCAGCCGTTCGATCGCCGCGACGATGTGGCGGGCGCACGTCTCGACGTATCCCGCATGCGCATGCCAGTCGTTCACGTAGGTCAGCTCGGGCGCGGCCACGCCGGCGGCCAGCAGCTCCGCGCGGGCGTCGCGGACGTTCTCCCGGTACTGGGTGCAGCTCGAATAGCTCCGGTGCGCCGCCATGATGAACCCGATCGCGCGGCGCACGCCGTCTTCCGCCATGCGATGCATGGTCTCGCGGAGGTACGGATGCCAGTTGCGCATGCCCATGTAGACAGGTAGAGGGGAGCCGCCGGCTTCCAGTGCCGCGCGCAGTCCCTCGGCCTGCCGCCGTGTCAGCTCCGTGATGGGGGAGACCCCGTTGAACAACTCGTAGTGACGCGCGACTTCGTCCACTCGTTCCGGGGCCACGCGGCGCCCCCGCAGCACGTTTCCAAGGAAGGGCCGAATGTCCCCCGGCCCCAGCGGACCGCCGAAGGCGATGAGGATGACGGCGTCGAACGGCTGTCTCACGGCTGGTTTATTGTATGTCCCGTGCGCGAGCGTCTCGTCTCCCTCGATGTCTTCCGCGGGCTCACCATGGCCGGCATGGTCGTCGTCAACAATCCTGGCGACTGGGGCCACGTTTACGCCCCTCTCCTGCATGCGGACTGGCACGGCTGGACCCCTACCGACATGATCTTCCCGTTCTTCCTCTTCATCGTCGGCGTGGCGATTACGCTGTCGAGCCGCTCTGCGTCCGTTGTGTCCATACTCAAGCGGGGGGCGATCATCTTCGCCGTCGGCCTGTTCCTGGCCGGGTTCCCGACGTTCGACCTGTCGCGTTGGAGAATCCCCGGCGTGCTGCAGCGCATCGCGCTCTGCTACGTCGCCACGGCGCTGGTCTACCGGTGGTTTGGACACCTCGGAGCGGCGTCCGGCTCGAGGAGTCCCGAAAAAGAACCAGCGGGCGCGGTCGGGACCGCTGGAGTGGTCTCCGCCGTTGCCGGGACAACGGGCGCGGCGGGTTTCATCCGAACCGCTCTTCCGCTCGCCGTCCTCGCCACGATTCTGATGCTCGGGTATTGGGCCATCTTGATGCTCGTGCCGGTGCCGGGCGGCGCGGCCGGTGACCTGCGGCCGGGCATGGACCTCGGCGCGTACATCGATCGCGCGCTGATGGACGGGCATCTCTGGAAGCCGACGTGGGACCCGGAAGGACTGCTCAGCACGATTCCTTCCGTCGCGACGACGCTGCTCGGCACCATCGCGGGTTTGTGGCTGCGGACGACGGCACCCGGCGGGCGCAAAGCCGGACTCCTGGCGATCGCCGGCGTGGGTGCGATCGTTGTCGGAGAGGTATGGAACCTCGCGTTTCCCATCAACAAGAATCTCTGGACCAGCTCGTACGTGATGTTCATGGGTGGCGCGGCCGCGCTGTTCCTCGCGCTCTGCTATTGGATCATCGACGTGAAGGGCTGGCGCCGGTGGACGTATCCCTTGGTCGTGCTCGGCACGAACGCGCTCGCGCTTTATGCGTTCTCGGGGCTGCTCGTCGACACGATGGCGCGCATCACGATCGAGCCTGATGGCGGGCGGGCGATGAGCAGCTCGCGATGGGTCTACACGACCGCCTTCGAGCCGTTCTTCTCGCCGAAGAACGCCTCGCTCGCGTACGCCCTCGCGCACCTCGCGCTCCTGTTTCTCGTGCTCCTCTGGATGTACCGCCGGAAGATCTTCCTGCGTGCGTAGGAAGCCTCTGACTCGATCGAGCCGGTTGCCGGCCGGCGTCTGGCTTCTCGGATGGGTGAGCTTCTTCACCGACCTGGCGAGCGAGGCGATCTACCCGCTGCTGCCGTTGTTCCTCACGCGGGTGCTCGGCGCCGGCGCGCTCTCGCTCGGGATCATCGAAGGGGCCGCTGAGGCGGCGAACAGCGCTCTCAAGATCGTCTCGGGGCGGCTCTCCGACCGCTGGAACGCACGCAAGCCGCTGGTGCTCGGGGGCTACGCGCTCTCCTCGTGCGTCCGGCCGTTGATGAGCGTCGCGGGGTCATGGGTGCACGTGCTCGCCCTGCGGTTCACGGACCGGCTGGGGAAGGGGATTCGCGGCGCGCCGCGCGACGCGCTCCTCGCGCACATCGCGCCGGCGGGAGAACGCGGGCGGGTCTTCGGCGTCCAGCGCGCGATGGACCACGCCGGTGCCGTCGCCGGGCCCCTCTTCGCCTCGGCGTACCTGTTCTACCGTCCCGACGACTACCGCACGCTCTTCGCGCTGACGATCATCCCGGGCGCGATCGTCGTCGCCCTGCTGCTCACGTTGAAGGAAGAGCGGCAGGCGCCCGAACGCGCGCACGAGCGTCCCGTCGTGGGGCGCTGGCGCGATCTGCCGCCGCGTCTCTGGAGCCTGCTCGGCGTGCTGCTCGTGTTCACGCTGGGCAACGCCTCGGACGCGTTCCTGCTCCTGCGGCTCAGCGACCTCGGTGTCGGCGCCGTGTGGATCCCGATTCTCTGGGCCGCGCTCCACGTCGTGAAGTCCACGTCCTCCGCCATCGGCGGCACATGGTCCGATCGCGTGGGGCGCCGCAGGCTCATCATCGCGGGATGGGTGCTGTACGCGATGGTCTACTTCGCATTTGCGCTCTTCGAAAGCCGCGCCGCCATCGTGGCGATGTTCGTCCTGTACGGCCTGTACTTCGGCATGACCGAAGGGGCGGAGAAGGCGCTCATCGCGGATCTGACGCCGGCGCCGCTGCGCGGCACGGCCTTCGGACTCTACAACGGAGCGCTCGGCGTCGGCTCGCTCCTCGCGAGCGTCGTGTTCGGGCTCGTCTGGACGCGCGTGAGCCCCGACGCGGCCTTCGTCGTGGGCGGCGCGCTTGCGCTGGCGGCCGCGCTGATGCTGGCTGGTATAATTCCGGACTCCAATGCCGTTGATCCTGGTGACCAATGATGATGGCGTGCGCTCCGAGGGCATCCAGGCGCTCGGCGAGGCGCTCGCGCCGATCGGCGACGTGGTCATCGTCGCCCCGCAGCTCGAAGCCTCGGCGATCGGCCACGCGCTGACGCTGCGGCGGCCGCTGCGGCTCGAGCAGCTCGGCGCCGGCGTCTATTCCGTTGACGGCACCCCGACCGACTGCGTGAACGTGGCCATCACGAAGGTGCTCCGCGGGCGGCCGGATCTCGTCGTCTCCGGCATCAACAAGGGCTACAACCTCGGTGACGACGTGACGTACTCCGGGACCGTCGCTGGCGCGCTGGAAGGGGCGCTGCTCGGCATCCCGAGCCTCGCCGTGTCGCTGGAACGCGGGCCGCAGGAGCCCCAGTTCTACCAGGCCGCCACCACCGCCGCGGCGATCGCCGACGCCGTGCTCAAGCGCGGCCTGCCGCCGCGCACGCTGCTGAACATCAACGTGCCACGAGCGAAGGCCAGGGGAATCCGCATCACGGTGCAGGCCAAGCGCAACCACGTCACGTCGGTGGCCGAGTCGCTCGATCCGCGCGGGCAGCCGTACTACTGGATCGAGGAAGGGCAGAGCGACTGGGAGCCGCACGATCGGTCGGATTACCAGGCGGTGCGGGACGGCTACATCTCGGTGACGCCGCTACAGCCCGACCTGACTCATTACGGCGCGATGGATTTCGTTGAAACGCTACCGTTGGGGACGGAGGTTGAAGTAGAATAAACGGGTTCTACCTCACAGTGGTGTCCGCCGCAGGCCGGCGGATCTCTCACCTGTCAGCGTCGGGGCGTGGCTCAGCCTGGTAGAGCACTCGGTTCGGGACCGAGGGGTCGGAGGTTCAAATCCTCTCGCCCCGACCAATAATTCACGAAAATGGCCGGTTTTCCTTCGGGATTGCCGGCCTTTCGTTTTTTAGGACGTTGGCCGAAATGGGTCGAAGTCGCTTCTCATGGTTGTGGATAAGCACCTTTTGAGCACCTTTTCTGCGAGTGGCGTGCGGAGCGCTTGGGCCACAGGCTCCTTGAGAAGACAATACTGGTCGTGTGGGCGTCTGTGCGGGCGGGACGCACCGAAGCCGAGACGGTAGTGGCCTATGCAGATCGCATAGCCATCTTGCCCATCAGGATCTTCAGTCGTTCCTCGCGCGCCTTCATGTAGCGCTCGGTGGTGCGTATGTCCTTGTGGCGCGCCGCTTCCCGTACCTCGTGAATTTCACCGCCCTGATCAGCAAGAAAACTTACGAACTCGTGTCGGAGATCGTGCCACGTCAGTCCGCCCTTGCGGCCGACCGGCAAGCCCGCATGACCGAACAGTTCGCGCCAACTCTTGTCGAAGCTCGCGACGTAGACGCCCGACTCGGCGCCGAAGACGTATCGTTCGGGATCATTGAGCTGGTCCCGTCGCGCCTCGAGTATCTGGCGGACACGCGGTGTCATGGCGTACACCGTTTCGGCGTGGTCTGTCGTGACGCCGCCCTTCGCGCTCTCCGGTGGCAAGGTGATGGCCCATGACGTGAAATCGATGTGTTTCATCTGGACCTTCAGCATCTCGCCTTCGCGAAGGCCGAGGTCGATGGCGGCCACGAGGCGGCGGTACATCTCCGTACGCTGACGCTTCCGCCACAGTTTCGGTAACGCCTCGAACAACGCGCGCTCTTGCTCAGGGAGGATCCGCCTGTTGCGTTTGTTTCGCTCCGGGCGCTTCGAGAATTTCACAAACGGGTTCGCAGTTGCGTAGCCTTGCGCGATTGCCCAGTTGAAGATCCTGCGTCCGTGTTCGTAGTAGCGGTTCCAGCTGTCGGTTCGCGAGTTCGATCTGCGCGACGAGGACCCTTGCATCCGGAGGGAAGGCTCGTCTATTTCGTCTGATGCAGACTAAAGTCGCCACCCGGGTTCACTCCTTTGAGGGCGTGGCGCTTGCGAATCGATACGCGCATACCCAAAACGTCGAGATTTTCGGGCTTTTTTGGCGTCTGTTCGCGCGTTCGTTGCCGCTGACGATTGGCGGCGCCTGGCCTTCCCCTTGCAAGTTCTCGCAGCGCACGGGATTGGACTGCTTCCATTCCCACGGCAACCAGCCGAAGTACCCATCTGTCCAGCCGTTCAGTGGGGCTCGATTCTTGAACGGAGATAATCTCATGAAGAAACTCGGCAGGTTCCTCCTCTGTGCGGCGGCGGCGGCTCTGTTCCAAATCTTCACGGCGCCCAATGCCTTTGCGGACGCGATCCTTGCAAGTCCCTTGGATGGTTTCGCAGTCCTGGGCGCCACGACCGTGACCAATACCGGTTCAACCACACTGATCGACGGGAATGTCGGTGTTGATCCAGGTAGTGCGATAGTCGCAGGCTCAACTGGATTCACATTCGACCCTGGTTTTGGGCCCATCGTAAACGGGATTGCGAACACAGCTCAGACTCAACTCGACATTGCGTTGGCTCTCCTGCAAGGCCTGCAGCCCGACAGCACAATTTTGGGTGGTATCCTTGACGGACAGACTCTCACGCAAGGTGTCTATGCTGTTTCCGCTGCACCGGGTACCGGTGGTTTTAATTTATCCACCGGCGGAGTGCTTACGCTCGACGCCCAAGGCCTCGCCAATCCGTTCTGGGTTTTTCAGATGTCCAGCACGCTGATCACGGGGTCTAACTCGGTAGTTCAGTTCGTCAATGCAACGTCGCCAAGCTTCAATCCCGGTCTGTATTGGGCTGTCGGCAGCTCAGCGACCCTCGGCACAACCACTTCGTTCCAGGGGAATATTCTCGCGCTCACGAGCATCACCCTGAACACCGCGGCAACAATTGGTTGCGGTAGCGCCTTGGCGTCAAATGGTGCAGTGACCTTGGACACCAACACCATCGGAACCGGCTGCAACGGCAGCCTTTCGGTTATACCTGGCGGCGACGGCGGCGGTCCAGTGGTCATCGGCCCGGGCGGGACCCCCCTCCCGACCCCGGAACCCGGCACGTTGCTGCTTCTGGGTACCGGTATCGCCGGTCTGGTGGCACGGAGGGCGCGGGGGCGACAGCGGAATCTGGCAGCCAAGGTCTGACCCCGCAGCGCAGCGATCGAAACGGACGAGAGGCCGGATTAGCGGCCTCTCGTCAACATGAGGTTTTTCGCCTCACCCGCGTAGGACATGTGACACGTTCGCGACCTCGGCGCGGCGGCCCGTCTCATGGCCGCCCGTCGCATCTCGTGCGAGTGCCTCGGGTAAGCGGATGCGGCCGCCGATGCGGAAACGATCCGGATCATCAGCGCGCGGCGCGCGAGTCGCGGCGAACGCGCGGCGTACGGCGCGAAGGATTGACTACTCTGACATTCCCGAATCGTCGCCCCCGCAGCTCGGAGCGATGCGACGCGTAGGCCGGCCGCCGCTCGGGAACGAACCCCGTCAGTTGATCGCGATCCGTGTCGATCCGCCAGTGCTCGAACAATTCCGCAAAGAGGCACGCCGTCGCCGCGTGGGCTACCAGACCCTGATCAACGAGGTCCTCGCGCAACACGTCCGCAAGGACGTGGCATAGGTCACGTTGGAGAGGAGCGGCAGTGCCGTCGGAGTCGGCCGTCCTGCGGCGCTTGTCGCGGGTAATGATGTCTGTCGTTCCGAATTCGTTCGGCCTGACCGAGATCGGACCGAGCGAATCGGCCGCGTAATGTGAGGGGCGTGGTCATCCACGATGACGAGAAGTGGTGCGGGCGAGGTCGCAGTACTTCGCGAGCAGATATCGCGCGCCGAACCGGGTCAACGGTGTACCACGGTGATTGAGGACGAGCGGCGCGACTTGCAGCTGTGGAGGGGCCGCGTGAGCTCTGCGATTCCTTCTGGCTGCGCGAGACTCGAGATCGGGCCGCGGTGATCGACTGAACGTGTTCTGCAGGACCGGCACCGGCGACCCTATGGTAGAGTTTGAAGGTTCATCGACAGATTTTTGCCAACGCTCCGTCGTACTTGAAGCAGACGAGGGCTATGCTGACTCGCATCGGGCGGTGGCGGCGCAGCCGGTCGTTCAACCTGGACCTGGAGCCGAGGAGTGCTCATGGAGCCGCGTGACGCGGGGAACCCAAGTCGTGCGGCTCGAGACCCCTACCTGGTCGTGGGTGTGGGCGCCTCCGCAGGCGGCCTCGACGCGTTTGGACGCTTCCTCAGGCATATGCCGTCCCACCCGGGCATCGCGGTGGTTTACGTGCAGCATCTCGACCCGCACCACGAGAGCATGCTGCCCGATCTGCTGGCGCGGGACGCCCAGATGTCCGTCGAGGCCGTCCACGACGAGACGCCCGTCGAGGGGGGCCACGTCTACGTCATTCCGCCCAACACTTCCCTGTCAGTCGAAGGCGGCGTCCTGCGGCTCGGCGCGCGCCTGCCCGCGCCCGACTTTGCGAGGTCGATTGATGGTTTCCTGCATTCGCTGGCCATCGACCAGTGCGAGCGAGCCGTTGGCATCATCCTGTCCGGCACTGGCAGCGACGGTACGGCCGGTCTGCGCGCGATCAAGGAGCACGGCGGAACGACCATCGTCCAGCGTCCCGAGTCCGCGGCCTACGACAGCATGCCAAGGAGCGCGATCACAGCGGGGCTGGCGGACCACGTCCTTTCGCCCGAGGACATGCCGCACCATCTGATCGAGCAGGCGTCGCAGCCGCACCCGGTGTTCGCGGGCGAACCGGACGAACTCTCGTCGGGGACCGCCAACGCCGTCTGCGACATCCTGCGGGTCAAGACCGGGCACGAGTTCGTCGGCTACAAGCGCACGACGCTCGTTCGACGGATCAGGCGGCGCATGCATGATCTCAACTTGAAGTCCGGGAGCGAGTACCTCGAGCGCTTGGAGCAAGACTCCGGCGAGGCGCCGCACATTTTCAAGGAGATGCTGATCGGGGTGACGTCATTTTTCCGCGACCCAGGCGCCTTCGGCGCCGTCGCGGAGCAAGTCCTTCCCAGCCTTCTCGGCGGAAAGAACGCGAACGACCGGGTGCGCGTGTGGGTCGTCGGATGCGCGAGCGGGGAGGAAGCCTACTCGCTGGCCATTCTCCTGAGCGAGCAGCTGGCGGTCAGCCCGTCCGCGCCGAAGGTGCAGATCTTCGCGACGGACCTTGACGAGCGGAGCCTTCAGGTGGCACGCCAGGGCATCTACCCGGAAAGCATTCGCACGGACGTCTCGCCCGAGCGACTGGCGCGCTTTTTCGTCAGCCGGGACAGCAGTTACCAGGTGAACCCCGAGCTGCGGCAGATGTGCGTCTTTTCGAAGCACAACTTGCTGCAGGATCCGCCGTTTCCGGAACTGGATCTGATCTCGTGTCGAAACCTGCTCATCTACCTGGAACCGCTGGTTCAGGCCCGCGCGATCCGTCTGTTCCACCACGCCCTGCGCGACCGAGGCTTCCTCCTTCTCGGATCGGCAGAGACCGTCGGTAGTCCCGACCTGTTCGAGGACGTGAACCGCAAGCAGCGGCTCTACCGGCGGTTGGACGGCGTCTCGCTCGTGCCGCTCGAGTTTCCCCTCACACGTCCTACCCAGCCCGTGACCGGCGATAGGCAATCCGCCCCGGTCCCCACCGGTCGCGGCACAGCCCTCACGCGCAGCGTGGAGCGCGCGATTCTGGACGAGTTCGTCCCGTCGGGCATGGTGGTCCGTGAAGGGGGCGAGGTGCTCTATCTCTTTGGACCGACCGCCCGCTACCTGGGCCCCTCCGCGGGTGCGCCGAGCGCGAGCGCGTTCAACATGATCCACAAGGGCTTGCGGATCGAGTTGCGACGGGCGCTTCAACAGGCCGCGGACACGCACCGATCGACGGTCGTCGAATGTAGCCTTGAGATCGAAGCGGGTCGCGTCGAGCGCGTCTCGCTCCTCGTTCGTCCGTTCAACGAGGCGGTGGTGGACGCGTACCTGGTGATTATCAAGGATGCGGTGGCGCACACGGCCCTTGGAGAACCGGGTGTGTCATTGCCCGCAGCAGACCTGGGCGCGCTGCAGAACGAACTGCGGAACACGCGACAGCAGCTGCTGGCCACCATCGATCAGCTGGAGAGCGCCAACCAGGAGCTCCAGTCCTCCAACGAGGAGCTGCTCTCGCTCAACGAGGAACTGCAGGCGGCGAATGAGGAGCTGCAGTCTTCCAAGGAGGAGGTGCAGACGATCAACGCGGAGCTGGAGTCGGTCAATCGCCAATTGACGGTCAAAGTCGAGGAGCTGGGCGTCGCTACGAGCGACCTCGAGAGCCTCTTCGAAGGCGCCCAGCTGGCGACGATCTTCCTCGACAACGATCTGCTCATCAAGCGGTTCACCCCCACGGCGACGGAGGTGTTCCGTCTGCGCCCGGGCGACGTGGGCCGGCCCGTGACAGACATCACGGCGCGCTTCACCAACGGCGACGTCGTCGGCGAGATCCGGAAGGTGCTGCGGACGCTGCAGCGCCGGGAGGTCATGGTGACGCGCGCCGACGATGGCAATCGCTATCTGATGCGGATCCTGCCGTACCGCACCCGACAGAATGTCATCGACGGGGTAGTTGTCTCCTTCGTCGACGTCACCGACCTGAAGCGGGCTCAGGAGGCGCTGGAGCGGCTCAACGCTGATCTCGAACGAAGCGCGTCATCACTGCTCGCCACGGGCCGGCGGAAGGACGACTTCCTGGCGATGCTGTCACACGAGCTCCGCAACCCGCTGGCGGCGATCGCGTCCAACATCGATCTGTGGCAGGCACGAGAATCGGCCGATCCGCTCTTGGTCCGCAGTTGCGAGGTGGCGCGCCGGCAGGTGGCGCACATGACCAACCTCCTGAACGACCTAATGGACATCGCGCAGATTATTCGTGGCACGATAGAGCTGCAACGCCAGCCTTTGGACCTGCGGGAGATCCTCAGCGAGGTCGTGGACGCGTACGAGAGGCGCGCCGCGGACCGTGACCAGGAGATCGTCTTGTCGGTGCCCCCGGAACCACTCGCTGTCGAGGGCGATGAGGACCGGCTGTACCAGGTGCTGGATAATCTCCTCGACAACGCGCACAAGTACACGCCCGCCGGCGGCCATATCCGGGTGAGCGCCGAGGTTGTGAACGGCGAGGCCGTCGTACGCGTGAGCGATGACGGGATCGGGGTGGAGCACGAGTCCCTGCCCCACGTTTTCGAGGCCTTCGTCCGCGGGCCGCGGCACGGCGAGCGCGCGCACGACGGTCTGGGACTCGGGCTGTCGCTTGTCCATCATCTCGTGGGATTGCATGGGGGACGGGTGGCGGCGCACAGCGCCGGACCTGGCATGGGGAGCGAGTTCGTGGTCCAGCTCCCGGTCGTGTCGAGTGAGCGGCTGGTCACGGAGCAGGCATCCAATGCCGGGACCCCGCTTCCGGCGTCCGGCGACGTGCCGAAGCGGGTGCTCATCGTGGACGACAACGCTGACGGCGCCGAGATGCTGGCGGCCGTGCTGAAGGTGGACGGCCACGAGACCGTGATCGCGAGTGACGGCCGGACGGCGCTGCAACTCGCGGCGGAGCATCAACCGGAGGTGGTGTTCCTCGACCTCGGTCTCCCCGACATCGACGGTTTAGAGGTGGCGCGTCGATTGCGTCGCGAGCCTCGGCTCGCGGGCGCCCGCCTCGTGGCGCTCACGGGCTATGGCCAGGAGGAGGATCGACGTCAGTCCGTGGTGGCGGGCTTCGATCACTACCTGCTTAAGCCGGTTGACGTAAAGGTGCTGAGAGAGGTGCTGCGTACCCTCTTCTCCGGGAACCCGTAAGCCGGATCCGTTCAGCGGCGACGTTATGCCGCCGCCCAGGCGAAGTCCAAATTCAACTGGTTGCCCGCCCTCGATTTGAGCCGGGAGACTTCCGCGTGACGGCGATGAGCAACTCGGGGCCCTGCGATGTGGACGCCTGGTTGTTAGGTGATAGTTAGGGACGCGCGAGCGTGCGCCGGATTTGCTCGCCCTCAGGAACCGAGGCGGTGTAGCTTCAAGTCCTCTCGTCGCGACCAACCAATCCCAAAAACACAGGCATTCCCATCGCGATCTTCCGACGAGCGTCGCCGCCATCGCGAGCGCGCCGGCAAGTCTCTAGGCTGTTGGGAGAGTGCCGTCGCCCGCTTCGAGAGCACGGTCGAGAGACCGTGTGACACCTGACACGCTCGTCGCGACGCCTGCGCGGCGGCCCGCCTCAGGGGCCACCCGTTGCAAGACGCGCTTGTGCTTAAAGGCTGAGGCCAACGCGGCGAAGCACGGCGTGTCGTTCGACGACGCCGTGACCGTCTTTCTCGATGCCAACGCCCTGGACGGCCCAGATCTGCAGCACTCGTGAGCCGAAGCACGGTTTCGGCGGCTGGGCCGAGCCGCCGACCGGCGCGTGCTGATCGTCGCCTACACCCTCAGGAGAAGCGATGCGGAAACGATTTGGACCATCAGCGCGCGGCGCGCGAGTCGCCGCGAACGCGCGGCGTATGGCGCGGAGGATTGACGTCCTCGCGCAACACGTCCGCAAAGACGGGGCATAGACCACGTGGGGCGCCAGCTGACCACTATTTTGCTGGTCGAAGCCCCTGCAATCCGTCCTCACGTCGTTGTCCGCAATTCGTTAGGTTGTTCGGAGGCTGCGCTAACCGGGGATGTTCACGCGCCTTACCAGCCCGACGAAACGCGGATCGCCGCGCACTGCGTCGAAGAACGGGTGCACTTTCAGAAACTGCAGGATATTGGAACGTTCTTCGTACGCGCGCTCGAGCCAGACAAACGCCTCATCGTATTCGGCGAGTCCCAGGTACGCGTTCACGAAAGCAGCAGGCGGAATGTAGCCCGCCCGTCGGCGCCGGTGCAGTTCGTCAACGATCCGCAACGCTTCAGTCCGGCGACCGGCGCGTGCATAGGCCCTCACCAGCACACCCAGCACGGCCGGGTTGCGGTGCGACACCGACGCACTTCTTTCGAGAACCCTTAGCGCCTCCTCGTGCTGACCCTGCTCAATCAGCGCGAAGCCGAGAAACCACAAGACGATGCCGTCGTCTGGGCGTACGGCGAGTACGGTCTGCAACTCGCGAATGGCTTCTTTGTAGCGGCGCGCGTGAAAGAGGATCCAGCCGATGTTCGTACCGAAGAGGGCAAGCGGATCCAGTTCGCGCGCGCGCCGCGCTGACGCGAGCGCTTCATCTGTACGTCCCAGGCACAGCAACCAGTGCGCCTGGCCCGCGTACGCAGCGGCATCGTTCGGATTCAGATCGATCGCTCGGCGGTAGCTCGCTTCAGCGACGTCCCACTGCCACTGTCCGACCGAAGCGGCTCCGAGCACCACGTGTGCTTCAACAAGTCCAGAATCGAGCTCCAGGGCCTTCTCGGCCGAACGGATTGCATTCGCCCGCGCACTGGCAGGCAAAGCGCCGCCAAAAACCGAGCCCAGAGCCATGTAGGCCGCACCGAGGCCTGAGTAGGCAGGCGCGAACATCGAATCCTTGGCGATGGCCCTCTCGAAATACCGGACGCTATCGTCGAGGCTCGGCGTTGGACTTCTGTTTAGCGCGAATCGCCCCCTGAGATAATCCTCGTACGCGTCGGGCGACACTCGCGGCGCATCCCTCCTGCCAGACTTCTGACCGCCAATAGTGATCTGGATCTGCCGGGCGATGGCGTACGTCACCTCATCTTGGAGGTTCAGCACGTCCCGAAGCTCGCGATCGTAGCTGCCAGACCAGAGGTGGTCATCGGTCGCTGCCCTGATGAGCTGTACGGTGATGCGCAACCGACTGCCGGAGCGCACGACCGACCCCTCGATGATGGCGTCGACGTGCAGCGTCCGGGCAATCTCCGGAAGCGGTAAGCGGGTGCCTTTGAAGTGCATGGCGGACGTTCGCGAGATGACGCGGATGCCCGGGATCCTCGAAAGGCGTCCAATCAGGGCTTCTGTCATTCCATCAACGAAGAATTCCTGAGCTGGATCGGCTGACAGGTTCTGTAACGGGAGCACGGCAAGCGATCGCACCGTGACCGCGCGCGTCGTGGCGACGCGGTCAGCAAGCAGAAGGTAAGTCGCTGCCGCGACCAGAGCCGTCATCGCGCCCGCCAGTAGCCAGCGCCGGCCGACAGGCTTTCGGTGATAGACGGTGGGCACAAGTGACTCGGCTGTCTCAGCCGTGGGCTGATCCGCCTCCTGATCCAGACGAAGCCGGCGGGATTCCAGCCAATTATCGAGCTCCGATCGGAACGCGTACACCGACCCGCGTCTATCGTGGACGTGGCGGTGAACCGGCATGTCCTCGCGGCGTTCCCACCGCTGAACGGTGCTGATGTCCCGTTTCAGGTACGCAGCGATGTCTTTCCAGGAGTCCAGGAGCTCTTCCGGCTGGATCGCAGATGACTGGTTCATGGCCGTGCATCTGTTGCGGAGGTTTCGAATTCTATTCGCGTCGGTGCGATCGTGCAACTCGCCGCATTAGGCGGCAAACGGGCGATGCGGCCTCCTGCAGCTTGCCCGGCGGCTGGTCCGACTCCAACCTTACCCGCAACAACGCAATGCGGAGGCGGGAATCGGTCCCGTGTTACAGGAGGTCGGTATGTCGAACAGGCGCCGGTCACGAATCATTGCCGTCGCGGTTGGCTTCGCCTTGGCTTTCGCGGTGGGCCTGACTTGGGCCACACCCGGCAGCGGGACGCAATCGATGCTGATCGGTCGGGCGACCTTTGAAGAAGCATTCAAGGTCAAGAGGGAGGCGCGAACAATCGATTGGGAGGTGGAGGTCGAAGCCGAGCCCGCCCTCGATGTAGCCGTCCAGATGATCACGTTCCAGCCCGGTGGGCACAGCGGCTGGCATCGTCATCCCGGCCCCGTCTTCATCTCGGTGGTCGCCGGCGAGATGACGTTCTATGAAGCCGACGATCCCAATTGCGCTCCGGTTGTCCGTCACGCCGGGCAAGGATTCCTGGACACAGGTGAGCACGCGCACATTGCGCGCAACGAGACCACCGCACCCGCCACCAACGTCGTCACGTACTTCGTACCACCGGGCAGCCCTGTTCGGACGGACGCACCGAACCCCGGCAACTGCCCCTTTTAGTCGGACGTCAAGGTGATAAGGACATCGCTGCCCTCGGATGTTCGATAAGACTGAAGCGCCGCAGGCCGCTCAGGTCTTGTTGCAGGCTCTTCACATTCGGCTCGTCCGGTGTGCCAGCACCTTGAGGCCAGTTTCACGCTGTTGCGCGACCTCTCGCTAGGAGCGACCAGCCCGTGACCAGGATTGTTATCGCGGAAGAGGGCGGCTGACGCGATTTTCGCCCCCTCTTCTACTTGACCTCCGAACGGCTGAGGTATAGCGTTCAAGTCCACTCAGCACAACAGCTGCGCAGCGGGGCGGCTTGCCCTAGGCGGAGGAAGGCTCGTGGCTCTGTCCTGCACGGAGGACCGCCATGCCTACGTCCTCTTTCTCCGCGGGCTGCGAAGAAAGCTCCCAAGACCAAATCAACAGACCCGGACGCAGCCGCCGCTGGAGCGGAAGGGCAAGCGTCGGGCGACTCGGTTCGCCGCGAGGGTCCGCGGCTGTCTCTCTCATCTCCTTGCTTCTGTTGGTCATTCCGAGCACCCGGCCCGCGAACGCTGACATCGTGCCGGGGACGGTCTCGACGGATCTCTTCAGCGCAATGGGCATGACATTCGTCCGTTGGGACACGACCACCGACCCGACCAACACGTTCCGGACCGAAGGCTATACGTTGATGAGAAACGGCGGCGTCGGCTCGATCAGCTTCATCGAGTTCAACACGCCGACGATCGTCAGCATCCGCGGCGTCCGACTGTTCGCGCAGAACGACGGTGCCATCAACGGATTCCGCCGCGCGATGAGCCGGTTCCGGCTGTTGGCGGACATGGACGGCGACGGCGCTCTTTACGAGACAGTAGTCGTCGACACGACGATCAACATCGATTACAGCCAGCAAGCGGGTAACGCAGCAACCGATCCGACGAATCTCGACCTCACGTTGCCGGCGGCCGGCCCGGTGACCTGTCAATACTGGCGTCTGGAGGTCACACAAGGCACGAACGTCCAGCCCGATGATGGTGTCCGGCTCGTAGAGGTGGACGCGCTGGCAGCGGGCACCACGACACGGGTCAGCGTGAGAACGGGAGGAGTGCAGAGCGACGGCCAGAGCCAGAGCGCCAGCATGAGCGCCGACGGACGCTTCGTCGCCTTCACCTCCTGGGCGAGCAATCTCGTCGACGACGACACGAACGGCCGGTGGGATGTTTTCGTGCATGACCGCCTGACGGGCACGACGGAACGGGTCAGCCTGAGCTCCGCACGAGCGCAGGCTAACGGCGATAGCCCCAGAGCCGTGATCAGCGCCGACGGGCGTTTCGTCGCTTTCATCTCCTCCGCGAGCAATCTCGTCGCCGACGACACGAATGGCGTGCGGGATGTTTTCGTGCGTGACCGCCAGATGGCATCGACGGAACGGATCAGCGTGAGCTCCGACGAGATGCAGGGCGACGGCGAGGCCCCCCTCCAGTATGAAAGCCTCGCCATCAGCGGGGACGGGCGCTTTGTCACCTTCATCTCCTCGGCGACCAATCTCGTTACAGGTGACACGAATGGGTTGCGGGACGTTTTCGTGCGTGACCGCCAGGCCGGCACCACGGAACGGGTCAGCGTGAGTTCCGCAGGGCTGGAGGGCAACGGTAACAGCGAGCCTGAAGGCCTCGCCATCACTCCCGATGGACGCTACGTCGCCTTCGCGTCGAATGCGAACAATCTCGTCGCGGGTGACACGAACGTCCGCATGGACACTTTCGTGCATGACCGCGAGATGGACACAACAGAACGCGTCAGCCTGAATTCGCAACAGGTGCAGGGCGACAGCAGCAGCTCGTACCCCGCGATCAGCGCCGACGGCCGCTTCGTTGCGTTCGCCTCCTGGGCGGGCAATCTCGTTGCTGGCGACAGCAACGGCACTATTGACGTGTTCGTGCGTGACCGGGAGGAACGTACCACGAGTCGGGTGAGCGTGAGTTCCTCGGGTGCGCAGAGCGACGGCCAAAACTGGCTTGTCGCCATGTCCGCCGACGGACTCTCCGTCGCCTTCGCGTCGTTTGGCCGCAATCTCGTGGCGGGCGACACGAACGAACTCTTCGATTTCTTTCTGCATGACCGTCAGACGCGCGTCACCGAACGCATCACTGTGAGCACCGCCGGGGTGCAAAGCAACAACCCCGACTCGGCCTCCGCTGTGCCCTCCATCAGCGCCGACGGCCGGTTCGTCGCCTTCGTGTCAGGGGCAAGCAATCTCGTCGAGGAGGACACGAACGGCACGTTGGACATCTTCGTGCGCGATCGGAGGCCGCAAGTCGAGCCCTCCGTTGCCGACCTCGCTGTCGAAGCGAGCGCATCGCCCGATACGGTCCCGCCGGGCGGCCAGGTCACCTACCTCGTGACTTTGGTCAATCGGGGCCCCGACACCGCGCCTGTCGACACCGTCGTCCTGGTCACTCCCGCTGGCGCGATCACCGGGTCGGCTGATACCGTCTTCATCGGCAGCACGCACGCCGACGGCAGCGTCAACGCGTCGATCACTGGAGTCTCCTGCGCGCCCGCCATACCCGGTCCGGAGTTGACGTGTCAGTTCTTCGCTGGCGCCGATCCAGCTCTGATCGTGCCCGGGCGTCATACGTTCCGCCTCGTCGCGAACGTCTCGGCGGCGGCTGTCAGCGGGCCACTCACCAGCACGATTCGCGTGACCTCCAGCGTTACGGAACAAGGCCCGGGAGACGAATCGGTGGCAGCCACGGTGCAGGTGATCGTGCCGCCGCCCCCGCCAACCCCGCCGAACGTCCAGATCACGCGGCCCGCGGCAACGCTCACGACACTCGCCAGCGCCGTCACGCTGCGGGGCTCTGCCAGCGACAACGCAGGCGTCCACCGAGTCGGCTGGGTGAACGATCGCGGCTCGGCGGGAACGGCGACGGGATCCTCGTTCGGCAATCCCTCGTGGATCGCGAGAAAGATCCCGCTCGCCGACGGCACCAACACGTTCACAGTGACCGCGTACGACAACGAGGGCACGCCGTCCGCGCCAGCGCAGATCGACGTCGTCCGCATCCCTGAAGCAGAGGCCGTCACGAATCTTCTGATAGACGGCGTCACAGTCGTCACAGGCGGTCAACTGCTCGTGGAGGAGCCGTCTCTTGCCACAGGGGCGATCCAGTTCGAGACCGATGCGCGTCTGCCGGTGACGACCCTCCACATTCTGCTGAACGGCGAGGCGCTGGCCAGCAGCCGAGGAGACGGAAACGTCTTTTCGGCGGCGGTAGACCTCTCACGCCTGCCCAGGAACCTTGCGCCGGCACCCGCGCATCAGCTGTCGGCCGTCGTGGAACTCTCGGATGGCACGTCGGTCGTCCTCCCGGTCGCGCGCGGCACTCAGACGCTCCGATCGATCCCGGTGCGGATCAATTCGCCTGTCGAACCGGTCGCCGCGCCGAACGAGAACATCCAATCGCGCTGGACCATCCTTCCCGCGTTAACTTCCGGTCCGCTTCAGGACCTCGCAGTCGATTCGGCGGGAGGGGTGTGGGCGGTGGCGGGCAGCCCGATCGTGCTCACGACGACCGACACGACCGAGGTCGTGGGCAGCGAGATTCGCTACGTCACCGAGCTCGCCGGCTCTTCGCCGGACAACGCGCTGTGGCACTGGGACGGCGCGAGCTGGCACCCGGTCAGCGCGGCGGATCTGGGCCTGTCCGAGCCAGTCCTGTTTACCGCGATTGCCGTGGACGCGACGGCGCTCTGGATCGGCACGAATCGCGGCCTGGTCGAAGCGCAGCTCTCGGAAGCGATCCCGCGAGAGATCGTGTCCGCTTCCTTGCGGACGGCTGCGGATGGTCTGGCGGGTTCGTGGGTGTCTTCGATCCGCGCCGCGGCCGGTCGACTGCTCGTCGCACACAGGGGCTCTCATTTCTACCGGCTGCACGCCAGCGCCGTGAAACGCTACTGGCTTGATGGAGGAGGAGTGAGCGTACGGAGCGGGACGGCCTGGACCGCCTACCCCTCCGTGCGTCGGGACGACGGCAACTGGGAGGGCGTTGCAGGGTTCGACGTCGTTGCAGTGGCTGCCGTGGGACCGGCCGGCTTCTGGGCCGCCTCGGAGGTGGGACTGAGCGTGTTCGACGGATCGTTCAGTTATCACAGCCCATCCACGGGCCTTCCACTCGACTCGGTGATCGCGTTGGATGCTTCGGACTCCGGCGAGCTCTGGGCGGCCGGCGGCAGCGGTGTGGCCTTGCTCCAGAACGGCTCGTGGACGACGTTCCCCGACGGTCCCAATGGTCCGCCATCCTCAAACGTGAGGGACGTTCGCATCGATGGCACCGGCGAGGTCTTTTTCGCGACGTCATCAGGCGTCGCGTCGGTCGATCCCACGACGCACGTGTGGACCCGCCATCAAGAGGGTGAGGCGGGTGCGCTGGCTGTCGACCAGAGAGGACGCGTGCATACGGCGATCGACTCGGCCGGACAACAAACCGTCGCCGGGTTCGAAAGTGCTCTCGCCGTCGCGCTCGACTCGCCAGCCGACGGCGCTCGCTTCGCCACGGATACCAGCACCGGACTGGCCACGGTCACGTTGGGTTGGAACCCGGTGCCGATGGCGCAAGGCTACGAGGTGTTCCTGAGCGGCGCTCTCCTGGGCCGCACCACATCGACGTCTCGCGCCGTTGCACTCCGCGCGGGCGATTACACGTGGACGGTGCGGGCCCTGCTATCCGGCAATATGGCAGGCTCCAGATCTGCGCCTCGGTCGCTGCGCGTCGGCGAGAGCCGCGACCGGAGTGATGCCGAATTTCTCCTGATCCATCGGACGGCGGACGGCGTGCCGCGTGTCGTGGATGTATTCCGCGAGCCAGCGACGACGTCGTGGCAGACGTTCATCGTGGATCCGCGCTTCGACGCGACTGCACCGGCGTCGGAAATGGACCTCGCGGCCACGGCCGATGGCCGCCTCGCCTCATCGACCTCGGCCGGTCTGCCTGCTCTCGAACAGTATCCGGATCCGCTGAGCCCGTCTGTAGCCCCAGCCTGGGTTCAGCCTCGTCGGGTGAGCGTGACGTCCGAGCCGAGCGGATACGTCACCTACGTGTCGTCTACAGAGATCAAGCTGTACGACCGTATTTTCGGTGAGTCGGCGGCGGTAACCGCCGCAGCCAATCTGTGGGACGTGGCGGGTTTGTCCGATGGACGAGTAGCTGTCCTGGACGCCGGCACGACTGTGCGGATCTTCGAACGCCGCGAGGCTGGCGGATCGATCACCCCGGTCCGGGACATTGCCGTCGGAGATCCACTCCTTGCCCTCGATATCGCTCCACTTCCCGATGGCGGCTTTGTCGTTCTCGTTTTGGACACAGCGATCAACGAACCGAGATACGCGATCGCGACCTACGATACGGGGCTGTCACGCCGCTCCTTGATAAGGCTCGACGATTCGGCTGCAGCGTTGGCCCCCGCGCTCGACGTCGCCGCCGACGAGGAGGGACGGATCTTCGTCCTCTTCCCCGGGGGCGCAGTCTACATGACGCGTGACGTCGGTGAGAGCCCCACGTGGACACTCGTTCCGGTATCGCTGCCGTCAGGAGGCAGCGACGCCACGGCGATCGCGACCTACGTCACCCCTGCACCGCGTGCCGCTCGGGTGAGCACGCCGGACGTCCCGCCGCCCGACGCTCCCCCGGCATCGGCGACGGTGATGCGGCTCGGAAGCGACTGGTTCGTCTATACGCCGGACGGGTTCACAGGCTGTCAGACTGCCGGCCCAGCGTGGATCCTGGGCTTCCTGCGCAGTGACGGCCCGATAACCTGCGACTCCGTTGCAGCTCCAACACGATTGAGTGGGACGGGCCTGTATCTGGACTACAACCCGCAGGCCTACGGCTCCATGCCCGCCGGAGCCCAGGCTCTGCCGCTCTTCGAAGGACCATTCACGCTGAACCTGCAGGACGGCAGAATTGACGTCACCGGCCCACTGGTCTTGAAACTGCCCGGCGTCGGCACTCTCGCGGCCGGTCGGCTCGGCATTCTCGGGATGGGAGAGTACCGAGAGTCCACGCAGCGGAAGGGCATCGGCATCGCGGCCGGCCGCACCGATGGCGCATTCGGATCCGCGGGAAAGAACCTCGAGTTCGCGCAACTGTTGCTGACCGATGTCGGCGGCACCTTCCACCAGACCTTCGGCGGTATCGATGGCGTGCTGGCTCCCTTCGACGAGGGATCCATCGGTTTCACGGACGTGCCGTTGAGACTTCGAACGACGGGCGACCTGACGACGACCACGACGGCGCCGGCGTGCGCGCTTCGTTTCCCCCAAGTCCGGGCAGAGGTCCTCTCGTCCGTTGGCGCAGCCCGGTTCGACCTCGACCTCGCCGGCCTCTGCATCAATCCGGATGCGGTGACCTTTGAGCCGAGCAGCACGCCGTTCGGCTTCGTCCTCGCGGTGACTCTCAACGCGGGATCCATCACGGAGTCGGGCGTGGAGGCCGCGAGTGCGGCGCTCGAGATCATCGGCCTGAAGACGTTCGAGATCACCGGCGTGCGGGCGGGCGCACAGGGCTTCCACTTCGACAGCGCGCCCGGATTGACCCTGGCGGGCATCGGGACGGTCATGAGCGACGTGACGTTGCTGCTGCCAGGGCCTGATCGGCCGGGGAGCTTCAGCGCGGGTTCTGCCGAACTCGGGTTCAACAACGTAACCGGGCATCTGGATCAACTGAAGGTGCCGTTCAACTTCTTCAGCGTGCCGCCCGGGTCGTACCCAACAGCGGGGGGCGGAGGGCTGCTGATCGGGACGGAGTCGTTCCCCCTCTTCAAGGTAGACATGGCGCCCGGCCTGGAGATCGGAAGCGATTCGATCACCATCCCGGCACTCGAACTGGAGGTCCGGCGGAAGCCCGAAAACCCGGAGTCGTGGTTCTCGGCGAGCTTCGCCGGCGGGCGAATCACCCGCGACTCTGTGATGCTGTTCGACGCTCCGCCGGTCAACATCTTCGGCGCCAGCTTCGACTTCGAACAGGTCGAGCTGGGAGCCAACGGCTTCTTCACAAGTCAGGTTGACGTCAGAGCCCCGGTCGGCCCGCAGATCACCCTGCGTGGCTTCTCGATCAGCCCGGCGGGAACGATCGGCATCACCGGCGGCGGCTTCCGGAAGGCCGGCCTGGCGTTCGACCTCGCCACCAGAGCCCCCTGTCCCGACGGCTTCTGCTTCACGGCCAGCTTCAGCCTCGCGCCGATCATCAAAAACGCGCGCGGCGACGTCGACATCATGGGCGGCAGCGTCAACTTGCGCAGGTTCACGTTCGACGCCATCACGCTCGGACCGTTGCGGGTCAAGGACCCGCTGTTCGACTTCGGCAGCGACGACATCATCTCAATCGGCGCGACCGTGGGGTTCGGCCGATTCCCCGACGTCACCGGAGGAATCGTGCTCGAAAACGGCGCCCTGAAGGATCTCAGTCTCTCCGCGGTGTTCCCTGTGCCCGGGTACCCGCTCTACGGTCCGCTCTTCCTCCAGAGCGTCTCCGGTCACCTGGCTCTGGCGGGGACGGAGACGGAGATGAATGCGAACGTCCTCCTGTCGGGAGGCCCGAAACTCAAGTTCGCGCCATTCGTCCCCGAGCCTCTCTACCTGGTCACATTGGAGGGCGCTGTCACCGTCTCCGGCCTCGGCTACTTCCAGACGAATGCGCAGATTCGCCTGCTCGGCTTCCCGATGGCCCAGAGCATGGCGATCGTTGGCAACGTGTACCTGGGGGAGCCCAAACAGTTCGTCGGGGTCGGGATGTACTTCGAAGGGAGCATCCTCCTTTTTGGCGGAGTCCTCGACGTCGACATGCGGGCCTGGGTCTATCCGCCACTCGGGGGACTGCTTGCTCCCGGTCCGCAGCAGGGAACGTACGGCGGCGATCTCCGTGGCACGCTCCAGATCCCGCCTTACGTGCCGATTATCGGCGGCCTCACCTTTGGCCAGGCTGGCGTCGCCCTGCGCGGCACGTTCGGGTCGGCAACCGAGCCGGCAAAGGCGGCGTTTTCGGGAAGCGTCTCAATCCCGCTCTGCACGCCGCCGATCTACTACTGCACGGGAATCCAGTGGTGCCGGAAGTGCTGGAGGACCTTTCTCGGCCGAATCTGCACGCCCCCGTACCCGTGCGGACTGACAGGGTGCGGCTGGCACTATGCCTGTTGGGATCTCGATGTGGGATTCCGGATCGACGACACCGGTTTCCACGCCAGTTCGATGTCTCTCCTCGCGAGCGACGGCGCGGATGATGCGCGTGGGTTCGACCGAGGTTATCGGCAGGAGAACGGCCTCACGGTATTCACGAACTATCGGCTCGGCGGCAGGGCGACGCCGGTTCCAGTCTCGCGGACTCTGGCGACCGCGTCCACGGAGAGCACGCTTCAGAGCCTTGCGACGTTCACAGTACCCGAGGGCATTCCCCAGGCGATCATCCGGATCGACTTCAGCAATCGAACAGGCGATGCAGACCTGAAGCTCACGCTGCCGGACGGCCGTGTCTTCACCGGTGCCAACACGCCCCCGTTCATGGCGGGCACGGCGCCCACGCCCCCGAACCCCGGCGACATGCTCATCTTCTACCGGCACCAGGTGCACGAGGATGACCCAGCCGACCCGAACGACAAGCCGCTCAAGGAAGCGGCATTCGTCTTCCGCGGCCCGTTCGAGCTCCAGAGCGTCGCCTTCACGAACGAAGAAGGCACACCAACCGGTGAGGTTGGCGAGTTCTTCGCTCCCGGTAACATCCCTGCGGGCACGTACGAGGTGATCGTGGAATCGACCGGCGACGCCGGCGAGGCGACCGTCGAACTGCTGCTGGGCAACCAGCCGCCACGGCTCACGCACAGTTTCGTTGAAGACCTGGGCCCCGATCAGTATCGCGTGGAGTGGGCGGCAGATGACCCGGACGGGGATCCGGTGACCGTGAGGCTCCATCTGGGAACGGACCTCGACAGGCCGGAGTTCAACCAGCAGCTCGGTGACCAGAACGGCTATACGCTGCCGGGCGGCGCCACGTCTTTCGCGTTCGACCTCCGCACAAAGGAGTTCCTCGAACAAAACATCACCTCGCCGCTTCAGCTGTTTATCAGCATCGAGGACGGCTTCAGCGAGCGGCAGTACCTGCACGCGGCGACACTCGATCCTCCGGTGTCCGAGAAAGCGCCGCTACAGGTCACGGGCGTCGTCATCCGACCCCACGACGATGGGACCGCGGTTGACGTGTACTGGGACCACGTTGTCTGGACGCCGCCCGCGCCGAACCTCCTGCTGTCGCGCTACGGCGTGGCCGTTCAGGAGATCGGGCCTGCCGGGACCGTCGGCGCACCCGTGACGAAGACCGTGCCTGTGCCGACTGCCAGCGGCGTTTCCATCGTGACGGAGACGGTTGTGACTGGGCTGATGCCCGGGAGGCGTTACCGCGTCGCCGTCATTGCCGTAGGCCAGGAGACAATCGCGGGCGGTGGGCCGCCGCTGTGTCCGTGCGCGCCCGAAACGCCACCCCAACCAGGCGACACGTGTTACGCACCGCCCGTACCTTGCGACACGCCGACAGATCTCCTCGTGGACCACGCTGGCCCGCCGTCGGCGCCGATCGTGTTCACCGCGCCTACCGGCGTGGTGAACAGCCCGCCGCGGTTCCTGTCCGCGCCCGGGCCGGTTGCGCGTCTCGGCGAGGCGTATTCGAGCGCGGTCCGCGTGGAGGATCCGGACGGAGACAGCGTTACGGTTGCTGTGTGTGCCTGCGTGCCCGTGCCCGGGGATCCCTCGAGGAGCACCTGCGATCCGCTGCCGAACTGCGATCCGGCGATCAGCACGTGCGATCCGCCGCCGCCCGGTACGTGCAATCCCGGGACGACATCCTGCGAACCGCCGGTCCTCGAGAAGTGCGACCCACCGACACCTGTCGGATTGGGGATCGTGACCGACAGCGGCAGTCCGGTGCTCTCGTACATGCCCACCGAGTCTGGGGTGGGCCGCCACTTGAACGCGCTGGTCGCGCGTGACGGCAAGGGTGGTCAGTCGATACAACGGTTCAGTCTCGAGGTCGTTCACATCGGTCCGCCGATCGAGCGTGCCGTCTTCACGTCCGAGCCGCCTGGAAGCGTCGTCCTCGGCGAGACGTTCACGTACCAAGTCGAGGTCACGGGGCTCTCGTCGAGCGCGGTCCCGCGGTTCACGCTCGCAACCGGGCCGGACGGCATGTCCGTCGCGCCCGTCGCCGGGCTCGTAACGTGGGTCCCAGGTACGGAAGATCTCGGGAAACATACCGTGACGCTCGAAGTCGTCAATGCCGAACCCGGCTGCGGCAGCAGTTGCACCGGGGATGTCATTGGGACGCAGACGTTCACCCTCGAGGTTCTGCGCAATCCCCTGGAGAGCCTTGCGCCGGTCCTCTCGGTGACGCCGTCGGTGCACACGATCGGCGCAGACGCCGCGGGCGTCGGATTCGCGGTGTCCAACGCGGGCCAGGCGACTGGTTCGTTCTCCTGGACGGCGACAGTCGAGCCCGGAAGCGAGTGGCTGCATATCCTGTCGGGCGGCACCGGCGAGGGGAACGGCGCGGTCAACCTGTGGGCGGACGCGAACGGCGGTGCGGCGCGGACCGGGACGCTCCTGATCGAAGCGACGAGTCCAGACTCCGCAGTCGCCGGAAGCCCGCGCCGCGTCGCAGTGGAACAAACCGCGATGCCTCCCGTGCTCGCGGTGAGCCAGACGAGCCTGAGCACACACGATCGCCGGGCAGGCCAGTTCGAGGTCACGATTGGCAACGCCGGAGCGGGCAGGCTCGATTGGAGCGCGGTTGTGCACTCCGGGACCCAGTGGCTCGGCCTCGACATCCCGGAGAACACCAGCGACGGCGGCCGGGTGGTCGTCACCTACAAGGCGAACCCGACCGGGCCTTCGCGGTCCGGAGTCGTGCGCATTCTGTCGCCCAACGCGCGTAATGGCAGCGTGGACATCGAGGTCTCGCAGATATTCGGGTTGTTCGAGCCGCGCGCAGCAACAGGGCTCGAGACTCCGGGCGCAAAGGAAGGCGGCCTGATCTTCTGCGACTTCAACGACGACCGCTGGCCGGACGCTCTCGTCAACACGCGGCCCGACATCGAGAACGAGCACAGCCACCTGTACTACAACAACGGGGAGGGCGGTTTCGTTGATGTCACGGCCACTCACGCCGCCGGCCTGCTCGCGCGGCCCGCGCCACGGTCGGCCATCTGCGGCGACGTGAACAATGATGGGTGGACCGACTTCGCGCGGAACGGCAGCGCGGAGGTGGAGATCTACCTCAATCGCGGACCTCAGGCGAATCCGGCCTGGGGTTTCGGCGGGCCGGAGCAGCAGCCGAATCAGGTTATCCGTCTGCTTCACGGCCCCGATCCGGGGGATGAGGTCTTGCTCAGTCCGCTCGGATTGCGGGCCGAAGGCGTGGCCTTCATCGATCACGACAATGACGGAGATCTCGATATCGTCGTGGACGATGACCTGGGCGGCATGTGGATCTTCCCCAACGATGGCCAGGGGGCATTCGGCAACCCGGCTCGCCACGGTCTGGGCAGCAGCCGCGACGCGGGCGGCTACATGGCTGTCGCTGACTACGATCTGGATGGCGACGTCGATGTGCTTGGCAGGCGCGGGGGTCAGCGAACCCTCTGGACGAATACGGGGGTGTCGGGCTTCCAGGTCAATCGCAGCCTCCTCGCGCTTCGCTCGGCCGAGGGAGAGTCGGGCGTGGCGTTCTGCGACTTCGACCGAGATGGCGACTTCGACGTGCTGTGGGGCGACCCCGCGGGCGCGGAGATCTGGCGGAACCGATCGGGCGTGTTCGAGGCGACGGGAGAACCCGCCGGCTCGGCCCGCGTCTCGTTCGCCGGGTTCGCGGTCAGCGGTGTGGCCTGCGGCGACGTCGACAACGACAGCGACGTGGATCTGTTCGTGGCTTCGTCATCGGGCACCGGGTTCCTGTTCCTGAATGACACGCCGATCGGCGACGCGAATCCACTTGCCTTCCATCGCGACAACTCCGGCATCGATCTCGCCGGAGACGGCAAGGGGATCGTCTTCGGCGACGTCGATCGCGACGGCGACCTCGAACTGCTCGCCAATATCAACGGCGCGCCGAACCAGCTCTGGACGAATTTCCGGGATGAATCAGGCGCGACCGACTACCTGTCAGTTCGGGCGCTGCGCTGTCTCGCAGACGGTCGCTCGCGCGACGAGATCGGCGCGACGATCAGGCTGTTCGAATCCGACGGTGTGACACCGGCCGGGCCGGCGCAGGACGTCAGCGGCGGTTCGGGGCTAGGCTCGCAGGGTTCAGCCGTCGTCCACTTCGGGCTGCCGGGCGGCGCCAGCCGGTCGTACGTTGTCGAAGTTCGCTTCCTGTCTCCGGCGCCGCAGGATGGAGGCACGTCCGGGCCGCCCGTGATTCGGCAGGTGATTGTGCCGGCGGAGCTGGGCGCGCGTCAGCTCCTGGAGGTGTGCAGGCCTTAAAGGGACTTGCGGATTGGTAGAGTGGGCCTGCGCCCGCCGCCAGGGACATGGTGGACGCGGGCCCGCTTGCGCGGCGGTCGTACTGTTCCTTCCGCGTCAATCACGTCACACGCAACGCCGCGATGGATTCGATCGTCGCCGCGGACCTCGGAAGTCTGAGGCGGAAGCGGGCGCCATGGTCCGACGACAGCAGGTCGAGCGAGCCGCCGTGCGCTGACGCAATTCCAAGGGCGAGCGAAAGCCCGAGGCCGGTGCCCTCGCCGACTTCTTTCGTCGAAAAGAACGGCTCGAAAATTCTGCCGGCGAGCTCCGGTGGGATGCCGGGCCCGTCGTCTTCGACTTCGACGCACACCCAGCCGTCCACAGCGCCCGCGTGCACCCGCAGTCTCCCTCCGGTCGCCTGCCTCGACATCGCCTGCTCGGCGTTCACGATCAGGTTGAGAATCACCTGCTGGATCTCGTCGCGATTGATCGAGACCAGCGGCAGTCCTTCGGCGTAGTCTTCCTCGAGCGCGATGTTCGCGGCGCGCAGTTCGTGTCTCCGGAGCGCCAGCGCCGACTGCACGACGTTCTGCAGGTTCTCGACCGTCCGCGGTCCCGCGGAGCGACGCACGAAGGACAGCAGGTGGCGGACGATTCGCGACGCGCGCATCGCCTCCGTCTTCACCTGTTCGAGGTCCGCGCGCGCACCCGGGCGCGACTCACCGTCGAGGAGCAGCTCGGAGAACCCGATGACCGACTGGAGCGGGTTGTTCAGCTCGTGGGCGACTCCCGCGACCAGTTGGCCGACGGCCGAGAGCCGCTCGTTGTGAATCACCTGCTCGCGGAGCAGCGTCTCGATCGTGACGTCGTGCTCCACGCTCAGGACGTGGGTGATTCGGCCCGTGTCGTCGCTGAACGGTACGACAGCGGCCTCCGCCTGGATCGTGCTTCCGTCCGAACGCCGGCGGGTGACGGTTCCGCGCCACGGACGTCCTTTCCGGCACTCCTCGACGACGAGATCGCTCAGTTCGGCGGACGGCCCGTCGAACAGGCTATGGGCATCCGACTCGAGAAGCTCCGAGCGCGCGTACCCGAGCAGCCGGCAAAACGCGTCATTCGCATACACGAATCGCCGGTCAATCGTGCGAATCGCGATCGGCTCCGCAGCCTGATCAACGGCCGTCGCGAGCAATCGCACCCGATCGTCGGCGCGCCTCAACTCCGAGCGCTCCGCCGTGAGCCGCGCGATCAGGAGGGGCAGGACCGAGACGACGGTGATGGCCGTCGCGAGGTCGCGCGACCCGCTCAGTTCGGTGCTGGGAATCGTCGCACGCAGCGCGTAGTCGATTGCGGGAATGAGCACGAGAACGGCCAGAATCAGCCACGGCCGCGACGGGTTCTTCCCAAGCACCTCCTCGACGGGTCCGAGCGGATCCGAAGACGGCGCTGTCGCCGCCGCCCACGCGTAAAACATGTACGGGAGAATCCACACGAAATCGTACACGAAGCCGGGACGGTACAGCCCCTGCGCGATGCCGATGTTCGTCAGCGTCAACGTGATCACGCTCAGCCCGAGGCCTCCCGCAAGGCGCCGGTACGTTGCGCCCCACGCGTCGGCGCGCGCAAAGAACGCGGCCACTGCCACCCCCACGAAGACGACGAACGGCTGTAGCTCCGCGAGGAGCAACAGCGCGGGCGCGCGGGTGTCGGTCGAACGCGCCGCGAGGTCCTGCACCATCACCAGGTATGAGTACAGGAAACCCATCACAACGGCGAGGCCGGCGATGTCGAGCGCAACGGTCGCAGCTTCTTTCTCGCGCGCCCCGCGATGCGGCTGCGCGAGCAAGGCGAGGAGCGGCGCTGCTGTCCCGAACAACACGAAGACCGCATGCCACCCCAGCCAGGACGTGTCGCGGTGGCGCAGCAGACTGTCAACAAACCAGCCGAGATGGCCGACCGTCGTTGTCGCCAGCCCGAGCGCGATTGCGGCCCAGAACAGCCACTGGCAACCCGACCACTCGGACCGTCGCCGAGCGATCGCGACGATGCCGATGAGCGGGGGGATCAGCAGCGCGCCGAAGCGGAACCAGACCAACGTCCCTTCATGGAGCAGCAGGCCGACGACGAAATAGACCGCCGTGTAGACGACGCCGAATGTCAGCCAACCCATGGTGGTTTTTGACCTGACGCTCCGCAGCACAGCGAGGAGAGCCGCCTCGCAATCATCCGCAGGTCCGCGGGCTTATACAACACGCTTGCTCCGTTTCGCCGAACAGCCGCGTCTTCGTCTGTGCTGAGGAAATATCCGGTGAGAATGATAACCGGCAACGTCTCGGATCCGGGCTGGCTTCTCAGAACCGCGAGGAACTCGAGGCCCGATGACATGCCGTCGCCGCCGTCGGGCATCCGGACATCGAGAATCACCCCGTCCGGACGCATCGACGCCAGTGCCGCGCGCGCTTCGGCACAGGTGCTCGCGGTCGTCACGACCCAGCCGGCATGCGTCAACAGGCGGCCGAGCGACTCGCGGATCGCGGGCTCGTCGTCCACGAGAAGAACGCTTGACTGAGGCATGGTGGAAGAACGCCGACGGCGCGTGCAATTGCCGCACCGTCATGCGATGCCCGGAGATGCAACAGATGCCGTGCGGCTGTGGGCCGCCCCGCACGCGCGCAATGTGCGGGACTGTGTCGTACGCGCCCACCGTGCTTCATCCCCCACGCCCGGCCAGGACGGGTTGTGGCTCGCCGAACGCCTGCACACGCACTGGCCACAGGGCCCGATCGTGATGGCGACCGCTCTCGACGATGTGCAGACAATGCGGAAGAGTCGCGACCTGGGCGCCGTCGACTACATCGCCAAACCGATCAAACCGGAGCAACTGCTCGATGTCGTACGGCGCGTCACGGCTGCGCCCGCACCCACGAGCACGGCA
>DATHTE010000042.1:0-33347 GCA_035463475.1 Vicinamibacterales bacterium
GTGTCCACGATCGGGCTCTCACCGGTGACGGTGACGGTCTCCTGCACCGCCGAGACCTCGAGCGTGGCGTTGATCTGCGCGTTGAACCCGATCTCGATCCGGATGCCCTCCCGCACGACCGTGCGGAAGCCGGGCAATTCGAACCTGACGCTGTAGAGCCCGATCGCGAGCTGCGGGAACCGGTACGTGCCGGTCTCGCTGGTCATCGCGGTCTGCGGCTCGAGGAGCACCGGGCTGGTGAGCGTGACATTCACGCCCGGCATGACGGCGCCGGACGTGTCGGTCACCTTCCCGAAGATTTCGCCCGGCTGCTGCGCCGACGAGACGGCCGGGACGGCGATGAGGAGGCCGAGGACCAGGCCGATTAGGAGACGAGCCTTCATGAAACAGTCCTCCAAGTAAGGATTGAAGAAGGGTCCGGCGGGCGGACCTGTGACGGGGATGTGCGGCTTTGGCGGCTGGTAATGGCAGGATGCGTACCAGCCCCAACGATGAAGAAATCCACGCCCTGTAACGAAAAACCCGGCTGCCGGAAACCCGGCAGCCGGGTTATACAACAGGTTGAACGCCGAAGATCCAATGAACCGCCGGAAACGCGGCGTACGCCGCGTCCGGCCGGCAGCGTTCAGGCCTCAGGGTTCACGATGCCGCTCGCATTCGGCATTCGGCCTTCGGCATTTGGCATTGCCCTGCATTGCCCTCCCCTACCAGGTCGCCCGGAATCCGAAACGCAGGACCCGTGGCGCGAGGAGCGCCGAGATCGTGTTCGCGTTGCTCGCGGTCTGCAGGCCGCGCTTTGCGAGCACGGTGTTGCCGTTGAACAGGTTGAAGACGTCCAGGCTCGGGACCACCTTCAGCCTGCCGAACGAGAACGACTTATCCACGCGGAAGTCCATCGTCTGGAAGTTCGGCAAGCGCACGTCGCCCCGCTTGTCGAGGAAGACGTTGATCTGGCCCGCGCTGAACGGCCGAACCGGCGATTGCACCGAGCGGATGTACGGGTACCCGCTGCGGGCGTTGTAGAACGCGGCCAGGTTGATGCGGTACCAGGGCAGGGTGTACGAACCCGAGAGGCGCGCGATCCACCTGGCGTTGACGTAGACGTTGTCGATGCCGCTCGTCGTCGACTGCGGAGCGAACTGGCCGCCGTTCGCGGACGTCTCGATGTTCGTGGGGTCACTGTCGTTGGTCCACCAGACATAGCCCGCCGGCGAGTCGAAGTGCATCGGCGCGTCGTTGTACGAGTAACTGCCGTTCACCTGCCAGTTGTCCGAGAACCGCTTGCGGGCGGTCAGCTCGAAGCCTTGGTAGCCGCGCCAGAAGTCCTTCACGTTCGTGTAGAGGTAGTTCGTCGGAATCTGGCTGGTCGGCTGGTAGTAGGTCACCGTCGGACAGTCCGCGCCAGCCGCCGTGCACGTTGGCGTCCACGTCACCGCGGTCCAGTTGTCCGCGTCGAAGCCGATGAGGTCCACATTCCTGAAGTTCGTGTACTTGCGCCAGATGTAGCTGGCGCCCACGGCGAAGTCCGTCCCCATCTGGCGGTCGAAGCTGACGATGATTTCGTCAGTCTTCTCGTTGGTGATGTCGGGATCGACCGTGCCGGTCGTGGTCATCTTCGTCGGGTCGCGGTAATCGTAGCCGGTGGTCCAGGAAAGCGGAGCCGCCGTGTAGACCACCTCGTTGGCCTGGATGACCTGGTCGAGGTTCAGGTCCACCCATGGGTACCGCACATAGGTCAGCACCATCGGGTTGTACCGGGTGGCCATGAGGCCGCTGTTTCCACCGAGCTGCCCGGTGTAACGCGCGTAGTTGAACTTCGCGACGGTCCTGCCGTCGCCCGTGATGTCGTAGCTCAGTCCGATCCGCGGCGACCAGTTGACGAACGCGTGTCCCTTGTCGCCCAGCGCCTTGGCCCCGCCGAAGCTCGCCGCCGGGAGCTGGTCGAAGACCCTGCCCGTGTACGTCACTTTGTTGTAGACGCCCGCGAAGGTGGGCTGCCCGTAGAACTGCGACGCATCCACGCCGGTGGGACGCACGTCGTCGGTCTGATAGTCGAACCTGAGGCCGGCGATGATCGTGTACCGCCCTTTCACGTAGCTGTCCTGCAGGTAGACGTTGCGGTTCATGAGCAACGATTCGGTCTGCGCCCGGCGGTAGATCTGCGCTTCGACCGGCACCCCGTTGCGGAACCGCGCGTACGCATCACCCCCGTACATGGTCTCGCGGATCGCAACGTCGTTGCGCCACTTGAAGCCGAACTTGAGCGAATGATCCCCGCCTAGGAGTCCGGGGACGAAGTAGTTGCCCATCACGTCGATGCTGTCGGTCGGCCGTACGTACACGTCCTCGTAATACGAGCGGCCCCACAGCCCGGTCGAGATTTCGTACGTGGGCTGAACGGATCGGAGATCTTCCTCGTGGAACGTCAGCGTGAAGTTGTTGCCGACGTGCGCGTAGGACGCCTCGACGAGCAAGCGATCCGTGAAGATGTGCCGATCGGACCACTTGTAGCTCTTCGGCATCCCGGTCTTCCACCAATTGGAGCCGAGATCCTTCCGGGTGACGCCCATCTGCCGCCAGGTCGTCTCGATCGGCCGCAGGTCCGAGGCGTCGCGCGCGTTCCGCACTTTCTCCGCGCCGTTGAAGAACATCGATGCCTGGTTGTTCTTGAAGGTGCGGATCGAGAACTTCGCGTTGTAGTTGTTCAGCTCCGTCGAGTCGCTGCTGAGGCACCCGCGCACCTCGTCGACGCTGTACGCCAGTGGGTCCGTTCTGAGGGCGGCCTTCATGGCCTGGCACTCGGCCGTCGGTTTGTAGAAGTTGTTCACGCCGACCGAGATGTTCTGCCTCCCGTAGCTGCCCCAGATCCAGGCGCGGCCGCGCTTCAGCGGGCCACCCGCCTCGACGCCGTAGTCCTTGATGTTCTGGATCGGGTTGCCCGTCGTGGCCCCCTGACGCCGGAGTTCGTCGGTGATGTTGACGTCCTGGAACTTCTCATCCGTGATGTAGAAGCGCGTCGCCCCACGGAACTGATCGGTGCCGCTCTTGGTCACGATGTTCACCGAGACGCCGGGGGACTGCATCGAGACGTCCGCGCCGCCGGTCGAGATCTGCATCTCCTCGAACGCATCGAAGTCGAAGTAGATCGGCGAGCCGCCGGTTGCGGCCATGTCGGTGATGTCCACGCCGTCCAAATTCCATTTCTGCTCGGTGAATGCCGCGCCGCGCGCGACGAAGTTCGACTGCTGCCCCGACTGACTGCCGCCCACGTTGGAGCGGTCCATCGCCACGCCGGCGGACTGTTCGAGGATGACCCAGGGGTCGCGCGCCGAGGGAATCGCCTGCAGCGCTTCCTGGTTGAAACGCGACCCGCGGCCGGTGTCGCGCGTGTCCACGATCGGGCTTTCGCCCGTGACCGTGACGGTCTCCTGGACCGACGACACCGCCATCGTCGCGTTGATCTGCGCGTTGAAGCCGATCTCGATCCGGATGCCTTCGCGGACGACGGTCGTGAATCCGGGCAGTTCGAACCTCACCGTGTAGACGCCCACGGCTAGCTGCGGGAACCGGTAGGTGCCACTCTCGCTGGTCATGGCAACCTGCGGCTGCAGCAGCACGGGGCTGGTGAGCGTGACCGTGACGCCGGGCATCACGGCCCCTGACGTGTCCGAGACCTTTCCGAAGATCTCGCCGGGCTGCTGCGCCGACGAGACGGCCGGTGCGGCCACGAGCGCGCCGAGCACCAGCCAGAGCGCAAGCCGACTTTTCATGAAACCTCCTAGCAAACAGGTGAAAGCGGGAATCGAATTATTTCTTGAGTGGGACAGATTGCGGCCTGATTGGAGAAGAGGCAGGCGGTGTGCCAGCGCGTTTGGCGCTGGATCGCGCCATATCAGGCGGAAAAACACCAAGTGCCGGATCTCTGGCAGCCGGGATTCAACGGCGTGTAGCGCGCGGATCCAAGGATCCGTGCGCGAGGGTCACCAAATGGCGAGCATGCCGAACCGGACGACGCGCGGCGGCACGATCGACGAGGCGTATCCCGCGTTCGACGGGTTCTGGGAGCGGCGCTTCGGGAGGATCGTGTCTTCGTAGAAGACGTTGAAAACGTCCACGCTCGCCGACAACCGCAGCGGCCCGAGTGTAAACGGTTTCTCCACCCGCAGGGTCGAACTGCCGGAAGTTCGCGAGGCGGAGGCTGCCGCCTAGATCTCCACTCTCGCCAGCAGCGGGAAATGATCGGACGCCTGCGCGGTGGCGCCGCTCGTGATCACCTCGCACGACCGCAGGGCCGCCGCCATCTCCCGCGGGACGAAGAGGTAGTCCAGGCGGACGTGCGCTCCCCAGGTCGGGAAGGTCAGCCCCGCTTCGTCGGGGTGCAACATCCGGAAGCCGTCCACGTAGTTGGCGGCGAGGACGGCGCGGATCGTCTCCCACTGGATCGAGCCTCCGCTCAGCCACACGAGAGTACGAAGGCGGTACGGCAGCTTGCGGAGGTCGAGCAGCTCTCCGGGCGCCAGGGTATTGAAATCGCCGGCGAGGATATGGGCTCCGGGCTGGAGCTCGCGGACGGCGTCGAGCAGCGCGCGGAGCTCGCGACGCCGCCGGCGCTCGGTCCACGCCGCGTGAACCGCCGCGAGGTGCACGCCGAAGATCCGCGCGCCGCTCGCGCCCAGCACGATTTCGAGAAAGGCGTGGCGCGAGCCGCGCGGCTGGTGCCAGGCGTGGTGCGTCACCTCGACGCGGCTCATATAGCCGAGCGAACGGCCGCTCTCGGACGCCCACTGCCGCATGCCGCACTCGCGCGCGATCCGCGCGGTGCAGTCTGGCCGCGTCGCCTCCTGCAGCACGACGAGATCCGGAGCGCAGTCACGGATCACCCGCGCGAGCGCTCCTTCGCGTCTGTGCCCCCCGCGGCGGATGTTGTAGGAGAGCAGAGCGAGGTTCACGGCTCTTCGGGTTTCTCGAAGAGTGTCAGGTACGGCTGGCCGAGGAGATCGCCTCGGAAGTACCTGACGATGTCGCGCGTGGCCTGGATGTTCACGGGGCGGCCAGTCATGGCCATCAACGTGTGGCGCAGCGGCACGAGCGCGGGAGCGATGTCCGGATCCTCGTCGCTGAGCGGCCGCGAGTGCAGGCCGGGCACGAAGAAGCCGGTGACCTTGAACAGCCCGACCGCGTCGGGGCCGACCAGCGTGAGATCCATGTCGCTCGTCCCGTTCCCGCTCGCATCGAATTCTGCGCCATCGCGCCAGCGTTCTCCCGTCACGCAACTGCCACGAACGACCGCGGTCGTACCGGGCGGGGCGGCCTCGCGCACCGCCTGGCAGAACTCATCGAAACGAGTGCGCGAGCCTTCAAAGACGAGCCGGATCACGCGCTCGCGCATCTCGTCCTGTGTCATGCCCGGTTCGCCTGGGCGTTTTTCCGCCAGTTCGGTCACGACGTAACCAGTTACAAGGACGGTGCCGTTTGAAACCGCATCAGGGGACGCAGAGGAGACCGCAAGGGGCGCAGGGCCCTTACTCGGCCCGTCCGCCAGCGGTACGCTCGCTACTCGACCCTCCACCGCGCGCCGCGCCAGAGATCCCAGCGGAACAGTACGAGCACCGTGATCACCTCGAGGCGGCCGATCCACATCGCGAGCGTGAGCACGATCTTGCTGACGGGGTGCAGGTCGGCATAGTGGCCCATCGGGCCGACCTGGTTGAATCCGGGACCGATGTTGCCCAGGCACGCGATCGTCGCGCTGATCCCGGTGACGATGTCCGCGCCGAACCCGATCACGATCGCGGCGGCGACCGCAAACGTCAGCAGGTAAAAGAGCATGAACACGACGACGTCGCGCATGACGTCGTCAGGGACGACGCGTCCGCCGAGCTTGACGGGGAGGACGGCGCGGGGATGGACCGCGCGTTTCAGCTCGCGGATGGTGAACCGCGCCATCAGCAGGTGTCGCACGACCTTGGGACCGCCGCCGGCCGAGCCCGCGCATCCGCCGATAAACATCAGAAGCAGCAGGACAATCTTGGCCTGGTCGGTCCAGAGCTGAAAGTCCACGCTCGCGAACCCGGTGGTGGTGATGATCGACAGCGTCTGAAAGATCGCGTGCCGCACCGCGGCGCCGGACTCGAGCCCGTCCGCGATCAGCGCCGCGGCCAGCAGCGCAGACGCGACGAGCACGACGCCGCTGTACGCCCGGAACTCCTCGTCCTGTACCAGCGCGCGCCCGTAGCCGCGGACCACGCGGTATTGCACCGCGAAGTTCGCGCCCGCGAGGAACATGAACACGATGATGATCCACTCCGCCGCCGTGTTCTGATATCCCGCGATGGACGCGGGATGCGGCGAAAAGCCTCCGGCGGCGAGCGTCGCAAACGAGTTGCACACAGCGTCGAAGAGCGGCATGCCCGCGAGCGCGAGCGCGAGCACCTCCACGAAGGTCAGCGCGGCGTAGAGACCCCAGAGTGCGATTGCCGTCTGTCGGATCTGCGGGGTCAGCTTCTCATCGGTTGGACCGGGCGCCTCGGCGAAGAACAGCTGCCGTCCTCCGATGGCGAGGCGCGGCAGGACCGCGACGAACAGCGCGATGACGCCCATGCCGCCCAGCCAGTGCGTCAGGGCGCGCCAGAAAAAGATGCCGCGTCCGTACTGTGTGAAGTCGCGGAACGTGGTCGCGCCGGTCGTCGTGAGGCCTGACATCGACTCGAAGAGCGCGTCGATGGGCGGGATGCCGGCCCACACGTAGGGGATAGCTGCCAGGTTCGCGATGATCAGCCAGGTGGCCGACACGACCGCGAGGCCTTCGGCGCGCCGCAGGCGCTCGACCGCCGCCTCGGCGCGGGAACCTCCGGCGCGCCGCATCGCGTGCCCGAGGACGAGAGTGATCGCGCCCGCGACGGCGAACCCCACGGCATCGCCCCACTCGCGGTGCGACGCCGCGACGGCAGCCGGCGGCGCGAGCGTCAGCCCGAACAGCCGTACGAGCAACCCGACCAGGTGGGAGACGATGGCCACCCGCATGCGCGTCTACGATCCGGAGGTCCGGAAGTAGTCCCGGACGCGCTCGGCGGCCGCCGGCGTGGAGAAGACGAGCACGCGGTCGCCCGGCTCGAGCCGGTCGTCGCCGCGCGGTACGATCGCGCCGCCGTCGCGCAGGATGGCGCCGATGATGCTGTCGCGCGGCGCCTCGAGATCGCGCAGCGGCCGGGCGCGGAACCCGGCGGGTACCTGCAGCTCGATGATGCGGCCCTCCCCCTGCTCGAGGACGGCGAGGAGGCTCGACGGGCCCCCTTCAATCTGGTGCAGCACCGAGGCGACCGCGGCGCCGCGCGCGGAGATCGCCACGTCCACGCCGACACGCTCGAACAACCGCAGGTTCGCGCGCTTGCTCACGCGCGTGATGATCCGCCGGACGCCGAGCTGCCGCCCGAGCAGGGAGGCGAGCAGGTTCTTCTCGTCGTTGTCGATGACCGACACCAGCACGTCGCTGCGGCCGATGTCTTCGGACTCCAGCAGCTCCAGGTCGGTGCCGTCGCCGTTGAGCACGAGCGCGCGTCGCAGCCGGCCAGCGAGCAGCTCTCCGCGCGCGCGGTCGCGCTCGATGACGCGCAGTTGCACGCCCGGCGCGGCGTCCAGCCCCTCGGCGAGCCGCATGCCGACGTCGCCGCCGCCGATGATCGTCACGAACTGCGACCGGGTGCCGATCTGCGCCGCGAGGCGGCGCTGCACCTCCTCCATCGCGGCGGGCGTGCCCATGATGATCGCCTTGTCGCCCGGCAGCAGCTGGCTGTCGCCGCGCGGGATGAAGAACGAGTCGCCGCGCCGCACCGCGACGAGGAGCGACCCGTGCGGCAGCCCGAGATCGGCGATCGCGCCGGTGGTCAGCTGCGATCCGGCTTCGAGGCGATACTCCAGCAGCCGGACCGCGCCGCCCGCGAACTCCTCGGCGTCGATCGCCCCCGGCGCCGCAACGATGCGCGCGATGTCGGCGGCAAGCTGGGCCTCCGGCCAGATGACGCGATTGATCCCGAACCGCTCGAGCCCCTGCTGTCCCCCTGCCGACAGGAAGTCCTCGCGGGAGACGAAGCAGATCGTCTGCGGCGATCCGAACTGGTTGGCCATCGCGCAGGCAACGATGTTGACCTCGTCGAGACCGGTGCAACCGATGAAGACGTCCGCCCGCTCCACGCCCGCGGCGCGAAGCGTGTCGGCGGACGTGCCGCCACCCGACACGAACTCGACATCGAGCGGCTCGAAGCGGTCGCCTGCCTGCGCGGCATGATCGATGACGACCACGTCGTGCCTGGCGGACAGCGCCTGGGCAAGCGCGAACCCGACCTCTCCGCCCCCGACGATGATGACACGCACGCCGTGCCTCCGCGGCTGATGCTACCACCCGCGGCGGGCGCCGCGCGCCGCTCAGAACCGCAGAAGGTAGCTGGTCTTGACGAACACCTGCCGGCCGGTGGAATGGAAGGGAGAGTCGGTCGGCCGCAGGCGATCGCGGGCGATGGGATCGATCTCGACGTTGCCGTAGCCATCCGTGTAACCGACGTAGACGGCGGTCCAGGGATTGAGGAGGTACGTCACGAGGAAATCGGCCGTGAATCGCTTCTCCCGCTCGAGATCGATCAGCGCGGTGTCAGGGAGCACCGCCGAGTAGTCCACGATCGCGCGCAGCGACAGCGCGCGCGTGAACTGATAGCCCACGCGCGTCCGCAGGATGTGGTTGTCCACGATGCTCGCGCCCGGCGGGGTGTGAACGAGCCCCGCGCGGGTTTCGAGGCGCGTGAACAAATACGTCTGATCGAGGCGCAGAGGGGCGACCGGCATGAGACTGAGCGAGACCTCGGCGTTCGTCGAATCGGCCAGGAAGGGCTCGACGCCTTCGCCGGGGAAGAAGTTGATCTCGTTTCCACGCTCGACATTCGTGGAGAACTCGAACCATTTCAGCCAGCCGGTCTCGAAACCGACGCTGGTCTCGCGCTTGCGGAACTCGATGCCCGCGAACCGCTCCATCTCCTCCTGGTGATTCAGTTCGATCTCCGTCTGCCCTTTGAGCTCCAGCTGGAACTCGCTTCGCACGTCCCACTCCTGAAGCGCGCCCCGCTGGTCCCAGAGCGCGCCGCCGGAGAACTCCGGCCCGAGGCTGACGAGCGGCCCGCGCGCCGGATACCACGTGTAGCGCCAGAACGGGTGCACCTGGCGGTAATCGACGCGCTGCACGAAGCCGAGCGGCGCGTTGAACTCCGCGCTGATGTCCTCGTACTCGACGAACGCGCCCCAGTTCCTGCCAGATCGATCGAGGTTCAGCGTCAGCGCCGGCCCCGAACTCGACGCCCCTTCGAACGGCCGGGTCCGGCTCGCCGCCGCCTGCCCCTCGAGCACCCAGTGGTCATCGATCTTCCAGCGCCCGTCGATGGAGACGACGTGGCTCGCGCCGCCGCCGAACGCGCGCGTGGTCGCGAGGATCCCGACGTTCGACTGCCGCGGCAGCTCGCGCTGCACGCGGAGCACGCCGATGCCCGCGCGATCGCCGGCCCCAGGCTCTCCGGGGTCGAGCCGGCGCGCGGGAGCGCGGTCATCGATTGCCAGCGCCGCCAACGCCCACCCGCCCCGCTTGCCCGTCAGCCGCGCGCCCACCTGCGGGTCGGCGACGCGGCGCGAGAAGAACAGGTTGATCGGGCTCTCGAAGTACGACGCGTTCTCGATGAAAAACGGTCGCTTCTCCGGGAAGAAGACCTCGAAGCGCTGGTTGATGGTGACCTGCGGTTCGTCTGACTCCACCTGGCTGAAGTCGGGGTTGAAGGTCAGGTCCAGCGTGAAGGCATCTTTCACGACCATCTTGCCGTCCAGCCCGGCCCGCCCGTCCGTGTCCGTGACGTAGCGCGGCCGGGGCTCGTCGAGAAAGCGCGCGTGCGCCGCCGCGGCGTACGGGATGAACTGCATGTTGCGGCCGGGAGAGATGTCGCGCAGCCCACGCAGCGTCGCGAGTTGCTGCCCCATCCCGGTCACGCGGCGTGTCATGTAGGGGAAGAAGGACGTCTCGTTGCTGCGCGGGATCACGCGGGCCACGGCGAAGCCCCAGTCCTGCTCCGCCGTCGCCGGGAACCGCATGCTCTTGAACGGGATCGCCATCCAGACGACATACCCGAAGGGCGTGAGGCGTCCCTCCGAGCGCCACAGGGTATCGAAGCTGTAGTCGTCGTCCTGTCCTTCCGTCGTCACGCCGTCGAGCTGCACGCCGTGAGGGTTGACGATGAACAAGTAGGCGCGGCGCCGGTCGTGGAACGTGTCGAGGATGACGCCGACGAAATCATCGTTGCCGAACCCTTCCCGGCGGGTGAGATTGGCGCGGACCTGATGCGGCTCGCGATCGCGGGCGATGAACGCGACGTAGAGGTTCTGGTCGTCGTACGCGAGGTAGGCTTCCGTCGGCTGGCTTGCGGGAGGTCCGTCCCCGGGCTCGCGCTGGAAGAACTCGGTGATCGCGGCCTCGTCGCCCCTCGGCGTGCCGTCGAGGTAATCGTCGATGCGCGGCGGAACCGTGACTTTCGGGATCGTGAGCGTCTGCGGCGTCTGGACGGGTGGCGAGGTCTGGGCAGCGGCCGCCGCCGCGAGGCACACGAGCGGCAGAGAGGCCGCGAGCACGCGTTTCAGCATGCAGTCACAGATGTACCGATCCGGAGGTCCGCGCGCGGGTTGAATCCGCGCCGCCGTATCTCGTCGAGAATGGCGACGCCGGTGAGCGCGCGTTCCACGGGGACCACGCCCGCGGCGATCTGTCGTGTCACGGCGGCGATCAGCATAATCGATGCGTGCCAGCCCGTGAGCCGCTGCATCGCGGTGAACCCGGTGGCCTCATCGTATCGATCGATCAGCTCGACCGTGGCGGATGCAGGCCGTCCGTCCTTGAGCCCGTCGCAGCGCACGCGCATGACGCACACGTCGCGAACGTCGGGCCGGCTGATCCTCGGCTCGAGGAGCGCGTGGAGCATGTCGCGCGGCGCGACGCGCGCCGCGCCGACCGCCACCGCGCGCGTGTCGAGCAGCCCCAGCTCGACGAACGCCTTGAACATGGCGGCGTGCCCGCGGTACCGCACCGTCTTGTTCTCGAGCCGCCGCAGACGGCCGAGGAACGTCCACGGGGACGTGGACAGCCCGCCCGAGGTCACGAACGCCTCGAGGCGGCCGAGCTCCGGAAACTCGATCTCCTCGACGTCGGAAAAGCAAGGAACCTCCGCCAGCTTGCCGTCACGGATGAACGTGGCGCATCCGTCGTACTCGTTCGTCAGCCCGGCGATGTTGAAGGTCAGCGCATAGTTCCACGGCGCGTCGGGATGCTGCGGCAAACCGCCGTCCCAGATCCGCACCTCCCGGGGCTCGTCGAGCAGATCCATGACGTAGGTGGCGAGCGAGATGTTCAGCCCCGGGCCCATCCCGCAATCCGGCACCACCGTGATGCCGGCGTGCCGCGCCTGCTCGTCGAGCAGGAGTTGCTCGCGCACGACTCCCGTGTTCCCGCCGAGATCCGTCATGTGGACCCCGGCGTGAATGGCGAGCCGGGTCAGTTCGACGTTCAGCGTGTAGTGAACGGAGTTCAGGCACGCGTCCACGCCCCCAAGCGCGTTGCGCACGCGGGAGGAATCGGCGGCGTCGAGCAGCACCGGCACCGCAATCTCCGCGTCGAGCAGCGCGTTCAGCCGCTCGGCGCCATGCGACGCGGCAGCGGCGTTCACGTCCGCGACGAGAATCTGCTCGGCGTTGCCGAACCGGCCAAGGTCGTACGCGGCGGCGACCCCCTGGCGGCCGGCGCCGAGCAGCAGGTAACGAAACCCCATGAGCGCTGCTCCAGGTCAGGCGCGCTGCGCTCTCACGAGCGCGCGCGCGTACGGGATAAGACCGCCAGCGTCCACGATCGCCTGCCGCGCTCGCGGGAGCGGCACGGTCGGGTAGCGTTGTCCGGTGGTCAGGTTGACGACTTCGTCGGCTCGAAAATCGAGTTCGTCTCCCTCGTTCGCCTCGATCGTGGGACAGATGATCGTCCGCAGGCCAAGATTGATCGCGTTCTGCAGGAAGATGCGCGCAAAGCCGCGCGCGACGACCGTCAGATCCGGTCCTTTCAGGCACGACGCGGCCTGCTCGCGCGAGGACCCGCACCCAAAGTTCTGCCCGCCGACGATGACGCTGCCGGGCGGGATCGCGTTCGCACGCACGCGGGCGTTGAAGGACGCGTGGTCCGCAAACGCGTACTGCGGTGTCTCCGTCGGCAGCACCGTCGCCATGAAGCGGCCGGGGAAGATCGTGTCGGTCGAAACGTCGTCGCCGAGCGTGAGGACTACGGTGGACATGGTGGGTGATCCTTGAACGGGGTCAGACGCCATTTACGTTTTTCGTAAAAATGGGGTCTGACCCCATTTTTCGCGGATCGGTAATTGCGCCCGTCAGGGCGCTGGCGGCGGCCACCGCAGGCGAGCACAGGTAGACCTCCGCGGTCGGATTGCCCATCCGGCCCTTGAAGTTTCGATTGGTCGTCGAGAGCGCTACCTCGTTGTCGCCAAGCGCGCCCTGGTGCACCCCGAGGCAGCAGCCGCACCCCGGGTTCATCACGACGGCCCCCGCGCCCACCAGGTCCGCCAGGTAGCCGCGGCGCATCGCCTCCATGTAGACGCGCCAGGAGGCGGGAAATACGAGCATCCGCACGCTGCGCGCGACCTTCCGGCCGCGGAGGATGCGCGCGGCCACCTCGAGGTCCTCGATCCGCCCGTTCGTGCAGGAGCCGATGACGATCTGCTGGACACGCGTGCCCGCGACGGCGTCCACCGGCTTGACGCGATCCACTGCATGCGGGCACGCGACGCACGGCGTCAGCGCCGCCGCGTCGATCTCGACGACGCGCTCGTACGCCGCGTCGGCGTCCGGCGCGACCGCGCTGATTGCCTCGACGACCCCCGCCTCCGACCTCAGGTACCTGAACGTCTCCTCGTCGGCGGGGACGATGCCGGACGTGGCGCCTGCCTCGACCGCCATGTTGCACAGCACGAACCGGCCGGCGGCGGACATGCGCCGTATCGTGTCTCCGTGAAACTCCAGGACGCGGAAGTTCGCCCCCTCGGCGCCGATCCGTCCGATGAGATGGAGGATCACGTCCTTCGGCATCACGTCGGCGGGCAGCGCGCCGTTCACGTTGACGCGAATCGTCGCGGGCACTTCGACGTTGAGCACGCGGCCGAGCGCCCAGACGGCGGCCATCTCGGTCGCGCCGATCCCGAACGCGAAGGCGCCGAACGCGCCGTGGCTGGTCGTGTGGCTGTCGGTGCCGACGATCACGGCGCCCGGCCTGTCGTACCCGCGTTCGGCCAGCACCTGGTGGCAGATGCCCCCCTCGTCGCCGCGCACGTCGTGGAACTTGTCGATCCGCTGCGAGGCGACGAACTCCCGCACCTTCTTCTGATTGGTCGCGGTCTTCGCGCTCTCGGCCGGCACGCGGTGATCGAAGATGATGGCGATCTTCGACGCGTCCCACACGGCCGGGGCGATCCCGGTGCCCTGGAAGATCTCCTTGAACTGATTGATCACCAGCGCGGCGTTTTCGTGCGACATCGCGAGATCGACGATGGGTTCCACCACATCGCCGACGGCCACCGACGCGCGCCCGGTCGCGCGGGCGAGAATCTTCTGGACGATCGTCATGCCTGCCATGTCAGGGTCTCCCGAGCGTCAAATCGCGCCGTCCTCGCGGAACCGCGCGATGTCATCCGGCGTGTACCCGGCCTCGCGGAGGACCGCGTCAGTGTGGGCGCCGAGCCGCGGCGGCGGCGCGTCGATCGTGCCGGGCGTTCGGTCGAACCTCGCCGTCAGCGTGAACAGCTGCAGCGGCCCGATGCCCGGCGTCTCGACGGAGGCGAGGGTGCCGCGATGCTCGATCTGCGGGGAGGCGAGCGCCTCCTGCAGCGTCGGAATCGCGCCGGCCGGGATGCCGAGCCGGTTGAGCGAGCACACCCATTCCGCCGTCGGGCGCTCGCGCAGCTTCGCCTCGAGCAGCGGCGTCAGCGCCGCACGGTTCGCCTTGCGCACGTCGCGCTTCTGGAACCGCGGATCCGTCTTCAGCTCCGGCAGCCCCAGCGCGTCCGCGAGGTTCTCCCATTGCTCCTGCTGGTTCGCGGCGACGTTGATGTAGCCGTCCTTCGTCGCGAACGTGCCGGACGGCGCCGCCGTGAAGTTGTCGTTCCCGAGCAGCTGCGGCGGCTGGCCGCCGATCAGCCAGTTGGCCGCCACCCAGCCGAGCAGCGGCATGATCGAATCGAGCAGCGCGACGTCGATGAACTGCCCCTCGCCCGTGCGCTCGCGGTGGTAAAGCGCGCCCATGATCGCGAAGGCGGCGTTCAGTCCCCCGACCGTGTCGCAGACGGGAAACCCGCACCGGAGCGGGTTGAGGCGCTCGTCGCCGTTGATCGCCATGACCCCGCTCAGGCCCTGGATGATCTGGTCGTACGCCGGCTTGAAGGCGTCCGGTCCCGTCTGGCCGAACCCCGAGATCGCGCAGTAGATCAGGCGCGGATTGATCTCCCGAAGCGAGGACCACGGAAACCCGAGCCGCTCCATGACGCCGGGGCGGAAGTTCTCGACGAGCACGTCGGCGTCGCGCACCAGCCTTGTGAAGATCTCGCGCCCTGCGGCCACCTTGAGATTGAGCGTCAGCGATCGCTTGTTCGCGTTCTGCGCGAGGAAGCTCGTCCCCATCAGCTGCGCGTTCAGCTCCGGCACGGCGCCAAGCTTGCGCGCCAGGTCGCCCCCCTCGGGGTTCTCGATCTTGACGACGTCAGCGCCGAGCAGCGCGAGGTGCAGCGTGGCGAAGGGCCCGGCGAGCACGTTCGTCATGTCGAGGACGCGGACGCCGTGGAGGAGCTTCATGTCAGGCTTCAGGGTTGCCGCCTTCGCTGAAGCTACGGACCCCCCGTAGCCTCGGCGGAGGCGGGCAGGGTTCAGGGTTCAAGTTGTCGTCGCCGCTGTAGCGGCCGTGACCGGTCCAGCGCGGTGCACGAGGCCCGGGAGCGGGCGGCCGACGAACTGCTCGGCGGCCCTGGCCACCTCCGTGAGCGCGTGCAGATCCACGTCCTGCCGCAGCCCCTCGCGCTGGAGGAGGTGGACGAAATCCTCGGTGCAGAGGTTCGCGCCGGCGAGCGCCGTGAACGGGCATCCGCCAAGCCCGCCGACGGCGCTCTCAAACGAGCGCACGCCGGACTCGAGCGCGGCGCAGGCGTTTGCCATCGCGGCGCCGTAGGTGTCGTGAAAGTGGCAGGCGCAGATGGCGTCGGGGGCTTCCTTCAGAATCGCGCCGTACAGGCGCCGGACCTGTTGCGGCGTCGCGTGCCCGGCGGTGTCCGCGAGGCTGATCGTGAGGAACCCCTCGTGCAGGAAACGGGTGACGATCTGGCGCACGCGGGTCTCGGGCACACGCCCCTCGAAGCCGCAGCCGAACGCGGACTGCACCGAGAGCTGCACGACGGCGCCGGCAGCGCGAGCCTGCTTCGCCATGGCGGTGATACGCTCGATCGCTTCGCTGGTGCCCATGCCGGTGTTCTTCCTGCTGTGCGTCTCGCTGGCCGACACCCCCATGCAGAAGTAGGCGACGCCCGCCTCGAGCCCGCGCTCCAGTCCTTTTTCGTTGAGCACGAGCGCGGAGAGCTTGCCGCGCACCGCCGCGGGGCGTGCCGCGGCGAAGTGGCGGAAGAGGTCGCCGGTGTCCGCCATCTGCGGCACGATCTTCGGGCTGACGAACGATCCGACCTGGACGACGTCGACACCCGAGTCGAGCAGCCGCTCGATCCAGGCGATCTTCTTCTCCAGCGGCACCACGGCCTGCTCCACCTGCAGGCCGTCGCGCATTCCGACTTCGTGAAGGATCACAGGCGCCCCCGCGTCACACCGATACCGGCAGCGCCGCCGCGACCGCGGCGGCCATTTCGAGCGTGCTTGCCTTGCCCCCCATGTCGTACGTACGGACGCGCCCTTCGCGGATGACAGCCGCGACCGCCTGCTCGAGGCGCAGCGCCTTGTCGGGCTCGCCGAGCCAGTCGAGCATCATCTTGACGGTCAGAATGGTCGCGAGCGGGTTCACCTTGAACTGCCCGGCGTACTTGGGCGCCGAGCCGTGGGTCGGCTCGAACACCGCGAGGGTCTCGCCGATGTTGCCGGAGCAGCCGAAACCGAGCCCTCCGACCATCTGCGCGCAGAGGTCCGAGATGATGTCGCCGTACAGGTTCGGGGCGACGAGCACGTCGTAATTGAACGGGTTCTTCAGCAGCCACATCGTGATGGCGTCGATGTTGGCCTCGTCCACCTCGATCTCGGGGTAGCCCTTCGCGACCTCGCGTGCCGCCTCGAGGAACAACCCGTCGCTCGCCCGGACCACGTTCGCCTTGTGCACGATCGTGACCTTGCGGCGGCGGTGGCGCTGCGCGAACTCGAAAGCGGCCTGCGCGATGCGCGCCGAGCCGCGGCGCGTGTTCACCTTGCACGACACCGCGAGCTCGTCCCCTGCGAGGCCGGCGAAGGGAGCGAAGTTCTTCGAGAGCGAGCCCAGCGTCGCCATCAGCTCGGGCGGGACCGGACCGAACTCGACGCCCGAGTAGAGGTCCTCGGTGTTCTCGCGGAACACGACGAGGTCGATGCCCTCCTTGAAGTTCAGCGGGTTCCCCGCGTAGGCCTTGCACGGGCGCAGGCAGACGTAGAGGTCGAACATCTGCCGCATGCGCACGATCGGCGAGCGATAGACGAGCCCGGTTCCGCGCAGCGAGGGGGCGAGCTCCGCCTCGGCGGCCTTGACCGGCTTCGACGTGATCGCGCCGAACAGCGCGGCGTCGCACTCGCGGAGCAACGCGATCGTCCGCTTCGGCAGCGCGTCCCCTTCGCGGCACCAGAACTGCCACCCGATGTCCCCCGGGACGTACTCGGCGTCGAGCTCCAGCTCGTCGAGCACGATCCGCGCGGCGTCGAGCACGTCGACGCCGATGCCGTCTCCGGGCAGCCACGCAATTGTGTACTGGGCCATCGCCTCACACCCCCGCCGGTTTCAGCATCCGCGCCAGCACGAGCCCGATCCGCCGGATCCCGTCACGGATGGCGACCGGGTCGGCGTTGGAGAAGTTGAACCGCGCCGTGTTCGCGTTCGAGCGGTCGGGGAAGAACGCCGAGCCCACGAGGAACGCGACCCCTTCGTTGACCGACTCGCGCAGGATGTCGGCGGCATCGAGGAACTCGGGGAAGCGGACCCAGAGGAACAGGCCGCCCTGCGGCTTGGTCCACGTGACGCCCGCCGGGAAGAACTCGGCCATCGCGGCGAGCATGGCGTCGCGGCGCGCGCGGTACACGCGCCGGATCGTCTTCACGTGCTCGTCGAGGAAGCCGCCCCGCGCCACCTCGTACGCCACCATCTGGTTGAACGTGGCGGTATGGAGGTCGGCCCCCTGCTTCGCCTGCACGAGCCGCTCGATGACGTCGGTGGGCCCGGTCAGCCAGCCGAGGCGCAGGCCGGGAGCGAGCGTCTTCGAGAACGTGCTCATATACATGACGTTCCCGGAGTACGGCTTGCCGTCGCCGGAGCGGTACTCGGAATCGACCGACACGATCGACGCCACGTGCTCCCCCTCGTAGCGGAGCTGGCCGTACGGGTCGTCTTCGATGATCGGCACGCCGTAGTGGTCGGCGAGGCGCACGAGCGTGCGCCGGCGCTCGAGCGAGAGCGTGACGCCGGTCGGGTTCTGGAAGTTCGGGAGCGCGTAAATAAACTTGGGTCCGCCGCGCAGCGCCGCCTCCAGCGCGTCGGGCAGCATCCCATCGTCATCGATGGGCACCGGGATGTACTGCGCCTGGTAGGTCGTCCACGCCTGGATCGCGGCGAGATACGTGGGGCGCTCCACCAGGATGTGGTCTCCCGGATTGATGAGCACCTTGCCGATCAGGTCGAGCGCCTGCTGCGAGCCGCTCGTGATCATGATGTTGTCCGCCGTCACCGCCACGCCGTAGCGGCAGGTGTGGCGCGCGATCATCTCGCGGAGCGGCCGGTAGCCTTCGGTGGTGCTGTATTGCAGCGCGCGGGCGCCAGCCTCCTTGAGCACCGTGGCGCACGCGCGCTCGAACTCCTTGATCGGGAACACCTCGGGGGCGGGCAGCCCGCCGCCGAACGATATGATGCCGGGTTGCTCGGTGAGCTTCAGCAGTTCGCGGACCTCTGACCGGCGCATGCCCTGCGTGCGCTGCGCGAACCGTTCAGACCAGAGAGTTTGCATCGTTGTCCTCGCGGGGGCGTTCTGCCGGCGGACCGCCGCCCCTGGGCGGCTCGCGGCCGTCCGGCACCACGGCGCAATTTCGCCAAGGGCGAGCATGCGAGTGCCGGATTCCCGCAATCGGAGCGCCGATTGCGCGCGTTTTCGGCCGATTACCGGGTCAGGAGAGCAAGCGGCGCACCACCCCTGTGGAAACGCGCAGCAGCCCGGGGGCGGTACCTGTGTTGCTCAATCGTTGAAATCCGCGTCGGATATCGCCGGATTCTCGTCATTTTTCTCTGAACCGACCGGGAGGTCTTGTATGGGCCAGGAGACGCTGACCGTCATCGACAACAGGACGGGAAAACAGTACGAAGTTCCCATCAAAGACGGCGCGATCAGCGCGCCGGAACTGCGGAAGATCAAGGTATCGGCCGAGGACTTCGGCCTGATGTCGTACGACCCCGCCTTCATGAACACGGCGAGCTGCCGGAGCAAGGTGACCTTCATCGACGGCGACAAGGGCATCCTTCGCTATCGCGGCTACCCGATCGAGCAGCTGGCCGAGAAGCGGACGTTCGTCGAGGTGGCCTACCTGCTCATCTTCGGTGAGCTTCCAACGCAGTCAGAACTGCAGGCCTGGACCGAGCAGATCACGCTGCACACGATGGTCCACGAGAACATCAAGAAGTTCATGGACGGGTTCAACTACGACGCCCATCCGATGGGCATGTTCCTCAGCACCATCGGCGCGTTGTCGACGTTCTACCCGGAAGCAAAGCAGATCGGCGACATCAACAACCGCCACCTGCAGATGCTGCGGCTGATCGGCAAGGTGCCGACCATCGCCGCCTACGCGTACCGCCACAGCCAGGGGCTGCCGTACGTGGGGCCGAACAACGATTTCAGCTACGCCGCCAACTTCCTCCACATGATGTTCCGGATGACCGAGGCGCCGTACAAGCCGCACCCGGCGCTGGTCCGTGCCCTCGATGTCCTGTTCATCCTGCACGCCGACCACGAGCAGAACTGCAGCGCAAACGCGATGCGCGCGATCGGCAGCTCGCAGGTCGATCCGTACTCGGCCCTCGCGGGCGCGGCCGCGGCGCTCTACGGCCCGCTGCACGGCGGTGCGAACGAGGCCGTCCTCGTCATGCTGCGTGAGATCGCCGACGTCAAGAACGTTCCGGACTTCATTCGGAAGGTGAAGGACGGCAAGGGCCGGTTGATGGGATTCGGCCACCGCGTCTACAAGAACTACGACCCGCGCGCGAAGATCCTGAAGCAGATGGCGGACGCGGTGTTCGACGTCACCGGGCACGACCCGCTGATCAAGATCGCGCTGGAGCTCGAGCGGATCGCCCTGCAGGACGAGTACTTCGTCTCGCGGAGGCTGTATCCGAACGTGGACTTCTACTCCGGGCTCATCTACAAGGCGATGAAGTTCCCGGTGGCGATGTTCCCGGTGCTGTTTGCCATCCCGCGCACGGCCGGGTGGCTGGCGCAGTGGGAAGAGATGCTGATGGATCCCGAGCAGAAGATCGCGCGGCCGCGGCAGCTCTACGTCGGGTACGGTCACCGCGACGTGACGCAGACGACGCCCGCGACCGCCACGGTCAAGGTATAGGGTGGAAATGGGGCCTGGCCCCAATTGTCTGCCAGCGCGGACAATTGGGGCCAGGCCCCATCCCCGGGTGCTATCCTCTACTCACCTTGCAGCTCGTCGATCAGCTCGCCGAGACGGGGCAGCGCCTGTTCCGCGGGCGCAGCTATCTGCCCTTGCTGGTGCTTCCGTTCTTCGCGCTGACGTTCGCCGCCGGGAACCTGCGCCCGGCGCCCACCTGGTGGAAAGCTGTCTGCCTGCTGGTCTCCCTGGCGGGCCTCGCCGTCCGCGTCTACGTGACCGGCTCGGCCCCTGAGGGGACATCCGAGCGCAGCACGACGTCGATCCGCGCCGTGGTCCTGAACACGCGGGGCGCGTATTCCATCGTCCGTCATCCGCTCTACGCGGCGAACACGTTGATCGCCCTCGGCCTGACGATGCGATCGCCGTCCTGGCTCTTTCCCGTGCTCGTACTGCTGCTCCATGCGTTGTACTTCGAGCGGATCGCGATCGCGGAAGAGCGGTTCCTGCGCGCGCGCTTCGGCGCCGAGTTTGAGGCGTGGGCCGATCGCGTGCCCGCGCTGATGCCGCGATCGTTCGGTGACTTCGTGCCTGTCCCGTTCGAGTGGCGGCGGGCGGCCGGCGAGGTCCACGCGCTGCTGGTGGTCGGCGCCGGCTTCTTCGTCGCCGACGTGCTGGAGAACTCGCGCGTGGCGGGTCGTTTCGCGATCGGCGCGGCGGCGTGGAGTCTCCTGGTCGCGACCTCCGTACCATTCCTGATCTACGCGGCGCGCAAGCGCGTGCGGGCGCGATGACCGGCAGGGAGCGCGTCGCCGCCGCGATGCGCCCGGGCGGGCCGCGGCCCGATCGCGTCCCGGTCATGTGCCAGCTTGCGCTCGGCCACTATTTCCTGCACGCGCCCGGCGGCCCGGTCGAAATCTGGCACGACAGCGACGCGTTCGCGAGCGCCCTGCTCCTCCTGCAGGAGCGCTACGAGTTCGACGGCATCCTGGTGAACCTCCCGGGCCGCGATCCCGCGTGGCGACGCCGCATCGCGAGGGTGGAGCGTCTTGGCGCCAACGAGGTGCTGCACTGGAGCAACGGGCGCGTCAGCATCGTGCCCCCGGACGACAACCCGCGCGTGATCGTCGCCGACACCGGAAAGCCGCCGACCGTGTCGTTCGCCGACGTGGACGTGGCGCAGCTGCGATACGTCGAGCCGCACGAGATCGGCGGCCTCGCCAATCTCCAGTCCTTCCCATCCTGGCAATGGGACACACTGCAACGCGTCCGCCGAAGCGCGCCGGACCTGTCGGTGCACGCCGAAGTGTTCTCGCCGCTGTCGCAGCTGATGGAGCTGGTCGGGCCGATGGAGGGCGCGCTGGCGCTCGCCCTCCATCCCGGCACGGTCGAAGCCGCGCTCGGCCGGCTCGCGGACGGCACCATCGAGCTGGCGCTGGGGCACTGCGCCGCCGGCGTCGACGCGGTGCTGATTTCGTCAGCGTTTGCCGGCGCCGGGTTCATCTCGCCGGACCACTACCGCAGGTTCGTGCTCCCGTCCGAGCGGGCGGTCGTGTCAGGCATCAAGGCGGCGCGGCCGGACGTCCCCGTGTACACGCACACGTGCGGGGCGATCGGCGATCGCCTCGAGCTCATTGCCGAAACCGGCACCGACGGGATCGATACGCTCGATCCGCCGCCGCTCGGCAACGTGGACCTGGCTGACGCGCGGCGCCGCCTCGGTACCAGGATCTTCATCAAGGGCAACATCGATCCGGTGAACACCGTGCTGCGGGGAACCGCCGAACAGTGTTACCGGGCGGCGCGGAATCGGATCGCGATCGCAGGAGAGGCGGGCGGGTATATTCTCAGCACAGCGTGCAGTGTGCCGCCGCACGCCCCGCCGGACAACATCCGGCAGCTCGCCCGCGCGTCCCGCGACGCCGCGGTGGGGAGCTGATGCGCGACATCATCGAGTTCTCCGTCGTCGAGAGCACCCCGGACCTGGACGCGATCCTCCACCGCGAGGTCGGCGGCCGCCGGCCGCAGGCGCGGATCACGCGGCTGTTCCGGGACGCGCTGGGACTCTTCGAGCGGCTCGCCGCCCCGCGCGGCATGCTGGCCGAGGTTTCGGAGTCCGCGTTCGCCGACATCTACGCGGGCGAGGGGCTGAACGCCCCGGCGACGCCGATCGCCGAGATCTACTCGCGCGCCCAGCGGCTCGCGCTGTTTGCCGCCACTATCGGGGACGCCGTGAGCGAGGAGATCGGCGCGCAGTTCGGGCGGGGCGATCCCGCCGTCGGCTACGCGCTCGACGTGCTCGCGTCGGAGGGGACGAGCATCCTCGCCGACTCGCTCGCGCGGCGTTTCCGCGAGGCGCTGCGCGCCCGTGGTCCGGCGGACCTGTGCGTCCTGCCCTACAGCCCCGGATACTGCGGGTGGCACGTCAGCGGACAGCGGCGGCTGTTCCAGGCGCTGCAGCCGGCGGCGATCGGCCTCGGCCTGAGCGGGAGCTTTCTCATGCGGCCCCTGAAGTCGGTCTCCGGCGTGCTCGTGGCAGGGCCGCCCGCCGTCCACCGCTTCAAGCCGATATACCCCTTCTGCAACGATTGCACGACCCACGAGTGCCGCGCCCGCATGATCGCGTCGCGCCGGGCCCCGAGATGACGGCGCCACCGTTCAACGACCTGTCGCTCGCAATCCAGCACGGCGACCGCGACGCCGCGGCCGAGTTGACGCGCCAGGCGATCGCGGCGGGCGTGCTGCCTGGCGCGCTCCTCAACCACGGCCTGCTGCCCGGCATGGCCGTGGTCGGGCAGCAGTTCCGCGATTACGAGATCTTTCTGCCCGATGTGCTGCTGGCCGCGCGCGCGATGGCCACCGCCATGGACCTGCTGCGGCCGCTCCTCGTCTCGGAGGGGGTACCGCTGGCCGGGCGCGTCGTCCTCGGGACGGTCAAGGGGGATCTCCACGACATCGGGAAGAACCTGGTGGGCATCATGCTCCAGGGCGCCGGGTTCGAAATCATCGATCTCGGAGTGGACGTGGAGCCCGAGGCATTCGTGGGCGCGGCGGTGGAGCATGGCGCGTCGATCATCGGCATGTCTGCGCTGCTGACGACGACCATGACCGGCATGAAGGACGTGATCGCCGCGGTCGAGACCCGCGGGCTACGCGGACGGATCAAGATCATCGTCGGGGGCGCGCCCGTGTCCGAAGTGTTTGCGCGCGACATCGGCGCGGACGCGTACGCGAGCGACGCCACCAGCGCCGTCGCCTGCGTGCGCGGACTCGATCAGGAGGTGTCGTGAGGCCGCTCGGAGAACGGTTGCGACGGCGCGAGCCGCTGATCGCGGATGGCGCGACCGGCACGATGCTGATCGCCCGCGGGTTGCCGCCGGGCGAGGCCCCCGAGCGATGGACGCTCGAGCGTCCATCGGAGATCGAACAGGTGGCCCTCGCCTACGTCGAGTCCGGCGCGGAGCTGCTGACAACGAACACCTTCGGCGCGTCGCCGCTGCGCCTGCGCATGCACGGCCTCGAGGGGCGGACCGACGAGCTGAACGCGCGGGCCGTAGAACTGGCGCGGGACGCCTCCGATGGGCGCGCGTACGTGCTCGGATCGATCGGGCCCACCGGGCGCCTGCTCAAACCGATGGGCGACGTGGACCACCAGCTCGTGCTGGACGGGTTCCGGCGCCAGTCGGCCGCGCTCGCCGGGGCCGGCGCCGACGCGATCGTGATCGAAACGATGATGGACCTGGAGGAAGCGGCGATCGCGCTCGAAGCGGTGAAGGAGGAGGCCCCGGCGCTGCCGGTGCTCGTCACCCTGACGTTCGACGTGACCCCGCGCGGCCCCTTCACGACGATGGGCGTGTCGGTGGTGAGCGCCTGCGCCCGGCTGCAGGACGGCGGCGCAGACGCGATCGGCGCCAACTGCGGCACGGGACCGGAGCCAATGCTGGCCGTGGCGCGCGCGTTCGCCGAGACGAGCACGCTGCCGCTCATCTTCCAGCCCAACGCCGGTCTCCCGATGCGCCGGAACGGCCAGCTGGTATACCCGCAACCCCCGGAAGCATTCGCGGAGCAGGCTGCGCGCCTCGCGCCGCTGTGCGTCATCGTGGGGGGCTGCTGCGGAACGACGCCCGCGCACATCGCCGCCCTGCGCCGGAGGCTCGGCGAGTGACTGCGCTATAGTGGCTCATGCACGCCTGGCACGATTGCTACGTTGACGACGCGCTGATTGAGCGCGCGTTCCCCGTCGTGATCGAGATCCCCAAAGGGAGCAAGAACAAGTACGAGCTGGACAAGGAAACGGGGCTGCTGCGGCTCGATCGCACGCTGTACAGCGCCGTGTACTACCCGGCCGACTACGGCTTCATCCCGCGAACGTTCTGCGACGATGGCGACCCGCTCGACGCGCTGGTGCTCGGGCAGGAGCCGGTGTACCCGCTGACGATCGTCGAGGCGCGCGCCGTGGGCGTGATGCGGATGCGCGACGAAAAGGGGATCGACGACAAGATCCTTGCCGTCAGCGTGCGCGACCCCGCGTTCGCGGACTACTCCAAGGCGGACCAGCTCCCCGCGCACGTGCTCCGGGAGATCCGGCGCTTCTTCGAAGACTACAAGGTGCTCGAGCACAAGCAGGTGATCGTCGAGGACCTGCTCGGACCGGTCGAAGCAACCGCGATCATCCGCGACGCGCTCGATCTCTATCGACGGCTAAGGCGCGGCGAGTTGAAGACCCAGCCGGCGTAGGGCGTCGCGGACGCGATACGGTCGCACGGAATTGCACGCTTTCGCCCGCGCACACGCGCCCGCCGCTTGACCGTTGAAAACGGCCGAGCTAGCCTATTTTCTGGTCCCGCCCGCTCTCGTGAGCCACAGCAGCGAGTCTCCCGCTGCAGTCGTCGGACGCACCCGGAGTGTGCCGGTGTTGACCGAGACGTCGTATTCGTACCTCTTGATCGTCCGCCGGGAATGCGAAGAGAAGCTCGCGTTCCTGCAAGCGGCGTTCGCGTCCCGTCCCGGCGTGCGCGTCATCCCCGATCGCCGCGTCGGCGATCGCCGCGCGCAATCCACGGAGGTCCCCGTGGATCGGCGTCGCCGCGACCGCCGTGCCGCGCCCCCGCCGTCGTGGGACGTCGCCGACTACGTCCTCGTGCCCCAGAACCCGCAGCGGTAGTCACGTCTCCATCCGACCTCATGCGCGTGCCTCCTGGTGCGCCGGTTGCAACTCAGGCCGGCAGCGAAGAACCGATATCCAAGAGGAGATGACGCACATGACACGTACCATTCTGGGCTCAGCCGTCGCCGTCGCGATCGCGTGCACGATCGCGAGCGCGCAGACGCCGAGCTCCGCGACACCGCAGACGAGCGGAACGTCGCAGACCGCGAGCACATCGCAGTCGGACCGGCAGAGCTCCGACCGCAACGATCAGAACGCGCAGAGCGTGACCGTCGTCGGTTGCGTTCAGCAGCAGCAGGGCGCCAACGACGACGAGTTCATCCTCGCCAATGCATCGATCGGGAGCGACACGAGCGCATCCGGCTCCGCCGCGGGAAGCACATCGTCATACCCGACGAGCGGCTCCACCAGCACGACCGCCGGCAGCAGCTCGACGACCGGCAGCTCGACGACGAGCAGCACGGGCACATCGGGCAGCACGACCGGGACGTCGGGAACTATGACCGGCGCCGCGAGCGGTCACGCGGGGACGGAGCACGGATCGGCGATGCACGGCAGCGCGAGCGCGAGCTCGTACGAACTGACGGGTGATCGCGAGGACGACCTCGAGCAATACGTGGGACAGCGGGTAGAAATTACCGGTACCGTTGAGCGTCAGCCGGGCGCCGGGTCGAGCGCGTCCGCGTCCGGCACGGCCGGGTCCGATCCCAGCAGCGCGAGCTCCAGCGGCAGCACGACGGGCAGCACGGCCGGAACCAGCGGCAGCGCGTCGGCCGGCGTCAGCGCCGGCGCCGCGGGCGCGAGCGGCAGCGCCTCTGCGGACGCCAATCTTCCGCGTCTGAAGATCACGTCGTTCCGCGCCGTGGGCGGCTCGTGCTCGCCGGCGGGCGGCGCGCGGTAACGCGTCAGAACAGCATTCGCGCGGCGAAGACGATGAGCACCGTTCCGGTGATCGCATCGATCGTTCGCCGCGCGAATGGTCGCGCGAGCGCGCGCGACAACGCCCCCGCCGCCGCGGCACACGAGGCGTGCCACGCGAACGCAAGCGTGACGTGCACGGCCGTGAGCAGCAGCGCCGCGGCAAACACCGGCGAGCCTGCCGGGATGAAGCGCGGAACAATCAGGAAATAGAAGAGCGCCACCGGAGGGTTGAGCGCATTCGCGAGGAAGCCTTCGCGGAAGCCTGTGCGGACGAGCGGGAGCGTGCCGCCAGGTGTCGCGCTCCACGCGCGCCACGTCGCACGGCCGCCGAGCCATCCGACGTACAGCGCCCCCGCGATCTGGAGCATCGCCATCGCGCGCGGCGAGGCGGCGAGCAGCAACTGGACGCCCGTGGCGGCGACGAGGCCGTAGCAGATCGACGCGAGGCCGGCGCCGGCCGCTGCGAGCAGACCGCTGCTGGCGCCCTGGATGAGGCTCGTCCGCAACACGAGCGTCGTCGTGATGCCCGGCGTGAGCACGAGCGGAATCGTGACGCCGGCGAACGCGAGCACCTGTTGCCGCATGAGGCCGCCGATTGTAACACCGGCGATATACTGTCCCGACCATGCCGGACGAGCACGGCTTCCCGTCACGGCGCGCCGCGCTGATCGACGCGCACGAGGCGCTCAGCGAGCGCCACGAAGCGCTTCGCGAGCAGGAGTCTGCGCTGCTCGAGCACCGCGAGCACCGGGACGAGCTCATCGAACACCGCGACGCCATCAGGCAGTACCACCGCGCTCTCGCCGTCCTCCCCGAATCGCAGCGCCCTCGCCTGGAGATCGGGAAGGCGCTCGACGAAACCGAGCAGATGCTCGCCGACACGCTCGTCGCGATCGAGCGCGCGCGGGAAGCGTGGAAGCGCGCCACCGAGGCCTGGCAGCGCGTGCGGGAAAAGCTGGAGCAGCGCTAGGCGCTGGGGCGCGTGCAGCGCCGAGCGCGCGACGACGAGCGTCTGGATTGGCTGGCCCCAGTCGGGAAACTCGCGCGCAATCAGCACCGCGAGCCCGAGGGTAACGCCCGCCTGCGACACGAGCCCCATCCAGACGAGATCGGCCGGGGGCCCGGCATTGGTCACCCGCCGCCCCATTGAGGTGCCGGCCACGATGAGGACGAGGCGAAGACCGGCGAGAACGCCGACCGCCGCCAGGGCCTCGAGGTTCAGGGAAGCGCCGGCCGCGAGCGCGGCGAGCAGGGGTTCGGCGTGCGCCCGGAGGGCGACCTCGCTTAACACCAGGCAGGTGCCGAGGAGGACAGGGTCACGAGCAACAGTAACGCCGCGGCTGAGACGGTTATGGTGACCAGCAGCAGCCGGAGTTCCTGACGCCGTACTCCCGAACGTTCGCCCACGCCGCCAGCCTACCGCCCCGCTGCGAGGACTGACAAGCTGGCACCAATCTGGCACCGCGCGCGTACGGAGGACGTCCATGCTGTATTGGGCCTTCGTATTCCTCGTCGTCGGGTTAATCGCGGCGGCGCTTGGGTTCACGAACATCGCGGGAGGCGCGTTCGCAATCGCCAAGTTCCTGGCGGGCCTCTTCCTCGTGCTCTTCCTCGTGTTCCTGGTCCTCGGAATCACGGCGGTGAGGAAGATCACCGACTGACGGTCCGGCTGAAGCCGGACGCTCAGACCGCCGGCCAAAGCGGACATCACGACTGACCGCGCGCTATGCTAGGTCTGCGCGCGATGAAGTACGCCGTCCACGAAATCTTCTACTCGCTCCAGGGTGAAGGCGCCCAGGCCGGGCGTCCCGCGGTCTTCTGCCGGTTCTCGGGATGTAATCTCTGGTCCGGGCGCGAAGAAGATCGCGAGTCGGCCATCTGCCGCTTCTGCGACACGGACTTCCTCGGAACAAGCGGATCGGGCGGCGGTGTGTTTGAAGCGCCGGACGCACTCGCCGAAGCGGTCTCGGGCGCGTGGGGCGGCGCCACCGATGAACGCTTCGTGGTGTGTACGGGCGGTGAGCCGCTGCTGCAACTCGATGCTCCGCTCGTCGACGCGTTCCGGCGCCGGGGCTTCTTCGTTGCCGTCGAAACCAACGGCACGTGCCGGGTGCCGCCCGGCGTGGACTGGGTGTGCGTCAGCCCCAAGGCCGGCACCGAGGTGGTCCAGACGTCCGGCGACGAGCTGAAGCTTGTGTTTCCGCAGCCAGGCGCGGAGCCGCACCGGTTCGAGGGGCTCGCGTTCCGCTACTGGTATCTGCAGCCGCTCGACGACGATCGCCGAGCGGAACACACGGAAGCGGCAATCCGCTACTGCCTCGAGCATCCCCGCTGGCGGCTGAGCCTGCAGCGCCACAAGTTTCTGGGGCTTCGCTGATGCCGCGCGGCTCCGAGGTCATCCGGCAGTGGAACATCATCCGCGCGCTCGATGGCGCGCGCCAGGGAGTCACGGTCCAGGATCTCGCCGAGCAGGCGGGCGTGACCGTGCGAACGATCTGGCGCGATCTTGCCGCCCTGCAGGAGGCTGGGTTCCCGCTGTACGACGAGAAGATCGACGGCCGCGCGCACTGGCGGCTGAACAGCACGCCGTTCCGGCAACTCGCGGATCGCGGCTTTACGCTGACGCAGCTCTGCGCGCTCTATTTCAGCCGAACGCTGGTCGAATGCCTTGCTGGAACGCCGTTCCAGCAGGATCTCCGCGGGGCGTTCGAAGAGCTGGCGCGTGCCCTCCCCCCGCGGATGCGCGCGTTCTTCGACCGGATCCCCGCCGTCATCGACGCCAAGCGCGGGCCCGTGCGGGTGCGCGCCGAGGCGCTTCCCCCCGAGATCATCGCCCGGCTCCTCGACGCGACTCTCCACCAGCGACGCATCGAGATGCGGTACCACTCCGCGTCGAGCAAGCGAACGAAGGCATATACGGTGGAACCATACCGGCTGGTGTATGCGGACGGCGGCGTGTACCTGCTCGCGTTCGTGCCGGAATATGCAGCGCTGCGCACGTTTGCCGTGGAGCGGATCGAGGCGATTGTGACGCTGGAGGAGACCTTCGAGCGGCGCGTGGACGTGGACGCGCGGCCGTTCGACCAGTCGCTCGGGGTGAACATGGGCACGCCCACTCGCGTCGAGCTGGAATTCGGTCCCCCCTCGGCGGGGTACGTCCGGGAGCGCCTGTGGCACGCCTCGCAGTCGCTGCAGGAGCAGCCGGACGGGTCGATCCGCATGACGCTGGACGTTTGCGTGGACTGGGCGCTTACGAGCTGGATCCTCAGTTTCGGCCCGTTCGTGCGGGTGCTCGCGCCGGCAGTGCTGGCCGCCGACATCCGAACAGCCCTGCAAAAAGCGCTGGCGCTGTACGAGGTTGAATCCACCGGGGCCATCTGGTAGGCTGAAGGCCGTCCGTGGAAGTCTGCCCGTCAAAGCGGCCTGCTATCGCTATCGAAATCCTTCCCTGATCGGTCCTCTCGTCATTGCTCAAGTCCATGGAATGCAAGGCAATCGGCCGCAACGCTTTTCAGCAAACACGTCAGACTTTCACCGTAGAGGAGACGCTTGGCAGTTCGACTGTTCGTCGGTAACCTTCCTTACAGCGCAACCGAGGCGGACCTGCGAGAGTACTTTTCCGCCGTCGCGCCCCCGTCGAGCATCGCCGTCCCGGTCGATCGCGAAACCGGGCGGCCGCGGGGGTTTGCCTTCATCGAGTTCGCCGACCCTGAGCACGCACAGGAGGCGATCAACCGCTTCAACGGCGTGCCTTACCAGGGGCGGCCGCTGTCGGTCAGCGAGGCGCGCGCGCGCGAAGACCGCGGCCCGCGGCCGGGAGGCGGGTTCGGTGGTCCGCGGCCTGGGGGCGGGTTCGGTGGACCACGGCCGGGCAGCGGCTTCGGCGGACCACGGCCGGGGGGCGGCTTCAGCCGGCCGATCGATCCGGGTAGCGTCCCGCCCGGCCCGCCGCGCGATCGCGGCACGGGCGGCCACGGCAACCGCAATTTCGGACCGGACGCCAAGCCGAAACGGGCGATGAAGTACCAGCAGCGGCAGGACAAGCCGCGCGGTCCGATTCGCGAGAAGAACACCGGCCGCGTCTACAGCGTGGACTCGTGGGGCGAAGAGGAAACGGGCGAGGACTTGTCGAACTTCGACAATTTCGCGTCGAGCCTTCCCGAGGACGACAAGGACAAGGGCGAGGAATAGGTCAGCGGGTCGCGCTCGCCCACTCGGCCGCAGGGATGGACAGCATCCAGTACCTCGGCCGGAGCGACGCGACCAGTCCCGCGTACTCAGTCTTGGGAAAGCCGCCCGCGAGCAGGCGACCGCGCAGGCGCCGCAGCTCGTACTGATAGAGTTCGGTGACGAAGTCCTTCACGACGGCCGGTGATGTGTCGGGCCCGGGTTGCACCCCGAGCGACGCAAGCGCCTCGAGCAGCACGGGATCCCAGGCATAGGGCATCTTCGGAACATTGTAGATGGGACGAATACTGATCGCTGATGACGATGCGGATCTCCGGGAGTCGCTGCGGCTGCTGCTGGAAATACACGGCCATTCGGTCGACGAGGCGCGCAACGGCGAAGAGGCGCTCCGGCGGCTTGACGGCCCGCACCCGAACGTGATCGTCCTCGACCTCATGATGCCGGTCATGGACGGCTGGCAGTTCCGGCGCGCGCAACTCGACAACCCCATGCTCGCGGGCATCCCCGTGGTAGTCATCTCCGCAGTGCCGTGGCACCTGCAGCGCCTCGCCGAACTCGACGCACGGCGCATCTTCTCCAAGCCGTTCGACTACGACGAACTCCTCTCTGAGCTCGAAGTCCTCTGTACGAGCACCGCTTGAGGCGACCAGGCCGCATCGCTCGTCGAGCGGCGCACGCGGCGGCGCGAAGTCCCGGCGCGACACGCCGCGGGAACTCCAGCGGACGTCGCCGGTCCGGATCGCGCAGCGGCGGCGAGGGAAGCAAGAAGCGCTGGAGACAGAAGGGGCCGGGAGTTTTCGCTCGCCGGCCCGTCGTCAGGTGTCAGGATCAGGGTTTAGAGTTCAGGGTTCAGGATCTTCCTGACGCCTGAAGCCTCCTCAGTGGTCGTCCTCGCCGGGCGATCCATGCCTCCGAGATACAGGCCGTTGAAGAACAGTTTGTAGGTGCCGTGCGGCTGGCTCCGGAACAGGATCTCCGGACCGAACAAAAGCAGGCGCCCCTTCCCGATCTGGGCTTCAGCCGCCGCGCTCGCGCCGTCCAGGTAGTGCTGCCCCCACGCCCAGCCACTGCGGAGCGACTTGGGCCCGTCATACCAGGCCACCGCCCGCACACCGTGGAGCGCCGCGTTGGGATCCAGCTGGAACGCCGGGCTGTTGTCGAAAAACACATCCGCCTGTTCAGGCATGCCGTGAGCCAGCGGGTGCTTGTGGTCGACGTTCGTGCGCAGGATCGATCCGGGCACGTAGAACTTCTCCTGCGGCAGCGGTCGCACGCTACCGTCAGGCATGTGTTCCTCGAGCGCGTTGCGGATGGGCAGCTTCAGGTGGTACGCGAGGCTCGTCGAGCCGCCGATGGTCAGGATGGTCCCGCCCGCCTCCAGGAACGCCTTGAGCTGCGGAACGGTCTTGGCGACCGTCACCCGTCCGAGCCACCCGCGGAACTCCGGGGGGATGGCCTCCGGCGAAGGCTGACCACCGCGAAACCCGCCGGCGGCCGGACGCGGGCTGTCGCTCTCGGGAATCGCGCCGTCCACGAAGATCAACACGTCGTATTTCGAGCGCAGGTTCCCGGCGTCGAGCGTCTGCGGATAAACGACCTCGAACGGGAACTCGAACTGCTCCATGATCCAGCGCGTCCAGCCCGACGGCATTGAGCCGCCGTACTGGTCCCAGAGCCCGATGCGCGGCATGCGCAGGCGCATCGAGTCGGGAACGGCCGAGAGCGGGCGGTCTACCGCGCTGACGTGAATCCCCAAATCTCGCGCAGACTTTTGCAGGATCGAGACCGCCTGCGGGGAGGCGGGTGCGAGGAAGCCATGGCTCGCCGCGTGCACTTCGATGCCCGCCGCAAGCAGCCGGTTCACAGCGACCACGGCGTCATTCTGGCGGCGATCGATCTCGTACATCGTCGCGCCGGCCGTCGGGAAGGAGCGCGCCGGCGGCTGGGCGAACCCGGCGATCTTCTCGAACGGTCCGTCGAAGCCCTCGAGGATTCGGTCGAACTGCACGCCCATCTGGTACGCGAGCGTCCAGCCGGCGTTGTCGTACGGCGGAATGGGTGGCCCGCCCGGGTAGCGGAAGTCGTTCGGATGGTCCTGCGGCTCGAACATGTCGAGCACGTGCGGCCGGAAGGCCTGCGCCGTCTTGACGACGTACGAGCCGGCTTGGTACTGCTTGCCGCCGACCGAGAACGCCGCGGTCGCGCGGTGCACGGTGATGCCGGTCTTGATGAGCGCGTTGACGAACCTCGTCGCCGTCGGGAAGTCCGGCTGGTCGGCCGGAAGGATGTACCCGCGCGCGTCGCGCAGCGCGGGGTCCCGCAGCATCGACTCGTAGTACTTCGCCGGCACCGCCGCCCCTCCGCGCCCCTGCGAACTGCGTCGCGCCTGCTCGGAGTCTTCCGCTTCCTTGGCTGCTGCCGCCTTGACCGCCTCTACCCGCTGCGGGTACGGCGTCCAGCTGTCGCGGCTCCCGCGCTCGATCGAGTTCTTCCCCATGCGATAGATGTTGAACAGGAAGTTCTCACGATTGCGCGACGCGATGTCCAGGACGCCGTAGTTGGCCGTCACCGAGTAGTCGATCGACTGCCGGAAGCGCCATTTCTGCGGCGCGATCGGCGCGAACAGATTGGTGCTGGGAAGCTGCCGTTCCGGAAGGAACGGAATCTCTATCGGCGTCGGATTGCCGATCGTCTCGGTCAGCAGTCCGATCATGTTGTGGAAGTACACCGTCGTACGCAGGCCGCCGTTCCACCACGTCGAGTACCCGGCCCCCTCCCGCGTGGTCACGCCCGGCTTCCCTTCGGCGATGAACCGGCTGTGCATGGCGGCGCCGACCAGGTCGAGCTGCGCCGGCAGGAGCGGATCGTAGTTGTAGTTGAACGGGTCGCGGAACGGCGGCGCGAACATCACCGTGCCCTGCGGTCCGGACTGATGGTGGTTGTACATGATCTGCGGGTACCACTCGCGGTACATCACCCGGCTGATGTTCTCCGACTCGGGCATCGCGTTCATGTAGAAGTCGCGGTTGTTGTCGGGCCCGATGTACTTCTGGTAGAGCCGCGGGATGCCGGAGGTGCTGCGCTTCGTCTCGTCGGGCCGGCGCATGTACCAGGTCGACACCAGCTCCATGCCGTCCGGGTTCGCGTGGACCACGAGCTGCACGACGTGGTCGAGGAG
>DATHTE010000043.1:0-19954 GCA_035463475.1 Vicinamibacterales bacterium
TGTCAGTCCCCTCAGAACACGTCCGAGTGCCAGTAGTGCACTGACGCTGCCTGCAGCGGTGGGTCGATCCGGCCCTCGTTGGCGAGCGGCCGGATCATCATCACCTGCTCCGCCGCGCCCCTCGCCACGATCGAGAGCTGCGGCGGAAGCCAGCCGTCCGGCAACCACCCCCAGATCACCGGCCCGCGAGAGGAGGGCTCCCGCGCGAGCAGCGTCTGCAGGATCGCGCCCACGCGGGCGCCGGACGGGTCGCGATCGCCGCACTCCTCCAGCGCCCATCCGTCCGGCGTCGCCACGACCACCGCGTAAGCGACCGCGCGTCCGCCTTCCTCGACGACGAAGAACAGCACCTCCCGGTCTCCGGCGGCGACAAAGCCGGAGAGCAGGCGCTTCCGCGCCAGCGTGTATTCGATCCATTCCGGCGCGCGCCGCAGCGTCAGGCGGTAGCGCGCGGCCAGGTCGTCGTGCATCTCCGACATCAGGGGGATGTCGCGCGCGTCTCCGCCCCGCATGACGATACCGGGCGCGCCGGGCCGGCGCGCGATCGCCATCTTCAGCGTGTCGCGAGGAACCACGGTGAAACCCAGGCCCTTGTAGTACGCCGCGCCTATCTCCGAAAACAGGAGCGATGCCGCGAACCCTTCCTCGCGCGCCTGCTCGAGCAGCCTGGTCAGCAACGCACGCGCGTGGCCGCGGCCGCGCAGTCCCGGGGGGGTGAACACCGCGCCGATGCCGAGCGTCCGGACGGGCTTTCCATCGATCGACAGATCGAGCGCGTATCGCTTCGCGCTGGACAGCACGCGGCCGCGCTCAACCAGCGCCACCCGGGTGAGACGCTCGCGCCCCCATCGCGTTGCGAGCTGCGCGACGTTGTATTGCTCGTAGCCGCGGCGCGACAGCCCCTCTCCCCACAGCGGGTACGAGCTGTCGAGGATCTGACGGAGCGCGTCGCCTGTGGCAGCCACCAATTCCATCGTGTGCGATGTTAACCGGCCTTGTGTCGGCATTTTGCGGCGGCCATGAAATGAGGAAAACGCGCCGCCACGGAACGTGACGGCGCGTCAGGAGGCGGCGCGGGCGATCGGACGGAAGCAGCTAGCGCAGCAGGAGGGCCGTCGTGTTCGCTTCGCCGCCGCTGTCCCAGGTCGCGGAATTCGTGGTCGCGGCGCACATGGCGATGTAGTAGCCGCCCGGAGCCAGACCCGTAATGATGCCCGAGAGCGACACAGGGATTCGGGTTGCGCCAGACGCCCCAATGCCCCGGAGCACGATTCCCGTGGGGCGTGGGTAGATGTCGAGCGCACTGCGATAACAGAGCATCACGTCCAGCGTGCCCTGGCTCCTGGCCACGAACATCCGCTGCGCCTGCACGAAGACGCGCTGCGTGGACGCGCCGATCGAGACGGTCACTGCCGGCGACGCAAACCCTGGCATGGTTGCCGTCCCGGCCGGTTGCGGACTGTTCGCCTGGGTCTCGTAATACGTGGTCACGATTCCGGACGGGCCTTCAGGGCCCCGCGGCCCCGTGAGCCCCATCGGTCCAATTGGCCCGATCGGGCCAGTTGATCCCGAGGGACCGGCTGGTCCGGCGGCTCCCGCTGGTCCGACAGGCCCCGCAGGCCCGGTCGGCCCCACCGCGCCGGCAGGCCCGTTGTCACCCTTTGGTCCGGCAGGCCCCTGCGGCCCGATCCCGCCGGCAGGTCCGGGAGGTCCAGCGGGCCCCGCGGGCCCCACCGCTCCGGGCGGGCCGGGCTCGCCCTGCGGCCCCTGAGGCCCGGACGTTCCCAGCGACACGACGAAGCGATCGTAGTCGTTCGCCGACCGGCCGCGCGACACGGTCAGCAGATAGTTGCCGGATGGTACCTGTGGAAGGACGGCGGCGATCGAATCGTCTGTCGACCCGAGCACCGTCAACACGTGTCCGTTGAGCTGCACGTACGGCTGGGTCTCGCCGAAGTTGTGCCCCTCGATGAACAGCGTGTCGCTCGCCTGATCCGCGCGTGCCGTGGTGATGACGAGCTGCCCCGGCGACTTCGGCTGCTCCGCCTGCAGCGCAACGGGCGTGGCGACCAGCAGCACAACGATCAGGAAGATCCGATAGCTCCGCATGATAGACCTCCGCGGATTTCCGGACCGTTGATGAGCAAAGACCCGTCCCGGCGCCGGCCAGGTCGCTGGACGCTGTCCGCTGCACGGCGCTGCACGGGGCCGCACCTCGGAGAGGTTGGAAGGTGTGCCGCGCACCTGTGCGGGACTGTTACAGGATTGAGCACGGCATTGCACGCTTGGCTTCGGCTACACTCGTCCCCTGATGTCCACACCAAAGGTCACCGCGCTGGCGACACCGCAAATCCTGGTCGAAAACAAGCGGGTCCACGCGAACATCGAGCGCATGCAGCACGCAGCGCGCGAGCGCGGCATCCGCCTGCGGCCGCACGCGAAGACGCACAAGATCCCGCAGATCGCGCAGCTGCAGATTCAGAGAGGTGCCGTGGGGATCTGCTGCGCGAAGGTTGGCGAGGCGGAAGTGTTCGCCGCGGCGGGCATCCGCGACATCCGGTTGCCATATCCCGTGCACCCCGTGAATGCGTCACGGGTTCGCGCGCTGATGTCGCGTGCGCAGGTCTCGATCATCGTGGACGACCTCGACGTCGCGGGCGGATGGTCGGACGCGATGCTCACCGCCGGCCAGGTGCTGGACGTGCTGGTCAAGGTCGATGTCGGCTTTCATCGCTGCGGGATCGATCCGGAAGCACGCGAAGCGGCGGACATGATCAAAGCGGTGGCGGACCTGCCGGGCCTGCGGCTGCAAGGGCTGCTGAGCCATGCCGGCCACGCGTACGGCGCCAAGTCGGAAAGGGAGCTGCGCGACATCGCGCGGCGCGAGCGCGACTGGCTCACGAAGCTGGCGGAACGCGCGGAGCTCGAAGCGCCCGAGATCAGCGTGGGCGCGACCCCGACAGCCCGGTTCAGCCTCGAACTCGACGGGATCACCGAGCTGCGACCCGGCAATTACGTGTACTTCGATCGGACGCAGGTTGGCCTCGGCGCCGCGCGGCCGCAGGACTGCGCCCTGACCGTCCTCGCCCGCGTGGTCAGCCGCCCGGCGCCGGACCGCGTGATTCTCGACTGCGGCAGCAAGACGCTGACGGCGGACGGCGTGCGAGGCTTCGCCGGAGGGCAGGGCTTCGGGGCCGTTCTCGTCGATCTCGAATCGGACGAGATCGACGAGGACCTGGTGATCGAGCGGCTCTCAGAAGAACATGCGACGGTGCGCGTGGGACGTCACTGCCGGCTGCGCACCGGAGATCTCGTGCGGGTCCTCCCGAACCACTCCTGCGTCGTCTCGAACATGGTGGATTTCGTGCAGCTCGTGGACGGCATCGACCTGCTCGAAACGCTGCGGGTCGAGGCACGGGGGAGAATCACCTAGATTGATGCAGGTCGATCGGCAAGTGATAATCGGGGAATCGGGGAATCGCACGATCGGCAAACGGTAATCGGGGAATCGGGTCGATGGATCGGCAATCGGCAGTCAAATCGGGCAACTGGCAATCGGGGCATCGGCAACCGGGGCATCGGCAGTCGGCATCGCTCACGTGAGCGTAATCGCCCACGCGCCGTCGGTGGACCAGGGAAAAGCGGCTCTGGCCGGCCCGATTCCCCGATCGACCCGGCCCGATTACCGAGAAGCCGATTCCCCGAGCCATCTACCCGATTCCCCGAGCCATCTACCCGATTCCCCGATCCATCTACCCGATTCCCCGATGCCCCGATGCCCCGATCGTGCCATTACCCGATTACCTCGATTATCAATTGCAGATCGACTAGGATCACCGTGCCATGCCCGATTACGGTGAAGCGTTGGGCCTCGTCGAAACGCGCGGCCTGGTGGGGATGATCGAGGCCGCCGACGCCATGGTGAAGGCGGCGAACGTGACGCTGGTCGGATGGCAGAAGGTCGACGCGGGCCTGGTCACGGCGATCGTCCGCGGCGACGTGGCTTCGGTGAAAGCCGCGACCGATGCGGGAGCGGCGGCCGCGCGACGGGTCGGCGAGCTGGTGGGCGTGCACGTGATCCCCCGCCCGGCGGAGGGGCTCGAGAAGGTCTTCCCGATCGGGTAGTCAGGCCCGGCGCGCCGCGGCCCGCCGGCGCCGCCTCTTCGCCCTCGCCCTGAGCTGCCGGAGCTTCGGTTCGGCCCCCACTTCCAGCAGCGGCTGGTCCGGCGCTTTCAGCAGGTTGAACAACTCGCCGGTGCGCGTGCGGCCGTACACGTCGCTGCCGTCGGTCAGCAGCGTCAGCGCGCCGCCGTCTCCGATCGTGTCGAACAGCCGCGCGTCGAACCGATCGCGCAGCGTGGCGAGCAGCCGTCGAATGCTGCGCACGCTCAGGCCGTGCCGCCGCAGGTCGGCGAGCACCATCAACTCGATCAGCTCGACCGGCGAATACCGGCGCTCCGTGTAGCCGCCCGCTTCGGTCCGCCGCGGCGCGACGGTCGGCGAAAGCAGGCCGCTCGCGTCCCACCACTGGAGCTGGCGGGCCGTGAGACCGGTCAGCGCCGCGACCTCGCGCGCGCTGTAGTTCTTTTTCAGCTCCATCAGACCCAGGAGATCCTGTCGGCTTCCGCCGCCCCGGCGAAGTCTTTCTCGGTCAACCCCCCGGCGCTGTGCGTCGAGTACACCAGCGTGACCTTCTTGTAGCTGATCGTGATGTCGGGATGATGGTCTGCCTCTTCGGCGCTGAATGCAAGCCGCACGACGAACGAGACCGCCTCACGGAAGGATCCGAAAACGTACTGCTTGCGTATGGCGTCCCCTTCGAGCGTCCAGCCGCGCAGCTTCTTCAAGCGATCCAGCGCTTCAGTCGCGTTCAACGTGGCCATCGTGTCCTCCGAATCGATCGGGTGAGAAGAGTCGAAGAAGGTCGTCCTCGCGACCATCCACGACGAGGTCGGCGACGAGCTGGGCAGTGACCGGCGCGAGCAGCACGCCGTTGCGATAGTGGCCGGTCGCGTACACGAGCCCCGGCATCGACCGAGCGCGACCGATGATCGGCCGGTCGTCGGGTGTCCCCGGGCGCAGTCCCGCGCGCGCTTCCTCGAACGACGCCTGCCAGCCCTGCGGGAGGAGGTCCGCCATCGCCTCGAGAAGATCGCGGACGCCGGCGGTTGTGTTGCGCTCGTCGAAGCCGACGTGCTCGACGGTGGCTCCGACGAGCACGCGCCCGTCGCTCCACGGGATTACGTAGCAGCGCGGGCCCCACAGGATGCGCTCGAGCGGCGGCCCGGGCCAGCGCAGGCGCAGGAGTTGTCCGCGCACCGGAAACACCGGCGGGTGCTGCGACCCCTCGATGTCGATCCGCCCCGACCACGCGCCCGCCGCGAGCACCACGACATCGGCGGATAGCTCGCGGCCGGAGGCTTCCACGCCGCAGCCGTCGGCTGATCGGTGAATGCGCGTGACGCGCCCCGGCGTGAAGGTTGCGCCGTGAGCCGATGCAGCGGCCCACAACGCGCCGGTCAGCCCTTCGGCCGACACGACGCCGTGATCTCGAACATACAGCGCGCCGAGCGCGTCTTCGCCGATGTGCGGCTCGAGCGAGCGGAGATCCGGTTCGTCGAGCCACTCGGCGCGGGCGCCGAGCGCCGCGAGCTCCCGCGCCGCACTCTGCATGACGACGGGCGAGGGGCTGACGAATCGGCCGGCGGGGTCGCCGCGCAGCGCCACCTGCAGGCTCCCGCGCCGCGCGTATTCGAAGATCTCTTCCTGCTCGGCATCGCGCCGGACGCAGTCGACGAACTGGTCGTAGGCGCCGAGGCTGCGAACGCTCAGGTCGAGCATCGGTCCGCCTTCCGCCTCGACGTACGGCACCAGCATGCCGCCGGACGCCTGCGTGGCCCCCTGGGCCAGCGCGCGGTCCGCGACCAGCCGCACGCGGCAGCCGCGGCGCGCAAGCTCGTACGCCACCGCGCATCCAATCACACCGCCGCCGATGACGAGCACGTCGCGCACGAACGGAGTCTATCGCACCAGGCTGGTTGACCCCGATTACCCGATCCGACCACTCGATTACCCGATCCAACCACCCGATTACCCGATTGCCCTTTGGCCATCGTGCGACTACCCGATTCCCCGATTACCAGTTACCCGATGGACGAGCGACAAGCAGACACGTTGTAGAATCCTGGCCCCATGACGCCGAAGTCAGCCGGGTATTCCGGCACGCCGCTCCCGAGGAAGCTCGAGATCAAGGACGGTTCGCGCATCGCCCTCGTGGGCGCGCCGGCGGACTTCGAGGACGCGCTCGGAACGCTGCCGCCGGGCGCGAAGCTCCGTCGCGGAATCGCCGCGCCGCGCGACCTCACGATCTGGTTCGTTACCTCCCGCAAGCAGCTCGAAGGGGATCTCCGCCGCATGGCGCCGCCGCGGGACGCCGCAGCCCCTGGGCATCTCTGGATCGCGTGGCCGAAGAGAACGTCGGGCATGGCCACCGACCTTACCGAAGACGTACTGCGCGAAGTGGTGTTGCCGATCGGCATGGTGGATCGCAAGGTGTGCGCGATCGACGAGACCTGGTCGGGCCTGCTCTTCTCCTGGCGGCGCGGGGGCAGCGTGCTACGCTGAGCGCGCATGCGGTCGCGCACGTTCGCGCTCGGTCTGCTCGTCGCCGCGCTCCTTGCCGTGACGTGGTACTCCGCACGCCGCCGGAGCGCTCCCGAGCGGGAGGCGGGCGCCGGAACCCGCCCCGCCGCGGCGGCGGTTCTTCTGATCACCATCGACACGCTCCGAGCCGACGCGGTCGGCGCGTACGGCTCCGCAGAGGCGCGGACGCCGGCGATGGATGCCCTCGCCGCGCGGGGGAGCCTCTTCGAGCGCGCGTTCGCGAGCGCGCCCATCACCCTCACGTCGCACGCCACACTGTTGACGGGCCTGTACCCGCCCGGTCACGGGGCGCGGCACAACGGTGTCGCCATGCGTACCGGCGTGCCGTCCCTCGCCGAAAAGTTCCGCGGCGCCGGGGCGCGAACGGCCGCATTCGTTTCTGCGTATCCTCTCGACCGCAGCTTCGGCCTCGACCGTGGCTTCGACACGTACTCCGATCGCATGCCGCGCGGTGCGGATGGTCGTCAGGCCAGCGAACGCCCGGGACGGCGCGCCGTGGACGAGGCGACATCGTGGCTGCGCGATCACGCCGCCGACCGCTTCTTCGCGTGGGTCCATCTCTTCGAGCCGCACGCTCCTTACGGCGATCCCTCAGACGGTCGTCCCGCGCGCGTGCGCTACGACGACGAGATTGCCGAAGCGGATCGTCAGGTAGCGAGGCTGCTCGAGGCAGTCGCGCCGCGCGCCGTTGAGACGCTGGTCATCGTCGCCGGCGATCACGGGGAGGCGTTCGGCGAGCACGGCGAGAAGACGCACAGCCTGTTCGTCTACGACACGACCCTGCGCGTGCCTTTGCTCGTCGCGGGGCCCGGTGTTGCCCCGGGCGCCCGCGTGGCAGGCCCGGTGACGCTCGCGGACGTCGCGCCCACGATCTCGCGCCTCGCGGGCTTGCCCCCATGGGACGTGGACGGCGTGGACCTCGTGCCATTCATAGAGCGAGAACGAACGGGACGGCAACCGATTTACGCCGAGTCTCTCGCGCCGCTGTTCGACTTCGGCTGGAGCGAGCTGCGATCGATCCGGAGCGGGCGGTGGAAGTACATCGCGGCGCCGCGCCCGGAGCTCTACGACGTGGACGCGGATCCGGGCGAAACGCGCGACGTGATCGAGGCGAACCGCGCAACCGCGTCGGACCTGGAAGGGCGGCTCGCTGGAGGAGGCCAGTCACCAATTGTCCCGGAAAGCGGACAATTGGTGACTGGCCCCATCGATCCGGACGCCCGTCGCCGGCTGCAAGCGCTCGGATACGCGTCAGGCAGAAACGCGCCGTCGAGCGGCCCGCGGCGCGATCCGAAGGACGGCCGCGCGCTCGCAGCGGAGATCGCGCTCGTGTTGTCGGGCGAGCTTCGCGGCGCAGCGCTGGAGCGCGCGCTCGAGTCCATCGTCAGCAAGGATCCGTCGAACCCGCAGGCGAATCTGCGTCTCGGATTTGTGCGGCTCGAATCGCGTCGCTGTGCCGATGCCGAGGTGCTGTTCGCCCGCGCGCTCGAAGGCGGCATCCCGGGCGCCGATGCGCATCTCGGCCTCGCAACATGCCAGGGCCGCCGCGGTGCCGTGGCCGAGGCGCTGGGATCGCTCGAGGCGGCGCGCCAGCGGGAGCCGCAGAACGCCGTCGTCATCGCGAACATCGGCATCGCGCAACGCGAACTGCGACGGTACGACGACGCGGTCGCGTCGCTTCGGGCCGCGCTGACGATCGACGCGGACCTGCACCAGGCCCGGTTCAACCTGGCTCTCGCGCTCGCGCAGGCGGGCGATCACGCCGCCGCGAGGCGCGAGGCGGAGGAGCTGCTCCGTCGCCTGCCAGCGGACGCGCCGCAGCGGCCGGAAACCGACAGGCTGCTTCGCTCGCTGCGGGAGTAAGAAAGCGTCTTTTGTCCCCGCGAGACGACACTTCCGCTCGCGCCACACGCGTTTCGTCCCGCGCGCACCGGTTTCTCGATCCAGTAATTTTGCGCCGGATACAAGCCTTTGGATAACGGCCCTTTATCTGCCGGCGACGGCGAACCGTCACCTTCCTCAATCCCTTGCACACTCAGGGGTTAGCGAGCGCCAGGAGACCGCACCGATCTGGCGCGGTCGTTGCTGCCTTCCATTGTTCAGCCACCCGTCATCCAGGAGGACCTATCGGATGCGTACTAGCCTCAAGTGCGCCTCCGTCGCGCTCGCGCTGCTCGTGGCAGCCGCCGGCCCGGCGTGGGCACAGCAGACTACAGGGACCATCACCGGCCGCGTCGTCGACGAACAGGCCGCCGCGCTTCCCGGCGCGACGGTGACGGCGCGCCACACCGAAAGCGGCTTCTCCCGGACCGTCGTGACGGACGGGGAGGGCGTCTACCGGCTCGCGGCGTTGCCCGTCGGCACCTACGACCTCCTGATCGAGATGAGCGGGTTCGCGCGGCTCGATCGCAAGGGGATCGTGCTCAACGTAGGCCAGACGCTCGACGTGAACATCGAGCTCAGGGTCGCCGCGATCGAGGAGACGCTGACCGTCAGCGGCGAGTCGCCGTTGATCGAGGTCACGTCGTCATCGGTTGGCGGCGTCGTGGACGTCAGCAAGATCGAGAACCTTCCGCTCAACGGGCGGCAGTTCGCGAACCTCGCGATGACGATCCCTGGCGTCGGGCTCAGCTTCCACACTGACCCCACGAAGAGCACGCAGTACTCGCCGCAGATCGCCGGAGGCAACGGCCGCAACGTCAACTACCAGATCGACGGCGGCGACAACAACGACGACACCGTCGGCGGTCTGCTCCAGCTCTTCCCGCTCGAGGCGATCCAGGAGTTCAACTTCGTCACGCAGCGCTACAAGGCCGAGTACGGCCGCAGCAACGGCGGCGTGATGAACATCGTCACGAAGAGCGGCACGAACGACATGAAGGGAAGCTGGTTCACCAACTTCCGCGACAAGGCGATGAATGCGATCACGACCCGGGAGAAGATCGACGAGATCGAGAAGCAGGACTATCGCCGCTATCAGTTCGGCGGCTCGTTTGGAGGTCCGATCTCCCAGAACAAGGCGCACTTCTTCGCCGCGTTCGAGCGGACGCAGCAGGACACCAGTCAGTCGGTCACAACGTTCGGCATGTTCCCGGACCAGGAGGGCGTCCAGCCCACGCCGATGCGCGAGAACCTCTTCACGGGCAAGGTGTCCTGGAACATGACCCCATCGCAGTACCTGGCCGTGCGGTACGGACGCAACACGAACTCGCAGGTATACGGCGTTGACGCACGGTCGGTCCCGGACAACTGGGGCGACAGCACCAACGAGTTCAACTCGATTAACCTGAACCACAACTGGGTGCTCGGTGGAACGAAACTGAACGAGTTCATCTTCCAGTATGCGGATTTCGCGAACCACATCACGGCACGGAGCAACAATCCGCAGGAGACCTTCCCCAATCGCGTCGTGATCGGTTACAACAGCAACACGCCGCAGACCACGGAGCAGCACAAGTACCAGTTCCGCGACGACTTCTCGTGGCACGTCACCGGCAAGGGCGGTGTGGGTCACGACTTCAAGGTCGGCGTGAACTTCATCAACGAGCCGCATCTGTACATCACGTTCAACGCCGGAAGCGGCGCGTACTCGTATACCCACCTCACCAACGACCTCAACGGGCCGATCAGCGCGATCGGTCTCGGGTCGGCTGGAGCCGGCGTGAACCTGCCCATGAAGCAGGTCGGCACTTACATCCAGGACGACTGGCGCCTCACGGATCGCCTGACGGTCAACGCGGGTCTCCGTTATGACTTCGTGACCGGCTTCGCGATCGACCAGGACGGCATCACCAACTTCGACATTCTGCAGGCCGCCGGGCGGGCAGGTTACTTCGCGGGTGTGCCGGGATTCGAGGACTGGGGCAAGTCGCCGAAGGAGGACTACAACAACATCCAGCCGCGAATCGGGTTCGCGTATGACGTGCGCGGCGACGGCAGGGATGTCGTTCGCGCCGGCTGGGGGATCTACTACGATTTCGGCTACACGAACGCCAACATCCTGTTCGCCGGTCTCAACATGGTGGGGGGACAGGGGAGTGTCTACACCCTGACCGGATACACGCAGGGCATCCGGAACAAGGACGGGACACTCTTCAAAGTTGGCGATCCGATCAGCGGGATCGCCCATCCGAACGAGGCGGATCCCGACGGCCCGTACTACAACAGCCACGTGGCATCGCCACGCATCCTTCAGCCGTACACGAACCAGTGGTCGGCTGGCTGGTCGCACCAGCTCGATGCGGCGACCGTGCTCGACGTGGACTACGTCGGTATCCGCGGGCACGATCTCGGCGTCCGCTGGGCGCTCAATACGCGCGTGAACGGCGGGGCACGGCGGTTCGCGGACCTCGGGCTGGCGCCAGTCAATCCGACGTTCGACCTGAGCGTCGGCGCGAGCAAGTTCGACGGCATCTCGTTCGGTGTTCGGCGCCGGATGCAAAACCACGTTCAGTTCAACGCGTGGTACGCGCTGTCGCGCGCCCGGGGTCTCGGCGGCCTCGGCCTCGACGAACTGACGACCTACCTGGTGCAGGATGCGACCCAGCCGTTCGCCGACGTGCAGTGGGGCCCGTCGGCCCGGACCGACGCCCGGCACAAGGTCACGATCAGCGCTGTCATCGAGCTGCCGGGCGGATTCTACGCGTCGCCGATTTTCCGGTATCGCTCGGCGCTGCCGTTGAATATCCGCACCGGGTACGACGTGAACGCGGATGGTCAGAACAACGACATCTACACGACGGCCTACAAGATCACGGACGTGAATTCTGACGGCACCTGGAGCTACGAGGAGATGGGCCCGTGCGAGACCATCAATTGCGGCCGCGGAGCGCCGCTGTCGCAGCTCAATCTCCGTGTGTCGAAGGTCTTCAAGCTGTCGAATCGAGTGAATCTCGAGGCAATCGCGGAGGTGTTCAACCTGTTCAACGCGATCAACCCGAACATCGGCACCGGGTCCGCGTTCTTCACGGGCACGGCGTCGAACCACACACCGAACGCGTTGTTCATGGAGCCGGCGGCGTACGCGGGCGAATCCGGCGAGCCCGAACAGCGCGTCGGACAGATCGGGTTCAGGTTCACCTTCTGACGCCTGAAGCCCGAAGCCTTTCACCTGAGGGCGGCCAGCAACTTGCCGGCCGCCCTTTTTTCATGGGAGCCGGCCGGCGCCGCCGCGATGACCTTGCGGTACTGCTCGGCCGCGCGCCTGGTGTCGCCGCTTTCCTGGTAGGCAATGCCCAGGTTCAACTGGGCTTCGTGGAGTGAGGGCTCGGCAGCGATCGCGCGCTCGAACCAGGCGATCGCCTCCGCCGGCCGTCGTTGCTGCACGAGGATCACCCCCATGCCGTTCGCCGCGTCGGCGAAGCCTGCGTGAAGGTCCAGCGCACGGCGATAGGCCTGCTCGGCGGCCGCGAGATCGCCGAGCGCGCGGCGGGCGTTTCCCAGATTCGTCCAGAAGGACGCGTTGGTGGGATCGAGGTCTGTCGCCCTCTGGAAAGAGAGGGCGGCGTGGCCAGCGCTCCCGGCGTCGGCGTGCAGCAGCCCGAGGCCGTTGTGGGCGTTCGGGTCGCCGGGATCGAGGGCCAGTGCCGCCTGCTCTGCCTTCATCGCCTCTCGGGCGTCTCCAGCCTCGCGCGCGGCCACCGCGAAGTCGTGAAACGCCGAGGCGTCGTCGCTCCAGCGGGCCACGACCGAGCGGAGCACGCGCAGCGCGTCCGGCATCCTGCCGTTGTCCTTCAGCGCCTGGGCGTACGTCGTTTGAAAAACGCGCGCGTTCGGATGGGCGGAGGACAGGGCACGGAGCGCGGGCAGGGCTTCACCGCTCCGCCCCGCCGCGAGGAGCGAGAGCGCGCTCTCGAACTCGTTCCACGCGCCGATGTGGTCGCGCGGGTTCGGGCCCCCTGTCCCGAGACGCGAGGGAGACGAGGGCGATGCCGAGACATACCCGAGCGCGCGCAGGCGCGCCGATGCTTCCGCGCTGATCCGGCCGGCGGCTGACTGGCCCGAGTCGAAGATCCGGTCGGCCCGGGCGGCCATTGCGGTGGCGGCAGCCCGGTCGCGCGTCGCGACGTCGCGCAACTCGCCCGCGTCGCTTCCGAGGTCGTACAGCTCGAACACGGACGAGGCGATCAGTTTTCTCTGTCCGTCGAACAGGACGCGCACGGGGCTCCAGCCGGCGGCACGTGGGTAAATGGACTCCGCGTAGACGTCGGCTGTGAGCCTTGGCGCGGGAACACCTTCGCCCTGCCTTGTGTGCGCCGCGCCGGTCATCTCGCCCGGGACATCGATGGCCAGCGCGGCGAGCAGTGTGGGCGCGAGGTCACGGAGACTGGCCGGCTGCGCCACGGCCGCGATCGCGGAGCTTCGCGCGCCGGAGAAGATGACCGGCACCCGCAGCGTCGAGTCGTACGCGAGCATGCCGTGCGTGGCCTCGCCGTGTTCGCCGAGCCCCTCGCCGTGATCGCCCGCGGCGACGATGAGGAGGCCGGCGCCTGCGCGCTGGCGCGCCGCGTCGACGACGGCCCGCGCCTGCGCGTCGGCGTATGAGACCTCCGCGTCGTACGCGCTCTGTCCTGCGCGCCGCGCGAACTCGGCTGGCGGGTCGTACGGCGCGTGCGGATCGTAGAAGTGGGCCCACACGAAGAACGGGCGGCCCGCGTCCGCGGCGCGCAGCCAGGTGGCCGCGGCGCGGGCGACTTCTGCGCCCCGGCGCTCCGCCTCGAGGCGCGCGGGGGCGTTCGGGTCGCGGAGGATCCGGTCGTCGTAGTGATCGAACCCGTTTGCGAGTCCGAATCGGCGGTCGAGCACGTAGGCGCCCACGAAGGCTGCCGTCTGGTAGCCACGCGCGCGGAGGACGGTCGCGAGCGTCGGCCGGCTCTGATCCAGGCGGCCCGCACCGTTCTCGCGCAGGCCGTGCTCCGGGGGGAGCGCGCCGGTGAGGATCGTCGCGTGCGACGGGAGCGTGAGCGGTGCCGTGGCGCGCGCCTGCGGCCAGGCGATCCCCTCGCGCGCGAGCGCCGCGAGCGTCGGGGTGAGGTCCGGCCGCACGCGGTCCGCGCGCAGCGTGTCGATCGTGATGAGCAGGACGGAGGGCGGGCGGACCGGCGCTGGCGGGCGGCCGCAAGCGACCGCCAGTGCCGCGGCGATTACGGGGCCTGTCACCAATTGTCCTCTTGCGGCGACGGTGGACCGTCGGTTTCTGGGCACAGCTTTCGCTAAGGAGTCGTGCTTACCACCATGCGTCGCCAACGCCGCGTCTGTCCCGATCGCTCTCTCCACCACGTGTTGAACCGGGCAAACCGCCGCGCGGGCATCTTCTTCAAGACCGCTGATTATGAAGCGTTTCTGACGATTCTAGTCGAAGGACTCGAGAAAGTACCGGTCCGCATCCTGGCGTTTTGCGTGATGCCGAATCACTGGCATCTGGTCCTCTTCATCGAGCAGGCCGTTCATCTTTCTGAGTACCTCCATTGGGTGACGAGTACGCACGTACGTCGATACCACAAGGCGCACGACACCGTAGGACTCGGTCACCTGTACCAGAACCGGTATCGGAACTTCCTTATTCAGGACGACGTGCATCTCCTGAATGTGATGCGGTATGTGGAGGCTAATGCGCTCCGCGCCGGATTGGTATCGCGCGCGGAGGACTGGCGATGGTCCAGCCTCCATCGATCCACGACGAGTGACGGGCGGCAACTCATCTCCCCGCCCCCTGTTCCACGCCCGCCAACCTGGATCGAGCTGGTGAATCATCCGGAACCGCGCCTTGAGCAGATCCGAAGCGCACTTGAACATGGGCATCCGTTTGGGGACCGGAACTACGTCGAGGAGGCGGTCAGGCGCTATGGCCTTGAACACACGGTGAGGCGAACCGGAGCGGCGGGGAAGTACACGAGCGGGATGGCCTGTCACCAATTGTCCGCGGAAGCGGACAATTGGTGACAGGCCCCGTATTACTGCATCGTCGTCGTACGGCGCTCGGCCGGGCGCCCGGCGTCCAGGTCGTTCCAGTTCAGGATCGCGTTGAACCCGAGGAAGAAGCTGCCCTGCGTCTCCCAGCGCCAGTACGGCCGGGTGGCGAACATCACCACGTGCCCCTTCCCCACGGGCGCGTCGAGCACCGCCGCGCGACCCGCCAGCGCCTGACCGCCGGCCAGCACGCCCGACAGCAGCATGTCCCCGGGATCGGTTGGGAACCGCAGGACGACGCGCGGCACGCGTTCGTCGATCGTGAACCCGAACGCGCGCGCCATCTGCCGCAACTCGGCGGCCTCGTCCTCCATCGGGCGCTGCGGCTGGCGCCGCTCCTCGCCCGCTGACGGCTCCAGCTCCGCGAGCGGCGGCATGACGGCGTTCGGCGTCAGGTTCTGCCCGACACCCGGGATCTCCGGCCCGCCGCGCCCGCCGAACCCCCGCCCGAAGCCGCCGCCCACACGCAGCACCGGCGCCTGGTTGAAATACACGGGCAGCACGTTCGAGTCATACCCGTACGCGATTGGGCTCCGTCGGTCCGCGAACATGGCCTTCAGCACCGACCCGCGCACGAACAGCCCCGGCGGCTCCTCGACGCTGACGCCCGCCGTCAACCCGTACGCCGGGAAGATCGTGCTCGTCGATCCCTCGACGATCAGCGTTCCCCCCTCCTGCACGAACTGCGCGAGATTCATCAGCCCCTGCAGCCCCATGCCGCCGCGGATGTCGTCGCTCGAGTCCTGCACGCCGAGGTTCGGCGTGAGCTCCGACTTCTTGTACGGGATCGGATCGCCGATCATCGGCAGCCCGTTCACCTGCTGCTGCGCGTCGCCGCCGATGTGCGGCATGACGATGACGTCGTACTTCGCCCGCAGGTTCCCCTCGCGAAGCTTCTGATCCGCGAAGTAGGTGTACGGCACCTTGAAGCGATCGAACGCGAGGCGCACCCATCCTTCGTCCTGCGTCCGTGCCCACGAGTGCACGTAGCCGATCCGCGGCACGTCCAGCTCGTGCGTCTTCACCGTGGGCACGCCGGCCACCGCGTACGCCGTCAGCCCCAGCTCCTTGATCGACGCCTCCAGCTTCCCGCGATCGGCGTTCGGCACGATGAACGCGCCCGCCACGAACTTCCGTCCCGCCGCCTCGAACTCCTCCTCCGCCGCGAGCATCTTCACGTCGCGGTTCGCGAACCGGAACGTCACCAGCGTGTTGTCGGTGTTGTGCTCGACGATGAGCGTGTCCCCCGACCCCGAGGTCGTGCCGGGCACCGACACGTCCTGCGCGAGGAGCGTCATCGGCTGGTCCAGGATCGCCTTGTCCGCGACCTTTGCCGCCTTCACGTTGCGCAGCAGCGGGAAACTCCACCCGGTGTCGTCGTACGGGCGCGGGTTGGCCGCGGGATAGTTCTGCACGTCGAGCAGCATGTCCACCACGGTGCGATACGGCTGGTCCATGCGCACGACGTAGTCCCCTGCGTTCACCTGCACGTCGCCCGCCGAGAACGCACCAGGCGCCGCGTGCACTTCGACGCCCTGCAGTCGCAGCAGGTTGACGAGTTCCGCCGCCTCGACCTTCCGCCGCTGCGCCGCGGGAATCACCCACGCGTACGGTGCGCCGTTGCGCCCCTTCTCCACCGCGCGCTTGTTCTTGAGGTAGTAGTTCTCCAGGAACTGCTCCCGGTTGCGCGCGACGTAGTTCATCGCGATGAGGAGCGCGCTCTGCTGCATGTTGACGTTGTTGCGCGGCCCCCACTTGATTGACGACAGCGGCGGATTGGCACGGTACCACTCGCGCGAGGTCGTCGCGGCCGGCAGGTTCAGGTCGTAGTTCTCACCGCGATAAGACTGCGTCTCGTAGAACCGCCCGATCGAGTTGTGCATGTTCGCGATGAAGAACAGGTAGTTCGGCACCCAGCCGTCGTAGAAGCCGTACGTCCACACGCCCGGAACGCCGCGCTTCGTCATCTCGCTCGTTTCCGTCTTCGCGAGCAGCCACCACTCGTCGACGACGATCGGATCGAGCGAGCCGTTGTAAGGCCCCGTGCCCGTAGACGTGTACAGGTACGACACGGACTCGTGCAGGTCGTGCCAGACCGTCGGATGCCACGTCAGGAACGTGCGCAGCATGTTCTTCGTGAGGTTCAGCGAAACGCCCATCGCGTCCCGGTTGTTGTCGTGGGCGACGTAATTGCCCCAGTACACGAGCGGCGGCGGGTTCTTTCCCGTTTTCTTCTGGTACCAGAAGGTGTCCACCTGCTTGTCGCGGCCGTCCACCTCCGTGGCCGGCGTGATCATCACGATCGAGTTGTTCCGGATCGCCTGGATGAACGGCGTCTCCTCGACGGCCAGCCGATACGTCAATTCCATCAGCATCTCGGGGCTGCCCATCTCGGGCGAGTGAATGCTGCCGGTCGCGTAATAAATCGGCTTCCCCGTGCGTATCAGCTCGCGCGCCTGGGCCTCGGAAACCTTCCGCGGGTCGGTGAGCTGCGCCGTGATCTGCTTGTACTTCTCGAGCGACCGGATCGTCGCTTCGTCGGCAATCGCCAGGGCGACCATGTCTCGCCCTTCGTCGCTCTTCCCGATCGTCCACAGGGAGACGCGCTCGGACGCCTTGTCCACAGCCTCGAGATAACGAACGATGTCCTTGTAGTAATTGACGTGGCCGGGCTCGCCGATGACGCGGCCGAAGAACTTCAGCGGCGACGGCACCGCGTCCGACGCGGGCAGATGATCGACGAGCTCGGTGATCACCCGGGGATCCGCTGTGATCTCCCGAACGCGTTTCGAATACGCCTCATCCTGTTTCTGTCTCCCGGCTGGTGCCTGCTGAGCTGACGCGGCGGAAGAGCCGCACACCAGCGCCAGCGCGAGGCCCAGCACGAAAGCGCGGGGACGCGGAAACGCCTTCATAGACCCTCCTGGGGGAAGGTCGGGTTATAGCACACGTGGCAGCCCGCTTGCACCCGCTAAACCTCGTATGCTGGCGTATTTACGAGTACCGGTTGGCTGGTTCGAGATCCTGAAGCGAACGATCAACGAGTCCTTCTTCAAGGACGACGTGCTCGGATTGTCGGCGCAGCTCGCGTACTACTTCTTCCTCGCGTTGTTCCCGGCGATGCTGTTCCTCATCTCGCTGGCGAGCTTCTTTCCGATCAGCAACCTGATGGACGAGGTCGTGCGCTCGCTCGGGCGCGTTGCGCCGCCCGACGTGCTCAACTTCCTGCTGGAGCAGATGAAGAGCCTCTCGAATCAGGAGAACGGCGGGATCCTGACCTTCGCGTTCCTGTTCACGATCTGGAGCAGCTCGGGCGCGATGTCCGCGATCATCAACACCCTCAACGCAGCGTACGACATCGAGGAATCCCGCCCCTGGTGGAAGACGCGTTTGACCGCGATCCTCCTCACCATCGGCGTGGCGCTGTTCATCCTGGTCTCCGCCGCGCTCGTCGTCGCCGGACCGCAGCTCGCTGAGCGTGTGGCCGCCTGGCTCCACATGGGTCCGGTGTTCGAGTGGTCCTGGAAGATCCTGCAGTGGCCGCTCGTCATCGCGTTCGTGATCACCGCGGTCGCCCTGATCTACTACTTCGCGCCCGACGCGGACCAGCAGTTCGTCCTCATCACTCCCGGCGCCGCCCTGGCGACGCTTCTCTGGCTTCTCGCGTCGCTCGGCGTACGCTTCTACGTCACGAACTTCGGGAGCTACAACGAGACGTACGGCACGCTCGCCGGCGTGATGATCCTGCTCCTCTGGTTCTACGTGAGCGGGATTTGCATCTTGATTGGGGCGGAAATGAACGCCGAGATCGAGCACGCGTCGCCATATGGCAAGGCGCCGGGCGAGAAAGTCCCGGGGCAGCGGAAGAAGATCGGCGTCATGGCGATGCGCGATCACGAGGAGCGGGTGAAACGAGGCGAAAAGCCGGACGCCGCCGTCGCCGCCGCGCAGCCGAACTGCCCCGTGGACGAGGAGCGGGCCCCGGACCCGTCCGGGACCCGCCCGAGCGAGGTGGTGGTGGGCGGCCTGGCGCTCATCCCTGCGGCGCTGGCCATTGGGGCCCGGTTGCGACAGAAGCTGTCCGGCAAACGCGTCGCGGGCTGACCCCCTGTCCTCTCCAACGGCCGGGCGTCCTCGTCCGGCCGGACGCTCCTCCGCTACAATGGGACCACGTCGGCAAAATTCCCGCGTAAATACTGGGGTTTTGCCGGGGTACATCTCTTGCTGACCCAGCTGGTGTCAGGAGTAGAGCCATGTGGTCCAGACCCCTCGCCTTCGCGACACTCGCGGCCGGCTGTATCGCGGCCGCGGCCGGCGGCGCCTACGTCGCAACGCGCCATAACGCCACGGACGCGGCGCGCGTGCAGATGACCGCGGACGCACCCGTTCCGACCGCCGAAGCGGTCCAGGCGTCCACGCCGCCAGCCGCCCAGCCCGGCGCGCAGGAGGACCTGGCGAGTCTCGCGGCGCCGGCACCAGCCGATGCGCCGGTCCTGACGCCCGCCCCGGCACTGGAGCCTGCGCCGGCGCGCGCGTCCCGTCGTCGCTCTTCCCGCACCGCCGCGGCGGACCGGCGAGAGCAACAGCGGGCCGCACCTCCCGCGAGCGCGCCGTTGAACGGCGAGCCCACCGCGACCCTGCCTGTGGGCGACGCTCCCGCGGCCGAATTGCCCGCGGCCGAGGCGCCGCCGGCAGCCGCCGAACCGGCCCCGCAGGTCGCCCGCTTCGAAGAGATCACGATTCCATCCGACACGGTAATTGGAGTACAGCTCGACACGACCGTGTCGAGCGAGAGCGCGCGCGTTGAGGACCGCGTGGAAGGACATGTCACGCGCGACGTCGCGGTTGCTGGACGCGTGGCCATCCCGGCAGGGACGAAGGTGCTCGGATCGGTGACGCTCGTCGAGCGCGGCGGCAAGTTCAAGGAGCGGTCGCGTATCGCGGTGCGCTTCCACACCGCGCAGCTGCCGGACGGCAGCCGCCTCGCGCTGCAGACCACCGCCGTGATGCGCGACGGCGCCCCGCCGTCACGCGAGACCGCCGCGAAGGTCGGCGGGAGCGCGGTCGGCGGTGCGATCCTCGGCGCCATCCTCGGCGGCGCGAAGGGTGCGGTGATCGGCGGCTCGGCCGGCGCTGGCGCCGGCGCGGCGGCGGTTGCCGCCGGTGGCCGCAATGCTGCCACGATCCCGGCCGGCACGACCGTCAGCGTCCTTCTCATGTCGGACGTCGTCGTGACGGTGGAACGGTGAGCGGGCGATTTCCTGATTTGGTGATTTGCTGATTTGCTGATTTGCTGATTTGCTGATTTGCTGATTTGGTAATT
>DATHTE010000044.1:0-53765 GCA_035463475.1 Vicinamibacterales bacterium
GCGGCTGTCGACTCGCTGGTGTCGGCTCACGGCTACGGCGACACAGGTGCGCTTCGGAGTAGTTCGTCAGTCGGCGGGCGAGTTGTCCGAGGGTCACGCCCGCGATGCAGGCGGCTGCTCCGGGGGCGTCGAGCGGAGCGACGTTCCAGACGCGTGGCACGAGCGTGAACGCGAGCGCGAGAATCGCGGTGCCGGCGGCGGTTGCGAGCGACGCGCGCGCCCAGAAGCCGAAGGGGAACAGCAGCAGCACGAGCCACAGCAGCGTGCAGGCGATGCGCACGGTCCGCGGCAGCAGGTGGGAGTGAACGACGAAGGCCCACGCCGAGGCGACGCCGGGGGATTCTCCGGGGAAGGGCTGTCCGTCGACGCTGGCGCGCGGATGTTGAAGCGGGCCGGTGATCGCGAGCCGGACCGATCCTCCCGGCGGGCACGAGTCGAGCGCACCAGGAACCTGGAAGTATGGCGCCGCGAATCCCAGGCGCCGCGGCAGAGTGGCGATGCCGAGCGCAAGATCGCTTCCCTGCGCGCTGAGGGTCAGGGCCGGAGCGTCGCGCTCGCCCTGCACGAGGAACACCGGACCTGTGGAGCGCGCGAGCGGTCCGCAGACGATCGTGGTCTCGAGGGCTGCGTCGCCGCGGAGCGCGCGTTCGACCGACCGTCCGGCGGCGACGCGGCCGGACGGCAGGTCCATTCCGCTGAGCGACGCGCTTGCGGGACGGTGTGGGGACCAGCGTCGGATCGCGGAGGAGAGGTCGCCGTTGACGTAGAGTCGAATGGACTGCCCGTCGTACGTGACGGCGAGATGTGTCCACGTCTGCGCTTCGAGCGGCGCGGCGGGGCGCACGGCCTCCCAGACGCCGGCGAAGGTGCCACCTCCCGCGGGCAGCAGTCGTTCGCGTTCGGAGGATGCGTAGAGGAAGTACGAACTTCCCGCGTGTGAGACGACGGCTGGTTCGAGAGCGGAGGCTTCGTCCGGGAACACCCACGCCTCGATCGTCATGGCGTCGGTGAGCTCGAGTTCGGGGCTGGCCGGGACGACGACCGTGCTCGAGCGCCCGTCGAACGCGAGCGCTCCGTCGAAGCGTCCTCCTGTCGTCCATTCCGCGCGGACGACCGCGGCGTCGTGGCCGCGGTTCGTCGCGTCGCGGGCGGTCGCGCCGCGGCGCTCATCGAACCCGTACGCCGCAATCGCGCCGCTCGCGTGTGCGCCGATGCGGACGGGCCGGCCCATGTCCGCGCGAATCTCGTCGCGTGAAAGCGCGCGCGCGTAGAGGCGTACCTCGTCAATCACGCCCGAGAAGAAGCCATCCGCCGAGCCGTCCCCTCCGATGCGCAGCGGGCCCGGCCTGCGATCGAGCAACGGGCTGCTGACCACGTACGGCGGTCCGGGCGGAGCGGGCAGCATGAGGTGCGCGGAGAGCGCGGTGAGCCCGGCAGCGAGCCCGGCCCACGCGAGGGACAGCAGGCAGGCGGTGGTGCGCGACGGTGCGACCGCCACCCGGGTCCAGCGTTCCAGCGTCGCGAAGAACCGCAGGATGGACTGCCGCGCCGGGCTGGCCATCAACGCCGCGCCCGCAAGGCTTCCCAGCGTGTTTGCGATGAGGTCGTTCGCACTCGAGTCGCGGCCGGGCACGACGAACTGCAGCAGCTCGGTGGCGAGCGAAAGCGTCGCCGCAATCGCCCCGGTGGCCGGCAATCCGCGGCCGCGCGCGGCCAGCACGAGCCCGAGCGGCACGTAGAGCGCCAGGTTCTGGAGCAGGTCGAACCAGTACCTGGCGGTGGACGGCATCACGGGCATCGCGAAGTGCCCGCCTGCGCCCGCCCACTCGGGCTGCGGCGGCAGGGTCGCCCCGAGCACCGCGGCGATTGTGACGAGCAGCCACCCGCGCGAGGGCACGAACCGCGACGGCTTCGGTGTGGCGGGGGCGACAGTCATGCGGCAGGGCGTCTACGCACGCGAATGCGGCGCGAGGTTATCGTGGACTTTAGTCCCCCGGCAGGCAGACATCCCCGGAGCGAACCCGCAATCGCGCATCCACACGAGTGTAATCCATTGAAATCACGCTGATTTGACCGCGGCGCCGCGCGCCCGTTCTGGCGACGTGCTTGCACCACGGCCGCCCGTGCCGCGACACAGTCTGGTCCATTCAGGGCTGCGGGATTTCACCGCGGAGGACGCGGCTCCCGCGTGCTCCGCGGTTTCAACCGGTTTGCGTCCCGGCCAGGGTGACGACCGCATCGTGAACGCGATGACGGTCGACGTCGAAGACTACTTCCAGGTCAGCGCCTTCGAGCGCCAGGTGGCCCGCGACGACTGGGACAGCTTCGAGAGCCGCGTGTGCCGCAACACCGAGCGGCTGCTCGGCATCTTCGAGGCGGCGGGGGTCACCGCCACCTTCTTCGTGCTCGGCTGGGTCGCGGAACGCTTTCCGGGCCTCGTCCGCCAGATCGCGCGTGACGGCCACGAGATCGCGTCCCACAGCTACGAGCACCGGCTGGTCTACGCGATGTCACGCGCGCAGTTCGCCGAGGACCTGCGCCGGGCGAAGGGCGCGATCGAGGCGGCTGGCGGGGCGGAGGTCGTCGGGTACCGCGCGCCGAGCTATTCGATCACGCGCCGCTCGATATGGGCGCTCGACGTGCTGCTCGAGCAGGGTTACGAGTACGACGCGAGCATCTTCCCGATCCATCACGATCGCTACGGCATTCCGGACGCGCCGCGCCACCCCTATCGCATGCACCGGCAGCCCGGCACGCTGTGGGAGTTCCCGGGATCGACCGTTCGCCTGCGCGGCCAGAACCTCCCGATCGGCGGTGGCGGCTACTTCCGCCAGTTTCCCTACGCGCTGACGCGCCGCGCCATTCGATACGTGAACGAGGCGGAAGGCCAGCCCGCCATCTTCTACCTGCACCCGTGGGAGATCGATCCCGATCAGCCCCGGGTGCGAGCGTCGTTCCTCAGCCGCTTCCGTCATTACCGCAACCTGGCGAAGACCGAGCCGCGCCTGCGCCGGCTCCTCGCCGACTTCCGCTTCGGCACCGCACGATCCGTCCTCGCGACCGCGGCCGTCACCGTGCCTGCTGGCCTGCGATCGCCGGCGCTCCTCGACCTGTACGCCGAGAGCGCCCGGACATGAACGAAGGAGCAGAGTGATGAAAGCCCGGACCACGGCCGAGTACCTGGACCTGATCGGCGTGCCACGCCTGCCACCGCGCACGAGCCCGTTCGATCCCGGCTACGACCCCGGGACCGTCGAGAGCCACATCGAGCAGAGCTGGCACCTGATGTCGGTGCTCAAGATCTCGATGGCCTGCTGGCAGATCGCCGACGAGGCGTCCACGCGCCGCAAGGTGAAGGCCGCGCGCGCCCGCGGCGTGCCGGTGTGCACCGGCGGCGGCCCCTTCGAGATCGCCTCCACGTTCGGCACGCTGCCGGACTTCTTCGACCTGTGCGCCGACATCGGCGTGACGCGCATCGAGGCGGGCGAAGGTTTCACCGAGCAGGATCTCGATCCGCGCCTCATCATCGCGATGGCGGCCGAACGCGGCCTCGACGTGCAGTACGAGGCGGGCAAGAAGCACGGCGGCACGTTCACGTCCGACGTCGTCACGGCGCTCGTCGATGAAGGCCGCCGCTGGCTCGACGCCGGCGCGAAATCAATCGTCATCGAGGGGCGCGAGAGCGCGCAGAACGTCGGCCTGTTCGACGCCAACGGACGCGTGAATGCCGGCTTCGCGGAGCGGTTCGTCGAGGCCTACGGAATGGAGCACGTGGTGTTCGAGGCCCCGAACAAACCCAGCCAGTTCGCGCTGCTCAATCACTTCGGGCCGATGGTCCAGATGAGCAACGTCCGGCTCGAGGAGCTCCTTCGCGTGGAAATCTACAGGCGCGGGCTGCACTCCGACGCGTTTCAGCACGCCAACCTTCGACCGGCCGGCCCCGCCCGCGCCGGCATGCAGGTGACCGTATGACCGGCACCGTCAGGATCGACTGCTTCCCCGAGAGCGCCGAGCGGTATTCGTCTCCCTACGTGGTCGTGGCGATCGACGTGATCCGCGCGACGACCACCGCGACCACGGCCGTCGGCGCCGGCCGACGCGTGTTCCCGGTTCAGACGTGCGACGAGGCGCTGGTCCTCGCCTCCACGCTCGACAACCCGCTGCTCGTCGGCGAGCTGGGAGGGAACATGCCCTACGGCTTCGACCTCACGAACAGCCCCGCACAGATCGCAGTCCGCACGGACACCAGTCGGCCGATGATTCTGGTCTCTTCCTCCGGGACGCAGTTGATCGCCACCGCCGCCGGCGTGAGCGACGCCGTCTACCTGGCGTGCCTGCGCAATTACACCGCGGTGGCGGAGCACCTTGCGGGACGACATCGACACATTGCCGTCATCGGCGCGGGGACGCGCGGCGCGTTCCGCCGCGAAGATCAGATCGGCTGCGCCCGCGTCGCGGAGCGGCTCGTGGGACTGGGATACAGGCCGGAGGACCGCCAGACGGAGGAATACATCTGCCAGTGGCGCGACGCGTCGCTTGAAACGATCAGAGACGGACAGAGCGCGCAGTATCTCCGCCGATCGGGCCAGGAGGATGACCTTGAGTTCGTGCTGGCGCATGTGGACGACCTGTCGATCGTGCCCCGGCTGGTCAACGGCGAGCTGATGGATGCCGCCATGCTCGTCGACGCTGTGGCGGTGGCCGGCGCCGGGCCGGTCTTCGAACGGGAGAGTCTCGAGTGAAGTTCTCGTACACCGCCACTCCCGTGGTGGTGGTCAACTGCCGGCTGGCGGCGCTTGCCGTGATGCGGAGCCTGGGCCCGCTCGGCGTGCCACTCTACGGGGTGGACGGCGATCCGTCGGCCCCCGCGCTCCGCTCGCGCTACTGCCGCGGCCGGTTTCTCCTGCGGTTCGACGAGGAAGAGCCCGCGCCGTTTCTCGAAGGGCTGCTGGCAGTTGGCAGGTACGTCGGCCGGGCCATTCTGATCCCGACCTCCGACGAGACGACGCAATTCGTGGCGGACAACGCAGGGGCGCTGCGCGAGTACTTCCTGTTTCAGGACAACCCGCCGGAGCTGGTCAGACAGCTCGCAAGCAAGCGCGAAATGTTCGCGCTGGCGGTTGCGCACGGCGTGCCGACGCCGGACACCAGGTTTCCCGGTCGGCTGGAGGACGTGCTCGAGTACGCCGCGCACGGCGTCTTCCCGGTGATGCTCAAGGGCATCTACGGCAACCGGCTTGAACTGCGCACGCAGAAAAAGATGGCGGTGGTGCAGACACCGGAAGAGCTGATCGCAGCGTACCGCGCCATGGAGGATCCGGACCGGCCGAACCTGATGCTGCAGGAGTACATCCCGGGCGGCGACGACCAGGTCCACATGTTCAACGGGTATTTCAACAATCGGTCCGAGTGCCTGCTGGGGTTCACGGGTTTCAAGATCCGCCAGTTCCCCGTGCACGTCGGGTGCACGTCGCTCGGCGAGTGCCGCTGGAACGAAGAAGTCGCGACGACGACGACCCGCTTCATGCGGGCAGTGGGATATCGCGGCATCCTCGACATCGGGTACCGCCTGGACCCGCGCGACGGACGCTACAAGGTGCTCGACATCAATCCGCGCATCGGTCAGGCGTTCCGCCTGTTCGTCTCCGCGAACGACCACGACGTGGCCAGGGCGCTGTATCTCGATTTCACCGGCCAGGCGCAGCCGCCGGCCACCCGCCGCGACGGGCGCCGATGGTTGATCGAAGACTTCGACCTGATCTCCTCCTACCGCTATTACCGTGAAGGCACGCTGGGCCCGGTCCGGTGGCTGCGGTCGTTTCGCGGCGTCGAGGAAGGCGCCTGGTTCAGCTGGCGCGATCCGCGGCCGTTCCTCGCGATGGCAGGGTCGATGACGGGACGCGCTGCGACGTGGGCACGCAGGCGCCTTTCGCGATCGCACACACGGTCCGCGCGGCGGGAGGGCCACGCCGCGCGACCGGCGGCCGCGGCCGTGCGACCGGCAGCCGCGGCAGTTCGGGGCGGTGCTGGAGGCGCGTTCGCTGGGGGCCTCAAGGAACCGGCCAAGCGGTTCGTACGCCAGGTCGTTCCGTTGCCCGTGCGGCAGCGGCTCGCGCTCGCGATCCATCGTCAGCGCTGGATACCCGCCGCGCGCCGCCAGTGGTGGGCGCTCGAGCTGATTCGTGACTGGTCCGAGCACGACGTCGACACGTTTCACCGCTTCCTCTGGTCCAATCACCTCGCCTACGCCGCGACGTACGAGCCCGAGGCGCGGTTCGGATCGGACAAGATGGCGCTCTCCCGCACGATGTTCTTCTTCGACCTCCAGCAGCGGCTCGCGCGCCTCGGCCTGGATCCTGCGCGGGACATCCATTCCGTGTTCGAGGTGGGCTGCTCGCTTGGCTACCAGCTCCGGCACATGGAGACCAGCGTGTTTCCGCACGCCGCCGAACTGGCGGGCATCGACATCGATCGCCACGCGATCGGGGCGGGAAGCGAGTATCTCAGGGCCGTCGGCTCGCGCGTGTCGATTCGATGTGCAGACGTCGACCAGCTCGAAGAGCTGCTCAGCGGCAAGACGTACGACCTGATCGTCTGCACCGGCGTGCTCATGTATCTCACCGAGGCGCGCGCCGCGGCGGCCGTGCGGGCGATGTTGCGGCACGCCAGGCTTGTCGCCCTCTCCGGGCTGGCGCATCCGGTCATCGACAACTCGCGCATGCAGCAACCCGACGTGCGCGGGAGCGACGCCACGTTCATCCACAACCTCGACCGCATGGTGGAGCGCGGGGGAGGGGTCGTTCGCGGCCGCCGGTGGGAAGGCAGCCGCAGCGTCGACGGCAACACCATCTACTTCGTTTTCGCGGCCGGCGCACCCGCGGCAGCGTATTCCGCCGGCGCCCGGCTGGCGCTCGAAGCGGCGGGGGGAGTGTGAGCGTCGTGGTCACCGAAGCCGTCTCCGTGCCGGACACGGCGGCGATGCCGTTCACGATCTCCGACGAGATGGTGGCGGCGTTTGCGGCGCTTACCGGCGACCGCAGCAGCCTGCACGTCGACGACGCGTTTGCGCGGCGTTCGGCCTACCGGCGCCGGATCGTGCACGGCATGCTGCCGCTCGGCTTCTTTCCGATCGCGGTGCCGGCGCCGCCCGCGGGCCTCCAGTGGGTGCCGACCGCCGTGACCGGCCGGTTTCTCGCGCCGGTGTTCAGCGGCGATCCGCTGTTGCTGACGATTGCGGCCGCGCGCCCCGCGGACGAGGACGGCGTGACGGTGTTCGACTATCGGGTCGAGCATGCGCGCACGCGAACCGCAGCCACGGTCGGCACGATCGCGGTGGCCTGCGCGCCGGTGGAGGCGCTCCTTTCGGCCACCACGGAGACCGCGACCGCGGGCATGCTCGCAGCCGCGGTCGAACTGAACACGTTTACCTTCGACGAGATTGAGCCCGGCGGCACCGACTCGCTGCCGTTCCGCATTACCGATGCGTCCGTGCGTGAGTTCTCCCGGCTGCTCGCAGGCGGCGTGGGCGTGGGCGCAATCGAGCCCGCGGTGCTCGAGCGCGTGTGGCTCCCCAGCCTGCTGGCGGTGCTCCTGTTCTCGACCTCCGTGGGTGTGTGCCTGCCCGGTGCCTCGGCGACGTTCCTGGAGTTCGCGGCGCGAATCGCCCGCAAGGTGGAGCTCGGCACGACGTATCGGCTCGACGGCATGGTCGCTCGAAAGTCCAGCGCGACCAGGGTCATCAAGAAGGACATGCTGGTGACCACCGACGGCCCGGGCGATCGCGTCGCGGTGGTGAGCGGCCGGGTGGCCGCGATGGTGAACAGACCCTCTGCGACGATGCCCTCCTGCGAGGCGCTGAAGGCCGAGGCTGTCGGATGGGGGCTCGAAGGCAAGGTCGTCCTCGTCACTGGCGGCAGCCGCGGCATCGGCGAGACCACCGCGAAGCTCCTCGCACTGTGCGGGGCGAAGGTGGTCGTCAACTTCCATCGCGGCGCGGATGACGCCGCGCGAGTCGTGGACGAGATCGGCGACGCCGGAGGCGAAGCGACAGCGATCCAGGCGGACGTCGCGGATCCCGCATCCGTTGCCGCGCTCGTGCGACGGGCGATTGAGCAGTACGGCGCCGTCGATGTGCTCGTGAACAACGCCGCCCGGGACTTCAGGCCCATACCTTTCCTGGATCTTTCGTGGGACGAGGTGCAGAAGGATATCGACGTGATTGCGCGCGGCGCATTCCTTTGCTGCCAGCAGGTGATCCCGCTGATGCTGCAGCGAGGCGGCGGGAAGATCGTCAACATCTCCACGGTCGCCACCGACGATCCGCCACCCGATCAGACGAAGTACGTCATGGCCAAGTCGGCGCTCGTGGGGCTGACACGCAGCCTGTCGATCGAGTTCGCGTCGCGGAACATCCAGGTCAACCTGGTCGTGCCGAGCTTCGTGGAGACGGACTTCGTCGCGCACGTGCCCGATGGCTTCCGCAAACGGATCGCGCAGGACATCCCGATGCGGCGGCACGCCTCGCCCGTGGACGTGGCGCGCGCGGTGCTCTTCCTGGCGTCACCGCATGCGTCGTTTACGACCGGTCAGAAAGTGATGGTTACCGGTGGGAGCGCTCCGTTTCTTTAGGCGTTTCGGGTTAGAACCTTGACAGAAGGACAGCGAGTCAGCGCGCTCGGATCGTTCAGACTGCAGCCGAGGCTGAATCTCCGCCACGTCGCGCTGCTGCCCTGCGTGCCGGTTCCGCCGGCGGGAACGCTCGCTCCGCCGATCTGTCATTGCTTCGCGCTCGCGGCCGCCGCTGACGCGGCGGTCCCCTCCGGCCGCTCACTCGGGCAGGCGTGGGGCCCCAGACACCCCACGCCGGACACTGGCGGCTGCGCGTCGCGTTCCAGTTACGCTTGGCGCTCGCCGGCTCCACAGGGCTGCCGGTCAGCAGCACGACGTGGCGGAGACCGTGCGTGTACTTCAGCGTCTGGACTGCGCTCTGACGAAGCGCGCCCGCATCGGGACCGCTGCTGCAGCGGCCCTGTGGAGCGGCCGACGCGGTGCGCCCGCAGGAACTCGCACCGGAGGGGCCAGAAGTCCGCGTGGGGTGACGAAGTGGGGCCCCGCGCTTCCGCCGACAAGCCCCCGGCGGTGCGAGTTCCCGGCCGCGGAACCGGGCCGCGGCAGCAGCAGTTCCGATGCGGTAGCAGCGGGTCAAGTCGAGGGAATCGATGTTGAGAAGCACGGTCGCGCGGCTGCTGACGCCGGAGCAGAAGCGCGCGTTCAAGTCGAAGGTCAACGAGGCGCAGGCGCAGCTCGCGCGGACGTTCCGCGGCTACGGCGCGGAAGCGCTCAAGGCAAGGGTGCGCGCGATGGGCGTCGTGGAGACCGACACGCTCCTCGTGCATTCGAACTTCAAGCCGGACAGCGGCTTCCAGGGCGCACCGATCGATCTGGTGAACGCACTTGTCGAGCTGGTCGGCGAGCGCGGAAACCTGCTGATGGTGTCCATCCCGTTCCGTGGCGCGGCGTACGACTACCTCGCGCTGAACAAGCCGTTCAACGTGCGCAAGACGCTGTCGATGATGGGCCTCGCGACCGAAATGTTCCGCCGCCGTCCGGGAACGCTGCGCAGCCTGCATCCGACGCACCCGGTGCTCGCGTGCGGGAAGGACGCAGCCTGGATCGTCGAGGGCCATGAAGACTGCCTCTTTCCGTGCGGCCACGGGTCGCCGTTCGAGAAGCTCCGCGCCCTGCAAGGAAAGATTCTGTTCTTCGACGTCGGGATGGAGGCGATCACCTTCTTTCATTACGTCGAGGACCTGTTGAAGGACCGGTTGCCGTTTCCGGTGTACGCCGACCGGGTCTTTACGGCGCCGGTGATCGATGCCGAGGGGCGGGCGCGCGAGGTCCGGACGTATGCCTTCAACAAGACCATTCCGCGACGGGCGGACAAGCTCGAGGCGGAGATGTCGCGCCGCGGCGTGATCCGCAGGGGGCGGGTCGGCAACTCGCATCTGCTGCTGGTGACCGCCGAGGACGTCGTTCGGTGCCAGACGGCGATGGTCGCCGCCGGTAACTACCCCTATGCACTCTGAACGGCCATGAACGAGTTTGCCACGAAGATCACGGAGTTCATCATCACGGAGGTCAATCCGGACCTCAATCTGTCGACGCTCGCCGCCGACGAGCCGCTCATCGAGTCGGGCATCGTGGACTCGCTCGGCGTGCTGAAGATCCTGGCGTTCCTCGACGAGGCGTTCGGGGTCGACCTGTCGTCGGATCAGATCAAGCTGGAGAACTTCAAAGATGTGCGGTCCATCTGCGGCCTGCTCGAGCGGGCGGCGGCATCCTGACATGGAGGACAGAATCCGCGAGCTGTTCGCCGCGCTGCTGCAGGTGCGGCCCGAGGAGATCAACGACGCGACCGACCCCGACAGCGTCGAACGCTGGGACTCGATGCAGCACCTGATGCTCGTGTCCGGGTTCGAGGAGGAGTTCGGCGTGGATGTGGAACCGGAAGAAGCCGCGGACATGTACAGCGACTTCTCGACGTTCAAGCGGATCGTGCTGGAGAAGCTGAACGCCGCGAGGCCGTGAGATTTGCTCATCCGAGACGCTCCACCGTGAGCGAGGAAGGCTATGCCGAAGTCAGTATTCAGCGGAGTCCGGATTAGCGGGGTCGCCGGCGCGGTGCCCGCGACCGAGGTCAACAACCTGACGGACCATGCGTTCGTTCCGCCCGAGGACCGCAAGAAGATCGTCGACCTGACGAGGGTGGGCTCCTATCGGAAGGCGGGCGCGGACACGTGCGCCTCGGACCTGTGCCAGGCCGCGGCAGAGCGGCTGCTCGGAGGCCTGGGTTACGGGCCGGACACGATCGAGGCGATCGTATTTGCGACGATGACGCCGGACTATCGCGTGCCGTCGACCGCCTGTCTGCTCCAGGACCGCCTCAAGTGCCGCAGCAGCGTCGTCGCCTACGACATCAACATGGGCTGTTCCGGCTTCGTCGTCGGCCTGTACAACGCATGCGCGCTCATCACGGGCGCGGGTCTCAAGCGGGTCCTGCTGCTCGCGGGAGACACACAGACGAAGCTGTGCGCGAGCGAGGACAAGAAAGTCGTCTTCATCCTCGGCGACGGAGGGACCGCGACGCTCCTCGAGGCGGATTCCGCGGCCGAGGACATCGTCATCGAGTTGATGACCGACGGCAGCCGCTTCCAGAACCTGTACGTCCCGGCCGGCGGGTTTCGCCGGCCGTCCACCGACGACACCCGTGAGATCCGGCAGCAGGCGGACGGCAACATGCGATCGGACGATCACCTGTTCATGAACGGGATGGAGATCTTCAAGTTCTCCGCGACCGACGTCGTGAAGAGCCTCGCGTCCTTCATGGCGGCGCAGGACCTGTCGCCCGACCGCGTGGGCTCGCTGTATCTCCACCAGGCGAACTGGTTCATGAACGACAAGATCGCGAAGAAGCTGAAGTTCCCTCCGGAGAAGGTGCCCTACACGATCCAGTTCTACGGCAACACCGGATCCGCCTCGATACCGCTGACGATGGCGCACCACCTGTCGGGAAACGGCTCGAATGGCCGATCGCGCGCGCTTGCGTGCGGCTTTGGAGTGGGACTCTCGTGGGGGGTCGCGAGCGCTGTTCTCGACGGGGTGTATGCGCCGCCGATCGTGGAGATCAACTGACTGCAGCCGTGATGGTGAACCCGATGCTGGAACCCGTGTTTCTCTTTCCGGGGCAGGGCTCGCAGGCCGTCGGCATGGGCCGCGCGTTCTACGAGACGTATGCGTCTGTGCGGCGGCTGTTCGAGGAAGCGTCGGACGTTACGGGCAAGGATCTCCGCACCCTGTGCTTCGAGGGACCTGACGCGGAGCTGGTGCGCACAGATCACGTACAGCCCGCGATCACGCTCGTCAACATCGCGTGTCTGCAGGTGTTGCGGGAAGAAGGGATCTGGCCCGCCGCGGCGGCGGGTCACAGCCTCGGGGAGTACGCCGCGCTCCACGCGGCCGGCGCGCTCTCGTTCGCCGACACCATGCGGCTCGTGAGCGTTCGAGGCCATGCGATGAAGGAAGCGGCCGAGCGCCACCCGGGCGGCATGCTCGCGGTTTTCGGTCTCGACGCGTCGGCGCTGACCGTGCTCTGCGAACAGGTGAACGGCGCCGGGTCGGTCAGGATCGCCAACCACAACTCTCCATCGCAGGTCGTGCTGACCGGCGACAAGCAGGCGCTCCAGAGGCTGGGCGCTGCGGCGAAGAACGCGGGCGCCAAGCTTGTCGTGCCGCTGAACGTGAGCGGCGCGTGGCATAGCCCGTTCATGCTGGAGGCACAAGAGCGCATGCGCATCGCGCTCCACGACTGCAACTTCGAGCCGCCGACGTTTCCCGTCGTCTCCAACGTGTCGGGCGAACCGTATCCGGCCAATCCCGCCGTGATCCGTGCCGGGCTCGTCGAGCAGATGGTCAGCCCGGTGCTGTGGGCCACGTCGATCGGGAGACTGATTGAGGGCGGGGCGCGGGTGTTCGTGGAGGTCGGGCCCGGCAGGGTGCTGAGCGGGCTGATGCGCGACATCAGCCGCGAGGTGCGGACGTTCAACGTGCAGGATCCCGAGAGCCTGATGAAGTTCAGGCACGCGTGCTCGTTGACCGCAGGGGTGAACTAGGAGAACACGGACGAGATGAGTGAGCTCCTCCAACGAATCCGCACGGAGCTGCCCGGCTACACCTTCAACGACTACGTGCGACACCTGCACGCGGTCGACGAGGCCGTGCGGGACGCGCCGACGCTGCGGGTCGCCGTGCTTCGCAGCTACACCCTGGAGCCGCTGGAGCCTGTTCTGCGCGTGCTGCTTGCGCTCGAAGGGTTCCGCGCGTCGGTCTGGTTCGGCGGCTACAACCAGTACGTGCAGGAAATCCTGGATTCGACAGGCCCACTCTCCCAACAGCGGCCCGACCTCGTGCTCCTGCTGTTGCGTCTCGAGGACGCGCTTCCGGAATTCGTCGACGACTTCTCAGGCCGGTCAGCGGCCGAGTGGGAAACGCGCATTACCGCCAAGGTGGACGAGGTGGCGGGGCTGGCGGCGCACGTCCGCGACGCGACTTCCGCGCAGGTGATCGTCCAGAACATGACCGCTCCGCCGCAGCCCTGGTTCGGAGCGTTCGACCCGCAGCGGCCGCACGGTCAAACGTACTTGGCCCAGCGATTCAACCAGCAGCTGGCCTCGGCGCTGGAAGCGACTCGAGGCACGTGTATCTGGGACTTCGACGGCTTGGTCCGCGCCAAGGGCGCGGACAATCTGTTCGATCCGAAGACGTGGTACGTCTCGCGCAATCCGTTTCGGCAGGCTGCCTACCCCGCAATTGGCGCGGACCTGGTCCGCTACATTCGCGCCTCCCTCGGCCGTGTGAAGAAGTGCATCGTCCTGGATCTGGACAACACGCTGTGGGGCGGCGTGGCGGGCGAGGATGGGCTCGAAGGGATCCGGCTGGGGCGCTCATATCCGGGCAACTGCTACCGGGATTTTCAGAAAGAGCTGCTGAAGCTGCGCGACCGCGGCATCCTGCTCGCGATCAACAGCAAGAACAACGAAGAAGACGCGCTGCGGATCCTGGACGAGCATCCGGACATGATCCTCCGGCGCCGGCACTTTGCTGCCGTGCGGATCAACTGGGAGGACAAGGCGGCCAACCTTCACGAGATCGCGAGCGAGCTGAACATCGGCCTCGACAGCCTGATCTTCGTCGACGACAGCCCCACCGAGTGCGAGCGGATCCGGCAGGAGTGCCCCGCGTGCGAAGTGGTGCTCGCACCGGACAAGCCGTATCGCCTTCCGGCCCTTGCCGCCGCGCTGCCGGGCGTGGACACGATCGCACTGACCGACGAAGACCGGCGCAAGAGCGCGATGTACGCGGCGCGGGCGGCGCGCCGCGAGCAGGCCGCTCAGTACGCGAATCTCGGAGAGTTCCTGCGGAACCTCGACATCGAGGTGACGATCGATCCGGCCACGCCGTTCTCCATTCCGCGGATCGCCCAGCTCACGCAGAAGACGAACCAGATGAACATGACGACGCGGCGGTACACGGAGGCACAGATCCGGTCGATGGCGGCCGATCCGGCGCACGCCGTGTTCGCGGTTTCGGCGCGCGACCGCTTCGGCGACGAGGGGATCATCGGCGTCATCATCCTGGCGTCTGATGCGGAGATCTGCGCGATCGACACGTTCCTCCTGAGCTGCCGCGTCATCGGACGCGGGATCGAGGAGTTCATGATCGCGTTCGTCGCGGACTCTGCCCGCGCGAACGGTGCCACCACCCTGACGGCGGAGTTCCTTCCGACCGCGAAGAACAAGCCAGCGAGGGGATTCTACGAGCGGGCGGGTTTTCGGAAGCGTGACGATTCCCGGTTCGAGGCCAACCTCCGGGATGTGTCCTTCCGCTATCCCGATCACATAAAGGGGATCGCGACGGCCCGGGCGATGTCGGTGTGAGCCTCATGACGCTGCGGCGGATCAATCTCGCACTCGTGCTCCTCGGCGTGCTCGTTGCCGCCACATGGGTACGACTCGGCGGCGGCCTCGGGACGTTTTCTTCCCTGCTGCAGGCGAGTCCGCTGATCGTCGCGCTCATGCTTGGGCTCACCGGCCTGTCCGTGCTCGTGCGATTCGTGCGGTGGCAGTTCTTGATCAGGCATGCAGGGGTCCGGCTTCCGGCACGCCCCAGCCTGCAGATCTACTTGGCCTCACTCGTGGGCACCGCGACGCCTGCATACCTCGGCGAAGCGATCCGGGGCGCCTTCATCCGCCGCCGCTTCGGCGTCCCGCTCACGACAACGTTGTTCGTGCTCGTGTTCGAACGTCTGCTGGACGTGATGGCGCTGGCGTGCCTGGCTGGTCTCACCGCGAACGCCTGGTGGCTCCGCGCGACCATGGCGGCGGTTCTGGCGGCCGCAGTGGCCGGCGCGATGCTGTGCTGGCCCATCGCGCGAGCCGTCGGGGTTCCGGAAACGGCGCTCGCGGCGCTTCGTCGGACCGACAACCTGGCGGACAGCATCGGGATGTCCCTCGCCGCCTGGCTCCTCCCGGCCTTGCACGTCAGCCTGGCGGCGGCGAGCATCGGCCTGTGGCTGTCACCCTGGGCAGGGATCCGCGTCTTCAGTTCCTCGGTGCTGCTCGGCGGGTTGACGCTCATGCCCGCCGGTATTGGTTCGACGGGCAGCCTGGCGCTCTTCGAGCTGGAAGGCAGCGGGTTTTCTCTCGCGGACTCGCTGGTAGTGGTCACCCTGCTGCGTCTGACCACTGTGGGCGCGACACTGGCGGTGGGGACGATGTGCCTCGCGAGGGTCCTGCGCAGCCGATCGAGCGCGAACCGCGATGTCGCCCGGCACTTCGATGACATCGCCACGGAGTACGGAGATCAATTCAAGCCGCACGTCTGGAGCCACCTGCTCGATCGGAAGGTTGGTCTGATCGCGCGAACGCTCTCGCACGTGCCGCTCGCGCGCCGCGGGCTGGATCTCGGCTGCGGGCTTGGCGTCCAGTGCCGGGCGCTGGAAAAATACGGCTACCGGGTCGTGGGCATCGACGTGTCGCAGCGGCTCGTGCAGCAGGCCCGGCGGGGGGGCGCCACGGTTGCCGCGGGAAGCGCGCTGGCGCTGCCGTTCCAGGATGCCAGCCTCGACTTCGTCTACGCGATCGGCGTGCTTCATCACCTGCCCGATCGGCGCGCGCAGCATACCGCGCTCACGGAGATTGCCCGGGTCCTGAAGCCCGGCGGTCAGTTCCTGGTCCACGAGACCAACACGCGCAACCCGCTCTTCCGCCTGTACATGGGATACGTGTTTCCTCTGCTGAAGAGCATCGACGAAGGCACGGAGTGGTGGATTGAGCCCTGGCAGTGGGAGGCCGTGCGCGGCCTGCGGCTGGTGAAGACGCGCTACTTCACGTTCATGCCCGATTTCACTCCCGCCTGGATGATGAGCGCATTCCGGGCGCTCGACGCGTGGCTCGAGGCCGGGCGGTTCCGGACGTACGCCGTCCACTACATGGCCGTCCTCGAACGCGATCCGTCGTGGTCGGGTGCCGCGGCCCCGGCGCGTGCGGCCGCACGGCGCGCCGTCGCTGGAGCCGACGGCCTGCCGGTCGTCAACGCCATCGGACGATGAAGCTGCCGCCTGACCTCACCGTCCGCGAGAGCCTGGATCACCGCTACCGGTTCGCAGTCCTGGTGCTGATCCTTCTGGCATCCGTCTCGATTCGGCTCTACGACCTGAGCGGCTACATCGGCCTGGACGATGCGGAGTACGCCAGGTTCGCGTCGCGGCTCGCTCACGGGGAGCCGTTTCCGGCAGCCTACAGCGGGCCCGCCGTGTTCCCGTTGCGCGTCGGGGTGTTCGGACCACCGGCGCTCCTGTTCCGGCTGTTCGGCGTGAGCGAGTGGACGATGATTCTTTATCCGCTCGCGCTTTCGATCGCGGGGATCGTGCTCGTCTACGCGTGCGCGTCTCTGTACTTCGGCGCGCGGGCGGGTCTGATCGCCGCCGCGATCCTGGGCGGCTATCACTGGGATGTCGAGAGTTCGACGAAACTCCTGCCGGACCTTCCGGCAGCGTGTCTCGCGCTGGCGGGCGTGACACTGGTCGCCTGGATCGATCACCTCGGAACGGAGAATCGGCGCCGGCTCCTTGGCGGCGGGCTGCTCGCTGGCATCAGCTTCGGCTTCTCCTGGCTCTGCAAGGAGACCGTGGCATACCTCGTGCCCTTCTGCCTGGTGTTGCTGGTCTTGATGTACCGCCGTCACGGCCGCGCCGTGCTCCTGCTGTGGGCTGGCGTCGCGATCGGCGCGCTGTCGATCCTTGGTGCCGAGACGCTGTCCTACTATGCCGCCACCGGAGACCCGCTTTTCCGTTTCCACGAAACCGAGCGCAACTACCGGCAGTGGCAGAACGGGTTCTTCACCGAAGGCAGCGACTTCGGCTGGAGCCCGGGAACCACGCGCGCGCAGGCCCTTCTCGACCGCCTGTTCATCAGCGGTCCTCGCGTAATCCTGTTCGATCGGTCGCTGTACTTCCTGCCGTTTTTCGGACTCGTGGCGGTGCTGTACGGATGGTTGCGCCGCGATCGCGCGTTTCTCGTCCCCGGCGTCTGGCTGGGGTCTCTCGTGTTGATGTTCAACTTCGCCTCGAGCTCGCTCGAGTCGTATGTTCCGCTGGCGATCTTCCATCGATATCTGTACCCGCTGTTCTATCCATCCGTGATCGTCGTCGCCGGATTCATCGCCGTGACACTGTTCGCACCCTGGCAGCTCCGCGCGCCACGCCTGGCGGGCGCCGTCTGCGTGCTCGCCATGCTCTCCGCCGGGATGCCGCACCTGTACTACGGCGCGACGAGCCGCTCGGCCTGGATGGCCGAAGCTCGCGTCTGGCGCCACGAAGTGCGGCCGGAAACGGTCGTGTACGCGGATGCGCTCACGCTGCGTGCCTTCGAGTTCTATGCCGGGTACCCGAACGCCACCCGATGGACGGCTTTCGAACAGTTGGCCTCGACGGGAGATTTCGCTGCGGGGAGCCTCGTGGTGGTGAACCGTCGCTACATCGAATGGCTCGATCGCAACGCGGGAATGTGGCTGACCTGGCCGCTTCCCGGACCGACGGACCCCTCGGGCTATCGGTCCCACCCTTTCTACACCGACCCCCCGCGCTCGTGGACGACGGTGTGGCAGAACGCGGACGTGCGGGTGTATCGCGTGGGGCTCGCATCGGCCGCAATGCCGGTGGCGGCTGAGGGAACGCTGAGATGAGCCAGGTCAATCTGCAGGAACGCGCGTACGCGAGCGATCGGCGGATGAGCGCGCCGCGAGTGGCGTTCACGGCGGGGCAGCGGGTCCCGCACGTGAACGGTCCGCTGCCGTTCAGGCTCCGGTCGCTCGTCAGGGCCATGCGGCCACACCAGTGGGCGAAGAACGTACTCGTGTTCGTGCCGCTGGCCGCGTCCCACCAGTTCGCCAGAATCGATTTGTGGTTCGCGGCAACGGCGACCTTCGTCGTGTTCTGTCTCGCCGCATCGGCGATCTACCTGCTGAACGACATTCTCGATCTCGAGGCGGACCGGGCGCACCCGCGAAAGCGCACGCGTCCGTTCGCGGCCGGAGAGCTGAGCATCCCGTTCGGGATCGCGGCCGCGCTCACGTTGCTGGCCTCTGCGATGCTGGTCGCGCTCTTCGCCACGAGCCTCCAGCTTGCCGCCGTCGTGCTGGGGTACGTGTTCGCGACCATGACGTATTCGCTGGCACTCAAGAGACGACCGGTCGCCGACGTGTTTGCACTCACCGGCCTGTACGTGCTGCGCATCCTCGCCGGCGGCGTGGCGACGGGCATCATCCTGTCGTCCTGGTTGCTGGGCTTTGCGCTGTTCTTCTTTCTGAGTCTCGCGTTCGTGAAGCGCTATTCGGAAGTCGCCGCCAGCGAAGGGTGGATCGCGGGCCGGGCGTACTGCCATGACGACGCGATGTGGATGCACGCGGTCGGGACGAGCGTCGGTTACATGGCCGTCCTGGTGCTCGCGTTGTACGTGAATGCACCGGACACGGCCGGGTTGTACACGCGACCGACCGTTCTGTGGCTGCTGTGCCCGCTTCTCCTCTTCTGGGTGACGCGGCTGTGGTTCCGCGCGGGCCGGCGCGTCGTTCACGACGATCCGGTCGTCGAAACGCTGAGAGACACCGCGAGCTGGACGACCGCGGCGGCCGCGCTGGGGATCCTGCTCGCGGCATTGTGATGATGCGCGGGAACTGACGGACTCGAGTGCGAACGGATGAACACGACCATGACGCGAGGCCAGGCTATTGTGGAGACCGCGAGGCATTATCGGTCGCTGATCAATGCGGACGTGGCGCGCGGCTATCTTGCATTGCCGCGGCGGCGGATCGAGGAGGGGGTCAATCCGCTGGACGAGGCGATCCGATGGATCTGCCGGGCGCAGGACGCGGCCGGCGACGGCGGGGTGGCGAGGAGCTACGCGCTGGCGTACCTGCCGTTCTTCCGCCGTTCGGGCTGGCTTCCGTCTTACCCCGAAACGACCGGTTACATCATCCCGACGATGTTCGACTACGCGCACTCGACGGGCCGGGGGGACGTGTTCGATCGCGCCGTCCGCATGACCGACTGGGAGTGCGACGTCCAGATGTCCAGCGGCGCCGTGCAGGGCGGAACGATCGACCAGCCGCCCACGCCGGCGGTCTTCAATACGGGCCAGGTGATCTTCGGCTGGGTGAGGGCGTTCGAGGAGACCCGGAACGAGCGCTACCTGGCGGCCGCCATGCGGGCCGGCGATTTCCTGCTCCGCGCGCAGGACGCGGACGGCGCATGGCGCCGGCACCTGTCGCGGTACGCGTCGGAGCGGATTCCGTCGTACACCTACAACACGCGGACGGCCTGGGCGCTGCTGGTGCTCGCGCACGCGAGCGGCAGGGCGCGGTTTCGCCAGGCGGCCGTCCGGAACGTCGAGTTCGCGCTTCGCGAACAGCTGCCGAACGGCTGGTTCAGGAACAACTGCCTGTACGATCCCGCGCGGCCTCTGGTCCACACCATTGCGTACTCGCTGCGCGGCGTCCTGGAAGTGGGGCTCGCGCTGAACGACCGAAGGTGCGTGGCCGCCGTCGAGGTCGCGGCAGACGCGCTCCTCCGGAACCAGCGAAGCGACGGGAGCCTCGCGGGGAAATTCGACGAGCGCTGGAGGCCCAGCGTGCGCTGGAGCTGCCTGACGGGCAACGCCCAGATGGGACTCGTGTGGGGACGGCTCTACGAGGCCACCGGCAGCCAGAAGTACTTGGGCGGTCTCGCTGCCGCGAACCGGTTTCTTCGCCGCGTGCAGTGGCTCGACACGGGCAACCCCGGGCTGGACGGCGGCATCAGCGGATCGCATCCGCTGCACGGCCTCTACGGCCGATTCGAGGTGCTGAACTGGGCCGTGAAGTTCTTTGCCGACTCGTTGATGCTGGAGGCGAGGATCGCGCGCGCGGCGCGGGACAACGAAACGGTGGCTGTCCATCCGGCGCACGTGTCGGGTATCGACGCCGCCGCCCGGGAGGTGCGCGCATGAACGCCTTGGAGGTCAGGCACGCGGGGGCCGGGAGCGGAGGACGCCTGCGCTACGACGCGGCGCACTGGGCGCGCGAGGAGGATCACCGCAAGGCGCTCGACCAGTACCTTCGTCTGGGCGAGAAGGCCTACAACCGGACGAAATGCCGATTGTTCAGCGCGCTGGCCGGCGACCTCAGGGGGAAGACCATCCTGGATTACGGTGGTGGGGCCGGCATTCTCGCGGTTCCTTTCGCGAAGGCCGGTGCGAGCGTGGTGATCGTGGACGCGGAGCGGAACGCGCTGCTGACGGCGGCGTACTACGCGCGGCGCGAGGGAGTGGAGCAGAGGGTCGCCACCGTCGAATCAGAGTCGTTTCCGTCCGAGCTGAAACGGCAGCGGTTCGATCTCGTGCTGGCGAAGGACATCATCGAGCACATTCCCGATGACCAGCGATTCGTCGACGACCTCGCACAGTGCCAGGCCCGGGGCGGCGTGCTGCTGCTGAGCACGCACAACAACCACTCGCTGAACTACGCGGTGGAAGGAACCTACCAGAGGCGCTGGCTGGGCAACCGCGAGTGGTGCGGTTGGGACCCGACGCACGTGCGCTTCTACAACGCGCCCGCGCTCCGGCGCATCCTCCGCCATGCCGGATACCGCCCGAACCGATGGGCGAGCGCGTTCGTCGTGCCGTACAACCTGCCATCGTGGCTGTTGCTGCACAGCCGGTCGATTGAGTTCCCGGCGTTCAGCCACTTCGATCTCACGCTCGGTCGCGTGTTCCCGTTCAACCGCCTCGGCTGGAATGTGATCGTGCGGGCCGTGAAGCTGTGAGGGTTACTCGACGCCGAGTAAGGTGCGAAGGACCACGACGGCCGGGTTCGCCGCACCAGAGCCGTTCGAAAGGTCGAAATGGGGGCCCAGGCCGGGCGTGGTGTTGATCTCGATGATCCGCCCGGTACCCACGCGCACCGGTGTCCCCGTGTCCGGCGTTATCAGCTCCACGCCGGCGAACTCCGAATGTATCAGCCGGGCCGCTTCGACAGCCGCGGCCCTGACGTCTCCTCCCAGCAGGCCGGTGACGTCCTCTTCATACGTCGGATTTTCTTCCGTCTCTCTCCCCATGCTGGATCGGCAGCTCTTGACGATCAACTCAGCACCGTGCTCTGGAATCGATCTCAGAGTCAGGTTTTGTGCGTGGAGGTTCGTGAGCAGGTCGCGGTCTTTCTCCAGTTCGCGATCGCTCTGGGCTGGTGACGGCAATCGCTCGCACAATCCACGCCGCGTGAGCTGAGCGATTGTCGATCTGCCGTCCCCCCGGATTCTCAGCCCGGGTCGCCGGATGGCGTGTATCACCTTTCCCCGAAGGACGAGCAGGCGATAGAGCTCCCCGGGCACCATGCGTTCGATCAGCACACGCTGGCTGTACGCCGATGCAATCGCGGTGGCTCGCGTGCACTCGTTCAGCGACCTGACGAACGTGGTGATGCCGCGGGCGGCGCTCGTCCCCACGGCCGGCTTGACGACGAAGTAGCCCTGGTGCCTTTCGATGAATCGGTGCGCCTCGGATATCTCGCGCGGTGAAAAGAGCAGGTAATCCGGAACGGGTAATCCACCGTCGGCCAGGATCTTGTGGCACAGCGCCTTGTCACCGGCCACGTTCAGCGTGACCGGATTGTCGAGTTCCGTCTGCTGGAAGTTCAGCCGCGTGCGTTTTCCACGGTATGTGACGTCCCAGACGGTGCCTTCCAGAGGTGTGAACTCGGCGCCGATTTCTTCGGCCGCCGTCCTCCACATCTCTCGATAGAACTCGCGCTGGAGCGAGCTTCCATCCTGGACGTATCCCAACTGCCCGGCTTTGGCTGCTCTCACCCCGGCGGCCTTGATCGTTCGGAGGGCGTCGGCCTGCTCGTGCTGGTTCCTGGAGCCCAGGAAGGTGCGCCCCAGCCCCCTGATCTGATGGGTCCGGCGGAGAATGTGGATCACCGTGGCCGGGTGGAATGGATTGAGTGTCATCGCTGCTCGACCCGGTTGTTCGCCAGGACGCCGCGGAGATCGCGATCGAATGACCCTCTGCCGAACGCGATCTGCGGACCGCGAAACACGTTCTCGAAATTCACTTCCAGCAGCATCGGCCCCTGTGGAGTCAGCGCGACATCCCAATGCGTGGACAGCAGCCGCGGTAATGCCCTCGCCGCATGTGTCGCAATCGCGACCGCCTGTTCCCAGTCCGGCAAACGAAAGCCCTTGATTGGACGACCGGAGACGGGGTGGACCGAGATCTCCCTGCGTTCGTGCCACGGTCCCTGTATTGCCCGCTCCACGACGCCTGTCTTGGTGTCCAGCGCGCACAGCAGATTGCCATTACTGCCGGTGCCAAAATTGCTGACCATGTTGTTCCCGACGGGAACGGCCCAGAAGGCCCGGAATACGTACGGGCCCTGCGTGCCGGTCAGCATGTTCAATCTCAGCGACGCGAGCTTGTTGCTGCAGATCTCCGCGGCGCGCGGGTGTGGTGTAACAGGTTGCTGGAAGAGGTGCCCGTAGATTGAGTGCGCCTCGAGTTGTCGGGTGTATTCGTCAACGCTTGTTTCCTGTCCATCTGCCAGCCGAAGGGTATCCGATTCAGCGTTGTACGCCTCTACGAGCAGCGCCCCTGCTCCGTAGCCTCCGTGCGCCGGTTTTGAAAAGAACGGATACGCCACCGTCTTGCGGAGGAAGTCTCCCAGAGCGCCACGATCAGCGAACGAAGGTACGTCACCGATGAAACGCCCGCCGGGATGGTAGATGCCGTAGAGCGGCGGAAACGGAAGGCCGAGGCCCTTCAGAAACGTGTAAAAGACGATCTTGTCCGCCGAGAAGACGCGCCATTCCCGGTCGTTCAGTCGATCGTGGATGACTTTCTCTTTACGCTGGCCGATGAATGTCGACTGCCCCCGCAAAGACAGGTTCCGGGCATCGTAGAGATTGTTTTCGTAGTATTCGTACATTCGCAGCCTGGCTTCGGAGAAGCGAAGGTACAGGATCGCGAGGGCTTGCGAGCTGATCCCGCGTCCGCTCAGCCGGCGCGCGGTCGACGCCATTTTCAGCCATCTCGAGAGCACGTGAACTGGATTTGCCATGGTTTTCGTCGCCTGTGCTTGCCTGACGTGTTAGGAGCCCACGAACATGTCGACCCAGGTCTGCAGCGTGAGCACGTTCATCAGCATGGTCGCTTTCTCGCGGTCGCCCGCCTGCACCTCGCGGCGCAGCATCGTCACGGCAGGCGGCGAGAGCAGCCCGGCCCTTTTCACGCGGGGCTCGCTCAGCGCGGATTCGGCCCATTCGGGCAGGCGCCGCCGCGACACCCACTCGGCGTACGGCACCTGCAGCGCCTTCTTTGGCCGCACTCGCGCCGCCTCGGGGATCGCGCCGCGGCCTGCTTCGCGCAGCAGGTACTTCTCCGTGCGATTGCGGAGTTTGAATCCGCTGGGAATGGAGGCGCAGAACTCCCACAGGGTGTGATCGAGAAAGGGCGGCCGCGCTTCGATGGAGTGCGCCATGCTCATGCGGTCGATGCCGTGGACGACGAAGTCGGGCATGCGCGTGCGCGACTGGATCCACAGAATCTGTTCGTAGTCGGCCTGTCCCTCGACGGTTCGCATCCACTGAGCCCAGGAATCGAAGATCGCCTCCGCGGTCCTGCCGCCGGCCGCGGTCACTTCGGGTGCGATGAGGGTGCCGCCGATGTCGGGTCCGTGAATTCGGCTCATCTCGCGATAGCGGATGTGAGCGGCCGTGGGCAGCCCGCGCATCCTGCGCACGCCGTTGCGCGCCCTCCGCCCGAGCTGACGCAGCGGCTTGTTTCTTCCGAGCGTGCGCCGCATGGTCGGGGGTAGCGTCGAGAGCGCCCGGTCCACCATCCCCCCTTGGTGCCACGCGTAGCCTCCGAGGAGTTCGTCGGCCCCTTCGCCGGTGAGAACCACTTTGAGGCCGAGCTCTCGGCAGGCCCGGAACAACCGGTACAGCCCGGTCTCCACCGCGCGGGTGGGCTCTTCGAGGAAACTCAGGGCCGCGCGATAGTCGTCCATGCTGTCGCCGGAGAACTCGATCGTGTGATGGTCGGTGCCCAGCTCGCGCGCCGACGCCGCTGCCCACTCCATTTCGTCGAAGCTCTTGTCGGTGAAGGCCAGCGTCACCGTCTTGAACGGCTGCTTCGAGCCGTTGCGCATGAACGCGGCGATCGCGGTGGAGTCGACGCCCCCCGATAGCAGGGCCCCCAGGGTGACCTCGCTCATCATGTGGCGCGTCACGCAGTCCTGGAGCCGCTCCCGGAACTCGTCGACGATGTCGGCTTCGGAGCCGCGGTGCGTCGCCTCGTACGACAGGGCCCAGTACTCGTGCGTGCTCACGGCGCCGTGCTTCACCCGCATGTAGTGCGCCGGCGGCAGCTTGTGCACGCCCTCGAACATCGTGTGCGGCGACGTGACATAGCCCATCTTCATGAACACGCCGACGGCGCCGATGTTTGCGCGTCGCGGCAGGCCGGACAGATGCAGCAGTCCTCGAATCTCGGAGGAGAAATACAGGCGGCCGTCGTGCTCCGCGTAGTAGAGCGGCTTCATGCCCATGCGGTCGCGCGCGAGAAGCAGCGTTTTCTCGGCACTGTTCCACACGGCGAAGGCGAACATGCCCCGGAGCCGTTCCAGCAGCCCGTCGTGGCCCCACTGTTCGTAGCCGTGGACAATCACCTCGGAATCCGCGCGCGTGGCAAAGCGGTGGCCGAAGGACACCAGCTCGCGGCGAAGTTCCTCGTGGTTGTAGATCTCGCCGTTGTAGACCAGGTGGACCGTGCCGTCCTCGTTCGACATCGGCTGGTGCCCGTGGGCCACGTCGATGATGCTCAGCCGCCGCATGGCCATGCCGAAGTCCGGCTGCACGAACACGCCCTCATCGTCTGGCCCCCGGTGGCGCAGGGTCCCGTTGGCCTCGCCGAGCCGATCGGGGTCGATGGGGGCTCGATTGGTGAGATTGAGCACGCCTATGATGCCGCACATATTTCACATTCCTGGCTGAAGGGGCGCTGCCTGTGACCGGTTCACGTGGGTCTCTGCTCGCGCGCCGTCGATGCCGCTGGCGAGATCCCGTATCGATGTCACCCCGGCAGCAGAGAATTCCGACACCAATCGTCTGGTCAGGTGGCGGACGGTGTAGTGCTCGAACCGCGAGGGGTCGTTCCTCACGTCGCGGTACGCGTTGTCGCGAATCAACTCGTGGATGTAGTCGCGGAGACCGGCGACGTCTGCGGGGGAGAAACACCTGCCGCTTCGGGTTTCGCGAATCAAGTCGGCGGTCGCACCCTCCGAGGCCAGACCCAGGATGCTCGAGCCCGATCCGAGATAGTCGAAGAGCTTTGCGCCGACGACCAGCTGGTGCCCGTCCGGCGCGATCACGAGCAGCAGGTGCGACCGTCGCATGATCGCGATCGCTTCGGAGTAGGGCACCGGCTCGATTACCTCGACCACCGCATCGAGACCGTAGCGGCGGGCGATCGTCCGTGTGTCGACGCCGTCCACCTCCTGGCAGCGCCCGACGAGCTTGATGCGAATGTCCGATTCGCGGATGGCGCGATTTCCAATCAGTTCGCCCACCGCGCGGAAGAGGGGCTCCGGCGTCCGATCGAAGTACAAGGTGCCGGCGTAGGTGATCGTCAGAGGGCCGTACTTGGCGACCTGCTCGTCGACCGGAAACCTCCCCGTGTCGATGCTGTTCGAGAGGCACACGAACTTCTCCGCCTGGAGCCCGGGAAACCGTCCCATGAGCGAGGCGCGGAGCCGTTCGGTGGTCGTGAGGACCCTGTCGGCCCGCTTGATCACCGCCGCCTCCATCCACGTCTCGAGATGATCGGAGACCCTGGAATGAGTCTCGGGAAACCGCGCGGGCAGCATCTCCACCCACGGATCGCGGAAGTCCGCGAGCCACCGCACGCGTGTGAACAGCTTCGCGATCAACCCGACCAGGTGAGTGGAAAACGGGGGGCCGGAGGTCAGGATGCAGTCGATGTCGTGCCGGCGAACGAGCCGCACGGCCTGGACAGCCGAAGCGAGCGACCAGTTCTTTGCCTGGTCCGGCAGCAGCACGACGAGAGAAACCACATACCGCTTCAGGCGCTGCGCCAGTGTTTCCCGCGGCGACCGGCCGGCGGGTGTCAGTGGAATCGTGGCCGCGGAGTCAGCGGCCTTCCGGTCCATGCCGAAAAGCCCGCGCAGGCCGTTCCTGGCCCGAACGTACAGCGAGGCGAGGGTCGGCAGGCCGCGCACCCTCGTGATTGGGACCCCCTCCAGGCCTCTGAGTCGCTCGGCGTCGATGCCCTGGTCGCGGGCGTCGTCAACGACCGTGAGCACGTACGGCTGCCAGCCGAACTCCGGCAGCGTACGCGCGAACTTGGCGGCGCGCAGCCCCCCGACCGCCGAATCCGGCGGGAAGTAGTACGACACGATGAGGATTCGGCGCGACTGGATCACGTTCGCGCTCCCTGGTCGGTTCATGTTCCTGCCGCGGGCTGACGGGCACCCGCACCGCGGGGCGCGCCGGCGGTCAGCTCGGTTGCGAGCGCGATGATGGTGCGGAAATGGTCGTCGGTGGAGTATCGGGCCGCGACCCTGGCGCGGGCGCAGTCTCCCATCCGGCGCGCGGCCGCGGGATCCTCGAGCAGCCTCTGGATGGCCTGCCGCAGCGCCTCGGGATTGCCCGGCTCGACGACGAGGCCGTCGACGCCGTGCTCGATGTAATCGCGTGCGCCCTCGGGATCGGTCACGACCGTCGGCTTTCCCAGCCACATCGAATTCAGGAACGTCTGCTGTCCTCCGGAATGCAGCAGCCCCGGCGCGAGCGCGACGATGTTCGCGCGGCACCCCGCCATCATTCGCAGGTAGGCCTTGTGGTCGTATCCGCGAACGATGACGTTCCGGGGAACCGGCACGTTCTCGAACAGCTCCGGCCGCGTGCAGGCAATGTGAACCGTGGTGGGCAGTCCGCTGACGGCGCGAAGAAGCGTCGGATAGTCGCGGGCCCAGTTTCCTCCCGCGAACAGGTATCCCTGGTCGGTTGGCTCGAGCTCGTGCCCGTCGAGCGTCGTGTGATAGGGCACGAACACGAACTTGTCGCGGGGAAGGCCGAACGCGGCCGAGTAGGCGTCGATCTCGCGGCTCGCCCACACGCAGTAGCGATCGACGGATCGGTCCGCAACCTTCATCAGGAAGCGCTTGACCGCACGGGTCACGGGGTTTGTGCTGTCGTACCAGAGGCAATCGATCATCATCGTCGGGATGCGGCGCCACGGGAGAACGGACTGCAGCAGGGCGAAGAACAGGTCGCTCCTGCCGGCGCCGAGCACCACGCAATCGTGCCCGGCGCGCGCGCGATACAGGCGGATGGCGAGGACGAAGGAGGCCCAGAGGCCGTGCGCGGGGACAAAGTACGTCGTGACCGCGCGCCAGCTCGGGCTCGCGACCCGGCCGGGGTGATTGGTGAGGATGCGGATGCTCATCGTCGCGTACGCATGCACGCCGGCAGGGTCGCCGGCGGAGGGCTCACGCGCTCTTTCTGTCCGCGCGCAGCAGGAACTTGTTTCGCGAGTACTTGGCCGGCAGGACGCTCAGCATCCTCTGGTAAGCGAGGATCATGCGGGCGTTCATGCTCCCGGGCGCGCGCCCGAGGTATTCGTGCATGTCGGCGTATTCGGTCACGAACGTGTCGAAGCCGTTCTTGCGCAGCGTCCGCTCCAGGCTGCCCGGGAACAGCGCCCGCTGGTTGCGCGAGATGTTCGAGATGCCGATCGTCGGGTTGATCACGTTGAAGCGGAAGAACGACATCGGGTCGAGCGCGCTGACTTCGAACGCGACAAAGCACCGCCGCGTGACGCGGGACAGCTCCCGCAGCAGGTTGTCGAGCCGCACGAAGTGATGGAGCACGAGCGAACAGAAACAGACGTCGAACTCGCGGTCCCCGAACGGCAGCTGCTTGATGTCGCCGCAGACGTAGGTGATGTCCTGCTGCTCGTGCTCCGCGAGCGCGCGGGCCGCCCGCACGCCGTTCACGGTCAGGTCGATTGACGTCACCTCGAAGCCGCGACGCGACAGGTTGACGCCGTGATGGCCGGCGCCGCACCCGGCCTCGAGGAGCGTCCCTCGTTCCACCCCGTCGAGAAACCCGTAGATCTGGTCGTGCCCGTACACGATGCAGTGGCCATCCTCGAGGTCTCTCAGGCCCGAGAACATCTTTTCGTAGAAGTCCTTCTCGATCTCGAGGTCCTGCTCGCCGTCAGGGTGCGAGCCCGGAGGCAGCATCACGGGGATTCCGGAGACGATGGGGTACCTGGCGTCGCAGCGCGCGCAGGAGAGGTCTGGGCCCGTCGCAAGGGTTCCCTTACAGCGCGGGCAGCGGACTCGGGACAAATCTGCCATATCGAATCACCTGTCGAGTTGTGCGTTACTTGCGCATCTCCAGCAGAACGACTGCGGAGAACCGTCCGAGAGAGGGGAACCAGCCGACCAGACGTTCGTCGAGATCGTCGAGGCGATCGTTCAGGGCGTGCACGATTCCACTGTTCGGCAGGACCATCAGCAGTCCCACCGCGAAGATCGAAGTCAGGCAGTAGAACGTCATCCGCATGCCCGGGAAGTAGCGCCGGACCGTGTCGAGATCTTCTTTCCTGAACGCCCGCTCCGTCGCGCTGCGCCGCCACGGCGTCAGGCGCCGCCAGACGGCGAGGAAGACGTTCTGGTTGAGCGGCTCCACGAAGATCGCCCTGCCCGTCGGCTTCAGCACGCGCTTGATGCACGGGAGGGTGACGTTCAGATCCGTGTGGTGAAGCACGGCGCTTCCGACGACCAGGTCGAAACTGTCCGGCGGAAAGTCGAGGTGCTCGGCAGCCATTTCCCTGAACGACACGCGATCCGAAACGTTTGCCTCCGCCGCGAGTCGGCGCGCGCGCTCGACGAGCACGCCGGAGATGTCGAAGCCGTGCACGCGATTGCCGCGCCGGGCCAGCGCGACGCTCAGCCAGCCCGTGCCGCACCCGAAGTCGAGGACCGTCTGTCCCTGCGCTGACGCGATGAGGTCCCAGAACCGGCCGAACGCGCGCTTGATGTTTGCCGCCCGTCCGCCTTCGTCCACTGATTCGTCGCGGTACTTCTCGTCGTGATAGAGCTTCTCGATGCGCTGTCGTTCCGAGTAGTCCTGGGGAATGCTTTGGATCATGAGCACCCGTCGAGCCCTTTCTGTGAGCGGGAAACCGAGGACCGGGAGATACGCGCGCGCGTGGCCTGGGCCGTGGCGCTATCCAACGGCCGCATGACTCCCAAGACGGACCGCCGGCCGGTCGAGTCCGGACAGGAACAGCTGTTGCGTCTGATCGATGCACCGAGCGAGCGCGTAACGTTCACGCGCCTGCCGGCTCGCCGCCGCCCCCAGTCGGCACCGCAGGGCCGTGTCGTTCACCAGGCTCGCGAGCGCGCGGGTCAGCCCGTCGACGTCGTTCGGTTCGACGAGCAGGCCATTGACGTGCGGCTCGACGACGGACAGGATGCCCTCCACGCGCGTGCCGACCACAGGGATGCCGCTCGCCATCGCTTCGACGAGGCTGAGCGGCAGTCCTTCGCGATCCGACACCAGGCAGACGGCATCCATCGCCGCCAGCAGCTCGTGCACGTCCGACCGATAGCCGAGCATGTGCACGCGATCGCCGAGATCGTGTTCCCGGATGAAGCGCGTGATGGTCGCTTCCGTGTCGTCGAGGTCCTCCGGAAACCCGCGGCCGATCAGCAGCAGCCTCACGTCGCTGCGCCGCCTCGCGAGCTCGTGGAACGCCTTCAGGAGAAACAGGTGATTCTTGTTCTCCTTGAAGTTCGCCACCTGCCCGAACACGACATCGTCGGCCGGGATCCCCAGCTGCCGCCGGATTGTTGCCCGGCGCGGCCGCGCCTCCGTGAAGCGCGCCAGATCGACGCCGTTCTCGATCGTGCTGACGCGCCCGGGATCGAGATGGAAGTGGCGGCGCAGGCTGTCCGACACCGGATCGCTGACGCCGACCACGCCGCACGACGGAAGGAGGAGCCGCCCGAGCGCGCGCCATTTGCCGGTCACCAGCAGAACGTCGCGCTCCGAATGCTCCGTATACACGAGGTGCACGCCGCGTGTCGTGCAGGCAGCGTAGGCGGCGTAGACGAACGGCATGAAATGGTGGGCGTTGATGACGTCGATCCGCTGTTCGCCGACGATCTGCCGCAGCCGCGCCATCGCGGACGCATCGAACCTCCGCCGCTTCGGCACGTGATACAGCGGCACCCGCAGCTTCCTGAACTCGTCGTGCGGCTCTTCGCCGGCTAGCCAGCCGATGGAAGGCGCGAACCGCCCCCGGTCCAGGTGCCGGACAAGGTCGAGCACGAGCCGTTCGCTGCCCCCGATTCCGGTCACCTGGATCATGAGGAACAGGACGTTGACCCGCCCGGCGTGCGGCTGTTCCTCGCGCCGAAGCGTCGTGGCGATCACGACAGCCGCCGCTCCGTTCGCTTCCATTCCCGCAAGCCGACGCCGCAGATCGACAGCACGTCAATCCCCAGCTTCCAGGCGAGGAAGACAGGGGCAAGGACCAGCGAGGCGGCGCTGGCGCGCCGGTTCTCGGTGTGGAAGACACCGACGACGAACATCCCGAGCTGCAGCGCCACGAGTGTGGCGAACCAGGCCGCCAGTTCCGGACGTCCGCCTCCCAGCCAGTACGCCCCCGCGATCGTGAGTCCCAAGACCGTGAGGTTCACGCCAAGTGACGGGTTGGGGAAGACGAGCGGAAGCGCCGCGTCCAGGCATGTCAGGCTGCGTGATCGGATTCCGCGGAGCACGAGCGGCACTGCGTACCGGCGCAGCACCTGGAAACGGCCGCTCGACCATCGGATCCGCTGCGACGATGCCTGGCGAAGCGTGATCGATTCCTGGTGGTAGACACGGGCGCCGCGGCTGTAGCCCACCCACGCGCCGCTCATGACGAGCCTGGCGTAGTACTCCCAGTCCTCTCCGACCGAGAAGGCGTCCCATCCCTGCGCCTTCAGCAGCGACAGGTCGAAGCACATGCCGTTGCCCATCAGATGCGACGAGAGTCCCAGTTTCCGCTTCGCCGGATGCAGGATCTCGTTGGCAATCGTCCGCGAGACGTTCATCAGCCGCGTGAACCAGCTCTGTCCCGGATTGGCCACGCCGTTGTAGCACTGGATCACGCGGTCGCCGCGTTCCAGCTGCAGGTTCAACTGCGCCAGGAAGTCCCGGGGAACCAGGCTGTCGCCGTCGACGATCGCGAGGGCGTCGAATGCCTCGACGTCGATCCGTTCCAGCGCCCACCGAATCGCGTGCCCCTTGCCCCGTCGCTCCGTGTCGTGCCTTTCGAAGAGATCGACGTCGAAGCTGCCGCAGGCGGCAACCGTTCCATCCGTGCAGTTGTCTGCCACGACCGTGACGCGGTAACTGTCTGGCGGATACTCCTGTGACTGAAGGCTGCTCAGCAGACGCGGAAGATATAGCTCCTCGTTGTGAACCGGAACGACGACGTTGAGCCGGCGGCGTCTCGCGGGTTCGAAGTCCCTCGGATCTTCGATGAGTGCGTTTGCGGCAAACAGCAGAAGCTGGTAGGCCACATAGGCCGTGAGGAACAGGCCATAGGTGCCGAGGAGCGCGGCCGCGATCGTCATGCCACGGCCCCCGCCCGCTGAATCGCGCCGACGTACACGTCGCGGACCCGTCGGGTCCAGCCGTCCGCGTCGAACTGCTGCCTGACCGTCCTTGCAGCTCGTTCGCCGAGGCGGAGCCGGAGCTCGGGATTGCCCGCGACCGACCGCATGGCGTCGCGCAGGCGGTCCGGCTCGGAAGGGGGAACCAGGATCCCGCTTTCCTGGTGCGCCAGCATTCCCGGCACGCCCCCCACGGCCGTCGCGATGACCGGCAGTTGGTGGGCCATCGCCTCGAGCAGCGCCATCGGCGTGCCTTCTGTCAGCGAGGGCAGGACGAACGCGTCCATCGCGGCGTACCATCGAGAGGGATTGGCCTGGAAGCCGGCGAACGCCACGTTCGCACCGACTCCAAGTCCGGTCGCCAGCCGCTCCAACGCGCTCCTTTGAGGACCGTCGCCGACAAGGAGCGCGCGGCAGCGGGCCCCGCCGGCGGCACTCAGGCCCTGCAGCGATCGGAGCAGGCAGGTGAGCCCTTTTTCTTCGCTCAGCCGGCCGACGAAACCGAACACGAAGTCGTCCTCCGAGATGCCGAGTTGCGCACGGATCTCGCGACGGCTCCCCTCGCGATCCCGGGCCGACGCCCAGGCGATCCCGTTGGTGATCACCTCCACGCGATCGGGAGCGACGCCCCCTCCGACCAGTTCTTCTTTGATCTGCCCCGAGACGGCCATGACCTTCGCGAACCGGCGCAGCAGGGCGAGGTCGAGACGACGGTAGAGACGCAGATACCTGTCGTTCGGGATGAATCCATGCACGGTCGCGACCGCCGGCACGCCAAAGCACGTCGATACGATGCAACCAAGGAGATCCGCGCGGTACCCGTGGCAGTGCACCAGGTCGAAGCGCTCCGTGGCGAACGTCGCGATGGCGTGACGAACGTTGCGAAAGAAGTTCAGATACCGCCGCTTCCTGTCGTTGACGTAGGTCACGTGCGGAACTCCAAGGCTCTGCAGGTGAGCGAAGAACGCCAGCTGGTCGGCGTCGCGACGGGTGAACAGCACCGGAAACAGTTCAACCTCACGATCCATGCGTTGGAGGAGAGTCAGGAGCACCTGCTCGATCCCGCCGAAGTCGGTGACGGTGGCCAGCAGCGCGACGCGCATGCGCGGAGACTCAGGCACCGGTCGGGACCTCCATAGCCTTGCTCTCGACGACGCGCTTCAGCGCGACTGACGCGGCGAAGATCAGGGTGAAGAGGATGGAGTATGCCTGCGAGAGGAAGCAGGCGCTGACCAGCTGTCCGGCGAACCCGGCGAGAAGAAGCCCTGGCACGGTCTCGAGGCCGCCGGCTGCCGCGGCGCGCAGCCTCGCGCGCGTCCACCGCAAGGTCGTCAGGCTGGTGAGAATCAGCAGGAGAAACGCGCCGGCACCGAACGCGCCGGTCTCCCCGAGTATCTGCAGGTACGAGTTGTGGGCCGTCTGCCAGACGGGCAGCCCCGCCTCATCGTGCCGCATCGCGCCGATCGCCTCGGCGAAGTTGCCGACGCCCACGCCGGTCAGGGGATCGCGCGAGAAGAGCCTGAGGCCGCGCGACCAGAGCTGCGCGCGCCCGTATTCGTCGGACACGTTGTAGTCGTTTCCAAGCTCGGCGAGGGTTTTGTACCGATCGATATTGATCTTCTCGAGGTTCATCGCGAGCACGCCGCCGAGCAGGAGAAGGATCGCGAGCCGGCGGCTCACCCTCACGCGACCCAGGCCCGTCGCCAGGAACAACAGGAGGAACGTGGCGAGGCCGAGCAGTCCGCCGCGCGAGCCGGTGTACAGGGTCAGCAGCACCGCCGCCGCGACGCTCACCACGCCGAGGAGCCTGAGCATCCGGTGAAACGAGCCGAGCGCGACGCACGCCGCGAACGACAGAAGCGAGACTTCGACGAACGCGACGTCGTTCGGGTCGAACATCTCGCTGCCCGTGAAGAACCGGCCGGCGTCGAACGCACCGTGGTAGAGACCGAACGCGCTGAACGCGAGCCCGGCGAGCATCAGCACGACCACGATGTGCCGGTAGCGGGCGGCGGTGTTCACGTGGATGACGAAGAGCAGGTAATACAGTACGTTGACGACGTATTCGGCGATGACGTTCTCGAACGAAATCCTCCGGTAGATCGAAAAGGGAATGCCGGCGCACATGACGCCAAAGAGCACGAGGTACAGGCGAGTCTGCGCGTCGCGCATGAGCGGCGGGCCGCTGCCGCGCCAGAAGGAGGTCAGCGCCACCATCAGGACGGTGGAGGTCAGCACGAGGCGGTAGGGAACGAGCGCCGGCAGGTAGTCCTGAGGGCGGGCGATCAGCACGAACGTATACACGCAGAAGCCCAGGAACACGGCGCGTGGCGACTCGACGCAGCTGACCGGAGGGTCGTTCTCCACGGCCGCCTGCTCGACCAGCCGCGGGTCGTCCGGGACGCACACGGCGGGGACCCACGGCTCGCGCGCGTAATCCACGGTATCCAGCGATCGCATCAGTTCAGGCCGGCCGCGCCACCGCGCTGGCGGCGGGCTTCTCGATGTACAGGTCGTACCAGCTCTGGAATACGATCAACGCCCAGATCAGCACGTCGTTCGTCTCACGTGACGCGAAATGGTCTGCCAGCACGCGGGCGACGGTGTCGCGGTCGAAGATGCCGTGGCGGTCCAGGTTGCGCGGCGAGAGGACGTCGAGCGTGAACGGCTTCAGTTCCCCGCGGATCCAGCGGGGGAGGGGGCCCACGAAGCCCTGTTTCCTGTGGTTCAGGATCGCAGGGGGAAGAACGTCCTTCAGGGCCTTCTTGAGCAGGTGTTTCTTCCGGAACCATTTGAGCTTCATCGCGCTCGGAATCGTCGCGCTGAACTCGAACAACTGTTGATCGAGGAAGGGGACGCGCACCTCCAGCGAGTGGCACATGCTCAGCCGATCCGTCAGTGCGAGGATGTCATCCGGCAGGTAGGTCTTGACGTCGCAGTAGAAGGCGCGATCCAGAGGGTCGTCCGCGTTCGCGCGGCGGTAGTGCCGGAGGAAGCTATCCTCCACGGCCCCCGCGGCCCGCGCGTGCACGCCTCCGGCGTGCGCAAAGAGCCGCTCCCGGTACGCAGGCGCAGTCCTCTGCATGAACCCCAGGTACTGGCGGGCTTCGTCGTCCACGGCGGAGCGCACGAAACGTTTCAGGTGGTTCACCCGGTAGCCACCGGATCGTGATTCCCGCAACAGCGTCACCAGCGGAGCGATCACCCCGGCGCGCGCGAAGCGCGGCAGCCGCCTGAAGGACCGGCTCAGGTGCACGCCGAGGTACCGCTCGTAGCCGCAGAAGGCTTCATCGCCGCCGAGGCCGGACAGCGCCACCGTGACGTGCTCGCGGGCTGCCTTGCAGACGAAGTAGGACGGGATCGCCGAATCGTCGGCGAAGGGTTCGTCGAAGCTGCGCACGATCTGCTCGACGAGCCCGGTCAGCTCGGGGCGCACCTCGTGCTCGCGATGGCGCGTGCGGTACCGCGACGCCACCATGCTCGCGTAGCGGCGTTCGTCCTCGTAGAACCCGGTATCGCCGGCGAAGCCGATCGTGAAGGTGTTGACCGGATCCGCGGAGGCCTCGGCCATGTATGCGACAACGGCGCTGGAGTCGATTCCGCCGCTCAGGAATGCACCGAGCGGAACCTCGCTCATCAGCCGGACGGCGACGGCCTCGCGCAGACGGGCACGAAGTTCCTCGAGCACGTCGGCCTCCGTCCGATCGTCGCGGGGCCTGAACGTGAGATCCCAGTACTGCGACCGCCGCACGTGCCCGCCTGCGACCATCATCGCGTGCCCCGGCTCGAGCTTCCGGATGTGGCGGAAGATGGTGAGCGGCGCCGGGACGTAGCCGAAGGTGAAGTAGGCAGCGAGCGCTTCTTCGTCCACCCGGCGATCGAAGAGCGGGTCGGCGAGGATCGCCTTCATCTCCGACGCGAAGACGAACCGCCCCGCGTACTCCGAGTAGAAGAGCGGCTTCTTGCCGAACCGGTCGCGGGCGAGGAACAGCGCGTCGGTGCGGCGGTCGCGGATGGCGAACGCGAACATCCCGCGGAACCGTTCGACGCACGCCTCGCCCCACTCCTCGTACGCGTGGACGATGGTTTCGGTGTCGCTGTTCGTGCGGAACGCGTGGCCGGCGGCCATCAGCTGCGACCGGAGCTCCGGGAAGTTGTAGATCTCCCCGTTGAACACGACGCACAGCGTTCCGTCTTCGTTGTAGATCGGCTGGTGGCCGTTCGCGACGTCGATGATGCTCAAGCGCGTGTGGCCGAGCGCGGCCCTCTCGTCGACGTGGTACCCGCGGTCGTCGGGCCCGCGGTGGTGCAGGGTTGCCGTCATCCGGCGGATCCCTCCCGCCAGGTCGGGGAGCGCTCCCCCGTGCACGATGATTCCCGCGATGCCGCACATCAGTGGAACCCCCCTACGCCGCCGACCGATCGTGTTGCCAGGTGACGTCCCCCTGCCCGGACAGGAATCGCCACCATCCATGGAGCATCGCAGCATTGACCGTGAGGAAGACGTGCGTCATCCGCAGCGGCTTGAGCCACGGGTGGTCCAGCGCCAGCAGGCTGCCGGGACGATTGCGAGCGAACAGGACGCCGGCGCCGCCGCAGAGAACGGCCCCGGCCGCCGCGAAGTAGAGCGGTTCGCGCGGTGCCAGAAGCGCGAGCGACACGCCGGACATCACGAGGAACACGGGCACGCCGAAGCGCAGGACCTTGTGCGAGAACAGGAAGAACGAGAGCCTCGGAAAGCGCAGCGGATTCAGCAGGCGGGCGTTCCGCCAGAGCGCCCGCAGCGTCCGGTTGGTGATGCGGGACTGCCGCCGGAATTCGCTGTCCAGGCTGTGGCTCGAGCCCTCCGAGCAGAACACGTCTTCGGCGAGCACGCACCGGTAGCCCCGTTCGGCTATTGACAGCGGGATCACGAAGTCGTTGATGTCGTCCGCGCGCAGCGGCATGTACAGGGCACGCCGGATCGCGAAGATCGCCCCGTCGGCGCCGACGCAACAGCCCCAGGCGCTCTCGGCTTTCTTGATCACCCGCTCGATCGACGTGTACACGTTGCTCGTTTCGGAAACCGCGCCTGTGCCGTTCAGCGCGTACCGCGTGTAGCCGGTGACGAGCCCGATCGCGGGTTGCCTGAAGTACTGCGCCAGCCTGCGAATCGTCCCCCGCGGATAGGCCGCGTTCGCGTCGGTGAAGACGACGATCTCTCCCCTCGCCGCGCGGACCGCCTCGTTCAGCCCGGCGGTCTTGCCTCGACGCGCCGGCTGCACGAGCAGCCGTACCCGCGGGTCGCGAAACGAACGAACGATCTCGTCGGTGGCATCCGTCGAGGCATCAGAGACCACGATGATCTCGAACAACGCCCTCGGATAGTCGGCCTCGAGCGCATTGTGGATCCTCGCCCCGATGCTCCGTTCCTCGTTGTAGGCAGGGATGATCAGCGTCACCGCGAGCTCGGGCTCGCGATCGTCGTGGCGCAGTGTCGATCGGTGGCGCCGGGCGAGCACCGCGGCGAGCGCGGGGAAGAGCACGTACGAGTACAGCGTCCCGCACACCCCCAGCCAGAACACGAGAGCGAGGAACCGATGGAGGTCGATGGGGCTCATGACGCGCTCAGTGCCGCGGTGCGATCGCGGGCGCGATCGAGCCAGGCCGTGTCCTGGTCGATGAACAGACGGAACCAGAGCTCGACGTTGACGAGCGGCCAGAAGGCGGTCACGTCGTTGCCGTCGCACACGGCCCTGAGCGCCTTCGGGCTGAAGATCTCCCGTCCCACGCACTCCTTCGACAGCAGGATGGTTCGGATAAAGGTCCGCAGCTGCGCCGTGTTCCAGAAGCTTCCCGGCACCGGGAATCCGCGCTTGTCGCGGTTCTGCCAGATCGCCTCCGGCAGGACCGCAGCCGAGACCCGGCGCAGCAGGTGCTTTGGTTCGCGCCCGTTCACCTTGAGGTGCGGTGGCACCGTGGCCAGGAACTCGACAATCGGATGGTCGAGCAGCGGTACCCGCGATTCGAGCGACACGGCCATGCTCACCCTGTCTTCGAGGTGGAGGAGGCTTGGCAGGTAGACGGTCAGATCGTGGAACAGGCACTTGTCGAGCGTCTGGTCGGTTCCCGCGCGGGCGAACGGCGCGACGTACGCTTCCCGCGGCGAATACCCGTTCACCCGGCGCACGAACGCGGGGTGGAGGTGCGGGTGATCGGCGGGCTCGTAGGCGCAGTGCAGCGCTGCCCACAGTTCGTCGAAGGGAATGCTCCGGCGCGTCGCCCGCGCCAGAATCGCGCGGAGCAGGCGGCGCGGCCCTTTCCGCAAGCCCCGGCGGATCAGCCCGGGCCGGCCCGATTCGCGGTCTGGATCGGGATACAGCCGGAACATGCCGAGGTCGTTGAACGTGGCCTGGAACTGGGCCGGATAGCCGGCGAAGATCTCGTCGCCGCCGTGCCCCGTCAGCGCCACCTTGACGTGGTTCCGCGCGAACTCCGAGACCGCGAAGTAGCCGAACGCGCCTTCGCTGACCATCGGCATGTCCATGTGCCAGATGAGGCGTGGCAGGTGTTCGACCATGTCGGCCGGGGACGGTGAGTGCTCGAGGTAATGACCGCCGATATGGCGGGCGATCAGCCGCGCGTAGCGCGTCTCGTCGACGTGCTCATCGTCCGAGAACTTGATGGAGAAGGTCTTCAGACGCCCCCGGTGCCGCGCCGCCAGCGCCGCCACGGACCCGGAGTCGAGCCCTCCGCTCAGATGGCAGCCGAGCGGAGCGTCGCTGCGGCAATGCACTGCAACCGACTGGTCGATGATCGAGGCGAGCTCGTCGACGGTGTCCGCGTGGGTCCTCGAGAAGTTGTAGTCGTAGCGCAATTCCCAGTAGCGCTTGACGGCGATCGATCCGGCCGCCCTGTCCACCGTCAGGTGGCAGCCGGGTTCCAGCTCGAAGATGTCGCGCAACAGTGTCTTCGAGCCGAGCGGGCGGCCCGTGTAGAAGTAGTCCGCGAGGGCCTCGAGGTCGGGCCGTCGCGGCACGTCGTCGTCCTGGATGATGGCCTTGATTTCGGACGCGAGCAGCACGCGACTGGCGTTGCGCCAGTAGTACAGCGGCTTGATCCCGAACCGGTCGCGCGCCGCGAAGAGCTTCTGCGCCCGGCTGTCCCAGATCGCGAAGGCGAACATGCCGCGGAACTTCTCGACGCACCTCTCGCCGTCTTCCTCGTACTGGTGAAGGATCACCTCCGTGTCGGTCGCCGACGTGAACCGGTGACCGCGGTCCAGCAGGTCCCTGCGCAGCTCGAGATAGTTGTAGATCTCGCCGTTGAACACGACGAGGAGGGAGCCGTCCTCGTTCGTCATGGGTTGGTGCCCGGCAGCCGACAGATCGATGATCGACAGCCTCCGGTGGCCGAGCGCGATGCCGCGGTCGCGGAACAGACCGCAGTCATCGGGTCCGCGGTGGCTCATCGTGTCCCGCAGCGCGACCAGGGCGTCGCTTCCGGGCGTTCGGTCCTTGAAGTCGACGACGGCCAGGATGCCACACATGGTTCACTTCACCTCGGCGAAGGAGACCGGCTCCGGCCGTACGGGCGGTGGAGCGGCAGGGCCGGACGAGATCGCGACGTCCGGGCGTTCGGCACGCGCCACGACTGCGGCGGCACGCGGCTGTCTGGCGCTGTGGATCAGGGCTGATGCCTCACGGATCGTGCGGGCGTCGAACAGGGCGATGTAGGCCACGTACGAGGCGCACCCGGCGACACCCGTCGCACCGAGATAGAGGAGCGGGTGCCAGGCCGCGCCGAACATCCGCTGCTGCATCGCCGTCACGATCAGCGTCATGAGCGCCGAGCCAATCGCCGCGTGCCTGACGCATCCCAGGTACGCGGACACCGGCAGGCGAAGGAGGCGCAACGTCTGCCAGGTCACGACGGCAAACAACCCGGGCCAGATCACCAGCCAGCTGACCGCGACACCCGTCAGGCCGTCGCGCGCGCCCAGGTAGAACGCCACCGGCATGAGGACGGCCTGGAGGAGGTTGTTGAACAGCACCACGCCCGGAGCGCCGCGCGCCAGCAGCAGCGGACCGTTCAGGGCCTCGATCGCCCGCAGGCACGACACGACGCACAGGATCTTCAGCGGAAGAACGACCGCGGCCCACCTGGGCGTCAGGAAGTACGCGACGGCCACGTCCGCCGCGAGAAACAGCCCCATGAACATCGGGAACGTGATGAACGCCACCGTGCTGACCAGCCGCAGGTAGTAGCGCCGCAGCGTGTCGTCGTCGTGCTGCAGCGCGGAGAACGACGGGAACGCCACCTGCGTGACGATGGTGACGATCTTGTCGATCGGCAGGGACGAGAACTGGAAGGCCAGCGAATAGAACCCGAGCTGGATCGCTCCGAGCACGCGGCCGACCACCAGGAAGTCGGCGTTGGTCGAGAAGTACCAGAGGACCTTGGCGGCCGTGACCTGGAGGCCGAAGCTGAGGAACCGCGAGACGTTCCGAGCGGAGAACCTCCAGACGATGGTGACAGGGGAGTGCGCGCAGTACAGCGCGGCGATCGCGGCCTGCTGGACCAGCGATCCCGTCACGAGGCTCCAGATCCCCATGCCCTGCAGCGCGCATACAAGCGTCGTCAGGCCGGCGACGACATTTCCGATCAGCTCGGCTCGCGATTTTTTCTCGAACGCCAGTTCGCGTTGCAGGAGGAATCCGGACGGCGCGCCGATGCCGCTGATGAGAAACCCGACGGACAGCGCCCGCGCAACGGGAGTCAGCGCCGGCTCCCCAAAGTAGGCCGCGACCACCGGTGCACACACGACGACGAACAGGAACAGGACGATGTTCAGGCCGAGGATCGCCCACCTCAGATCGGCGATGTCTTCCTTCGTGAGGTCGCCGTTCTGGACGATCGCGGCGCCGAGGCCAAGCTCGTTGAACAGGAGCAGGAACCCGGCGAACAATCCCGCCATGCCCATCAAGCCGTAATCGAGGGGTGTCAGGAGCCGCACGACCGCGAGCGTGATCAGCCAGGTGATCACCTGGCCCAGCGCCTTGGTCGCGGCCAGCCAGGCCACGCCTGTGATCATCCGATGCTTCAGACCCTGAACGTCCAAGACTCGACCTTTTTCACGCGTCATCGCCGTGGTAAGTTGCGGAGCATGACGCCGATGCTGGACCTGGTCGCCGGCGCGCGACCGAACTTCATGAAGCTCGCGCCCGTCGTCCGTGGCCTCGCGGCTTTTGACAATGTCGACTTCCGCGTCGTCCACACGGGACAGCACTACGACGCATCGATGACCGACGTGTTCTTTCAGGAGCTGGGAATCCCGTTGCCGGAGGTGCATCTGGGCGTGGGGTCCGGGCGGCACGGCGCCCAGACAGCCAGGATCATCGAGCGGTACGAAGAGCACCTCGTCGAGAAACGGCCCGCTGCGACGGTGGTCTTCGGCGACGTCAACAGCACGGTCGCGTGCGCGCTTGCGGCCGTGAAGCTGGGCGTCCCGGTCGCGCACGTCGAAGCCGGCCTGCGCAGCTTCGATCGGTCAATGCCCGAGGAGATCAACCGGATTCTCACCGACGCGATCGCGGACCTGCTGCTCGTGTCCGAGCCGTCCGGCGTCGCAAATCTTCACCGCGAAGGGGTCGACGACACGAAGATCCGGCTCGTGGGCAACGTGATGATCGACACGCTGCTGGGACAACTGCCGACAGCCCGCGCCCGCCGCGCGGCCGCGGCGCTCGGCCTGGACGGCACACGGTTCGGCCTCGTCACCGTGCATCGGCCATCCAACGTGGACGATCCCGCCACGCTTGCCGAACTGCTGCAGCTGTTGCAGGAGCTTGCTCGCAGGATGCCTCTCGTGTTCGCCATTCACCCGCGAACGCTGGCGGCCGCCCGCCGCGCGAAGCTCGAGGAACTCGTCTCGGAAGGGCAGAGGGATCTGATCTGCGTGGGGCCGCAGCCGTACCTCGAAACGCTGTCGCTCTTAGCCGATGCGGCGGTTGTGCTCACCGATTCTGGCGGACTGCAGGAAGAAAGCTCCGTGCTGCACGTACCCTGCCTCACGCTACGTGACAACACCGAACGGCCAATCACCGTCACCCTCGGCACGAGCCGTCTGGTCGGCAACGACCCGGCTCGCATCCGCGAGGCGTTCGACGACGTGGTTCGCGGCAACTGGCCGGGAGGAGAGCCGATCCCGCTCTGGGACGGCAAGGCCGGCCAACGCGTCGCCGCGGAACTGGCGGCCTGGATCTGACCCAGGCTGCGAAATCATCGAACAATACGCAGGTTGGTCGGTGCGGCTGGAGCGGGCGGCGGCCCCGGTGCGCCGAGGCACCCGATCCGGCCTGTCGTGCTCACGGCGACGTCGTCGTAGTCCACGAACATGTCCCGCCCGTTGGCTGGCTGGTTCGCGTTCTCACCGAGGGCGAATTCCCGCCAGCTGCCGGTCGTGCCCAGATCGGCGGTGGCAGTCGAGAGGCGCTGAACGCCGTCAACCCAGATTTCCTTGACGCCGTTGGACGTCGTCGTGCCGCGCTTGACGTGGTACTCGTAGCAATGGAACTGCCCATCGCTCCGCGTGCCGCCCATGATGGTGTTCCACCCGACAGAGGCGTAGTCAGTGCTGCCGTTGTTGACCCAAATCCACATCCTGTCCGAGCTGACGAACCCGAACGTGAAATCACGGGCGCTGTTGCCCAGAAAGTAGGTCTCTTTGGTGAAGCCCGGCGACCCCGCAGGGTTCCACGAAAAGCCTGCCTCGTACCGCAGGTAGAACCGTATCCACAATTCGGAGGTCGCGGCCGGCAGAATCACCGCAATCGCGCCGGAGTTGACGTCGAAGCCGTCGCCGCGCCACAGGCGAAACCCGCGGCCGCCCGCTCCGCCCGGGTAGTTCGCCGCAAGCGTGATCTCCGAGCCCTTCGGATGTCCGGGAGTGGTCCATGCTCCCCAGCCAGCGAGCCCGTCGGCCGGGAGGCAGACAATTGCTTCGCTCAGGCCCATCGACTGAGTCCATTCGGCGCAATTGAAGGTCGTCTGCCAGAGAATCGTGGTGGCCGCTTCAGGACCGGGTGCCTGCTCGACGAATAGAAACAGCAAGGCACTCCCGAGCCACACCCGAAGAAGAATGCGACGCATGCAGCCTCGCGATAGGGAGTCCATCGCAGGCGTGCAACATTTGTTCCGGGGTCGTAACGCGAAAGCCTGCTCCAGTCCGCGCTGTTCTGCGGGATCTTCGCCGATCTCGCTGTGATCTGCACCGCCGTCAGTTGAATCGGCTGACAATTGTGTAACGCGGACGCGTAAGAATTACGCGGACATTGCCCGGGGCGCTCGGACGCGATCGCCCGCCCGCACGTCTCATCGGATGATGACCAGGTTCGTCGGCGGCGCCGGTGGCTGCAGCGACGGTGGCGGCGGCGGCACGGCGGGCCGGGCCGAAGCAATCATCAGGTTGTCGATCCACATCGTTTGGTCGGCTGGGGAGCCGTCTCCGATATACGGCATGAGGTTCAACTGCGTGAGTCTCTGCGTTGACCGCGCGCCGGTTCGGATGACGATGTTCGTGCGCTCCAGGATCAGTCGGCCATCGTACCAGTAGCGGATCGTGCCGTCCTTCTGACCGATTCCGCCCGAGATGCTGTTCAACGCGAAGTACGCTTCGATGAGATGCCAGACCCCTTTGTACGTGGGGCTGCCCATCGTGCTGTCGAAGAGGCCTGTGCCGGCCTGCCAGACCTTCCCGTTCCAGTGCACCGACCCTGCCGGTGAACACTCGCCGTCGCCGTAGCCGTCGCTGTCGCCGTTGCACCCCGCCACCGCGCGATTCTCGGTGACGCCGACCAGGTTCTGTCCCACGCGGCTCTCGTCGATGTTCCGTCCGTCCTGGATGATGAACGAGGCCGTCCCGCCTCCAAGGTAGTTGTTCTCGACGTAAGCGGTCAGGTGCGTGTAGGCAGGACCGGCGTAATCTCCGTCCAGGTTCGTCAGGAAGAGAAACAGGTGCGGATGGTAGCGGCGGCCTGAGCCCACCCAGGATGGACTGTGGCGGATGTAGTACGCAATGTAGACGGACTCGGTCGCGGGGAACTTGAGCCGCCCGGGATGTCCGCCGGCGCAGCCGCTGGCGCCCGTGGCGAAACGGCATTCGAAGGACGCTGCGCCGGCAAACTTCGTGGTCTGCGAGAGCGTGCCGCCGGTGCTGTCGTACCAGCCGCGCGCGGCGAACGACCCATCCTCGAATCCTTCCCGAAGGAAGATGCTCTGTCCCGATACAGCCGTCTGGAGCGCCGCGACGGACAGCCACAGGACGAGCATCGACGCGCGTGAACGACCGCGGTTGACGCGCATGGGACCTCCAGTCACGGCAGGTTGCGGACGATCGAGGGACCGATGAGGGTGGTCAACCGCACCGGGAGTTTCTGCCATACGCGGATGGCCATCGCGTACCGTGGATTGTCAGGGTTGAGTTCCGGCACCGCGCCCTCGCGCTGGAGCCAGTAGTGCCAGTAAAGCTGGGTGGGCACTGCGCCCCACTGCAGCTTGAAGCGGTACGTGCCACCGCCCATCGTGGATCGGCCGAAGTCGAACACGCGGTACCCGTGCTCGCACGCGAAGCTCAGCGCCGTCCAATAGAGGAGCATGTTCGTGTAGAGATGATTGTACGCGCGGAGCGACGACACCCACGGGATTTCGAGCGTGTCTCGGAAGCCGATCAGCAGTCCGGCTGCGAGCGGCGCACTGTCCCGGTACACGGTGCAGATCCACGTCGATTCGGGGAACTCGCGCAGGACGTTCGCGAAGAAACTCTTCGGATAGACCGGCGTGCCCAGATCGCGCATGTTCACCGCGAAAACGCGGTAGAACGCGTCGAGCGCCTCGGCCTTCTCCACGCGCGCCTCGAGGCCTTCCTTCTGAGGCCTTCGCACTTTCCGCCGAATATCCGACGAGAACGACGTCCAGAGTGCCTGAGCGCTGGAAGGAAGGGCGAGTCTCATCGCCACTTTCGTCGTCTTGACGGCGAGCCCGTCGGTCGGCGGGGCGCTTTCGCGGACTTCGAGGTGGGCCGCGCCCTGCATTCGCGCGATCTCGACGGCCCGGCGCAGCAGTTCGGATCGAACGTGTTCCGCCGAGGCGCAGATACCACCGTAGTTGAAATACGGCAGCGACACCATGAAGCGGCCAAACGGCACGCTGGAGAGGAGCGCCAGTGGCAGCACGCCGTCGATGCCAGTACGGGAGTTCTCGGACAGCAAGTAGAAGGTCTTCGTACGGAAGCTGGACTCGATGACGCGCTTCCACCCGATCTGGTGGTAACAGGTCGCCGAGGGAGACTCCCTCACGTAATCTTCCCAGGCCAGACGATCGCTGTCGGCATACGGTCGGACCGCAGTCACGATTCTCTCCGTTGTTCTCAGGCTCGTCAGACTACCGGACGGCCCACTTTGAGATGGCCAGCGCCGATTCAACGAAGTCGGCGACACGCGTCCGGGTGACGTCAAGGGAATCTCCGTCACTCGCGCGGGCCTTGACGGCGACCACCGCCCCGTTCGTCCGGCCTCGCAGGATGGCGTTGGCCGCGGTCTGCAGCTTGAGCCTGTAGTCATCCGAGACGACGGTGCCGTTGATCACGTACCAGTGCGTCACGTAGTAGGTGCTCTGGCCGGCGGGCTTCATGAAGTCGATCGGGCGTTCGCCGTCCTCACGAAACACAGGACCGGGTGACGTGTTCGGCGGGCTGAGAGTCGTTCGCAGCCCGTGCCCTGCCAGTTCTCTGCCCTGCACCTGGGCGCGAAAGTATCCGATGAACAGATTCAGTTCGGTCCCGTCGGCCGCGGCGTAGTTCTTCGAAAGCGTGTCGTCGAACTCGAGAGACTGGAGGTCGCTGGAGAACGTCCCGACGGAACGGACCTCCCATCGGCCGATTCGATCGGGCAGGCTGACGCCTCGCGTGATTTCGACGGCGGAGGCACGCGGCAGCCGCTCGAAAGTGACGTATGCGGCCAGCAGCAGAACCGCCAGCCCCACCGCGATCGTGCGAGCCAGGTGCGCAGGGCGGCGTGCAGGTTCGGCCCGTTCGTCGATCGTTCGAACGGAGCCCGGCCGCGGGCGCGCCTCGGCGAAGCGGAAGATCAGCGCACACAGCACGACGTAGCCGACGCCGGAGATCATCAACGATCGCGCGAACGCGTACGGGCCGTGGATGTCACCGTCGGCGGCGCGGATGTCGTAGTAGGCGAACAGCGAGACCATGGCAACGCGGAGACCGTTGCTGAGCACCGCGACGACGACGGCCGCCAGGACGATGAAGAGCTGCCTGGGCCAGCCGACGACGAACAACTGGGTCAGCGGGATGCCGATGCAGAGAATCGCGATCAGGTAATTGATCCCGCTGCACGCCTCCGTGACCTCCAGCGTCACGTGCGGGAGCTGGATCACGACTCCGTCCTTGTGGACGGGCACGCCGACGAGCCTCAGCAGACCGACGCCGACGGCTGCGGAGTACGACTGGAAGTACGGATGCAGCCTGCTCGTCAGCAGGTCCCAGATCGGAACGGCCGCGAGCAGGTAGCCGATCGGAAAGGCGAGCACGCGGAACGCGCGACCGCCGCGCAGCAGCAGAACGAGCCCGGATATCGTGACGACCAGCGACAGCTCCTCGACCAGGTTGACGCTCGCTCGCCGCCCCGCGAGCAGCAGCAGCAGACCGATCAACGTCAGCGCGGCGCCCGGGAGCAGCGCGGGTCGCGGCGGAATCCGGCGCAGCTCGTCCCGTTTTAGCCACACGAAGATCGCCGCGATCGGCGGCACGAGGAAGGCGTACGAGTAAACGTCGTTTCTCGTCCAGTAGTCGACGAGCGTCACCAGCGTCGCCTGGTAGGCGAGCAGAAAGAGCGCCGCGACCAGGAGCAGCGGCATTGTCTCCACCGCGGCTGCCGAGCCGCCTGAAGCCGTTGTGCGCCGCAGCAGTGCAGCCCTCATCCTCTCTATGCCGCCTTCAGCACACGGACGGCGGTCGCGCCGACGTCCTCCGGCTTCAGTTCTGACATGCTGACCGGTCTCAGGCCGGCCGACCGGGCGAACGCGAGAAACCGATCGATGCGCTCGAGGAACGCCGAAGCGTCTCCCTCTGTCTTGACGAACGGTGAGCAGCCCGGCAGAAGGGAAGGGGAGTGGAAGAACATGTTGACGATCCGGGTGCCGCGCCGGAGCAGGGTCGCCGCCAGCCGGATCATCCCATCGGCCCGGCACAACTCCGGTGAGAGGCACACGTGATTGAGCAGCCGCGCCCGGTTCAGCACGGCGAGGATGGTGTCCGCAGCCGGCAGGGTTCGTTTGACCGCCCAGTACGCCGAGTTCGCCAGCCCACGGCGCGACTGCAGAAAGTCGATCGTCGCGGGCACCTCGAGGAGCGCGCCGTCGTGCGCGTCGTGGCCGACGCGGTAGACGAACGGCTCGTGCCGGCACTCTCTGTAGTCCGGCCCTCCGCACGGGCTCCAGTCCGTTGCGGGGTACAACGAGGTGTCCACCGCGTATCCCAGTCGGATCAGCCCGCGTGCCACGTCTTCACTGAATCCCCATCGGCCGCTCCGGAAGGAGCGCGGCTCGACCCCGAAGTTCTTGGCGATCGTCTGGTGAAGCGTCTCGATCTTCCGGTACTGCAGACGAGCAGGGAGATTGTTCAGAAAGCTGTTTACCTGCGTCCGCCTCTCTTCGAGCGGAGGTGTGTTCCACGGGTGCAGGTGTGTGCCGATTTCGCACAGGTTTTCCTGGTGATACATCCTGAGCAGCTCGACCGCGCGGGCGCTCGTCGCTACCGGATGGGTGATCAAGTACGTTGGACGGACACCGTGTTTCGCGAAGATCTCTTGCAGCCGGGGGATCCTCGTGACGTTCTGCACCGAGTACGAGGACCGGTCGTACTCCCCCCAGTTGTCCTCTTCGGTGTCGATGGTGACGGCCAGGTACATCAGCGCAGGACGATCTTCGCGAGGCCCGACACGCTCCGCGTGGCCCAGGAGCCCAGCGAGCGCAGCGTCCGGTTGTGGACGCGGAGGTTCAGCGACCGCCTGCCCGCGGTCATGAACCGGAACTTGTAGTCCTCTTCCGTCTTGAGGAAGTCGTACTCCCTGAAACCGCGCTTGATGGCGCACGCGATGTTCATCCCGCACACCAGATGGCCGATGCTGAGCGACTCGTTGAACGAACGGTCCACGGCCATGAGGTACTGGCACATCGTGCGTCCGTGCGTAAAGTGGAGCAGGCCGGCGACGGTTCGCTCCTGGACGCGGAGGAGGCTCAGCTCGATACGCCAGGCGGTGGCGCGAGCGTGATAGGCCTCGACGAGCGCGAAGAGATCCTCCGTGGTCGCGGTCTTCCCCCACCGTGTCTCGTACAGCTCCCGGAACGTCTTCAGGCCGCAACGCATGTCGCGGTCGTGGTGCAGCACCACGTGCTGGACCCCCTCGTTGGCGAGCAGCGTGCGCATCTTGCGCCGGTACGCCTGGCGCCCGTGGCTCGAGAGCTGCTGGAGATACGCGTCGAAGGTCTCGGGCAGCCGCACGCCGGGACAGAAGGACCCTTCTTCGATCTGGTAGTGCTTGCCGCTCCGGCGAATGTGTGCGATGAACCGGGCCAGGAACGCCGACTCCGCGGGGACGTCCCTCAGATTGAGCACGTCCCAGGACGACGAGAGGGGCCCGAAGAGCAGCGTGGTCAGCACCCGCGCGATCTGCCGCTCTCTGCCTCGCCGGGTCACCACGTCCAGGTAATCCGAACCGGCCTCGGGAAGTCCGAGGAACGTGATCTCGCGCGCGCGCACGGGACCATGCGATACGCGGTCGATGTACCACGGCGCGATCGCGACCAGTTTCGTCCCGTCGAACATCGCAATCAGGAACAGCTCGCGCTCGCCGCGGACGAACCGCTCGGCCCACGAGTAGAGCCATTCCCAGCTCAGGAAGGCGGAATCGCCCGCCGATGCCGCGTGCAGCGCCCGCCACGGTTCGGCGAGCGCGGCCAGCTCGCAGAGCGAGCGCACCACCGTGACGGTGAGCTGGCGCCCCTCCCCGTCGACGGAGAGCTCGCGCGGTTCCGCGTCAAGCAACAGGTTCATGCGGCGCCGGCACCTGCCAGCTCGCGTCCCGGCTCGGGCAACGCGTCCGGCGCCCGCCCTTCCAGCGCAACCAGACGAGCGAGCGCATCGTCGAGCGACACAGGCGGGGTCCAGCCAAGCGTCGCACGAATGCGCGCGCCGTCGTACACGATCGGCTTCTGGGACGATGTCAGGCGATAACGCGTGAGCGGGGGATTGCGCTTCACCAACCCGAACGCCACCTCCTGCAGCCAGGTGGCGGCATACAGGAGGGCGTACGGGACGTACACGACGTGTGCGCCCGGGCGCACGCGGCGGATGACGCGGTTCATGTACTCGCGCTTGGTGACCCGGCCGGGATCGATCACGTTGAAGATCTGCCCCGCGGCCTGCGGCGTGATCAGCGATTGCACGATCGCGTCGGCCACGTTGTCCACATAGACGAACGGCAGGACGAACCCGCCGGTCCCGATGACCGCGTGGAGAGAGCCCAGAGAGAACCCCATCATTGGCGTGTAGAGGTTCCCGCCCGGACCGAAGATCGTGCCGGGACGCAGGACCACGAACGGCACGTCCCCTGAGGCCATGTAGTCCAGCACCTGGCGTTCCGCCTGCTGCTTGGAGGCTGAATAAGCCCCTCGCCGCTCAGGGAACCGCTCGAGCGGAGCGTCCTCGGCGAGCTGCGCATGTCGCCTGCAATCGGCGACGCCGTACACGCTGCAGGAGCTGATGTAGATGACCCGCTCCGGCCGATGGCGCCGGGCCAGCTGCAGCAGGTTCGCCGTGCCCTGGATCGTGGCGGTCCGGCAGTCGTCTTCCGATCCGCTCGTTCCCGCGGCGAGGTGGACGACGAAGTCGCAGCCGGCGAACGCCCGATCGAAAGAGTCGATGTCGGCCACGTCACCCCAGAAGATCTCGGCGATATCGCGAAACTGGTCGATGCGCGCCAGCTTCCGCGCCAGGACCCGCACGACGTGGCCGTCCCTCGCAAGGCGGGCCACGAGGGCGCGCCCGAGGAATCCCGTCGCGCCCGTGACGAGTACCTTCTTCGTGCCGGGGCGGCGCGGCACGACCACCGCCGGCGCGGGCTCGTGTTTGAGCGGCTCGTACGCGAGCTGCCTGAAGATGGCGTCCATGGTGCTCACGACCGTCAGTGCGCGCTCCCGCGAGACCGGAGGACGTGTGCCGGCCTGCACGGCGTCGTAGAACCGGTGGATTAACTCGCACATCCCCTGGTACGGCTTCAGCCGGCCTGTGAGGAAGCGCGCCACGTTGGACGTCGTGCTCCGCAGCAGCTGCCAGCTCTCGCCGAGGTTGTAGGTGGCCTTCTGCGCGGCTTTCGGCAGACGGCTGACGGGATGCACGACGGTCGTCATCGTGTTGATGTCGATCTCCACCATCATGCGCGTGCCGTACACGCGAACGACGTGCAGGTGCGGTCGCGCGGCAAACGACAGGGTCATCGTGCCCAGCGCGTGCTGGCCGTCAACGAGGACCCGAATTTCGTCCGGCATGTTCTGCGGCAGCGTGCCCGTCGATCGTTGCGTCAGCTTCACGTCGCGGGGGCGCCCCGTGTATTCCAGGAGCACGTAAAGCGGATGCGGCAGGAAATCCTGGTACACGCCCCCCGGCAGGTCGTACAGCCAGGGCAGGACGTTGGGCCGCGGGTAGGCGCGGAATGCCGGTATCTCTGTGTTCAGACCGTAATAGCTCTCGACGTTGACCACCGTGCCGAGCGCGCCGGACCTGATCAGCTCGTCCGCCCGGCGCATGCACGGATCGAAGAGATGGTTGTGCATCGGGCACAGCTGGACGCCGCGGCGATCCGCGAGGTCGTACAGCACGCCCGCTTCCGCGCTGTTCAGGGCGAGGGGCTTTTCCACCAGGACATGACGGCCCGCCTCGATGACCTCCTGGACGACCGGGAAGTGCGTTCGTGGGGGCGTGACCACATGGACGATGTCGGGGGATGCCTGCGCGAGCAGGTCCGTCGCGGAGCCGAAGGCGGCTGGGATGCCGTGCTGGCGCGCGCACGCCTGCGCGCGCGCGTGGTCGGCATCCGCGACGGCCACGATTTCGGCCGCCGCGTGTGCCCGGGCAAAGCGGATGTGGTACTCGGAGTTGAGCCCCGCGCCAACGATTCCGATTCTCATCTCGTTCGATTCCTTGGGGGACAGAGCTTCGCCCTCTCAGTCACAGATCCCTATGGTGACCAAGGTGCGGGGTGGTCGTGGTGACCGGAAAACCCGTGCGCGGCTACTGGCCGCGCGGCGCGCCGGCGTGCGCCGGCAGCGCGGCCAGCGCCTCTCGCGCTCCCGTCAGGCCTGGCGCGAGGTCCACCGCCCGCTGGAGCGCTCCGCGCGCACGCGCGACGTCGCCTGCCGAGGCATACGCGAGTCCGAGGTGGTGCTGGTAGCCGGCGTTACCCGGATCCCGCCTGACGTTCTGCTCGAAGAGCGGGATGGCGATCGTCGGCAGGTTCTTCTTCAAGTACACCCAGCCGAGCGTGTCGAGGACTTCCGGGACCTCGCCGAGCTCGCGCTTCGCGACCTGCGCCAGGTGCAGCGCGGTGTCGAGCTGCTCGCCTGACTCCGCGTAGATCCACGCGAGGTTGTTCGCGGCGACGGCCGCCCGCGCGTCCGCCTGCAGCGCGCGCTCGAAGCGCTCGCGCGCCTCGGCGACGCGGTTCTGCGCCAGCAGAATGCTGCCCGACATCGTGAGCGCGGCCACCGGCTGCGGAGAGCGAACGGCCGCCGCATCGAATTCCTTCCGCGACTCGTCCAGGCGCCCGCCCGCCAGATAGAGCTGCGCGAGGGCGACGTAGGCGCCGAGGTTCGACGGGTCGTCGCCGATCGCGCCGCGCAGAAGCCGCTCGGCCGACGGATGGTCGCCGGCAGCCATCATGACCCGTGCCGCGGCAAGGCGCGCCAGGGGTGCGGAGGGACGCTCGGCGACCCACCGCGTCGCGCGCGCGCGCGCCACCTCCGGTTTCTTGTCCGCGATGTCGAGCGCCGCGAGGCCGCTGAGGGCCTCCGTGCTGTTCGGATCGCGCGTCAGCGCCAGCGCAAAGGCCTGCCGTGCGTCGGCCACGCGCCCCTCGAGCGCGGCGAGGACGCCCTGCTCGACCTGCACCGGAGCCGACCCGGGCTCCTGCAAGGCGAGCTGCCGGATTTCCGCGCGGGCGCGATTCAGCTCGCGGCGCGCGAGCAGCGCCCGGACGAGCAGCAGACGGGTGCCGGTGACCTCGACGCCGGCGGCAATCGCATCCTCCGCAAAGCGGAGGGCGCGGTCGGGATCGCCGGACGCGAGAGAGAGGCGGGCAAGCTCGCGCAGCACGGTGCCGTTCACGGGCTGGAGGCGCAGCGCGTCCTGGTACGCGGCGATGGCGCGGACCGTGTCCTGCCGCGCGGTGTGGATGCGCGCGAGGAGTGCCCGGAGCCGCCACTCCTGCGGGTCGGCTTCCGTCGCCTGCGTTGCCGTCGCGAGCGCCGGATCGAACCGGCGCTCGCGCAGCAGAAACTCCGCCGAAACGGCGAGCGCCATGGCGTGGGACGGATCGCGCCGCAAGACCTCGCCCAGCCGCGCGTGCGCCTGGGCCCTGTGCCCAAGCGCGTACTCCAGCGCGGCGAGCCGCACGCTCGCCGCCGCGAACACGTCACCCGCGCTAATCAACGGCCGCAAGAGGGCGCTCGCGCGTTCCGGCTGGCCGGTGCTCGCGTAGAAGTCCGCGAGGAGCAGCTGCGCGTCGGCCTGCCCGGTCACGTCTGCGATCGTCCGCAGAAACGGCTCCGCCTCGGGAAGCCGGCGCGTGGCGATCAGAAAGCTGGCCAGAGCGCGGTTGACGGATGGCTCGCGCGGCGCAAGGGTCACCGCGCCGCGGAATTCCTTCTCCGCCTCCGCGATGCGTCCGGTGACGAAGTAGAAGCGCGCGAGCAGCAGTCGGACCGCCGTCGAAGTCGGATCGAGGCTCACGGCGCGCTTCAGCGCGCGTTGCGCTTCGGCAAGCTGGCCCTGCTCGAGCTGCAGCGCCCCGAGCGCTGCGTACGGTCCGCTCGTGCCGGGCTCGAGCTCGATCGCCTTGTTGATCGCCGCCAGGGCACCGCCGAACTCCTTGAGGTTGGCGAGCGAGCCGCTCATCAGGACCTGCGCGCGGGCGTGACGAGGGTTGAGCGCGAGCGCGCGCCGGGCACGATCCGCGGCTTCCTGCGGACGCCCCAGAAAGAGGAGAAACGCTCCGGCCTTCACCTGCAGGTCGCCATCCTCCGGCCGCAGGTCGGCCGCCCGGACGTACTCGCCGGCGGCGCCCTGGACGTTGCCGGATCGGATGTAGCTCTCCGCCAGCTTCACATGAGCGGGCGCCCACAGCGGATCGACCTGGATGGCGTTGCGGTACTCGATGATCGCTTCGGCGGTCTTCCCCTGGACGGCGTAGGCGTCGGCGCGCGCCAGAAAGCGGTCCCGGGCATCACGTGGATCGCCGGAGCAGGCTGCCGTGGCTGCGAGGACCGCGCCCAGGCTCACACAGGCAGCGCGCGGCCGTAGCCTCAGGAGCGCAAAGGGGAACATCATGGAGCGGCTGACCAGATTTCCTCGGCGGCCGGTATCGCAAGGACGCTACCGCAGACCCAACCGGCACGACCGGTCGCTCCAACCTCTTGAGTCCTTGTCCTTTACGCGATCGGCAGTAGGGGAGCTGGCCGCCGGATCCGGGGGGAAGTCAGCCTGTTGGAGGACTTCAGTCCCGAATGCGAGGGATAACCGCAGGACTCGAGATTTCTACCGCGGAGAGGGCCGGACGTTCCTGGCCCCCCGAGAAAAGAAAGCCGTTCGCCGCATCGCGGCG
>DATHTE010000045.1:0-14622 GCA_035463475.1 Vicinamibacterales bacterium
GCGATTCCACGATCCAACTACCCGATGACCCGATGACCCGATTCCCCGATCGTACGATTACCCGGTGGCCCGTTTACCAGTTATCGATCGGATCCGCTACTCTCCCCTCAGCGCGACCACCGGGTCCAGTTTCGCCGCACGGCGCGCGGGGATGTAGCCAGCCGTGAGCGCCGACGCGACGAGCACCAGCGCGAAACCCACGAACAGGCGCATGTCGCTCGACACCGTGCCGAGCAGGCCTGCTTCGATCAGCCTGCTCAGCGCGGCGGCGGCAGCGAGTCCCAGCACCACACCGATGGCCGACAGGACCACCGCCTGGCGCACGCCGAGCGCGACGAGGTCGCGCGGCGTCGCCCCGATCGCGACGCGCACGCCGAATTCGTGCGTGCGCTGGGTCACGAGGAACGCCATCACCGCATAGACCCCCACGATCGCGAGCACGAGAGCGAGGCCGGCAAACACCGTCATGATCGACGAGATAAACTGCAGCCCGATTGTCCTGTCCTTCAACTGCTGCCGCATCGACATCACATCAAAGATGGGTTGCACCGCATCCACGCGGCGGAGCGCCGCGCGGGCCCCCGGCGCGGCGTCGAGCGGGTCTCCCGCGGTTCGGGCGACGAATGACATATATCCCGTCGGCTGCTGATCGAACGGTACATACAGCGTGGGAACGTTGCCGCCGAGGAACCAGTCATGGACGACGCCGCTGCACACGCCGACTATCGTGAGCCACTCGCCGTCGAGCACGCGCACCCGCGCGCCAATCGGTGAGGCGCCGGGCCAGAGCTGCCGGGCCATCGCGTCGCTCACGATCGCCACGAGCGCGCTGCCTTCGCGATCCGCGGTTGTGAAGCTGCGCCCCTGCAGCATCGGTATCCGCATCGTTTCGAGGTAGGCGGGCGTGATGACCCGCCAGTCCACGCGCGGCGCCGTGCGCCGTTCTTCGCTCGGACGCCCATCGATCTCTATCTGCCGGACCGCACCCGAACCGGCTGAAGGCGTGACGTTCGCGGCGGCCACGTGCGTGACGCCCGGAACGCCACGCAGCTCGGCGAGCGCGCGCGCCGTGAACTGGCGACGCGCCTCCGCGTCCGGGTATCTCGCCTCCGGCAGCACGAGCTTCAGGGTGAGGAGCTGATCCGGGTCGTAGCCCTGAGGGCCGTTGAGGAAGCGGTACGTGCCCATGACGCTCAGGCCGGCTGCGACGAGCAGCGGCAACGCGAGCGCGATCTCCGCGACCACGAGTCCGCGTCTGAGCCTCTGCCGCCCGGCGCCGGCGCCGGTGCCGCGGCCGCCCTCGTTGAGCGACTCGACCAGTCGCCTGCGCGTCGCCTGCAGCGCGGGGAGCAGCCCGAAGATCAGGATGGTGGCCACCGCGACCGCCGTCGTGTACAGCAGGAGCCTGCCGTCCACGTTGATGTTCTGCCAGCCGTCCACGAAGCGCGCGATTCTCGCCGGCATCGCGCCGCGAAGCAGTCGCAGGCCGACGGCCGTGAAGACGAGCGAGAGCGGGATGGCGGTCGCCGCGAGGAGCGCGCTCTCGGCGAGCAGCTCGCGGACGATGCGGCCGCGGCCCGCGCCGAGCGCCAGCCGCACCGCGATCTCGCGGCGCCGCTCGGACGCACGCGCGATCAGCAGGTTCGCGATGTTCGCGCACGCGATCAGGAGGACGAAGAGCGCCGACGCCTGCCACAGCGACAGGATCGGGCCCAGGCCCACGTCGCGCATGCCCTGCGCGAGCGTGTGCACCTGGATGCCGCGGTCGCGGTTGGCCTCCGGATGCTCGCGCGCGAGGCGCTCGCCGACGACGGACATCTGCGCCTGCGCCTGCTCCAGCGTCCGTCCCGGCGCGAGACGGCCGATGACCGTCAGGGTTCGGGCGGTGCGATTCGCGGCGGCCCGCGCGTCGAACGAAAGCGGCGCCCACAGCTCGGATCCCTGCGGGAAGTGGAACCCCTGCCGCGCGATGCCCACCACTTCGTGCGGCACGCCGTCGATGATGATCGAGCGGCCGACCAGGCCCGCGTCGCTCGCGAAACGCCGCTGCCAGAGACCGTAGCCGAGCACGACGCGCTGATGCCGCCCGCGCACCTCGTCGTCACGGACGAAGGTGCGGCCGAACGCGGGCCGGACGCCGAGCGCCTCGAAGAACCCTGCGGAGACGAAGAAGCCCTGGACACGCTCCGGTTCGTCGCGCCCCACGAGGTTGGCGTCCCACCAGTCGAGCCCGGAGAGGTGCTGGATCGATTCGACCTGACGCCTCCAGTCCAGGAAGTTTGCCCGCGCGACCGTCTCTCGACGGAAGCGCTCCCGGGGCGAGGTCTCCGCCAATAGCACGATGCGGTCGATGTCAGGGAAGCCGTACGGGCGGATGACGAGTGCGTCGACGATCGCGAACACCGCGGCGTTCGCGCCCAGGCCGAGCGCCAGGGTCAGGATTGCGACGGCGGACAACCCGGGGCGTTTCCGCAGGGCCCGGCCGGCGAAGCGTAAGTCCTGGAGAAGGGAGGACATGTTCTCTGATACGGAGGAGGGGAGTTTCTGTTCATCGGCAATTGATGATCGGGTCATCGGGTAATGGCACGATCGGCAATCGGGTCATCGGGGAATCGGGTAGTTGGATTGCTTGATCGGGTAAGCGGGTAATCGGGCAGTCTCGCCGGGGTCGGCAGGGGCGCCGGGGGGAGTCAAGCGCCCCACGCGGCCGACTACCGATTCCAGATTCCCCGATCCGTCTACCCGATGACCCGATTGCCGGTTCCCCGATCGTGCGATTACCCGATTGCCCGTTTATCAGCTACCGATAGCGATTCCGTCCCTCCCCCCGGCCGCCGTTTTTGCCACGGCGGCGTCAAATTGACCAGGACGCCTCTGGCACGGGTTCAGCAGGTCCAATTCCTCACGCCCGCTGTTCGTCCGAGGGTATGACGTGAACAAACGCGCGCTGCTGCTCGCCCTGTGGCTCGCCGGTTGCCTGCCGGTCGAAGCGAGGGCGCAGGCCTGGAAAGAGGCCTACGCGGCCGGGAACTACGCCGCGGCGGCCGATCTGCTGCACACGATCGTCGAGGGCCCCTCGCCCCGGCAAGGCTGGATTCTGAGGCCCGACCGCGCGGAAGGAGAGCGACCGTGAAGCTGCGACTCGTTGTCGCCGCGACCCTCATGACGGCACTGTCCCAGGCGAGACCATCACAGGCCTGCTTCTGTTCAGCCAGCGGGCCTCCGTGCCAGCACTACTGGGCCGTGGACGTGGTATTCGCGGGCACCGTCCGCGCGATTGAGACGATTGATGTGGAGATGGCGGGCGGCACGTTTCCCCAGCGCCTCGTTCACTTCAACGTCGCGGCCGCATACCGGAACGCGGCCCCTGGTCCGCTTGACGTCGTCACGGGGCAGGGAGGCGGCGATTGCGGGTACCGCTTCGAGGTTGGCAAGCGCTATCTGGTCTACGCCTACAAGCGGGAAGGCCGCCTGCTCGCGAGCATCTGCTCGCGCACGCGTCCGATCGAGAACGCGCAGGAAGATCTCGGCTACATTGCATCCAATCCCACCGGCGCGGGGGGGGCGCGCGTGTTCGGCCGAATCGCGCAATGGCTCCGCGACCCCGTCGGCGAGACCGCGGTGGAGTACGGTCCCGCGCGGGACGTGCGCGTGTACGTGCGCGGCGATCACTGGGGCGTCGAGTTGCGCAGCGACGGGAACGGCCGATACAACATCGGCAACGTCCCGCCCGGCAAGTACGTCGTTGGTGTCATTCCTCCTCCCCAGTTCAACCAGCGATATCTCGAGCGCGAGATCCAGATCGCCGACGTGCGCGCGTGCGGTCAGGAGATCATCGGCGTCAACATCACGCATCCGCCGCGTGACGAGGCCCCTTACGCGCGCACGTTCCATCCGACTACGCCGGACGGGCAACGCGCGCAGGTGTTCGAGGTCGCAGCGGGGGAGCGCCGGGACCTCGGCACGTTCCGCCTGGGTCCGCCCCTGCGTGAGCACCGGTTGAATGGCTGCGTGGTGTGGCCGGACGGCGCGCCGGCCGACGCGTCAGTGTCTGTGCACCTGGCGCCACCTTCCTATCGTCACGTCGAAGGCGGGACCCGGACAGACGCCAGCGGTTGCTTTTCCGTGCGCCTTCACGAAGGCGTCAGCTACAGGATCCTGGTCTCGGCGTCTGTGCCCGGCGGCGGGTACGGCACTGCTGAGACGATCGTGACCGGGGCAGAGAACCTTCAGGCGGGGCGACTGGTGCTCACGCAGAGGAAGTAGGGAGGGCGTAGACTCTGGTCATCGGCAATTGATAATCGGGTCATCGGGTAATGGCACGATCGGCAATCGGGTCATCGTGGGAATCGGGCAGTTGGATTGTTTCATCGGGTAATCGGGTAATCGGGTCATCGCACGGAACCGCGGCAGCCGTGCTCGTGCCGATGACCCGATCGCGCCGACAACCCGATGACCCGTTGCCCGATCCAACTCCCCGATTACGCGATGGCCCGATTCCCCGATCGTGCGATTACCCGATTGCCCGTCTATCAGTCCCCGATGGACAAGAGTCAGCTACGCAACAATCTGCCTGAGCACCTCGCGGTTGATCTCGATCTCCATCTTCTGCTTCGCCTTCGACATGTAGGCGCTGAAGAAGCGGTTCCGGCGCTCGTTCAGAATCTGGTCGCCGAGCGCGTTGCGCCCCTGCGCGATCTCCTGCGTGGTCACCTCGTCTCGTTCCGCGACGCGGGCGATCACCACTCCGTTGTCGGTGGCGATGGGATCGGTCACACCGCCCGCCGGCAGCGCGAACACCGCCGTGTCCACCGCCTCGCTCGTCCCGACCTCGGGCAGCGGCGCGCCGCGCGCGATGAGTTCGGTCGTCTTGACCTCGAGCCCCGCCGTCTTCGCCGCGGCGGCGAAACTGTCGGACTTGAAGGCCGCCGCCAGTGAGGTCGCGCGAGCCCGCGCGGCATCGACCGCCTTCTTCTTCAGGAGGTCGTCGCGGACCGTGTCCTTGACCTCGGCGAGGCCGGGCACGCGTGCCTGCTGCTCGCCGGTGACGGCGACATACGCGATCCCGGACGGCGTGCGGATGGGATCGCTGACCTTGTTCAACTCCAGCTGAAACGCCGCCGCGCCGACCTCGGGCGCGAAGCCGAGGCCGGCAATCGGCTCCTCGCGCGTGAAGAACCCGGACTCGCCGACGGTCAGCCCGCGCGCCTTGCCGACACGATCGAGGTCCGCCGGGTTCTCGATCTCGTCCTCGAGGTCCTCCGCGGTCTGCTGCGCCTGCTGCTGCGCGCGCTCCCATTTGAGCTGATCTTCGATCTGCGGGCGCACCTGTTCGAACGGCCGCGTTTCGCCCGCCTTCTTCTCCGTGACCTTGATCACGTGATAGCCGAACTGCGTCTTCACGACGTCGCTGATCTGCCCGGGCTGCAGCCCGAAGGCCGCCTCCTCGAATTCGGGGACCATCGCCCCGCGACCGAAGAACCCGAGGTCCCCGCCGGTCTTCGCGTTGGACTCGTCCTGGGAATGCTGCTTCGCAAGCTCCGCGAAGTCGGCGCCGGCCTTCGCCTTGGTGAGGACCTCCTCGGCCCTCTTCCTCGCGGCGTCATCGGTCGTCCCCTCGTCAACCTTGATGAGTACATGGCTCGCTTTGACCTGGTCCGGGGTCGAGAACTGCTCGACGTTGTCGTCGTAGTAGCGGCGCACGTCCTGCGGCAGGATGGTGATCCGCCCGCGCAGCGCCTGCAGGTCGATCAGCAGGTACTTGACCTTCCGCTTCGCGGGGATGCGGAAGCGTTCCTTGTTCTGGTCGAAGTGCGCCTGGATCTCGGCATCGGTCGCCGTGAGCCCGTCGCGGAACCTGTCGGGTGCAAACACGACGAACTCGAGCTTCACCTTCTCGTTCCGGTTCCGGAACTCCTCGTCGATCTCCACGTCGGTGACCTTCATCCAGTCCGTCAGCGCCGCGCGCAGCTTCTGGATGACGAGACTCCGGCGCAGCTGCTCTTCGAACTCCTCGTGACGGAGGGGCGGCCGCTGCATCCGGAGCACCTGGCGGTACCGCTGTTCGCCGATGAACTTGCCGTTCTCCTGGAAGGCCGGCATCGTGACGATCCGCTGGCGCAGCTCGGCGTCCGTGGCGCCGATGTTCAGCCGCTCGGCCTCGGCGAGCGCGACCTCCTCGTCGATCATCTGCTGCAGGATCCGCTGATCGATGCCCAGCTGCTTGAGCAACTGCTCGTTCATCTGTCCGCCGTACGCGTTCTGATAGATCTGCACCTGGTTCAGGTAGGTGCGGCGGAACTCGCCGGCGGTGATCGTCCGATCCTCCACGCGGGCGATCGTGTCGGTCATCGAGTAGGTGCCACCGGAGGAGGGTTGCCCCCCGCCGATGAAGTCGGGCACGTAGAGGAGGACGAATGCGAGCACCACGAGAGCCAGGCTCCACTTCAGCCAGCCCTTGTGGCGGCGCATCCGGTCGAGCATCGTCATGGCACGGAATCCTTCTGGGGTGAAAAAAGGACATTATACCGGCGATGTGCTCCGGGAACGAAGCGGCTGATGTGGTATATTTGCGCCCAACAGAACCACTTAGAGGCGACGCCCGCGGCAAAACTCCCCAGTCGTCGGGCAAAGGACCTAATTCACAGGGCACAGCGGATTTGACATCGCGCGGCCACCGAGCGCCCCGAGCATCCCGAGCGGTCGAGCGGACACGCAAAGCGGCCGCGGCGAGCCCCAAGCGGACGCGCGCAGCGGCGGCGCCGAGCCAATTGACGCGCGGAGGGGCGCCGGCCGGGGCTGGGCGGCCGGCACGCAGCGTCGCCGGCGCACCTGCGCGGCCGGACTTCACCGCCCGCCTGCGTGCGGGCCAGGCGCAGCTCCGGCGGGCGCTGCGGCGTCCCCGGACGCTTTCGGCGATGGTGCGCGACGCGAACGCCACGATGGATCCGCCGCGCGTGGCCGAGGTGATCCTGTCGCGCGCCTCGGTCTGGATACCGGCAACCGCCTGGTTCGTGCTGGCGGCCGAAGGAGTGCGTGACGCGCGCGTGCTGGCGGGGCGCGGCGCCTGGAAGGGGGCCGACGTGGCGGCTCGGGCGATCGCGGCCTGGGTGATCCGCAACGGCGAGGTGTGGGCGACGGCGAGTATCGCGGAGGACCGGCGACTGGCGGCGGTGGCGTCGCGCCGCGAGCCGCTTACTGTGCGCGGCGCGGCGATCGCCCTGCCGCTGGTGTGCCGCGGCCGGGTCTTCGGTGCGGCGGTGGGGATGGATCGCCGGCCGGCCGGAAAGGAGCCGGCGCTGCCACGGCCACTCCGGGCGCTGCTCAGCGCGGCGATCGCGCCGGCTGCGGTCGCGCTCGACAACGCGATGCGGATCGCCCGCGCGGAGGCGCTCTCGGTCACCGACGATCTGACATCGCTGTACAACTCGCGGTACTTGTCCCAGGTGCTGCGGCGCGAGACCAAGCGGGCCTCGCGCAGCGGCCGGCCCCTCTCGCTGTTGTTCATCGACCTCGACGGGTTCAAGAGCGTGAACGACAACCACGGCCACCTGTGCGGCAGCAAGGCGCTCGTGGAGGCCGCCGACGTCATCCGCACCAGCGCGCGCGAGACGGACATGATTGCCCGCTACGGCGGCGACGAGTTCGCGCTGCTGCTGCCGGACACGGGCACGGAGGGTGCCGTGGCGGTCGGCGAGCGCATCCGCGAGCGGGTCGCGGCGCACACGTTCCTGGAGTCGGAGGGACTGTCCATCCGGCTCACCGCGTCGGTCGGCGTCGCGACGCTGCCCGACGTCGCGACGTCGGTCCAGACGCTCGTCCGCGCCGCGGACATTGCGATGTACCGCGTGAAGAACCGGGGCAAGGACGGCATCGACGTCGCCACGGCGGATTCAGTGATTCCGTGACAGGAGTTTTCGTTGAGTCTTCGTTCAGTCTTCTCGCTCTTCTCCTCGGATCTCGCCATCGATCTCGGCACGGCCAATACCTGCGTGTACGCGCGCGGCAAGGGCATCGTCGTCAACGAGCCATCAATCGTCGCCATCAACAAGGTGACCGGCCGCATCGAGGCGGTGGGTAAGGATGCGAAGGACATGCTCGGCCGAACGCCGGGCAACATCGTCGCGATCAAGCCGATGAAGGACGGCGTCATCGCCGATTTCGAGGTCACCGAGAAGATGCTGACCTACTTCATCAAGAAGGCGCACAACCGGAACGTGTGGGTGCGCCCCCGGATCGTGATCGGCGTCCCGTCCGAGATCACGCAGGTCGAGAAGCGCGCCGTGAAGGACAGCGCGTACCGGGCCAAGGCGAGCGAGGTGCACCTCGTCGAGGAAGCGATGGCGGCGGCGATCGGCGCCGGCATGCCGATCACGGAGCCGTCCGGCAACATGATCGTCGACATCGGCGGCGGCACCACCGACATCGCGGTGATCTCGCTCGCCGGCATCGTCTACAGCAAGGCGGTGCGCGTCGCCGGCAACGAGATGGATGAGGCGATCATCCAGTACATCAAGAAGACGTACAACCTCCTCATCGGCGAGCGCACGGCCGAGCAGATCAAGATGGAGATCGGGTCAGCCTTCCCGCTCGAAGAACGCATGACGATGGAGATCAAGGGGCGGCACCTGATCGAAGGGGTCCCGAAGACCGTGACGATCACCGACGAGGAGATCCGGGAGGCGCTCGCCGAGACCGTCAACGTCATCGTGGACGCGGTGCGCGTCGCGCTCGAGCGCACCCCGCCCGAGCTTTCGGCCGATATCGTGGATCGGGGCATCGTGCTGACTGGCGGCGGATCGCTCTTGAAGAACCTGGACAAGCGGCTGCGCGAGGAGACCGGGCTCCCCGTGGCGATGGCCGAGGACCCGCTCTCGTCGGTCGTCCTCGGGGCGGGCAAGATGCTGTCGGACTTCAACCTGTTGCGGAAGATTTCGATCGATTGAAGGGGTCAGACCCCATATTCCCATGCTAGTCATCCGCCAGCGCACCGGGTACCTGTTCGTGGCGGTCGTCCTGGGCCACATCCTGCTGATCTCCGCGCAGGTGCAGTCCAAGTCGGGGGGGCGCGTGCTCGAGACGGTGATCTTCACCGCGTTCGCGCAGGTGCAGCGGGGGACTGCCGGGGTCATCGGCAGCGTGCGCAATGTCTGGGGCAACTACGTGGGGCTGCGCGGCGTCCGCGCCGAGAACGAGGTGCTCAAGAAGCAGCTGGCGGACCTGCAGGTGCGGCTGCAGGAGGAGCACGCGCTCGCCCAGCGCACCGAGCGGCTGCAGCAACTGCTCGAACTCCGCAACCGCGCGGCGCTCCCGACCGTGGCGGCCGAGGTCATCGGCGGCCAGAGCTCTCCGGAACTTCACACGATCGTGATCGACAAGGGCCTGGACGATGGCGTGCGCGCGGATTTCGCGGTCCTCTCGCCGCAGGGCGTCGTCGGGCGCGTGCTCGATCGGCTGGCGCCGCACGCCGCCCGCGTGCAGCTCATCATCAGCCGCAATGCCGGCGCGGGCGTGATGATCGAGCGCTCGCGCGCCGGCGGCGTCATCGTCGGAGGCGCCGGCGACCCGCCCCTCGAGATGGAGTACGTGTCGAACCTGGCCGATGTGAAGGTCGGCGACATCGTCGTCACGGCAGGCACCGACGGCATCTATCCGAAGGGATTTCCGGTCGGGCGGGTCGAAACGACCGACCGTCCCGCGGGGCTGTACCGGAGGATCCGCGTGCGCCCGGTCGTGGATTTCTCGAACATCGAGGAAGTGCTCGTGGTGACGGCCCGTCCCACCGATGGGTCAGTGCCGCCCGTGACCCAGGCGCGAGGGGCACGCCAGCCGTGAGGGGGGCCACGGTCCTCCTGATCCTTGCCGCAGCCATCACGCTGCAGACCACGGCGGCGCGGTTTTTCGTCGGACGGATGTCGCTGGATCTCGTGCTGGTGGCCGTTGTCTACGTGGCCCTGACCTTTGGGCCGGTGGTCGGCCTGCTCGGAGGGGCCCTGGCGGGGCTGATCCAGGACGCGCTCGGCGGCGGGATCATCGGCATCGGGGGCCTGGCCAAGACCATCGTCGGGTTCGTGGCCGGCACGATCGGATCGCAGTTCATCGTGGCGTCCGCGCTGCCGCGTTTCGTGATGTTCTTCGTGGCGTCGCTCGTCCAGGCCGCGTGCTTTCTCGGTGTCTACGCGCTGCTGCCGGATTCCCGCTCCGGGCCCATCGCCTACGGCCACCTGGCGCTGCAGTCCGCGGGGAATGCCGTCATCGGCCTGCTGGCGTTCCAGACCGTCGAGGGGTTGCCGGGAATATTGCAGAGACGGCGGTCGAACCGGGCCTACCGCCGGAGACGCGTTTAAAATGTAGGAAGAACAATTCATGTCAGCGATGCAGTACGAAGACCGGCGCAGCCTCTCCGTGAGGCTCTCAGTGTTGCAGTACGGCATCGCGTCGGCGTTCGCCGTGCTTGCGGTCGCGTTCTGGGTCTTCCAGGTCGCTCAGCACCGCGATTTCGCGGAACTGGCGGAAAACAACCATCTCCGGACGCTGCCCCTGCGGGCGCCGCGCGGGGTCCTGTTCGACCGCGACGGCAAGGTGCTCGTCGAGAATCGGTACTCGTTCACGATCGCGCTCGTCCGCGAGCAGACGGCCAATCTCGACGCGACGATTCGAACGCTGTCGGCGGCCATCGGCGTTCCCGAGGACGGGATCTGGGAGATCGTGCGGCGCCGGCGGCGCGAGCCCAGCTACCGCCCCATTCCGATCGTCGAGGACGCGCCGCTCGAGCAGGTCGCGGCGGTCCACGCGCGCAAGTACGAGCTGCCCGGGGTCATCGTCCAGCCCGTGCCGACGCGACGGTATCCCGATGACGCGGTCGCGGCTCACCTGTTCGGCTACGTCGGAGAAGTGACCGAATCGCAGTTGAAGCGCACCGAGTACAGCACCCTGCAAAGCGGTGCGATCGTGGGGCAGGCGGGCATCGAGCAGGCCTACAACGCGATGCTCATGGGGAAGGACGGCAACCGCTACGTCGTCGTCAACAGCGTGGGCCGTGAGATCCGGATGGTAGGGGAGGAAGACCCCACCGAGGGGCGACGGCTGCAGCTCACGATCGACTACGACATCCAGCGCGCCGTGGAGGAGGGCTTTCGAGAGAGCGGCTACAACGGGTCCGCCGTGATCCTCAATCCGCGCAACGGCGAGGTCCTCGCGCTGGTCAGCATCCCCGCGTACGATCCCAACCGGTTCGCCGTCGGGATCGACCGCGCGACCTGGACGTCGTTGAACACCGACAAGCTGCACCCGTTGCAGAACCGGGCGATCCAGGGGCGCTACTCGCCCGGCTCGACGTTCAAGATCGTCATGGCGGTCACCGCGCTCGAAGAAGGCGTGATCACGCCCGACTTCCGCGTGACCTGCCCCGGCGGCGGGTACTTCTACGGCCGCTGGTTCCAGTGCCACCTGAAGCGCGGGCACGGGACGCTCGACCTGCGCCACGCGATCGAGCAGTCCTGCAACACGTACTTCTACACGCTCGGGTCGATGCTGAAGATCGACCAGATCCACAAGTGGGCCACACGGCTCGGCATCGGAGTGAAATCCGGGATCGATCTTCCGCACGAAATCGAGGGCATCATGCCCTCGACGGAGTGGAAGCGGAAGAACTTCAACGAGCGGTGGTACCCGGGGGAGACGATCTCGGTGGCGATCGGCCAGGGGCAGGTTTCCGTCACGCCGATCTCGCTCGCGTTGACGATCTCGACCATCGCGAACGGCGGCACGCTGTTCAAGCCCCAGCTCCTCAAGGCGGTGAACGATGGCGCCGGGTGGAAGCTGGTGCCACCGGCGCCGCCGATCTCGAACGCCCAGATGAAGCCGGAGACCGTGTCGGCGCTGCACGACGGGCTCTGGATGGTGGTGAACGCGGCCGGCACCGGCGGGCGCGGCCGGATTCCGGGCCGTGACGTCGCCGCGAAGACCGGGACCGCCCAGGTGATCTCGCTGCAAGGGGGCAGGGCGGCCGCCGGCCGGACGGAGAAGGACCTGCGCGACCACGGCTGGTTCGTGTTCTTCGCGCCGCGCGACAACCCGGAAATCGCGGGCGTGGTGTTCGCGGAGCACTCCGAGCACGGCTACTTCGCGGCGCCGATCGCCAAGTACGCGATGGAGACGTACTTTGCGAAGAAAGACGGCGCGCCGCTCCCGCGGTGGCCCAAGCCCAAGCCGGCGCCGGCGCAGCCGGCCCCTGTGGCGGTGGGGACGCCCTAGTGTTCGAACGACGCCTGTACTTCCACATCGACTGGCTGCTGGTCGGCGCGATCCTGTCGCTCGCGGCGATCGGCGTCGCGATGATCTACAGCGCGACATACAACCCGGTGAAAGGCGTCCCGGGTCCCCAGTTCACGACGCAGCTGTACGCGCTGGCGATTGGGCTGGTCGCGATGCTCGTGTGCCTGGCCGTGGACTACCGCCGGTTCGCCGAGCACTCGCTGCTCATCTACGGCGGGATGCTGGCGCTGCTCGTGTACGTGCTGCTGTTCGGCGCGGCGCGAGGCGGGTCGCAGCGCTGGATCGATCTCGGACCGTTCAACCTGCAGCCGTCGGAGTTCGGCCGGATGGTCGTGGCCCTCGTGCTCGCGATGTACTTCGGCGAGAACCGCCGCGGCGCGCGCACGCCTGGCGACCTCCTCGTGGGCGGCGCCTTCGTCGCCGTCCTCATCCTGCTCGTCGCGAAACAGCCGGACCTCGGCACCGCCGTCACGCTGCTGCCGGTCTTCCTCGGCATCGCGTACGTGGCGGGCATGCGGCTCCGCCTGCTCGTCGTCGTCGCGCTCGTCGGGGCGCTGATGGCGCCGATCGCGTGGAAGTACGCGTTGAAGGACTACCAGCGCCAGCGTGTCGAGACGTTCGTCAACCCCGAGCGGGACGCGCGCGGCGCCGGTTACCAGCAGATCCAGGCGCGGATCACCGTGGGATCCGGCGGCCTGACCGGCAAGGGCTTCATGAAGGGCACCCAGGGGCAGTACAAGTTCCTGCCCGTCGCCCACAACGATTTCATCTTCTCGGTGCTCGCGGAGGAGCAGGGTTTTGTCGGCGTGCTCGTCGCCCTCGGGCTGTACCTGGTGATCATCCTGAGGTCGTTCGAGGCGGCACGCCTCGCGAAAGATCGGCTCGGCGCCTATCTCGTGGTCGGGATCGTGTCGGGCTTCTCGTTCCAGGTGATCTACAACATCACGATGTCGGCCGGCCTTGCGCCGGTCAAGGGGCTGACACTGCCGCTGCTCAGCTACGGTGGCTCGGCCGTGATCGCCACGCTTGCCGCTTTTGGCCTCGTCCTGAACGTCAGGATGCGGCGCTTCACCAACTGATTTGATGGCTGGACTCCTGCTGATCGCGCTCGTCGCCGTGACGGCCGCCGTGATCCGGGCGTCCGCCCGGAGTTCGCATGAACAAGGAGATGATCATCTCCTCGAGCGGCCACGAGACGCAGGTCGCGATCCTCGAGGACGATCAAGTTGTCGAAGTCTTCATCGAACGGGAGCACCAGCGCGGTGTCGCGGGCAACGTCTACAAAGGGCGTGTCTCAAAGGTGCTGCCCGGGATGCAGTCGGCGTTCGTCGACCTCGGCCTGGAGCGCGACGCCTTCCTGTATGTGTCTGACGTCCTGAGCCCCGACACCGACGAGGAGGGGCTCGACACCGACGACGACGAGGCGAACGGCGTCGCCGAGAAGGCGGAGGGACGCAGCGCCGAGGGGGAGAAGGGGAACGGACGGGGCGAGCGACGCGGCCGCGGCCGCCGCGACGACGACCGGCCCGAGGCGAAGATCGAAGACCTGCTCAAGGAAGCGCAGGAGATCCTGGTCCAGGTCGTCAAGGAACCGCTCGGCACGAAGGGGGCGCGCATCACGTCCCACGTGACGATGCCCGGCCGGTTCCTGGTCTTCATGCCGACCGTGGACCACATCGGTGTCTCCCGCAAGATCGAGTCCCGCGACGAACGCAGTCGCCTGCGCGGCATCGTCCGGGAGTTCCGCGAGCAGCACGGGTTCACGGGCGGCGTCATCATCCGCACCGCCGCGGCGGGCCGGCCGAAGGAAGACATCCTCAGCGACCTCACCTACTTCCACCAGGCCTGGGGCGAGATCCAGCACAAGATGGCGACCATGCGCGCGCCGGCCGTCGTGATGCGCGAGCAGACGCTCGTGACGAAGCTGCTGCGCGACCTCCTCACCGACGATTTCAGCGCGATCCGGATCGACGACAGCCAGGAGCACCGCCGCGTCGTCGCGCTCGTCGAGCGCATGATGCCGGCGCTGCTCCCGCGCGTGAAGCTGTACTCGAAGGACTTTCCGATCTTCGACGAGTACGGGGTGCAGCAGGAGATCGACAAGGCGCTCCGCAGCAAGGTCTGGCTCAAGTCCGGCGGCTACATCGTGATCAATCAGACCGAGGCGCTGGTCGCGATCGACGTGAACACGGGACGGTACGTCGGCAAGCGGACCGGCCGCCTCGAGGACACCATCCTCAAGACCAATCTCGAGGCGGTGAAGGAGATCGTGCGGCAGATCCGGCTCAGGGATCTGGGCGGCATCATCGTGCTCGACCTGATCGACATGGAGGAGAAGAAGAACCG
>DATHTE010000046.1:0-16680 GCA_035463475.1 Vicinamibacterales bacterium
CCTGGTCGTGACGACGAGCGACTCGCGCCCCTGCAGATCGTGGTGGCCGACGAGCCGCACGTTCTCCGAACCATCCGCGCGCGGATCGGCCGCCGCTTCCGCTGTCGCGGGCACGGCGGGCGTGACCATGACCAGCGCGAGCAGGAACATCGCCGACAACACTCCCCTACGCATCCTTCACTCCTCTAGTTTGGGTTCCTCCACTCCTCCAGTTTGGATTCCTCCACTCCGCTTGCTTTGGATTCCTCCGGGCGCTGACGGCTCCCGCATCGCGATGTTCCGCTATCCGGTCTTCCGATCTTTTTGCAGCTCCTTGATGAATGCCTCAGCCTCGGCGGCTTCCGGCGAGCCTGGATTGGTGGCGACGACCTCCTTGAACGCCCGCAGCGCCTGGTCGACGTCCCCCTTGCTGAAATAGGCCTTGGCGAGACCGAGCTTCGGTGCCGGCGCGTCTGGCCTCGCGGCGAGCGCCTTCTGGAAGCGCGCGATGGCGTCGTCGTTGCGACCCGTGGCGAAGTACACGGCGCCCAGGGTGACCATGGCCTCGTACGCGATCGGGTCGGTGAGATCGGGCTGGCGCGCGAGCCCCTTTTCGAACGCCTCGATGGCCTTGTCGTTCTGCCTGGCGTCGACGTACGCACCGCCGAGCTGAAACAGCACACGCGGCGTCTCGTGAGCGAGTGCGGATGCCCGTTCGAGCTGGGCGATCGCCTCGGCGGTCCGCTTGAGGCGCAGGTACGCCATGGCCAGGTTCACCCGGACCTCCGGCGCATCCGGCGCCTTGGCCATCGCTTGCTCGAACGCCGCCGCCGCACCCGCGGCGTCTCCGCGGTTGAAGGCCTCCACGCCTTTCATGAATTCCTCGGAGCCCTCGGGCGCCGATTTCGCGAGCTTGAAATCGAAGCTGCGGTCGGTGCCCGCCGCGAGGCGTACCTTGTCGCGGATCGGTTGGTAGCCTTCCTTCTCAGCGACCAGCTCGTACTCGACGGCTGCGAGGCCCCGGCGGTAGAACCGGCCGTCCTTGTCGCTCTTGATGACGTACTCCCGGCCACGGCTCGGATCGCGCAGGCGGAAAGAGACGCCTTCGAGTGGCTGGCCGTGCTCGTCCTTGACCGTCCCCTTGATGACGGCGAGCTCCATCTGGCCCGCAGCCCGGGCGGGAACGCTCACGAGGAGCGCCCCCGCCCACAAGAGGACCACGGCGGTGCGGAGCACCCTCCTGGTCACGCGCACCGCGGTCTCAGAACCTGACGCGAACGCCGAACTGCATCTGGCGCGCGAACCGCGCGGCGGTCGCCCGCATGAAGTTGCTGGAATTCCGGTTGCCGGTCGGCGGCACCAGGTTCTCTTTGTTGGTCAGGTTGAAGATGTCGTAGAAGAGGTCGAGGCTGTCCAGCCCCGCTCGCAGCGGGATCTGGTACCGCACCGACATGTCCAGCCCGAACGATCCGGGACCATCGATCCCGTTGATGACAGCTCGGCCTTGCGAGTCCACGGGCGACAGAATCGGCCGGGTGGCGTCATCGACGCCGCGGATCGGACGATCGGTGTTGTCGTTGTCGCGGTTGACGTCGCGCCCGACGGTCTCGTTGATCGGCGCGCCGGAGATCGCGCTGAGCACGGCGGCCACGGTCAGCGTTCTCCAGATGTTGTAGCTGCCCGACGCGGCCAGGACGTGCCGGCGGTCGGACGCGAAGCGGCCGTAGTCGGCACGGAGGTCATTGTCGAGCCATACGCGGCGGTTGTCCGGGTTGCCGGAGCCGACGTAGTTCCCCTTCTGAAGCGTATAGGCGAGCCTGCCGCTCCAGCGGTTGGCAAACCGCTTGACGACCGACATCTGCAGCGAGTGGTAGTCCCCGTTGAACAGGGAGCTCGAGTCGTGCAGCAGCACGCGCGCAAAGTTGGTGCCGCGCGCTTCGTTTGGAATGAGTTCGCCGTTCGGGTCGAAGACGGCCGGGCCGGGGCGACGGCCGTTGACCGGCTCGTTGATGTCGATGACGCCGTTCTGATCCCGCGACGCGTTTCCGACATAGTCGATCGTCACGGCTGCGGCGCTGCCGAGTTGCTTGCTGACGCCGAAGCTCCAGCCCCATTGATAGGGCATCTGCCGGCCGGGTGCGTCGATGCGCGGGTTCCTGTTGAACAAGGCGCCGGACAGAATCTCGTCGCGCCGCCTGGCGATGTCCGCCTGGGCCGCGGCGCTCAAGACCGCGATGCCCAGGTTCCCCTCCGTATCGGTCGTCAAATCGGGTCTGAGGATGCAACCGCAGGTGTCGTTGCCCGAGTTGATCGAGAGGGTGGGGAACAACGTCCGCACGCCGTCCTGCTTGAAGAACAGCGGCAGCGAGATCACCATGTAGGAATTGAACCGCCCGATTCCGCCGCGGACCACCGTGCTGCCGTTGCCGCCGAGGTCCCACGCGAATCCCGCCCTGGGCGCGAAGTCATCCTTGCTGTCGGGCGTGATGGACTGGTGATCCCACCGGAGCCCGAGGTTCAACGTGACGTTGTTCCCGACGCGCCACTTGTCCTCGACGAACCAGTAGCCGCGCCTGTCGGTTGCGGAGACCTGGAACTCCGATCCCGGAGGCCCGACCACGATATCGAACTGCACAGGATAGGTTTCCGGGTTGCGCGGATCGTACGGCAGGTCGCTGTCGAACTCGAACACGCCCGAGTTCGCCTGCGAACGCGGGTCGTCGGAGTTCACGCTGTATCCGCCACCGAACTTGAAGGTGTGCTCGCCGCCCCAGTTCGGGACGAAGTAGCTGAACGAATCATCGAGCGTGTACGTGTAGATTTGCTGCCGCTGTGCCGTCCCGCCCGCACCAGTGGTGTAGCTGGGATGCACGTTCTGCTGACCCATCGCGAGCGGGTCGCGGCCGGCAAGACCGATGTACTCGACTCCGTAGCGGCCTGGCTGGTCGAAGAACGTCTGGGCGCCTGTCCTCAGGTCCTCGCTGATGCGCCCGACGCGCAGCACGTTGGACGCCCGGTCGGTCAGCATGGTGTTGAACGTCAGGTTGAACAGCTGATCCCAGTCCGCTTCCATGCCTCGCGCGTCCGGGGCGGCCTCGTCCACGTTAAAGCCTTCGCCCTTAGTCGGCGCGTCCTCGAGCACCCAGCGGGCCGAGAGGAAGTTGTTCGAATTGAGCTGCAAGTCGCCGCGCGCGAAATAGTTCATCGCCAGCACTTCGAACTCGCCAACCATGTCGCGGACGAGCGGCGCTCCTTCGGCCGGGAATTTCTTCTCACCCGCCAGCAGCTCGTGATCGCGTTCGAGCGTGAAGTAGAAATGCGCGCGATCCCGCACGATCGGCCCGCCGAGGGCGAATCCCAGCTGCTCGGTGCGCTCGTCGGGCTTGGGCTCGCCGGCCGAGAGGAAATGACCGCGGGTGTTGAACTTGTCGTCACGGAAGTACGCGTAGGCGCGTCCGTTCAAGTTGTTCGTGCCGCCGCGCGTCACCATGTTGATGATCGCGCCGGCGCCGCCGCCGTACTCGGCGCTGTACTGGTTCGCCAGCACCTGGTACTCGTCGATGTTGTCCAGCACGACGCGTACCTGGGTCCCCTGGCTGCCGCCGAGACGATCGTCATTGTTGTACATGCCGTCGATCAGGTACACGTTCGACTGGGAAACCGTCCCGTTGGCGACCACCTGCCCGCCTTCGAACGTCGACTGCGCGGGGTTGGGCGTCATGCCGGGAATGAGCTGCGTCAGCGCGGTGAAGTTCCTGAAGTTCGACGGCACCTCCTCTATTTCCCTGCCCGACAGCGTGCCCCCGACCTTCGCGCTCGATCGATCGACCAGCGGCGCCAGACCGGTCACGTGCACTTCTTCCTGCAGGCTGGCGAGCTGCAGCCGGAGGTCGAGCGTGACGTCCGAGCCCGCCGTCAGCACCACGTCGGTCTGCTTGTAGGGACCGAAGCCGGACATCTCGACCGCGAGAGTGTATCGTCCGGGTTCGAGGTTCGGCACCGTGAACGCGCCCGTGCTCGCGGACACCACGGTCCGGCTAAAGCCCTTGTCCTGCTCCGTTACCGTGATGGTCGCCCCGGGCAGCGGAAGGCCCCCCGGATCGACCACCTTCCCACTGATCGTGCCGCGCTGCTGCCCGAGCGCCGGTGCAGCCGCTGCTGCCACACATGCCACGACGAGGATCACGAGCCGCGAAAAAGCGCCCATTGAACGTCCTCCTCACGGCGCCCGCGCCGCAGCTCCCCCGCCCGGGCGGACGCCGGATCTACAAGTCTGGAGCGCGAAGATACGCGGAACCGTCCGGCTCGCGTGTCAAAAGATGTCTACGGTTTGTCTCTGTTTGTCTCTGCGGTCGTGGCGTCCGCACGCGGGTCGCGCTCACACCACCAGCTGATAGCCGGTGCCGTGAACCGTAAGGATGTAGCGAGGATCGTGCGGCTGAGGTTCGATGTGGTTCCGCAGCTTGGCGATGAAATTGTCGACGGTGCGCGTCAGCGGGGACTGAGCGTAGCCCCAGACGTCCCGCAGGAGCTGCTCACGGGTGACCACCTCGCCGCGGTGGGCGAGCAGATAGCGCAGGAGGTCGAACTCGCGCGCGCTGAGATCGACCCGAATCCCGCGGCGAATGACCGTTCGCGTGCGCAGGTTGATTACGGAGTCGCCGAGGACATATTCGCCAGGTCCCTCCCCCTGGCGGCCGTGCCTCCGGAGCTGCGCGCGGACGCGCGCCAGCAGCTCCCTCACGCTGAACGGCTTGGTCACGTAGTCGTCGGCCCCGAGGTCGAGACCGATCACACGATCGGCCTCTTCCGCCCGCGCGGTCAGCATGATCAGCGGCGTCCGGACGTGCCGCGCGCGCAGTTCACGACAGACTTCCAGCCCGCTGGCGCCGGGCAACATCACGTCGAGGATGATCAGGTCCCAGGGGGCGTCCTGCCAGACGCTCAGCGCTTCCTCGCCGCTCGCGACCGACCTGGTCCCGTACCCCTCGAACTCGAGGTTATCGGTCAGCAGACGGCGCATCTGCGGCTCGTCTTCCACGATCAGGATGTTGGCCGCGCGCTCGTGTGACGGGGGGTTGGTGGTCATGACCGCGTGAACAGCGCCCGGAGTCCCGGGGATCGCCGTTTCGCCGACTGCAGCAGCGGAATCCGGATCCGGAACGTCGTCCCGCGCCCGGGGATGCTGTCGACCTGCACGGTACCGCGCTGCGCCGACGCAAGATCGCGCACGATCGCGAGACCGAGCCCGAAGCCGGGGGCGACCGCCGCGCCGCGCCCCCGAAAGAACGGATCGAACACCCGCTTCTGCTCGTCGGCCGGGATGCCGGGGCCGTGGTCCTCCACCTCGATCGCCGCGTCGGCGGCGGCATGGCTGACGCGCAGCTCGACGCGCGCGGGGCGCGGGGAATACTTCAGCGCATTGTCGAGCAGATTGAAGATCATCTGCTCCAGCGCGGCCGGATCGGCGACGACGCGCGGCCCGGGTGACGGCGCCTCGACGGTGAGCTGAAGCCGCCGGCGGTGCCCGTTGCGGAACTCCGCCGCCACGTCCTGCACCAGCGCCGCCAGATCCACCACCTCCAGTTCGAGGCGACCGCGGCTCTGCTCCGCGCGCGACATCTGGAGGATCTGCTCGACGAGCGAGGTCAGGCGTGCCGCCTCGGACCGGATTCCGTCGAGGTACTCTCCACGTTGCTCGGGGGTGCGCACGCGGTCGAGCGCGAGCGTCTCGAGCATGCCGGTCAGCAGCGACACCGGTGTCTTCAACTGGTGCGAGACGTGCGTCACGAACTCGGACTGCATCCTCGAGAGATGACGCGCGCGGCGCTGCGCCTGCACGGCGATGCCGAGCCCGATGAGCATCAGCGCGACCGCAGCCGCGGAAAGCCAGTAGCCTTCGGCGCCGCCGGCATTGACTTGCGTCGCATAAGTCGTCTGGGAGGGCCCGATCTCCATGACCCACGTGCGCTGCGGGACGCCAGCGGCCAGGCGCGAGGCGATCTCGTCGGCGGGGTAGAAGCGCACCGCGAACGGGAGCCTGGTGGAAAGCGCGAGCGGCTCCGCGGTGGTCGCAAACAGGGTGGCCCCGCGCTCGTCCGCAATGCGGATGTCCAGCGGCACCACGCCCGAGACGCGCAACGCGCTTTGCGGGCCCTCGAACAGCATCGGAAAGAGCGTCCGGTGCACGGCGCCGACGTTGACGACGAACCCGAGCAGGGCAAAGAAGCGCTCGCGCCGCGCGTCGGTCCAGAACGTGCGGACGAAGATTTGGTAGGTCGTGCCATCCACCACGCGCTCGGCGGCCAGGTAGATCTGCTGAGCCGGCGCGTGTCGCACCGCGAGCGCGTAGATCTCGGTGCCGAGGGCCGGGTCGTACGACCATCCTTCGGACGACAGCCCCGACCGGCTGTCGCCGGTCAGGCGCACGCCGATCAATGGCCCCTTTTCCGACGGCCGGTCGCGGAAGATCACCTGCTTCCCGTGCTCGGTGCCCGTCTCGTGCGTCCACACGAAGAAGCGCTCGACGTGCGGGTACGTCTTCAGCCCGCGATCGTAGTGGCCGGCAACGAGGTCGAGACGGTTTTCGCGGAGTAGCGGATGGTTGACGGCGGTGAGCGTGTCGAAGGTCGGCCCGTCGAGCACCCGGTGCACGTCGCCGGCGAGCAGCGTCGCGCTCTGCTGCGCGAACGCGCGCACGGTCAGTTCTCGCTGGCGGGTGGAGCTGGTGACGTTCCGATGCTGAAAGTAGACGACGAGGGACGCCGCGCTCAACAGCGCAGCAACGATGTAAACCACGGGATTCCGCCAGCCCAGCAATGCGGCCAGTTGTCCCCCCTCGGATGCGGCTGGGGTGAGCGTAGCGGGCAGGGCTGCCCGAAAGCAAGGGGCCAGGGGGACATAGGCTTCAGGCTTCAGGCTTCAGGGGGCTTCAGGTCGCGCCTTCCTGAAGCCTGAACACTGAAGCCTGAAGCCTATTCGTAGTGCAGCGCCAGCACCGGATCGAGCCGGGCGGCGCGGACGGCGGGATAGAGGCCGAACACCAGTCCTATCGAGACCGAGACGGCGAACGCGAGGACGATGGACGTGACGGTGACGATTGTCGACCAGCCGGCCAGGTAGCCCACGAGCTGCGACAGCACCACCCCGAGCACGATGCCCGCCAGGCCCCCGCTGACCGTGATGAGCGTCGTCTCGATGAGGAACTGTCGAATGATGTCCAGCCGGCGCGCCCCGACGGCGCGGCGCACGCCGATCTCGCGCGTCCGCTCGAGCACGCTGGCCAGCATGATGTTCATGATGCCGATGCCGCCGACGAGCAGCGAGATCGACGCGATCGCCACCATCACGATCTGGAAGATGCGCCGCGTGCGCTGCTGCTGCGCGAGCAGTTCCGCCGGCACGATCACGCTGAAGTCGCCGGCGCCGCGGTGCGAGACGTTCAGCAGGCCGCGCACCAGCTCCCCCGTGGCCGCGACGTCGGCCGCGGGCGCGAGTTGCAGGTAGATGCCGTCGATCTCGTCCTTCTGCCAGCTCAGCGCGTCTTCGAGCCGCAGGATTGCGGACATCAGCGGCACATAGATCACGTTGTTGCGGTCCTGCGCCGGAAGTCCCGCGACATCGGTCTGCACCGTCGCCTCCGGGCCGGCGACGCCGACGACGCGGAACCACTGCTGGTTGACCTTCACGTACTCGCCCATCGGGTCTTCGGTGCCGAACAGCGAGGCGGAGGCCGCCTGGCCGAGCACCGCCACCGGCGCGGCGCGCTCCCCCTCCTCACCGGTGAAGAACCGCCCCGAGGCCACGCGAAGCCCCGCGATCGATTGATAGCTCGGCGCCACGCCGTACACCATGGGCGTCTCGGCCTGGGGCCTGGGCAGCACCTTGGACGGGGCGACGCGCTTCCGGCCGGTGGAGGCGGTCAGGCCGTCCACGCTCGCCTCGATCGCGCGCAGGTCCCGGAAGCTCAGACCCGCCGAGAGCTTGCGCACCCGCTGCAGCGCCTGGTTGTCGGCCGCCTCGCGCGCCTCGACGATGATGTTGCGCACGCCGAGCTGCTCGATGAACGCGATCACTTCCTGCTGCGCGCCGGCGCCGATCGACAACATCGCGACCACCGCCGCGACGCCGAAGATCATCCCGAGCATCGTCAGCACGGTGCGCAACGCGTGCGCGCGCAGGTTGTCGAGCCCGAGCCTCAGCTCCGGCAGCAGGTCGTTCGCCGACCCCCGCGCCTTCGGCACTACGTCATTCGGCATCATGCTTTGGCATTCGGCATTGCAGTCTCTGGATTCACGAGCGCAACAACCGTCCCTTCCGGCAGCCCCTCGATGACGACGCGCGTCTCCGTGCGATGGCTGATCCTGACTTCGCGCGCCTCGAACCCCTGGCCGGTCCTGACGTAGACCACCGGCTTGCCGCGCTTCTCGAAGAGCGCCTGTCGCGGCACGTGCAGCGCGTTCTTCAGTTCGGTGCCCGCGACCACGACCTGCACCGATGTCCCGGGCCTGAGCTGCGCGTTGGGGCGATCGAGGCGGAGGACCGCGTCGAACTGGCGTATCGGCCCCGCCGACTCCCAGAAGTTGCCGCGCGCCGCGAGCCCCGCCAGGTTCGCGACGCGCGCGACGATATCGCGGCCGGGCAGCGCGTCGGCCCGCACCGCCGCCGTCTGGCCGGTCGTCACGTTTCCGCGCTCCTGCTCGCTGACCTTCGCTCGGATCTCGAGCTGCGAGGCATCGAAGACGTCGAGGACGGGGCGCCCCGGAAACACCGTGTCTCCCGCCCGGTATTCCGGCAGGCTCATGCCGCTGAAGAAGAACCCGCCGCTCGCGTCGCGGTTCTCCTTGACGACGACGAGGCCGTCGAGGGGGGACTTGACCGCCAGGCTCTCGATGGTCTGCATCGCGCGCTCGGTGGCCAGCCTCGCCTTGGTGCGTTTCTCTTCCACGACGGCGAGCGAGGCGCGGCTGGTTTCCGCGCGCGAGCCGACGTCCTCCTCGAGTTGGGCGAGCCGCCGCCGGGCCTCCTCGAGGGCGAGCCGGCGCTTGTGCGCCTCGATCGATCCGATCAGCTCCTCGCCCGCCTGCGCGTCCAGCTCCGCGCGGCGCACGTCGAAGCGCGCGGTCAGCAGCTCGACTTCGTCCTGCGCCGCCTGCACGGCGTTGTCCGCGCGCATCTTGACGATTTCCTGTTCGGCCTCGGCCAGCTCCGATCGACTCTGCTCGAGCTGATACTGCTGTTCGGCCGGATCGAACTCCATGACGACCTCGCCGGCCTTGACGGCGCCGCCGGTGTCCGCGAGCCGGACGAGCCGCAGCATGCCGCCCACCGGCGGCGCGGTCATCGTGAGGGACCGCGCGGCGCGCAGCTCCCCCGTCGCGTGCACGTCCAGCTTGACGCTGCTGCGCGTCACGCGCGCGGTCGGCACCTGGTCGTGCGCTTCGGGCCACGACGCCGCGGCGCCTGCGACGACCAGGGCGATCGCGAGCACCATGCCGGCGAGGGCGATCCGCGTCCGCGCGATCGTCATGGCGCGCTCCTGCCGGCCGCATCGCCGGCGTGGGGCGGCTTCTTCAACGCGATGCGATCTCCGACCGAAACGCCCGACGCGAGCGCGACCTGGTCGCGCCCACGGCGCACCACCGTCACCGTCGAGGGCTCGAAGCGCGAGCGCACGAGACGATAGACCGTCGGCTTGCCGCCCACGATCTGCACCGCTTCCGAGGGCGCGAGCAGCACGTTCGGAAGGCTCCCAACGGCAATGCGCGCGGTGGCGCTCATGCCGGGGCGCAGCCGCGAGTCGCGCTCGTCGATCGCGAGCTTGAGGTCGAAGTTGCGGGGCGGAGGCCAACCCGAGGAGAAGTCCACGCGGGCCAGGACGGCGATGTCCTTCACCCTCGCGCCGAACTCGCGGTCCGGCACCGCGTCCACCTTGAGGCTTGCGCGCTGTCCGGGTCTGACCCGGCCGCGATCGGACTCGTCGAGCCGCGCTTCGACGTGCAGCGACGAGGTGTCCGGCAGCTCCACGAGGTTCGCGCCGGCCCACGCGCGGTCTCCCTCCCGGAATTCCTGCTGCCCGCCAAACGGTCCGCCCGCGCGGAAGTTCGGCATGATGCTGACCAGGCCGCCGGCGGTCGCCTTGAGCTGCAGCGCGCCGAGCGACTGCTCGGCCCTCGCGAGATCCGCCATGACCTTCTCGCGCTTGCGCTGGCGGCTCGCGAGATCCGCGGCGGCCGCGGCGCCGTCGGATGCGGCCTTCGCTTCGGCCTCGCGCTGCCGCTGTTCCGCGTCGGCGAGTGCGAGCTTCGCTTTTTCATAATCGAGCCTGGCGATCACGTCGCGCTGGCCGACCTCCAGCCTCGCGCGCTCGACGTCGTACCGCGCCTTGAGCAGCGCCGTCCGATTCCGCTCGTCGGTGATCGCCGCCTGCCCGCGGCTCTGCTCGATCTCCGCCTCCGCCTGCCGCAACTCTGACTGTTTCTCCTGCACCGTGCGCCGGAGCGTCGTGGAGTCGAACTCCACGACGACGTCCCCCGACTTCACGGCGGTGCCGTTCTTCGCGAGCCTGACGATCTGCAGCTCGCCCGCCTGCATCGGCGCCGAGAGCACGACGGATCGCCCGGCGCGCAGATCGCCGCGCACCTCGACGTAATCGACAAACTCACCCCGCGTCACCTCCGTCGTCGGCACGTCCGGACCGGGGCGGGCCGCCACGGCGTAAAGACCGGAGCCGATCAGCGCGGCCGCGAGCAGGATCGCGGCGGCAAGCGCGAGCGCTCGGCGTGACCGTCGCGTCATGTCAGTGGGTCCCTTCGTTCACCGCCACGTCCACGGCCGCGGAGAGATCCGGCATCAGGTTGGGATGAGCGCCGGAGATCGAAACGATGGCGACGAACGAGCGCACCTTTGGCGTGAGCGTGCTGAGAAGGGCCAGCGGAGAGAGCTGCTCGATGCGGCCGTCGAACACCAGCTCGGGGTAGGCGTCGAGCCGCACGCGCGCGCGGCGGCCCACCGCCACGTGCGCAATGTCCGCCTGGTTGACGCGCGCGCGGACCTGCATCCGGTTCGGATCCACCACGTCGAGGATCGGCACCCCGGCCCGGACCTCTTCTCCTTCCTGCACGTCCCCCATCGTGCCCCCCTTCCAGACCTGCTTGACCACCGCGAGTCCGTCGAAGGGGGCGAGGATCGTCATCCGGCGCGCGTTGTTTTCGGCGTGCGCCATCGCGGCGCGCGCGCGGTCGCGGCGGATCTCCAGCATGCGCATCTCGGCAGCCGCGGCGCGCCGCTTGAGATCGAAGGTGCGGCCCAGCGCCGCGAACCTGGCCTGCGCCTGCTCGAGCGCCAGCGTGTTCTTCTCCGCCTCGATCCGCGGGAGCAGGTCGTTCTTCGTCACATCCAGGCGGGCGCGTTCCACGTCGTGCTCCGCCTGCGCGAGCTCGGTTTCGTCCTTCGCGCGCGCCGCCGTCTGCTCGGAGGCCTTCTTCCGGATTTGCTCTTCGAAGTCGAGGTACTCCGCGCGGCGATCCTGGGCCGTGCGCACCTGGTCCTGGGGATCGAACCGCACCAGCACGTCGCCGGCGCGAACGCGGCTGCCCGCCGCGACCAGCTTCGTGATGACGAGCGAATTGGACCCGGGCCCGGTCAGGCGAGGGGTGACGATCGTGACGCTCTTCACGGCCTCGACCGTGCCGGCGATGCGGAGAATGGACTCGTCTCGCGGGCGATCCGCTTGTGCGCGGGACGGCGCCGCCGACGCGAGTACCAGGACGGCGGCCGCCGCAAGGAATCTCATCGAAACTCCGGTTCGACTCAGTGCCGGTGCGACGGAGTATACGACGGTGGCGGAGAGGGAATGGTTGGGGCCTGTCGAACCCTTCGAACCTTATCGATTCTCACTCCCACAGCTGCCGCCGACCTGACGCACGGAGGTGACGCGCAGGGTCGGCATGTCCGCCGACGGGCCGGTGCTGCCGCTCATCGAGCCGGTGCCGGTCGTGGAACCGGTCGTCGAGCCAGTGGTCGAGCCGGTGCCGGTGGTGGAGCCGGTCGTCGAACCCGTCGTGGCGCCCGTGCCCGATCCGCTCCAGGAACCGCCCTGCCCCTGCAACGTGCCGCGCACTTCAACGCGCTGATTGACGTAGCGCTGCAGGTTTCGGTCGGCGTCGCCGATCAGTTTCACGCCCGAGGAGAAGCCGGGCATCCCGGACGTTCCAGCGTGACTGCCGGCCGTGCCGGTGGCGCTGCCCGTAGGTGAGCTGCTGGTGCTGCCGGTCGTCGAACCGGTGGTGCTGCCGGTCGTCGAGCTGCTCGTGCCGCCCGTCGTCGCGTCGGCAGTGCCGCTGCCCATCGAAACGTTCGTCAGGACAAACTCGGCGTCAGCTCCGCCGCGCTCCGACGAAGCCGTGCTCCCGTACGTGGCGGTCGTGCTGCCCGTGGTCGAGCCGGTCGTGCTTCCCGTGGTCGAGCCGGTCGTGCTGCCCGTGGTCGAACCGGTCGTGCTGCCCGTGGTCGAACCGGTAGTGCTGCCGCTCGCGCTGGAGCCGCCGCCAACGCCCGCCAGGTCGGCGCGCTGGACACACCCAGTCAAGGTAACCGTTTGCCCTTCAGCATGCGCGCTGGTGCTCATCTGTCCTGCCGGACTTGTCTGACCTGTCTGACTGGTGCCCGTCGATTGCGCCGAAACGGATGCGACTGCGAGGGCCGCCGACGCGATTAGACCGAGCACGAACCGCTGTTTCATACACACCTCCACTGTAGTTTGTGACGTCTATGCCGGCCTCACCCGCTGCAACGCGGACGCCATCGGCGTGTAACGCAGGGCGTACCGCTTGCACCGTCGAACTTCGGTTCAGGAGGTGTGAGGCACATGCGTAAGGCAACACAACTGTTCATAGCCGCGGTCTTTGCCGTGGCGGCCGCCGCGTGCGGCGATGCCAGCAACCGCGATCAGAGCACGACGGGCGCGACCGGCACGAGCGGCGCGGCCGAGTCGTCGCTCTCGATGGGGGAGCGCAATTTCGTCGAGGAGCAGCTCAAGGATGGCTCCCGCGAGGTCCAGCTTGGGAAACTGGCAGAGGAGCGGGCTTCTTCGGCTGAGGTCAAGGAGTTCGCCGCGACGATGGTCCAGGACCACACGATGGCCGGCAACAAGCTGAAGGATATCGCGCGGACCGTCAACGTCGAGCTGGAGCAGGACGAGAACGCCGCGCGGGATGACCACGAGCGGCTGTCGAAGCTGTCGGGCAACGAGTTCGATCGCGAGTACATCGATCTGATGGTCAAGGATCATCAGGACGCCCTCGACGCGCTGCAGGATCAGGCCGAAAACGGCGACCATCCTGGCGTGAAGCAGTGGGCGTCCGAAACGCTGCCCAGGATCAAGCACCACCTCGAGACCGCGCAGCAGCTCCAGAATCAGCTGAAGACCGAGGGGCGTAGCTGAGCCAGATGCAATGCCGGACCGGATGCCGAAGGCCCTTCGGGCTTTCGGCATCGGACATTAGGCATTACACTCATCCGCCACCGACTCATTCGGTCGTAGGACATTCGGCATTGACGCCTTTGGCATTCGCACATTCGGCCTTGACGCATTCGGCATTCGGCATTCGCCATTCGGCAATGCGCTAATGAGATGGGCGGGAGTGCGCCTCGGACCACCACGGAGCTGAAAGCCTGGGTTCAGCGGCACCTCGCCCTCGATGCGGCGGTCGAAGCCGCGTTGATCGAGGCGGTCGAGCAAATCGTCGCGCAGCAGCGGCAGCTCCTCGAGCAGTCGAAGCACGACGCGATCCAGGCGCTCTCCGAGGGCTTCGCGCAGAAACTCTCCGACGTGCAGCGCGAGCTGCAGGAAAAAGAATCCACGCTCAACACGATCGCGCGCTATTTCGAGGCGGTGGTCGCCGACCTGAGCGATCGGTCGCACCGCGACCCGAAGACCAAACTCCTGAACTTCGACTGGTTCATGGAGCGGCTCGAGAGCTTCCTCGGCGCCGAGCAGCGCGCGCGCTGGTGCGCCATCGGCGTCGTCGATCTGCACCGGTTCAAGCAGTACAACGACACGCTCGGTCACGCCGTGGGGGACCGCATCATCGAGCGCGTCGCGACGATCCTCTCCGAGCAGATCCGATCCGAGGACCTGCTCGCGCTCGAGCGGCCGACCTCGCGCGACCTGCACGCGCGCTTCGGCGGCGACGAGTTCTGCTTCATGATTCCCGACCTTCCGGGCCACGGCGAGGCGGAGCACATCGCCGCCCGGTTCAAGAACGCCGTGGAGGGGTTCGACTGGGGCCGCGAGGACAAGCGGCTCTCGCACTGGCCCGTCCTGGTGGACGTCGGCGTCGTGATCCTGCGGCTCGGTCCCGTCGAGGAACGCCGCGGCGTCGCGCGCAAGCTCGCCGCGGACCTGATCCACCGCGCCGACCAGTTGATGTATTCCGCCAAGGGGGAGCGCGCATCGCACATCTACATGGTCTGCACGCGCGTCGCGGACGGAGAACTGGTGGAAGTGGCCGACGACGAAACCCCGCGGGTCGCGTCAGGGGAGGTCACGGAGTTCCCTGCGCTGGAAGAGTAGTGCTACACTTTGAAGTTCAAGGTTTTCCCGCAAACCCTGTGGTGAGTGTAGCTCAGGGGTAGAGCGCCGGACTGTGGCTCCGGATGTCGCGGGTTCAAATCCCGTCACTCACCCCAATCTCCTTCTTCAGTCGATTCAATACGTTGCCACGATTTTCATCTACGGTTTCGCCCTCCGTCCCGGACGCGTCTGCCCCCGAACTTGAAAGATTCTTGAAAGATTCGCCAGCCTCCAACCGCCGCGCCACTTCGAACAGCGCATCCGGCCGCTGATTGTCGTACCGCTCCGTCGTCACAATGGACGCATGGCCAAGGAGGTCGCGGACCTGCGACAAGGGGACTCCGCGCTCGACCAGGCGCGACGCGTACTCGTGCCTCAAGTCGTGCCAGTGCAGGTCAATACTCTGCAAGGCGTTCCTGCAGTCTTCCGTCAGACGCCGGCCGGCCGTCTGCGCTTCGATGCGAGGCTCTATTCCGTGTGCGCGCAGAATCGTCGCGTGCCGGGCCGCTCGCGGGAACGGCATGGGCTCGCCCTCTTCCTTCGCGAATACGGCTGCGCTCCCCGCTCTCCGGCGTCCCTCGAGATCCAGCCTCAGGAACTCCAGCGTGGCCGCCAGACGCGACGTTGCAGCGGGTTAGCCTGCTGAACGAACGACTTGCGCGTGATTCGTCTCGGTACGTTGCCGACAGAGACGATGACCGAAGTACTCGGCGGATTGCAGGAAATGTTCGCGGACTAGTCGCGCAGGCTAACAACCGAATGGAGCCGGCGCGCCGCGAATCGTGAAGCCGCGCGGCTCATTCGCATGACGTTAGACCGACTCGGATCGTTGAACAAATACGATGTTGTGCTTCGAAGTTGCTCATAACGGCAAGCGAATTTCCCGCGCCGGAATCAGGCAGGGTGTTCTGACGGCCATGGTCACGTGGGTGAGCCGGCGTCCGCGCCTCGAATGCATCGCAGTGTCGATCTTCGTAGTGCTCTTTCGTAGTAACCGTGCTATCCCCTGAACGCAGTCTCCAACCCTCGAACGGAGCGCGCAATGTCAAAGGTTGTCGCAATCATGTCCATGTCGCTCGACGGCTACGTCGCCGACCTCAACGACGGCGTGGCCGAAGTGTTCGACTGGTACTTCACCTCGGGAGACGTCGAAATCCACACCGGAGGGTCCGACCCCATGACGTTTAAGGTATCCGGGCCGAGCGCCAAGCACCTTCGCGATCTCACGTCCGGACTTGGTGCCGTGCTCACCGGTCGACGCACTTTCGACGTCGCCCAAGGCTGGGGCGGAAATCACGCTTGGGGACCGGCATTCGTACTTACCCACCACATCCCCGCCGGATGGCCGCGACCCAACTCGACTGTCCAATTCGTGACCGACGGCATCGAAAGCGCCGTGAACCTAGCCAAAACCGCCGCCGCCGGGAAGTCCGTCGGGGTCCACGGCGCGGACACCATCCAGCAGTGCCTGAATGCTGGGCTCCTCGACGAAATCTACATCGACATCGCGGCGGTCCTTCTTGGCTCCGGAGTTCGACTCTTTGACCGCCTCGCCGGCACGCCAGTCGTTCTTGGCAACCCGACTGTGATCCCGGGCGTCGGCGTGACACACCTGCGCTACCCGGTAAGAAAGGCGTAGTCCTACCCCACACCCTTTCTCGCCGGCGGTAAGCTTCGTCTCGGTGAGACCTTCACCCGCGAGGGCGCCAACGATGTCTTCCACAAGTAGCGCGCCGCCCAACAAGGCTGGTACGACCGAAGGGGGAACCGTACGCAGGCGCGCGTCGCTCACTCTTGAACGATTCTTGAAACTTTGCGCACGAGACCGGCCGAATCGACCCGAGACGGCCGGACGTGGACACTAAAAACGCCCGAAAAACCGAGGGTCCCCCAAAAGGACCCTACGCCGACGATGTCACTTTTTTCGACTGTGGCTCCGGACGTCGGGGGTTCGAATCCCCTCACTCACCCCAATCCCCTTTTCGATCGATTCAACACGTTGGCGCGATTTTCACCTGTGCCTGGACTATGCTGGCGCTTCAAAGGAGTCATGACCAATCCGCCAGACTGCTGGTTCGATCTATTCGGCCGTCCGCTGAGCCGGCGGGACTTCGTGCGCATCAGCC
>DATHTE010000047.1:0-37801 GCA_035463475.1 Vicinamibacterales bacterium
CCAGTGGATGGTCACCGAGCTCGTGCCGCGCTCGAACCCGAGCTTCAGGTATGCGGCGGCCGGCGCCGACGCGGCGCAGGCAAGCGCGACAGCGGCGATCGCGGCGATGGCGCGCTTCATCGCGCGCCCCGCGCGGGGGCCGTCGCGAGCGCGCGGACCCGGGCGGCGAACGCGTCGAGCGCCATTGGCGTGCGCGTGCCTCGGGCGAGGCGGACCGTGTCTCCGGTATTGATCGCTGGCGGCGGTACGACGACGCGCGCGCCGGTGCGCTCGTCGATGCGCACGCGATAGACGCCCTGGCTGAACCCGACAATGTACGGCAGGGCCGGTGGACGCGCGCCGAAAAACAGGATCACTTCGTCGCCGCGCTCGAAGCTGGGGGCGCCTACCATCACCGTGCGATACGCGCCGACCTGCCCGCCCGGGATGCGAAACATGATCGCGCGGCCGAGGTCACCCTTCATGTACCCGATCGCTTCGGCAACGACGATCGACTCCACGCGGCGGCGATCGTCGGTGACGACCGGACGGACCTCGGTGATGCGCGCGTAGACCACCGCGTGCGCGGCGGCCGCCAGCTCGTTGAGGTCCATCGGCACGAGCACCGTGGCCCGCGCGTTGACGGCAGCGAGCACGATCACAACCGCGGCAGCGGGAGCGAAACGCATTCAGGCAGTTTACCTCAGGAGCGTTGCGCCACGGGCGATGGCGAGCACCGCCTCGGCGGCACGTCGGCTCGCGCCCGGCGCGCCGAGCTTATTACGCACCTCCCGCAAGTCGCAGCGCGCGCGCGCGGCGGCCTCTGGATCTTCCAGCAGCTCGAGGGCGTGCGCGGCCACAGCTGGAGCTGTGAATGCCTCCTGGATCAACTCCGGCGCGACGCGCCGTCCCGCGATCAGGTTGACCATCCCGTAGGTGTCGACCCGCACGAACGGTTTTCCGATCCGGTACGTCAGCCCGGAGAGGCGGTACACGATCACCATCGGGCATTCGTGGATCGCCGCTTGGACGGTGGCCGTGCCGGAGGCGGTGATCGTCAGGTCGGCGGACGCGAGCACGTCGTTCGAGCGCTCCTCGACCATGGCGATCGGCACGGGCGCCTGCGCCGCAGCCGTGAAGAGCGCGTCGTCGAGGTGAGGGGCGCGAGCGAGGACGAACTGCGTCTGCGGACGCGCGCGCGCGATCCGCGCGGCCGCCGCGACGAGCGTGGGCAGGATCCCGCGCACTTCGTTCGGCCGGCTGCCGGGCAGCAGCGCGACCGTCTGCCAATCCGCCCGGAGGCCGAGCGAGGCGAGAAACGCCGGGCGGTCCGCCGAGGGCGCGGACAGTTCGACGAGCGGATGACCGACGAAGGTGGCCGGCACGCCCGCGTCCCGGTAGAGCGCCTCCTCGAAGGGAAAAATGACGAGCACATGCGATGCGATCCGCCGCATCGTCTTCATGCGGCCGGCGCGCCATGCCCAGAGCTGCGGGCTGATGTAGTAGACGACCGGCACGCCAAGACGCCGCATCGCCGCCGCGAGCCGGAAGTTGAAATCGGGGAAGTCGATCGCGACCAGCACGTCCGGCCGATCGGACCGCGCGGACGCCACCATGCGGCGGTAGATCGCGTACGACCGCGGCAGCACCTTGAGCGCCTCGGCCAGGCCGGTGACGGTGAGCCCGCGGTAGTCGCCGACGAGTTCAGCGCCCGCCTCCCGCAAGCGATCGCCGCCCAGGCCCGTGATCGACAGGCTCGGCTCGCGCGCGCGCAGCTCGCGCGCGAGCGCGGCGGCGTACAGGTCGCCGGACGCTTCGCCGCACGAGATCATCACGCGGGGCCCGGCGCGCACGTCAGGAGGGCTTGGCGAACGTATCGGGGGGAAGCGTCACGTTGAACGCGATCGACTGTACCTTGCGCTCCAGGACGACGCGGCCGTTGCGGCTCACCGTGGTCGTGAATGGCACCATCACCCCGTCGATCGCCGTGTAGTCCGAGAACCGCTCCTCGACCGGCTGGTCCGCGCCGGCATGCCGGGCGACATACCGTTCGGCGAGCACCAGCGAAGTCTCGGGGTCCAGCACGAGTTGCACACGCTGCCCCGGCAGGTCGAACTCGAGCGCCGGCGCCCTGGTACCGTCCTCGAGCGTCACCTCGTCCACGGCGCGCGCCGTCAGCTCGCCGCCGTGGGCGCGCAGCAGGAGGCGCAGCACGTCGCGCTCGGCGCTCGCGCGCAGCTCGCCGCTGGCGATGTCGGCGCTTTCTCCCTGTGGCGCGCGTCCCCATCCCTGCTCGCCGTCGAGAATCGTCAGCACCCGCCCCTGCGGGGTCTCCAGGTCCACGCGAAAGCGATCGGGATACGCGATCGCCGTCGTCCCGCGCATTTCGGGCGAGCGACGGGCGGCGACCACCAGCCGCGTGGCCGTGGTCGCCCGCACGGTGCGAATCGCGCGCAGCCTGTCGAGGCCACCCTTCGCCTCGATCGCCCGACCCACCAGGGCGCGGGGATTGTCTCGGACGGGGTCGTTGTGTGTGGCTACAACAGACCCGGCCGGCACGAATCTGTCGTTCCTGGCCGCCACGAATTCGCGCGCCGGGCCGCCGGACTGTGCCGGTCGCCGGAAATCGGCCGACGAGAGATCCAGCTCGCCGATCGGGATGCGCTCGAACTGTGGAAAGCCGGCGGCGGCCAGCTGTGACGCGAATCGCGATGCATCCCCGACGAGCACGATCGACAGCCGGTCCGGCTTGAGGTACGCGCGCGCGACGCGCTGGACGTCGTCCGGAGTGACCGCGTTGACGCGCTCGCGGTACGTCTGCAGCTCCTCGAGGTCGAGCCCGAAGAAGACCGCGTTGAGCACCTGCAGCGCGATCGCGCTCGGCGTCTCGATCGTGAGCGGGAAGCTGCCCGCGAGGTAGTCCTGCGCTCCCTGCAGTTCCCCCCGACCCACCCGCTCGCGCTGCAGGCGCCAGAACTCCTCGACGATCAGCCGCAGCACCTGTCCGGTTGCGTCCGAGCGCGTGTCGGTCTCGGCCACCAGGTTCCCCGCGAACTTGAGCGTGTCGAGGTCGGCGGACGCGCCGTAGGTGAGTCCGCGCTCCGAGCGCAGAACGCGATGCAGCCGGTTGCTGCCCTCGCCGCCGAGGATGCGCGAGGCAAGGTCGAGCGCCATGTAGTCCGGGTGCTTGCGCGGCACGGCGACGTGGCCGACCCGAATCTCGGTCTGAACGGCGCCTGGTCGATCGATCACGACCACGCGCCGCGTGGGGGGGGGCGGATCGAGCGGCGGCGCGACCTTCACGTCGTCGTTGCGCGGCCAGTCGCCGAACGCCCGCTCGGCACCTGCGAAAGCTTCTTCCGCGGTGATATCACCGACGATCGCCAGAATCGCGTTGTTCGGCGCGAAATACGCCTTGTGAAAGGCGACCAGGTCGTCGCGGGTGATTCGCGCGATGGACTGCGGCGTTCCGGCCGAAGGTCTCCCGTACGGATGGAACCCGTACACGAGGCGATCGAAGACGACGCTCGAGACGTAATCCGGGTCGTCGTAGCTCACCTGCAGCGCGGACAGGATCTGCTGGCGCTGCCGATCGATCTCCGCCGGGGCGAACTCGGGATTGCGCGCGATGTCGGACACCAGCCGGAGCGCGAGGTCGAAGCTGTCTTTCATGAAGACGGCGTTCACGAACGAGAGGTCGGTCCCGGCGCCGGTGCCGAGCGCGCCGCCGACCGAATCCACCGTGCTCGCGATCTCCTGCGCGTTCCTCGACGTGGTGCCCTGGTCGAGGAGCGTTGCCGCGAGTGACGCCACGCCCGGCTTCTCGCTCGGATCCTGCGCGCCGCCAGCGCGCACCAGCAACCGCAGGCTGACCGCCGGCTGCTCGTGGTGCAGCACCGCGATGACCTGCAGGCCGTTCTGGAGCGTGCGGAACTCGTACGGCGGGAACTTGACCTCGCGCGCCGCCAGGGGCCGCGGCGGGCGTTCGGAAGGCCAGTCCCGTCCCTGCGCGCCTGCGGAACCCGCGCAGACGAGCGCCACTGCAACACCGAAGGCTGAACGCCGAATGCCGAATGCGAGGGCTGTCATCGACTGCCGCCTTTCGGCATGATCGTGAGGACCATCCGGCTGTCGGGGGTGAAGTACTTCCGCGCCACGCGCTGGACGTCGGCCGCGGTGACGTTCATGAAGATGTCGAACTCGCCGTCGGCGGTCGTCACGTCACCTTCGTGCAGCACGATCGCGTGGGCGAGGTGCAGCGCCTTCTGCTGGTTCGACTCGCGGCCGATGATGTAGTCGCGCGCGAACTGGTTCTTCGCCTGCTGCAGCTCCGCGTCGCTGATCGGCTCGTTCTTCAGCCGCTCCAGTTCGAAGACGAGAGCCTTCTCGGCCGCGTCGGGCGACTGGCCGGGCTGTACGATCGCGACCGCAAAGAACAGGTTCGGATCCTCGATGATGTTCCCCTGCCCGAACGCCGCCACCGCAAGCCGCTTCTCATATACGAGCGAGCGGTAGATCCGCGCGCTCTGCCCGTCCGACAGGATCTTCGACACGATGTGCAGCGGGTACGAGTCCGGATCGCCGTCGTACGTGATCGGGTGCGCGACGACGACCGCGGGGAGCGGCCAGGTCTCCTCGAGCGTGAAGCGGCGCTGCTTCGTGGGCGTCGGCTCTTTCGGAATGTCGCGCGGAACCGGCTTCCCGCGCGGCACGCGGCCGAGGTGCTTCTGCACGAAGCCCAGCGCCTCGGCGGTGTCGAAATCGCCGACGAGCGCCACCGTCGCGTTGTTCGGCACGTAGTACGTCCGGTAGAAATCGCGCACGTCCTCGATCGACGCGGCCTCGAGGTCCGCCATGCTGCCGATCGTCGGGTGCCTGTACGGATGCACCGTGAACGCCTTGTCGTAGATGATCTCCTGCAGGCGCCCGTAAGGCTGGTTCTCGACGCGCATGCGCCGCTCTTCCTTCACCACCTCGCGCTCGGTGCGGAACGTGTCCTCGTTGATCCGGAGCGACGCCATCCGGTCGGCCTCGAGCCAGAGAATGAGCGGGAGATACTGCGCCGGCACCGTCTCCCAGTACACCGTCGTGTCCTCGTTGGTGTAGGCGTTGCTCTGTCCGCCCACGCTCGAGATCATCGACGGGTGCGCTTCGGGCTCGACGTTCTTCGAGCCCTTGAACATCATGTGCTCGAACAGATGCGCGAACCCGGTGCGCCCGGTGCGCTCGTCGCGCGACCCGACGTGATACCAGACCTGCAGGTGCACAATCGGCGTCGAGTGGTCCTCGAGGAACACGACCGTGAGGCCGTTGTCGAGCGTCACCAGCTTGTAGTCGAGTTTGGGCGGCTTCGTCGCCGCGCCGGCCGGGAACGATGCGATGAGGAGTAGGGCCGCGCACGCGCTCAACGCCCGGCGGAACCGAGGAGACACCATGAGTGGATTATGGCATGGCAGCGGCACGGCACGGCCCCGGCTAGCGTCCTTCGCCGCGGCCGCCCGCCAGCTCCGCCTCGAGCTCCGAGACCCGCCGCTCCAGCTCCTGGAGCTGCTTCTTCAATTCCGGCAGCCGCTTGAACACAGCCGAAGATTTCAGCCAATCACGGTTGCGGATGGCCGGATAGCCGGACACGAAGCTGCCCGGATCGGTCGAGTTCGGAATGCCTGTTTGCGCCGTCGCGATGGTCCCCTTGCCGATCGTGATGTGCCCCGCTACCCCGACCTGCCCGGCGAAGACCACGTCGTCTTCGATCCGGCTGCTCCCCGCGACGCCCGTCTGCGCGGCGAGCAGCACCCGGCGCCCCACGGAGACGCCGTGCGCGATCTGCACGAGGTTGTCGATCTTGGTGCCGGCGCCGATGCGCGTCTCGCCGACTGCCGGACGATCGACGCAGGTGTTGGCGCCCAGCTCGACGTCGTCCTCGATGACGATCGTGCCGATCTGCGGGATCTTGTAGTGCGTCCCGTCCTTCTGCCGCGCGAAGCCGTAGCCGTCGGACCCGACGACGACGCCGTTGTGCAGGATGACGCGGTCGCCCACGGTGATTCGCTCCCGCACGGCGACGTGTGAATAGAGGATGCAGTCGCGGCCGATCGTCGTCCCCGCGCCGATCGCCGCATGAGAATAGATGATCGTGTTGTCGCCGATCGCGACCCCGTCGCCGATGGTCACGAACGGGCCAACGGCGACGTTCTTTCCGAACTGGACGTCGCGGCCGATGGCGGTGCACGCATCCACGCCGGCCTGCGGACGCGGCGTGTCCACGAAGAGCTCGAGCGCGCGGGCGAACGCCACATAGGGCTCCGCGGTGCGCAGCGCGGCGCACGGGGGCGCGGGCGCGGCGTCGTCCAGGATGACGGCGGACGCCTTCGTCGACGGGAGCGCGGAGAGGTACTTCGGGTTGGCGACGAACGTCAACTGGCCGGGCTGGGCCTGCTCGATACCGGCGAGGCCGGTGATTTCGATCGAGCCGTCTCCTTCGAGGCGGCAGCCGAGCTGTCGTGCGAGCTGCTGAAGCGTCAACGGCCGGAGTATACGTCAGGAGGCCGCGACCCGCCGGACGAACGACGCGAAGTGTTCGAGCCGCAGGCGCCCTTCGATGTCGAGGAGACGCGCCTCCCGGTCCGGCGGATCGGTCGTCACGAGCCGCCGCACTTCCTGGAGCTCCTCGCTGCGCTTGAATGTCCATTCCGTGCGATCCAACCCCTGTCGCGCGCCGCGCATCGAGAGGAAGTGGCCCACGAGGCGGAAGGCGAAGTAGTACGCGATCAGGTTCGGGCCCGGCACGAGCATGAACAATCCGGAGACGACAAAGCCGAGGAGGTCGATGATGAACCAGCGCCGATGCTTCTCGTAGTCGCGCGTGAGCTGCGCGCGCAACAGCTCGCGCGCAGCGGACTCCTGCAGGTCGGCCGGGAACCCGAGTTCCGCGCGCTGGCAGCCGCGCAGGTGCCAGAGCAAGCGCTGCTCGGCGATCGCCTCGGCAGCCCACCGCAGGGTGCCCGTGCGCACGCGTCCCCACCAGCCCTGGGGCGCCTCGACGTGGGCGCCGCTCAGGCGAGCGCGCCGTTCGTGTTCGGCGGCGACCATCATCTCGTGGAAGCGATGCCGCAGCGAGCGAATGAATCCACGCGGCGGCTCCTCCGTGTCAGCCACCGGAGGGTCAGGCACTTCGCAGTACAGCTCGTGCGCGCTGAGGCCGGTCGGAACGAGCAGAACATCCATACCCGGACTTACGATAGCATCGCTGGGAACGGCTCATCCGATCGGAGGGTCATTCATGCCCGTGATGGAAGTGATCCAGCGGCTGCTGCTGGCGGCCGGGCTCGGCGCGCTCGTGGGACTCGAACGCGAGTGGAGCCAGAAATCGGCGGGACTGCGCACGAACACGCTGATCGCGCTCGGCGCCGGGATGTTCACGATGATGTCCGTGGCGCTCGCGGCCGGCCCGCAAGCGGACCCGACGCGAATCGCCTCGCAAATCGTGACGGGCGTGGGGTTTCTCGGCGGCGGCGCGATCCTGCGCACGGGCATGTCGGTCAGGGGGCTCACCACCGCGGCCACGATCTGGGTCAACGCGGCGGTGGGCGTCGCCGCGGGGGCGGGTGAGTACCGCATCGCGGCCCTCGGCACCCTGACCGCGCTCATCGTGCTGCACGGCCTGCTGCCGCTGGAGCGTGCGCTGGAGCGGCGCGCGGAAGCGCGCGAGATGCCGCCGCCCGGCAAGCATTGACCCCAGCTCAGCGCCGGCGCACCTTGCGGGGGATCCGCGGCGGCTCGAGCGGGAGCGCCGGACGCCCCGCGGCCTCCCAGGCGCCCGCGATCAGCGCGGCCACGTCGCTGATTGAGGCCGCGAGCTGCCGTTCGACGATCGGCTGCGTCGCCGCGAGCAGCTTCTCGAAATACTCGTCGTCGTACTCGTCGCGTCCCTTCACCGCCTTGCGATCGGCGGCAAGGATCTGCTCCACGTACGGAAAGCCGTTGGTCAGCGAATCGAAGATGAACTCGCGGGCGTCCTTGATGGGCGCAACGGGCCGCGGATCGATTCGAAGCCGCGACAACGACCGCAGCACGAGCTGCGATTCGAAACGCGAGTGGATCCCCCACTGCCCCGTCAACTGGCCGTCGTAGTTCAGCGCGGCGTGAAACGGCACGTGGGCGTCCGCGACGTAGTGCGCCAGCACGGCCGAGAAGAACTTCACATCGTCGGGCCCGTAGCCCGGATCGGGACGGCCGGCGTCGGCAAAGGCCTTCACGAGCTTCTCGTGGATCTCGGCAGCGCGCCACGGCAGCGTGCCGTTCTTGATCACGAACGCCTCGCCGTACTTCTTCACCGCTACGTCGTAGTCGTGTGGCAGCGCGGCGAACGGGTGACGCCCGTATGCGTCCATGTCCACGTAGTGGCGCGGCGGCTCCTCGGTGAATCCCACGTTGCGCCACAGGTCCGGGTCGATCGAGTGCTCGACGATCATCGCCCGGTGCTTCTCGTAGAACGGACGGATCTCGGCCGGCAAGAGCGCGATCGCGCGGTCGGCGATCAAACGGTGCACGTCGAAGCCCCAGGCGCGGAGCGGAGCCGGAGCGCACGCGATCAACGCCGTCAGACTGGCGATCAGAAAACGCCGCATGCCAACATGGTAGCCGATGCCCCGGCTCGGCGCTCATCTCTCCATCGGCGGCGGGCTGCCGCGCGCCGTTGATCGCGCGCTGGTGTCGCGCTGCGACACGCTCCAGATCTTCACGAAGTCGGCGGGCCAGTGGCGCGCGCGCCCGCTGCCCGACCGCGAGATCGAAGAGTTCCGGGCGCGGGTGAGGACGTCAGGGATTGCGCCCGTCTTCGCGCACGACAGTTATCTCATCAACGTGGCGGCGGCCAATCCGCTGCTGCGCCGCCAGTCGATCGCGGCGCTGTGGGAAGAGATCGAGCGCGCCGAGGCGCTCGGCCTCGACGGCCTCGTCATGCATCCAGGGTCGTACACGACCGGGACGGAGTCGGACGGCCTGAAGCTGATCGCCGAGGCGCTCGGCGAGTTGCTGTCGCGCCGCAGGCTGAAGACGACGATTCTGCTCGAGCACACGGCGGGACAGGGCACCAACCTGGGGCACCGTTTCGAGCATCTTGCCGCGATCCTCGATGGGCTGAAGTGGACGAAGAAGGTCGGCGTCTGCCTGGACACCTGCCACCTCGTGGCGGCGGGGTACGACATTACGCACGAGCGCGGCTACCGGCAGACGTTCCGGCAGCTGGACGCGGCAGTGGGGCTGGACCGCGTCAGGGCCTTTCACCTGAACGACTCGAAAAAGCCGTGCGGGAGCCGCGTGGATCGCCACGAGCATATCGGCAAGGGCTGCCTCGGCCTGGAGACGTTCCGGCGGTTGCTGAACGACCGCCGCTTCGCCGCACTCCCGATGCTGCTCGAAACGCCGAAAGATGTTGTGGCGGAGCGGACGCGATCCGCGACGGCGCTCACCGTCGATCGCTACGACGCGATGAACCTCGCGACGCTGAGGGGGTTGATGAAAAGGGGTCAGACCCCATTTCACTCCCCAAACACCTGCGCCTGAAACTTGTAGATCTCCGCCCCGTGCCGCCAGGCGTCGGGCGCCAGGCCCGCCTTGCGGCAGGTCTGCGCCAGGAACGTGTCGCGATCCCAGCGCCACTCGGTGGCGACCTGCGGCAGCAGCAGCCCGCTGCGATGCCCCTGCCGGATCAAGAGGCCGTCCCGTCCCACTTCGATCTCGTCAACGGACTCGACCCGCTGCATCGGGGTGAGCACGGAGATCTCGATCGCGGTGCCGTTTTCGAGCTCGCCCGGCGTGAGCGGGCGGAAGCGCGGATCACGCAGCGCGGCGGACACAGCGCAGTGCGCGACGGCCTCGGCGAGCGGCTCACGCGCCTCGATCTGCCCGATGCAGCCGCGAAGCTCGCCGCGATGGTGCAGCGTGACGAACGTACCGCCCGGGGCGGCCAGCGGTCCCTCGGCGCGCTCGGGAGGAGGCCGGCGGCCGTGCACGGCGGCGTCGATCGCGCCGCGCGCGATCTGCAGCAGCCGTTGACGATCGTCCGGCAGGAGCTCCATCAATGCACCGCCGCGCGCGTGAAGGCCGCCGCCAGGTAACCGACCACGGCGGAGCGGTCGCCGGACACATCGCCCGAGTGCGCGTAGCGCAGCACCCGGCCGGCCGACGCTCCCAGCGTGCGCGCCGCGAGCATCGCCGCGATCGCGGCGCCTCCCCCGCACGCGACGTAGCGCCCGCGCTCGTGCTCTGGATAGCTCTCGAACTCGTTCAGCAGCCCCTCGGCGTCGAACGCCTCCACGAACTGCCTCACCAGGCCGTCCAGCTTTTCCGCGCGTTTGGCGTCGAAGAAGTGAGAGAGGTCCGTGCTCGCGACGATCAGCGCGCGCCGCCCTTCGAGCGCCTGGGCGAGCGCCTTCGCGAGCGCGGTGATCGTCGCGCGCGTCTGGGAACCGATCGCCATCGGGACGATGCGGGCCGACAGCACGCGCTGCACGAACGGCAGCTGCATCTCGAGCGAGTGCTCGCGCGCGTGCGCTGGCGCGTGCGGCCGGATGAGCGGCGACGCCGCCATGAGGCGGGCGGCGACGTCGCGGTCGATCTCTGCCACCCCGAGCGGCGTCTCGAAGCCCCCTTCCGGGTAGATCGCCACCCCCTCGAAGCCGACGTAGTGAGACGGGCCCACGAGAACGACCGTGTCCACGTCCTGCTCCGCGACGGCGCGATACGCGTGCGCGGCGACGCCGCCGGAGAACATCATGCCGGCGTGCGGTGAGATGAGAGCGACCACGTCCCGCAGCGGGGAGACCTTCGCCGCCGCAAGCAGCCGATCGACTTCGTGCTCGAGGGCGCCGCGGGTGCCCGGGTACCACGACCCGGCAACCGCCGCCGGCCGGATCATCGGGGCGCGCATGGAGAAATGTTACCCCCGTCGACTACGATAAGGGCCATGCCGGAGGACCTTGGACGCGAAGATGTGGAGCGCGTCGCGCGGCTGGCGCGGCTGCGGCTAAGTGACAGCGAAACGGGCCGTTTCGCCGATCAGCTCAGGAGAATTCTCGCCTACGCGCGGCAGGTGCAGCAGGTGGACACCGCCGGCGTTCCACCGATGGCGCATCCGTTCCCCGACGAAGCCCCGCGTTCCCGCGAAGATGAGGCCGCCGCGTCCCTGCCCCGGGACGAGGCGCTCGCCTCCGCCCCCGATGCCGATCGGAAAGCCGGCCTTTTCAAAGTGCCGCGGGTGATGGGGTGACCGGCGCGGTGACGGCCGCCGACGTCGCCGAACGCGTCCGGCGCGGCGAGTTGTCGGCGCGCGAGGCGTGCGAGCAGGCACTTGCCCGGATCGACGCCGGCGACGCCGCCGTGCACGCGTTCATCCACGTCTGCGCCGATCGCGCCCGCGAACGCGCCGCCGCCGTCGACCGCACGCGCGATCGCGGAGAATGCGGCCCGCTCTGCGGCGTGCCGGTCGCGCTCAAGGATAACCTGTGCACGCGCGGGCTGGCGACGACGGCCGGCTCGCGCGTGCTCGAACACTACCGCCCGGTGTACGACGCCACGGCAGTGGCACGGCTCGAGCGCGCGGGCGCGGTCGTGGTCGGCAAGACCAACTGCGACGAGTTCGCAATGGGGTCGTCCACCGAGCACTCCGCCTTCGGGCCCACGAAAAACCCGCACGACCACACGCGCACGCCAGGTGGATCGAGCGGCGGATCCGCGGCGGCGGTTGCGGCCGGTCTGGTGCCGCTCGCGCTCGGCTCCGACACGGGCGGGTCGATCCGCCAGCCGGCGGCGTTGTGCGGTGTCGTCGGGCTGAAGCCAACGTACGGTCGCGTGTCGCGGTACGGTCTCGTCGCGTTCGCCTCGTCTCTCGACCAGATCGGGCCGCTCTCCACCACCGCGCGTGACGCCGCGCTGGCGCTCAACGCGATCGCGGGCGCCGACCCGCACGACGCCACGTGCTCGACACGGCCGGTGCCCGACTACTCCGCGGCGCTCACGGGCGACGTGCGCGACCTGCGCATCGGCGTGCCGCGCCGCGTGCTCGGCGAAGGCGTGGACGATGAGATCCTGCGCGCGTGCGACGCCGCTCTCGCCTCGTTCGCCGGGCGCGGCGCGGCCGTCCTCGACATCGACCTGCCGCACGCCGCGTCCGCGATCCCCGTCTACTACCTCATCGCCACCGCGGAAGCCAGCTCGAACCTCGCGCGTTACGACGGCGCGCGGTACGGCCGGCGTGCGGCAATCGACGGCGGCGACGGTCTCGCGGCGATGTACGAACGGACGCGGGGAGAAGGGTTCGGCGCTGAGGTCAAGCGCCGAATCGTCCTCGGCACCTATGTCCTCAGCGCGGGCTACTACGACGCGTATTACCTGAAGGCACAGCAGGTTCGCACGCTGATCGGCAGGGACTACGCGCAGGCGCTCGAGCGTGTGGACCTCATCGCGCTGCCCACCACGCCGACGCCGGCCTTCCGGCTCGGCGAGCGCACGGAGGACCCGCTGCAGATGTATCTCGCGGATGTCTTCACCGTCGGGGTCAACCTGGCCGGCCTGCCCGGCATCAGCGTGCCGTGCGGGCGCTCGGCGGAGGGTCTGCCGATCGGACTGCAGCTGGTCGGCCGCCCATTCGACGAGGCGACGCTGCTGCGGGCCGCCGACGCGTTCGAGCGCGATCAACACCCGGCTGGGTGATTGAAGAGCCCGGATAGGAACCGCGGAGGGCTCAGAGAGCGTTTCCTCGATCAGAACTGCGTTGCCTTCAGCGTGTCGAACGCCGCCTGATCGAACTCCCCCACGCGCAGCGGCACGACCGCCACGTAGCCCTGCTCGGTGATCCAGACGTCGGTCCCTTCGGCATCGCCGGAGGGCTCCTCCCAGATGCTCCAGAAATACCGCCGCCCCCCAGGGCTCTTCTGCTCTTCGAACCGCTCCTTGCCGCTCAGCATGCTCTGGCGCGCGACGCGGAGGCCCTTGAGGGCCTCTGCCGGGCCTGAAGGGATGTTGACGTTCAGGAAGACGCCGCGGCCCAGCCCGCGCGTCTTCACGACGTCCGCGATGCGGCGCACCATCTCTGCGCCGGGATCGTAGTGCGGATGCCCCTGCACCGCGAGCGACGCGGCGATGGCGGGAATCCCCTGCAGCGCCGCTTCGCGCGCCGCGCCGACCGTGCCCGAGACGTAGCTGACCGCCGCGAGGTTGTAACCGCGATTGATCCCCGACACGACGAGGTCCGGTTTCTCCGCCATGATGGCGCCGACGGCCACCTTCACGCAGCTCGCCGGCGTCGCGACGGCGCTCCAGGCCGGAAGGCCGCCCGGAAGTTCGACGCGGTCCACGTAGATCGGATCGCTGATCGTGAGCGAGTGCGCCTTGCCGCTCTGGTTCTCCGCCGGCGCGACGATGGTGACCTCGCCGAGGCCGCGCAGCGCCTGCGCGAGGGCGAGCAGGCCGGGCGCGCGTACGCCGTCATCATTGGTCACGAGGATGCGATAGGGGCGTGGCGGCGTCTGGGCGATCGGGACCGCGCACAGCGCGGCGCTGAACGTGACGCAGGCAGTCAGTCGGCGGAGCATGCCGCCGATGATACCTCACGCCACGATGGGGCGGGCCGCCTTCACCAGCGCCCAGACCAGCAGGCCGATCAGCAGCAGCGGCAGCAACGGCACCAGCACGAAGACGCCGCCGATCACGAGCCCGACGATCGACACCACGGCGACAATCGGGAACACAATCAGGCCAACCACCAGGCCGAAGACCAGCTTGATCGGAAGCAGGATGAGCCAGAGGAGGGCGCGAAAGACAAACGCGATGACCGTGAACGCCGCGGCCACGACCGCCAGCGCCACCACCACCAGACCCACCGCAAAGAGCAGCTCCACGGGGTGCCTCCTGCACGGCGTGAGGGCTTAGCGTTCAGGGTTCAGGAGCACTGGTCCATGCCCAACCCTGAACGCTCTGAACCCTGAAACCTAACCCGGTACAGGTCGTTACGACTGCGCCGCCCGGCGTGTTCCCGCGGCGAGCTGGTCGACCGTGCCGGTCGGCGCGTCTGGTGGCAGGAAGTGGATCGGCTCTCCGACGCGTTCGTCGAGGCTCTTGATCACCAGCGACTTGCGGCCCGTCGGACGCAGCTTGGGCAGCGTCACCAGGACGCAAAAGCCGGCGATGACGGCCAGCACGACGACGACCGACACGCCCAGCCCCTGGATGAAACCCAGGATGACCTTCTGAATTTCCGCGCTCACGATCCCCCGCGCCGCCCCGGGGTGGGCGGCAATGTGTACAGGATGAGGCCCTGCCGCACCTCCTCCATGGCCACCCGCTCCAGTTTGTGGCTGGCGCCGGCTTCACGCGTCACGCGCGGCACTACGCCCCGGCGGAGTTGCTTCGCGCGCTGCGCAGCGACGTCGACGAACAGGAAGCGGCTCTCAATCAAGGGCGCCTTCTCCGCGGAAGGTCCGGCCACAGCCTGATCCGATTGCACCTCGGGAACTTCGACGTCTGCCATGGCTTCAGATTACCACCTGTTTCATCCGATCCAGAAGCTCGCGGGCTGCGGCGCGCGGAATTGCCCGCTCGCATGCCTCGCCAATCATGTCGCCGGCGAGCAGGCCGGCGTCGGTGATCACGCCCGCCACGCGGTCCACCGGCACGCGTTCGAACAGTGGGTTTCTCACGCGCACCCTCTGCGGCGGGTCGATCCACAGCGTGGAAGGCTCGTCGTCGCGCAGCGTCAGCGCCGCCGCGATCAGGTCCGGAGTGAACTTCTCGCGCCCGGCCACGACGTAGGCCGGGACCCCGCCGAGGAGCGCCGCCGCGCACAACTGTCCCGTCCCGGCCTTGTTGATGAACCACGCCGCCGAGACCGCGTCGGCGCCGACCAGCACGACGTCTCCCGGCTGGAACTCGGTAGCGATCGCGGCGTCGGCGGCCACCTCCACGGTGAGGCCGTCGCGCGCGAGGTCCGCCCCAAGCGCGCGCCCTTCGAGACCGGGGCGGGACTCGGCGCACAGGACAGGCACGCCGAGCGCTCTGATGCAGGCCTCGACCGCCGCGCTTCGCGACAGCGTGATGATGCGGCGCGCGTCGTCACGCAGAAGCGAGGACGCGAACCGCGCCGCCGCAGCCGCCGAGCGCGCGGCCCGGGCGGCAAGCCGCTCGAACGCCGCGGCGTCCGCCGCGATGGCGAGCGCCGCGAGGTTCCAGATCGCGGCCATCGCCGGCTGCGCGCGGCACACGCGCGCCGCCTCGCGCGCCAGGGCGTCGGCGCCCGTCGCCTGGGCGGCGCGGAGGATGCCGGCGGCGCGATCGAGGAGCGGCGTCGCGCTCGACACCGTGTCGGCCGCGAGCCGATCAGCTTCGTCCATCCTCGCATTCTGCGCCTTCCGCGTAGGTTAAGATAGCGGGCGTGAGCCTCCTTTTCCCGGACATGGCGGACTTCGCCTCCGAGATCCGCCGCGCCTTCGACGAGCTGGACCGGCAGTTCGGGTCCCGTGCGGGAGGCGAGTACATGCCTCCGGTTGACGTCTTCGAGTCCGCACAGGGCATCACGATCGTCGTGGATCTGCCCGGCGTCGCGGCCGCCTCCGTCCGGGCGATCGTCAAGGACTCGGCGGTGATCGTCATCGGCGACAAGCCGGCGGCGTCCTGCGGGTGCGACACGGCGCAGTTTCACATCGCGGAGCGCAGCTTCGGCCGCTTCGCCCGCGGCGTGCGGCTGCACGGCGCGTTCGACGCCTCCCGCGCCCGCGCGACGCTGGCGTCCGGCGAGTTGCGGATCACCGTCCCGCGCATCGAGGAGCGCCGCGGCCAGGAAATCACGATCCCGATCGACGCCTCGTGAAGATCCTCTTCATCGGCGACATCATGGGACGGCCCGGCCGCGACATGGCGCGCCGCGGCATCCCGAAGCTCGTCGAGCAGCACGACATCGACCTCGTGATCGCGAACGTCGAGAACGCCGCCGCGGGGTTCGGCATCACCCGCGACATCGGCGACGAGCTGCGCGGCTACGGCATCGACGTGATGACGTCCGGCAACCACATCTGGGACAAGAAGGAGGTGCTGGACTATATCCCCGGCGAGCCGCGCCTGCTCCGCCCTGCCAACTTCCCTTCTGGGGTGCCGGGGAACGGGCGGTTCCTGGCCGAGAACGCGAGCGGCCAGGCGGTCGGCGTCATCAACGTCATGGGACGCGTGTTCATGCTCCCCATCGACGATCCCTTCACCGTCGTGCTGCGGGAGATCGAGGCGCTTCGCGCGAAGACACGCGTCATCGTCGTGGATTTTCACGCCGAGGCGACGTCCGAGAAGATCGCGATGGGCTGGCATCTGGACGGCAAGGTGACGGCGGTGATCGGCACGCACACGCACGTCCAGACCGCCGACAACCGCGTGTTGCCGGGGGGCACCGCCTACGTGACCGACGTCGGGATGACGGGGCCGCACGACTCCATCATCGGCGTGGAGAAGACAGCGGCGCTGGGCCGGTTTCTGAACGCGATGCCGGCGCGCTTCGAGGCGGCCAGCGGCGATCCGAAGCTGCACGCGGTCGTGATCACCGCGGATGCCGGGAACGGCAAGGCCACCGCGATCGACCGTGTCAGCCTGACGCCATCCGATCTATCCTGAACCCTGAACAGCCTGAAGCCTGAACCCTGACGATGGGCAATCTCTTCGACCTCCCGTTCGAGGAGCCGGAGCCGCCGGAACCCGCCCCGGCGCTGCCGGAGCGCCGCGTGTTCTCGGTGAGCGAGCTGACGGGCGCGATCCGCGAGACGCTGGAGTCGCGGTTCTTCGAGGTCTGGGTCGAGGGTGAGCTCTCGAACTGCAAGGTCTGGAACACGACCGGGCACCTGTACTTCTCGCTGAAGGACGAGCACGCGCAGATCAAGGCCATCATGTTCCGGTCGTCGCTGCGCGCGGTGCGCTTCACGCCGGAAGACGGCTTGCGCGTCATCGCGCGCGGGCGCGTCAGCGTGTACGAGCCCAAGGGGGAGTGCCAGTTCGTGTGCGCATTCCTCGAGCCGCACGGCTTCGGCGCGCGCCAGCTCGCCTACGAGCAGCTGAAGAAGCGGCTGCAGGCCGAAGGGCTCTTCGACCCGGCGCGCAAGCGCCCGCTCCCGTCGCTGCCGCGAAAGATCGGGATCGTGACGTCGCTCGACGGCGCGGCGCTGCGCGACATCATCAAGGTGCTCCGCCGGCGCTATCCGAACGCCCACCTCGTGATCCGCCCAACGCGCGTGCAGGGGGAGGGGGCGGCCTCCGAGATCGCGCGCGCGATCCGCGACATCGGGCGCGTCGCCGGGGTGGACGTGGCGATCGTCGGCCGCGGCGGCGGGTCGGTTGAAGACCTGTGGGCGTTCAACGAGGAGCGGGTCGCGCGAGCGATCGCGGCGTCGCCCGTTCCCGTGATCTCCGCCGTGGGACACGAGGTGGACTTCACGATCGCCGATTTCGTCGCCGACCTGCGCGCCCCCACGCCGTCGGCGGCCGCCGAGCTCGTGGTCAAGGCCAAGGACGACTACTGCGTGCGCATCGATCGTCTGAGCCAGCGGCTGGGCGGGTCCGTGCGGCACGACCTGCAGCGTCGCCGGGCGCGCGTCCAGACGCTGCTCGCGCGCCGCGGCTTCGGCGCGTTCACCGCGCGCGTCGCGATGCGGGGGCGGCACGTCGCGGAACTGACGCACGCACTCCAGCGCGGGATGGCCGAGCGGCTCGCGGGCTGCGAGCGGCGCACCACACGCCTGCGGCTGCGGCTCGAGGCGCTCGACCTCCGCCGGCGTCTCGCCTGGATGCGCAACCGCCTGCAGGGGGCCGACGGCCGCATCGAAGCCGCCCAGCGACGCCGCCACGCCGTGGTGGACGGCCGGTTGCGCGCGCTCGCGGGCAGGCTCGAGACGCTGAGCCCGCTGGCGGTCCTCGCGCGCGGATATTCCGTCACGTGGAACGCCGACCGCAGCGCTATCATTCGTACCGCTGCCGCCGTCAATCCCGGCAGCCGCGTGCACGTGACGCTGCACGAAGGGGAGCTCGCGTGCGACGTCGTGGAGCGGGTCATGGAACGCGATACTGAACCCTGAACCCTGTCGATGCCAGAACCCACCATCAAGGACTTCGAGTCGGCGATCGCCGAGCTCGAGACGATCGTGAAGGCGCTCGAGGAGGGGGACCTCCCTCTCGAGAAGTCGCTGCAGCTGTTCGAGCGCGGCGTGCAGCTCTCGCGCTTCTGCCACGCACGGCTCGAGGAAGCGGAGAAGCGCATCGAGCTGCTCAACGAGCGCGGCGAGCTGCGCCCGGCCCCCGCATCGCTCGGCAGCGAGAGCGAGGGCGAGAAGGGCCGGTGACGATCGCGCCCGCCGTGCTCCAGTCGATCGAGCGGCTGAGGGCGGACGTCGAGCAGGCGCTCGCCCGCTGGGTCGCGCCACCCGGCGCGCCGCCGCTGCTCGCCGAGGCGCTTCGCTACCCGGTTGAAGCTGGCGGCAAGCGCCTGCGCCCCGTGCTCTGCCTCGCGTCGGCGGAAGCGGTCGCGCCGCTGGCCGGCATCACGGAGCCGCGCGCGCGCGCGCGCGCGCTCCACGCCGCCTGCGCGGTGGAACTGATCCACACCTACTCGCTCGTCCACGACGATCTGCCCGCGATGGATGACGATACGCTGCGCCGCGGCCGCAAGACGGCGCACGTCGTCTACGGGGAGGGCATGGCGGTGCTGGTCGGCGACGGCCTGCTGACGCGTGCGTTCGAGCTCATCGCGATGCAGCCGGATCCCGCGCGCGAGCTGCCGTGGAGGAAGCTGCAGGCGATCAGCGTGCTCGCCCGCGCGGCGGGGGCCGAGGGAATGGTCGGCGGCCAGGCGATCGATCTCGAGGCGGCCGGCAAGGGCCGCCCGGGGTCGCCGCCCGCGTCGCTCGATCGCAACGGCGTCGCGCGCATGCACGCGAAGAAGACGGGGGCGCTCATCCGCGCCGCCGCGACCACCGGCGCGATCATGGCGGGCGCTCCGACTGATGCCGTCGGGGCGATCGATCGCTACGCCGCCGAGATCGGGCTCGCCTTTCAGATCGTCGACGACATCCTCGACGTCGAGGGCACGTCAGCGGATCTCGGCAAGAGCGCCGGCAAGGACGCGGCCGCCGGGAAGCCGACCTATCCCTCCGTGTTCGGGCTCGAGGAGTCGCGGCACATGGCGGCGCACTGCGTGGAGCGCGCGCTCCTGGCGCTCCACGAGGCGCACGTCGAGGGGATTCTGCCGGATCTCGCGCACTGGGTGCTGGCGCGCAGGAGCTGAGAGACATTGGGGTCCCCGCCCCGTTCTCGACTCGACGTGGAGATGGTCGAGCGTGGCCTGGCACCGACCCGCGAGCGCGCGCGCGCGATGATCCTCGCCGGACAGGTGCTCGTCAACGGCAGGGCGGCGCGCAAGGCGGGAGAACCGACGAGGGCCACGGACGACATCGCGCTGGCCGCGCCCGATCATCCCTACGTCGGTCGGGGCGGGCTGAAGCTCGCCCACGCGCTCGACACCTTCGCCATCCCGGTGGCCGGCCGCGCCGCGCTCGACATCGGCGCGTCCACGGGCGGGTTCACCGACGTCCTCCTGCAGCGCGGCGCCACGTCGGTCGTCGCGCTCGACGTGGGACACGGGCAGCTTGACTGGAAGTTGCGCAACGACCCGCGCGTGGTGGTCCTCGAGCGCGTCAACGCGCGCGCGCTCACGCCCGACCAGCTCCCCCCCGGGCGCCGCGCCTTCGACATCGTCACGATCGACGTGTCGTTCATCTCGCTGCGCCTTATCCTGCCGGTCGTCCCGCCGCTGCTGCGCGCCGGCGCGGACGTCGTCGCCCTCGTCAAGCCGCAGTTCGAGGCCGGGCGCGGTGAGGTGGGCGAGGGGGGCATCGTGCGCGAACCCGCGATCCACGAGCGCGTCGTAGCGGAGGTCGCGGCCGCCGCCGATGCAGTAGGATTGGAGCGGCGAGGCGCCGTCCCCTCCCCTATCGAAGGGGCCGAGGGCAACCGCGAGTTCCTCCTCCATCTGCGATGCCGCTGAGCAAAGTGGGCGTAGTTGCGCGCAAGGACCTGCAGGGCGCCGCCAGCGTGCTCGCCGACATCGCCGGATGGCTGCAGGCCCGCGGCATCCAGGCGATGTTCGACACCGACACCGCCGTGCTCGCGGGCGTCCCCAAGAACTGGCCGATCGCCACCCGCGACGACATCCCCAGGCACGTGGAGCTGCTGGTGGTGCTGGGGGGCGACGGCACGCTGCTCGGCATGGCGAACCGGATCGCGCGCGCCGGCGTGAACATCCCCCTGCTCGGGATCAACTTCGGCAGCCTGGGCTTTCTCACCGAGGTCACGCTCGAGGAGGTCCACGAGGCGCTCGGCGTGGCGCTCGACGGCCACGCGGAGGTCGAGGAGCGCATGATGCTGCGCGGACAGGTCGTTCGCGGCGGCGCCGTCGCCGACGATCGGCTGGCGCTGAACGACATCGTCGTGAATCGCGGATCGCTCTCGCGAATCATCGACATGTCGATCACCATCGCCGGCGAGCGGGTGATGCACGTCCGCGCGGACGGCCTCATCGTGACGACGCCGACAGGGTCGACGGCCTACAACCTGGCTGCCGGCGGTCCCATCGTCCACCCGGACGTTGACGCGCTCGTGCTGACGCCGATCGCCCCGCACACGCTGACCCAGCGGCCGATCGTGATTCCCGGCGAGTCGGAGGTGCGGATCAAGCCGCTCGTGGAGGGCGCGAACGACGAGTTGTATGCGACCTTCGACGGACAGCACGGCGTGCCGCTGGAATCGGGCGACGAAGTCGTCGTCCAGCGCGCGGCCCAGCGCATGAAACTCATTCGCGCGTCGTCACGGACGTACTTCGACGTACTGCGGCAGAAGCTGAAGTGGGGTCAACGATAGGCGTCAGGCGTCAGGGCTGCGCTCGCCCCCTACGCGCATTTGAGTGGACGTTCCCGCTCGCGAATCCGGGTTCCGGCGCCGGACCGCGCTGCGAGGCCGCTCACGGCCGCGGTGCCGCGAGGTCCGGGACCTCGCTCGAATCCCACAGGGGCTTCTCACGCGGTCAGGGCGTGACGTGTCGGCGGCCTCCACACGGATTTCCTCTGCAGGAACGTCGACTCAATGTGAGTCGACGAGCCCGCGCGAGAACAATCCCGAACGCTCGCCCTGAACCCTGAACCCTCTGAAGCCTGAGGCCTGACGCCTGGAGCCTGCGAAGATCAGTGCCCTCCGCGTTCCTTCTGCAGGCGCCGCTGCTCGCGCCAGTAGAGGACCTGCCACTGAAAGACGTTCCGGTTGTGCTCGGCGAGGGTTGACGCGAAGACGTGCGAGCCGTCGTTGCGCGACACGAAATAGAGGTAGGGAACGTTGGCCGGCTGGAGCGCGGCGTCGATCGACGCGCGCCCCGGGGATGCGATCGGGCCAGGGGGCAGCCCGGCGTAGCGGTACGTGTTGTAGGGGGAATCGAACTGCAGGTCCTCGCGCGTCAGGTTCTTCACCTCGCGCCCCGTGCGGCTGATCGCGTAGATGACCGTCGGATCGCACTGCAGGCCCATCCCGATCTTGAGACGATTGGCGTACACTGCCGCGACGAGCGGCCGTTCCTCCGGTTTTCCCGTCTCTTTCTCGACAAGCGACGCGAGCGTAACGGCCTGGCGGACGGTCATACCGGCCGCCTGCGCGCGCTGGGGCAGGTCCGCCCCGACTTGCCGCTCGAAGCGCGACACCATCAGCTCCACCAGCCGGGCGGCGTCCGCGCGGCGCGGCAGCGCATACGTATCGGGGAACAGGTAGCCTTCGAGGTCTGTGGCCGCGGGATCGATCTCGCGGACCAGTTCCGCGCGCGCGCCCGCGTCGATGAACGACTGCTTCGGTCCGAACCCCTCCTGCTCGAACCGCGCCGCCATCTCGCGGATGGTCAACCCTTCGGGAAACGTGATCTGACGGAGGTACACGTCGCCGCGCTCGATCTTCTCGGCAACCTCGCGCGGCGTCATCGGCCGATCGAAGCGGTATTCGCCGGCCTTGAGCGACCGGCCCTCGCCTGTCAGCCAGACCGCGTACCGGAAGAGCAGCGGGCTCCGGACCACCCCGGCGTCCGCCAGGCGCTGGGCAATGGCGTTGACGCCGCTGCCCGTCGGAATGTCCACGTACTGTTCGGGAGCGTCGTACCCTCTGTAAGGGCGGTTCACGCGCGAGTGCGTCAAGGCGGCATACCCCGCAGCCGCGAGCACCGCGACGCCGACGATGACAAGAAGGAGACGCTTCATCGGAGACCGTCGAGATAATCCTGCAACATCACGGCCGCCGCCGCAGCGTCGAGCTTCTCCTTGCGCTTTCGCCAGTCCTTTTCACGCGCCGCGAGGATCGCTTCGGCCTCCCGGCTCGTCAGCCGCTCGTCGTGCAGCACGATCGGCACCGTGAGGAGACCGCGCAGTTCCGCCGCCACCGCTTCGACATGCGTGGTTAGATGAGTCGGTGAGCCGTCGAGGCGTCGAGGATGGCCGATGACGACCGCTTGCAGTCGATCGTCCCCTTCGTCAAGCTGCCGCAGCACCGCGGCGACCGCCTCCGCGTCGCGCGCCGGCTGCCCCGCCGCCGCGAGCGTCTTCCATGGCGACGCGATGACGCCGCTGGCATCGGAGAGCGCCAGCCCGATCCGCTTCAATCCGAGGTCGATGCCAACGACGCGCACGAGCTGAGAGTATAATTCGAGCTTCCATGCCCAACCGACGTCTCACGACGCCGGGGCGTCGCTCCGGGCACGCCGTCATCGCAGCCGCCCTCCTGTCGATGATCGCACTGGCCGTGGGCTGCCGCGGCGGCACCGGATCCGGGAGTTTCACGCAGAAGCTGGTGGTGCTCGGATTCGACGGCCTCGATCCGGACCTCGTGCAGCGGTGGGTCGCGCAGGGGAAGCTGCCCACCTTCGCGCGGCTGATCAAAGAAGGTGGTCTCTACCCGCTCGAGACAACCGTGTCGCCGGAGTCGCCGACCGCCTGGGCGTCGTTCGCCACGGGCGTCAACCCGGGCAAGCACAACATCTACGACTTTCTGGTGCGTGACACGCGCACCTACCTGCCGGACCTCGGGATGGTCCGGCGCGAGCCGGGCCGGTTCCTCTTCGATTACATCCCGATCCGCCGGCCTAAGGTGTTGTCGATTCGCGGCGGAACCTCCTTCTGGGTCACCGCCGGCCGCGCGGGCGTGCGATCGTCCATCCTGACGGTGCCGGTCACCTTCCCGCCCGAGGAGGTGCCGCACGGAGAGATGCTCTCCGGGCTGCCGCTGCCCGACATCCGCGGCACCATGGGCACGTTCTCGTACTTTGCGACGGATCTCAGCAGGTACGAAGAGGGCAACACGGAGTTCGGCGGCGTGCTCAGACGTCTCGTGTTCGACGGAAACATCGCGCACACCGCGCTCGCCGGGCCGCCCAACCCCATCATCCGAGGCCAGCTCCAGGAAATCCGCGCGAAGGCGCGGGAGATGACCGAGTCGGACCGCGCCCGGGTCGCGGAGCTGGAACCGCAGGAAGACGTGCGCGTGCCGATGGCGATCCGCTGGAACCGGGACACGCCCGAGCGGTCCGCCACGATTGAGATCCAAGGGCAGTCGATCATGCTCCGTCCCGGCGAATGGAGCCGGTGGATCGACCTCGAGTTCAGGGTGAACTTCCTCATCCGTCTTCACGGCATGGCGCAGTTCTATCTGATCACCGCGAGCGACGAGCTGCAGCTCTACGTCTCGCCCGTGAACTGGAAACCGGACAGCCCGCCCCTGCCGATGTCGTACCCCGATTCGTTCTCGGCGGACCTGTACGAGCGGCTCGGGCCGTATCGCACGCTCGGCTGGGCCGAGGCCACGTGGCCCCTCAACGAGGGGCGCATGGACGAGAAGACGTTCATTGACGACCTGTACCGCGCGTTCGACGATCGCGCGCAGGTGATCCTCAGCCGGATCGACGCGCGCAACTGGGACCTGATGGTCGGCGTCATCGAGTCCACGGACCGCGTGCAGCATATGATGTGGCGTCTCATCGATCCGAAGCACCCGCTCTACGACGCCGGTCTGGCCGCCAAGTTCGGCGACTCGATCGAGCGCGTCTACCGCCGCGCGGATCAGTTCGTCGCGGAGGTCATCGAGCACCTCGAGCCCGGCACGCCCCTCCTGATCGTCTCGGACCACGGCTTCCACTCCTACCGAAAGTCGGTGAACCTGAACACCTGGCTGGTCCAGAACGGCTACATGGTGCTGCAGGGGCAGCGGCCCGGCGAGAAGAAGCTGGACGACCTGTTCGGCGGCGGCGAGTTCTGGGAGAACGTCGACTGGAGCCGTACGCGCGCCTACGCGATGGGAATCGGCCAGATCTACTTCAACCTGAAGGGGCGTGAATCGCGCGGCATCGTGTCAACGGGCGCGGAGTATCGGCAGCTGGCCGACGATCTCAGCGCAAAGCTCCTGACGATGCAGGACCCCGAGGACGGCACGTCGATCATCCGGGCGGTCTACAAGCGCGACGACATCTACAAGGGAGAGTACCTCCACAACGCCGCGGACCTCCAGGTGGGCATGCAGGAAGGCTACCGCGTCTCCTGGCAGACGACGCTCGGCGGATCGCCGCAGGGGATCGTCTACAACAACGATCGCAAGTGGAGCGCCGATCACGGCGGGTATGACTATGCGACGACCGCGGGCGTGCTGATCTCCACGCGCAAGCTCGAGGCGGGGCGGCGGCCATCGATCATGGACATCGCCCCGACCGTGTTCAAGTACTTCGGCCTGCCCGTTCCCGGGGACATCGATGGCAAGAGCCTGTTCTAGGACGCTCGTCGTCGCGTGCGCGATCGCGCTGTGCTGCGGCGCGCGCGGGCTCGCGCAGGCCGACCGCGCGAAGGCGGAGGCGCTGGCGCGCCGCGCCACCGCGCGCATCCGCGCGCTGCACGCCGAGGCCGAGCGGCTCGCGCGCGAGGAGCGCACGATCCTCAACGAACTGCGGCAGCTCGAGATCGACCGCCGGCTGAAAGCGGAAGAGGCGGCGCGCCTCGACGCGGAACTCATCGCGGCCCGCTCGGAGCTCGCGACCACCACCGCGCAGGCCGCCGAGCTCGAGCAGCAGGTGATTGCCAGCGAGCCCGCCGTCGCCGCGCGGCTGGCGTCGCTCTACAAGATGGGGCGTCCCGGATACTGGCGGCTGCTCCTCGATGTCGAGGACGTGCGCGGCATCGGCCGCGCTTACCGCTCCGTCGCGGCGATGGCGCGCCTCGACCGCGAGCGGATCGAGGAACACCAGCGCAGCCTGGTTTCACTGCGCGCCGCGCGCGACGCGGCGCGCCGCCGCGCCGGGGAGGTGCAGCAGCTCCAGGCGGGCGCGGCTGCCGCACGCGCCGCGCTTGACCGCGCAATCGTCGCCCGCACGCGCCGCGTGGCGACGATCGACGAGCAGCGCGACCTGAACGCGCAGCTCGCGGGCGAGCTGCAGGACGCGCAGCGGAAGCTCCAGGCGTCGCTCGCGGGCCTCGGGTCCGTGCGCGCGGGATCGGTGACGCTGCCGCTGGCCCCGTTCCGCGGCGCCCTCCCCTGGCCCGTCCGCGGGCGCGTCACCGCGCGCTTCGGCAGGCAGACATCGTCCCGGTTCGGGACCTCGATCGTCCGCAACGGTGTGGAGATCGCCGCGCGCGAGGGGGACGCCGTCAACGCCATTCACGAGGGGCAGGTCGCGTTCGCGGGCCCGTTCACCGGGTTCGGAAACCTTGTCATAGTCACCCACGGCGGCGAGCAGGGCCGCGAGCACTACTCGCTCTACGGACACCTCGACGGCATCTCTGTCGAACGGGGTGAAACCGTTCAGCGGCAGAGCCAGGTGGGAACGGTGGGACGAACCCCGACGGGCCAGCCAGCCGTCTACTTCGAGCTGCGCGTCGACGGTCGCCCCGTCGATCCCTTACAATGGCTGGAACGGTGATCGCATGTCCTCGCGCACGCGCCTGATCGTCCTGTTCGTCTCCACGCCGCTGCTGGCCTTCGCGCTGGTGGGCGGCATCCTCGGCGTTCGCGCGCAGAGCGCGCCGACCACGCAGCAGTCGCTGCGCGTGTTCGAGGACGTCATCCGACTGATCGTCCACAACTACGTCGAAGAGGTGAACGTCGAGCGCGTGATGGACGGCGCCATGCGCGGCCTCGCCGACGGGCTCGATCCTCAGAGCGCTTACCTGCAGCCGGCACAGGTGCGCGCGATCGAGCAGGGGGAACAGCTCGCCGAAGGGGACGTCGGCATCGACCTCACCCGCCAGTATTACCTGCGCGTGGTCTCGACGCGCGAAGGATCGCCAGCGGCGCGCGCCGGACTCCAGCCCGGAGACTTCGTCCGCGCCATCGACGGCAAGCCCACGCGGGATCTGTCCGTCTACGACGGCATGCGCCTGCTCCGGGGCGCGCCGGGCAGCAAGGTGTCGCTGCTCGTCATCCGCGGCAACGCGGCCGATCCGCACGTCGTGGACCTGGTTCGCGACAAGGCGAAGCCGGTCAGCATCAGCAGCAAGGTCCTGGGCGGCGGCGTCGGCTACATTCGCGTGCCCGCCTTCGAGACTGGAACAGCTGACGCTCTGCGCGGCCAGATCGCCGATCTGACCAAGGGCGGCGCCACGAAGCTCGTTGTCGATCTGCGCCAGACAACCGAGGGGCCGCTCGAGAGCGGCCTGGCGGCCGCGAGCGTGTTCCTCGAAACGGGCAAGACGATCGCGCTGAAATCCACGCGCGATGAGCAGAAGACCCCGATCCTCAGCGAAGGGCGCGCGGAAGCGATCGCGCTGCCGATGGTGGTCCTGACCAACTACGGCACGGCCGGCGCCGCCGAACTGTTCGCGTCGGCGCTCGCGGGCAACGACCGCGCGAAGCTGGTCGGCGAGCGCACGAACGGCCGCGCCGGCGTCCAGAAGCTCGTGAAGCTGCCGCAAGGCTCCGGCCTCTGGCTCACTCACCTGACCTACACGACGCCCAAGGGGGATCCGATCCACGAGAAGGGGCTCACGCCCGCCGTGGAGGTCGAAGGACCGGAAATCGATTTCGGTCGATTGCCGGATCCGAATGCGAAAGATCCGATCCTCGACAAGGCGATCGAGGTCCTCGGGTAACGCGACCGCTCCTCGGTTCCGAATCCTGCCGAGTTTTCCGTTGACACCCGTAGGTCGAGCGCGTAGTTTGCTGACTCGACCATCCAATTCCTCTCACGCATCGGAGGCAGTTCATGAACCGGCAGGACATCATCAACAAGATCGCCGAGGACGCAGGGATCACGAAGGCCGCGGCCACCCAGGCGGTGGACTCCTTCTTCGACAGCCTGACGAAGTCGCTCAAGAAGGGGCAGCCGATCACGTTCGTCGGGTTCGGCACCTTCAAGACTGCCAACCGGAAGGCGCGCACCGCGCGCAACCCGCAGACGGGCGCGGCGATCAAGATCCCGAAGCGGCGCGTCGTGCGCTTCACGGCTGGCAAAGCGCTGAAGTCCGCGGTCAACTGAACGCCTTCGATCGACCGACAAAGGCCGTTCAGCAGGGCGCGGGCCTTCCGCCGTCGTGCTGGCGCTTCGGGCAACTCGCCGAGCGGTCAGCGATGCGGCAGGCTCGCGCCCGTCGTGCCGCTTCCCGTCCACGGTTTCCCTGTGTTATTCTGAACGTTCCTGTAACGGCCAGTGTTTCTGACAGATAGGCGCGTAGCTCAGTGGTTAGAGCGCCTGCTTGACACGCAGGAGGTCAGTGGTTCGACTCCACCCGCGCCTACCATTCGACTCGCCCTGAGCGCACGCGTTGTGCGCGCGTCGAAGGGCTCGCTCATGGCAAGCACTGGCCACTGACCACTACACATGAAGGGATGAGCCAGGTCACCGTCACGCTGCCCGACGGATCGAGCCGTCGCGTCGCAGCCGGCACTCGTGCAGGCGACGTCGCGGCGGAGATCTCCGCCGGGCTCGCCCGGTCCGCTCTCGCGGCGCACGTGGACGACCGCCTGGTCGATCTGACGTTCCCGATCGAGCGCGACGCGCGGCTGCGAATCGTCACGCCGGAACCCGGCAACCCCGAGGCGCTGACGTTGTACCGTCACAGCACCGCGCACCTGCTCGCGGCGGCGGTGACGAACCTCTTCCCCGGAACGCAGTGCGGCATCGGCCCCGCGACCGACGAGGGGTTCTACTACGATTTCGTCGTCGAGCGGCCGTTCGTGCCCGAAGACCTCGAGAAGATCGAGGCGAGGATGCGCGAGCTGGCGGCGCAGGACCTGCCGTACGAGCGTCAGCTGTGGCCGCGGGAAGAGGCGATGCGGTTCTTCGCCGAGCGGGGCGAGCCGCTGAAGGTGCAGCTCATCGAAGAGAAGACGGCGGGGCAGGACGTCGTGTCCTGTTACACGATCAGGGACCGTGACCTGTTCGTGGACTTCTGCGTGGGGCCGCACGTCCCGTCAACGGGCAAGCTGAAAGCGTTCAAGCTGCTCACGACGTCGAACGCGTACTGGAAGGGGGACGCGCGCAACCAGCCGATGCAGCGGGTCTACGGCACCGCGTTTTTCAAGGACGCGGAGCTGACATCGTTCCTGCAGCGTCTCGAGGAAGCGAAGAAGCGCGACCACCGGAAGCTCGGTCGCGAGCTGGGGCTGTTCTGGTTCCACCAATGGGCGCCCGGCGAGCCCTTCTGGCTGCCGAAGGGCACGACGCTCGTGCACCTGCTCGGCAACTACATGCGGGACGTCCTCTTCCCCGCCGGTTACGTCGAGGTACGTGCGCCCCTGGTGTTCCACAAGGCGCTGTGGGAGACGTCGGGCCACTGGACGCACTATCGCCAGAACATGTTCCTGATCGAGTCGCCGGGCGAGGAGGAGAAGGCCAGCCTCAAGCCGATGAACTGCCCCGGTCACATGCTGCTGTTCGCGAGCGAGGTCCGAAGCTACCGCGACCTGCCCATGCGCATCCACGAGCAGAGCGTGCTGCACCGCATGGAAGCCTCCGGCGTGCTGAGCGGGCTCACCCGCGTGCGCGAGTTCATCATGGACGACGCGCACATCTTCCTGCGTGAAGATCAGATCGGCGAGGAGGTCGAACGGCTGCTGCGCCTCGTGCAGCGAGTCTACGACGATTTCCGGCTCACGCCGGAGATGACGCTGTCGACGCGGCCGACGGAGTACCTCGGTGAGAAGGCGGCGTGGGATCACGCGGAGGACGAGCTGAAGAAGGCGCTCGAGGCCGCCCGGCAGGCGTACACGATTGCCGAGGGGGACGGCGCCTTCTACGGCCCGAAGATCGATTTTGCCGTCAACGACGCACTGGGGCGCAGGTGGCAGTGCGCGACGATTCAGCTCGATTACCAGCTGCCGCAGCAGTTCCAGCTGAAATACATCGGCTCGGATAACACCGAGCACCGGCCCGTCGTCATCCACCGCGCGATCTTCGGCAGCTTCGAGCGGTTCATCGCGCTGCTCATCGAGCATTACGCGGGCGCGTTCCCTCTGTGGATCGCGCCGGTCCAGGCCGTGGTCCTGCCGATCGCGGATCGGCACGCCGGGTACGCCGCCAGCGTGCGCGACCGGCTCGCCGCGGCCGGGCTCAGGGTCGAGCTCGACTCCCGGCAGGAGAAGATCGGCTATAAGATCCGGGAGGCACAGCTGCAGAAGATCCCCTACATGCTCGTGGTCGGCGACAAGGAAGCGGCCGACGGCACGATCGCCGTGCGCAGCCGAAGCGGCGGGGATCTGGGCGCGCGCGCGCTCGACGCGTTCGTGGTAATGGCGCGCGAGGAGATCGCGGCCAAGGGGGCCGCGGAACCGGTCCGCGCGTGAGACGCGAGGAGCCAATCCTCGAATTCAAGGAGCATCGTTATCGCCTTCGATCGTGGTCGTCCAATCCGTCGTGATGATCGGCTTCGCGTGAACGAACGCATCCGGGTGCGCGAGATTCGCGTCATCGACGACACCGGGCAGCAGATCGGGATCATGGCGCCGCCGCAGGCGCTCGCGATCGCGCGGGAGAAGGGGCTCGACCTGGTCGAGATCTCCCCCACCGCGAGCCCGCCGGTGTGCCGCATCATGGACTACGGGAAGTTCCAGTACCTGGAACAGAAGCGGCAGCGGCAGGCCAAGAAGCACCAGAAGGTGATCGAGGTCAAGGAGATCAAGTTCCGCCCCAAGGTGGACGAGCACGACTACCAGTTCAAGAAGAAGCACATCGAGCGCTTCCTGGACGATGGCGACAAGGTCAAGGCGACGATCTTCTTTCGCGGCCGCGAGATGGCGCACCCGGAGATCGGGCGCCGCATTCTCGAGCGCCTGATCGACGACCTGGCGGACGTGGCGGTCCCCGAGACGACGCCGCGGATGGAAGGCAACCAGATGCACACGATCCTGTCGCAGAAGAAGAAATAACTGCGCCAGGATTGCCGAAGGCCGAGTGGCGTGTGCCGAAGGCGTCCGGGACCAGCAGAGAACACGAACATGCCGAAACTGAAATCGCACCGAGGGGCCGCCAAGCGGTTCAAGAAGACCGCAGGGGGCAAGATCACGCGCGGGAAGGCATTCCGCCGTCACATCCTGACGAGCAAGTCGCGCTCGCGGAAGCGGTCGCTGCGCGGCGCGCACGCCGTGTCGCCGGCCGACGAGGCCAGGATCAAGCGGATGTTGCCATACGACTAGAGGGTTCGGGATCCAGGGTTCAGGGTTCAGCAAGGCTGCCGACTAAACCCTGAACCCTGAACCCTGTGATGGGCCGTCAGGACGAGGCACTCCTGCAGCGGCGCCGAAGGAGAACAAAAGATGCCAAGAGTGAAGCGCGGAAACGTCCGCCGGTTGAAGCGCAAAAAGCTCCTCTCGCGGGCTAAGGGTTTCTACCAGACCAAGAGCAAGCTGTATCGCGCCGCCAAGCTGGCGGTGGACAAGTCGCTGGGCTACGCCTACGTGGGGCGCCGCCGCAAGAAGCGCGACTTCCGCCGCCTGTGGGTGGTCCGCATCAATGCGGCCGCGCGCGAGAACGGCCTCACCTACAACCAGTTGATCAGCGGCCTCAAGAAGGCCGGCGTGGACATCGACCGCAAGATGCTCGCGGACCTGGCGGTCAACGACGCCGCGGCGTTCTCGCGCCTCGCGGAAACGGCGAAAGCGTAAATGGGGTCTGACCCCTTTCTTCTCCCGTGCACGACGCCATCCACACCCTCCGTCGGCAGTTCGACGCCGAGCTCGCGCAGGTCGCCTCCGCGGCGGACCTCCGCGCGCTGCGCGATCGCTATCTCGCGCGCAAGGGAGGGCTCGTCTCCAACCTGTTGAAGGCGGTCGCCGCCGCGCCGGCACAGGAGCGCCCCGTGCTCGGGCGGCTCGCGAACGAGACGAAGCAGGCGGTGGAAACCGCGATCGCCGCGCGCCAGGCGGCACTGGAGGCGTCCCGCGCTCCCGCCGGCGCCGTGGACGTCACGCTGCCCGGCCGCCGCCCTGCCGTCGGCCGCCGTCATCCGCTGACGATCGTGCGCGAGGAGATGGAATCGATCTTCAGCCGCATGGGGTTCGAAGTCGTCGAAGGGCCGGAAATCGAGGACGACTGGCACAACTTCGAGGCGCTGAACATGCCGCCAGAGCACCCCGCGCGCGACATGCAGGACACGCTGTACCTCGCGGTTCCCCTGCCGGGCGTCGGCCGCGAGGCAACGCTCCTCCGGACCCACACTTCGCCGATGCAGATTCGGTACATGGAGCAGCACCGGCCGCCCGTGCGCATCATCGCGCCCGGTCGCTCCTACCGGCGCGACAACCTGGACCCCACGCACACGCCGATGTTCTCGCAGGTCGAGGGGCTCGTCGTCGGCGAGGGGGTGTCGCTCGCGGACCTTAAGGGAACGCTGTTCGCGTTCGCGCGCGAGATTTTCGGAGCCAGCACGCGCGTGCACTTCCGCCCGAGCTTCTTTCCCTACACGGAGCCGAGCGCGGAAATGGACGTGAGCTGCTTCAACTGCGGCGGCACGGGGCGCGCCGCCGGCGGCGGCTGCAGCATCTGCAAGCGGACCGGCTGGCTCGAGGTCCTCGGCAGCGGGATGGTCCATCCGGCCGTGTTCGAGGCGGTCGGATACGACCCGGAGCAGTACACCGGCTTCGCGTTCGGCGTCGGCATCGAGCGGATTGCGATGCTGCGGCACGGCGTGGAGGACATCCGCTACTTCTACGAGAACGACCTGCGCTTCCTGGAGCAGTTCCCGCTGTGAAGCTGGTCCTGTCGTGGATGCGGGAGTTCGCCTCGGTACCCGCGGACGTGACGGCCGACGTCGTGGCGTCGCGGCTCGCCTCGTGCGGGTTCGAAGTCGCCGAGATCGTCGAGGCGCCCGAGCCGGTCATCGACTTCGAGATCACCGCCAACCGCCCTGATTGCCTGGCCATCGCCGGGCTCGCGCGCGAGGCCTCCGTCGCGTTCGGCACGCCGTTCCGGATCCCGGAGTCCGCCGCGCCGGCGGATCCGGCCGCCGCGCCGGTCGATGTCACGGTGGAGGACGAGGTCCTGTGCCCCCGCTACGCGGCGCAGGCCGCGAGGGTCGCCATCGGACCGTCTCCCGCGTGGCTCACTGAGCGCCTGCTCGCCGCCGGCGTCCGCCCGATCAACAACGTCGTCGACGTGACGAATTATGTGATGCTCGAGCGCGGCCATCCGATGCACGCGTTCGATCTCGACAAGCTCGCCGGCCGGCGCATCGTGGTGCGGCGCGCGCGGCCGGGGGAGCAACTGCGGACGCTCGACGGCGTGGATCGCGCGCTGGACGCGGGGATGCTCGTCATCGCGGACGGCGAGCGCGCGGCCGCCATCGCCGGCGTGATGGGAGGCGCGGACTCCGAGGTGTCGCTGCTCACCACCACGATCGCGCTCGAAAGCGCCTGGTTCCACCCGCGGTCCGTGCGGGTGACGAGCAAGCGCCTGGGGCTCAAGACGGAAGCGAGCGCGCGCTTCGAGCGCGGCGCGGACATCGACGCGCCGGCCGCCGCGATGGCGCGCGCGATGGAACTGCTCGCTCAAATCGGCGCGGGTCACGCGATCGGCCCGATCGTCGACCGCTACGCCCTGCCGGCGGCGCGTCGCGCCGTCCGGCTGCGGGCTTCCCGGATCAAGATGCTGCTGGGCGCGGAAGTGCCGGCTGACGACGTGCGCAGGATCCTGGAGGGCCTCGGCTTCTCGCTGGTGAAGTCTCCCGACGCGCCGGGCTGGCTCGCAAACGTGCCGACCTGGCGTGTCGACGTGCAGCGCGAGGCTGACCTGATCGAGGAAGTGGGGCGTCATTACGGCTACGACCGCCTGCCGACGACATTCCCGGCGCTGCGCGAGGTGGCGCCGCCGCCCGACCCGCGGATCGCGCGCGACCAGCTCGCCCGCCGCGTGTTGATGGCGTCCGGCTTCGACGAAGCGATGACGTTCACGTTCATCGAGCGCAAGGCGGCGGAGGCGTACGCCGCCGGGAGCGACGCGATCGTCCCCGTCGCCAACCCGCTGTCCGAGAAGTTCGCCGTGCTGCGCCCGTCGCTCCTGCCCGGACTGGTTGACGCGCTCGCGCACAACCGGCGCCACGGGCTCACCGACGTGCGGCTGTTCGAGTCGGGCGCCTGCTTTGACCACCGCGGCGAGCACCGCCGCGTCGGCTTCGCCTGGATCGGTCGCGCCGCCGCGGAACACTGGAGCGCGCCGCCGCGCGAGGTGGATTTCTTCGACGCGCGGGGCGTCGCCGAGACGCTTTGCCGCGCGTTCAACCTCGAGCCCCGGTACGAGCCCACGACCGAGCCGTGGCTCGTACCGGGACGCGCGGCGCGCATCATCGCCGGCGACCGCGGCAGCACGAACGCACCGCCGCTCGGCAGCGTCGGCCAGCTCCTGCCCACGATCGTGGACGCGCGCGGCGTGCCGGGCAGTGGGGCGGTGTACGTAGGAGAACTGGACCTTGACGCGCTCGGCGCCGGCCTGGCGTCCGGCACGCGCATGGCGCCGCTGCCGCGGTTCCCGGCGATCGTGCGCGACCTCTCGATTCTCGTTCCGGATCGCTTGCCTGCCGCGGACGTTCGTGGCACGATCCGCACGGCGGCGCCGGGCACGCTGATCGACGTCGCTGAGTTCGATCGATACCAGGGCAAGGGGATTCCCGAGGGACGTGTGAGTCTCTCGCTGCATCTGACGTTTCGCGCGCCGGACCGTACGCTCACGGACGCGGAGGTTGACGGCGCGATGACGGCGATCGTTCACGCGCTCGAGAAGGCACACGGCGCCGTGCGCCGCTGACATATTTCGTCCGGAGGATTTCGAATGGCGAAAGGGGCAACCGCGGCGCCGCGCGCCACGGAACTGGAAGCGATCGACAGGCTCGAGGAGAAAATACGCCTCCTCATCGCCGTCGTCGAGCGCCTGAAGGCGGAACAGGCGCGCTCCGCCGACGAGAACGCGCGGCTTGCGCGCGAGGTCGAGGGGCTCCGCGCCCGCCTCTCGGAGGCCGAAGGGTTCGGCGCCGAGGTCACGATGCTGCGCGAGGAACGCGATCTCGTCCGCACGCGCGTCAGCGAGATGCTGCAGCAGATCGAGGCGCTCAACCTGTAGGCATGCACCTCTTCCTGCGGCCGCCGGGCGTTGAACGGCAGCGGGTCGCCGGAAGGAACCGCGTGACGTCCGCGCGGCCGCCCAGCGATGACCAGTGAAACCTCCCGCGTGGTGAACGTGGACATTTGCGGCCAGCGGTATCCGATCCGGAGCACGCTGGATCCCGCCTACGTGGCGGAGCTCGCCGCGTATCTCGACGAGAAGATCCGCGCGGCGGCGCGCGAGACCAAAACCGGGGATACCCTGAAGATTGTGGTACTTGCGGCGCTGAACGTCGCCGACGAGCTCTTTCGGGCGCGCGCGTCGGAGGGCACCGTCAGCGTCCACTGGCGCCGGAAGACCGAGGAACTGGAACACCTCGTGGACCAGATTCTCAGCGCCGCCGCGGTTCCCCCCGACGCGGCTTGAATCCTGCCCCGCCGCATCGTAAGATCCAACTGGAACTTTGAGATCCCTGCTTTGCCCGTGATGGTTCAGAGGCTCGCTTGAGCCGATGTTCCATACACAAGAGAATCGCGATGCTGCGCGGTGTGCATGCCTCGGTGCGAGGAAGCCTGAAGCGCGGCTGACATAGCGGTTCCACCTGCTTTTGCAGGTTCATGCGACCTCACCACACGGCAAAGCGGGGCCTTTCATATTGTCTTCCCCCCAGTAGCCGCGCTTGCGTGGCCCGTCAGGAGCACGCATGGGCAGTTTTCCGATCGCGTACCTCATCAATGGAGTGATTACCGCCGCCGCGGCGGGCGCGGTGTTCGCGTACTGGCTTTTCAGCCGGCGCCGCATTGCCGCGGAAACCACCGGGCGGGCCAAGGCGGAAGCCGAACGCCTTCTCGCCGAATCCGCGCGTGAAGCCGAGGCGACCAGGAAAGAACTTCTGCTCGAAGCGAAGGAACACGCGCACAGCACGATCGCCGAGGCCGAACGCCAGGCGCGGGAGCGCCTCCAGGAGATCGGCACGCTCGAGCAGACGCTCGCCGACAAGACGCGCGCGCTCGCCGAACGGCTCGCCGCCACCGACAAGCAGGAGCAGGACTTGCGCGGCCGCGAGCGCGCAACCGTCGCCCGCGAGACGGCGGCCGAGGCCGCCATGCAGCGCGCCGAGCAGCTCGCCGCCGAGCGGCTGCGCGAGCTGCACCGTGTCGCGGGCCTGACGCACGACGAGGCCAAGGAGCTGGTGGTGCGGCAGATCGAAGCCGAGGCCAGGCGCGACGCGGCAAATCTGGTCAAGCGCCTCGAGGCCGAGGCGCGCAGCACCGCCACGGAACGCGCCCGGCAGATCATCGCGGACGCCATCCAGCGGAGCGCCGCCGAACACGCGATCGAGACCACCGTCTCGGTCGTTGATTTGCCGAGCGACGACCTCAAGGGGCGCATCATCGGCCGGGAAGGGCGCAACATCCGCGCGCTCGAGCAGGCCACCGGCGTCGAGCTGATCGTGGACGACACGCCCGGCGCGATCATCCTCTCCAGTTTCGACCCGTTCCGCCGCGAGATCGCGCGGCAGGCGATCGAGCGCCTGATCGCCGACGGCAGGATCCACCCGGCACGAATCGAGGAAGTCGTCGAGAAAGTGAAGACCGAGATGGATGCCGCCGTCCTCAAGGAGGGAGAGGCAGCCGCGTTCGAGCTCGGACTTTACGACGTGCATTCCGACGCGCTGCGGCTCATGGGGCGCCTCAAGTTCCGCACCTCGTACGGCCAGAACGTGCTCAGCCACTCGAAAGAAGTGGCCTACCTCGCCGGCATCATGGCCAAGGAGATGGGGCTGAGCGCCCAGACCTGCGTCCGCGCCGCGTTCCTCCACGACATCGGCAAGGCAATCGACCGCGACGTCCAGGGCACGCACCTGGAGCTCGGGATCGATTTCCTGCGCAAGCACGGCGAGTCGGAACCGGTAGTCATGGCGGTCGCCGCGCACCATATGGACATCGACTGGCCCTCGCTCGAGGCGATGATCGTCCAGGCCGCCGACGCCATTTCAGCCGCCCGCCCGGGCGCCCGGCGCGACATCCTGGAGTCCTACGTGAAGCGGCTCGAGAAGCTGGAAGGCATCGCCGACTCATTCCCGGGGGTGACGAAGGCGTTCGCGCTCCAAGCCGGCCGCGAGATCCGCATCGTCGTCGAGAGCGAGAAGATCTCGGACGAGGAGACGGTCTGGCTGTCCAAGGACATCGCCCGGCGGATCGAGAACGAGCTCGAATACCCCGGGCAGATCAAGGTGACCGTCATCCGGGAGACCCGCGCCGTCGAATATGCCCGTTAGCGAGCGCGCGCTCATCGCGCGCATCCGCGAGCGCGTGGGGGCGCCGCCCGACTGGGTTCACATCGGAATTGGCGACGATGCGGCGGTTGTGGCGCCCGAGCGGAACGCGCTGGAGGTGCTGACGACCGACACCCTGGTCGAGGGCGTCCATTGGGACCCGCGCTTCTGTTCGGCGGCCGACGTCGGTCACAAGAGCCTCGCGGTCAATCTCAGCGATCTGGCGGCCATGGGCGCGCAGCCCAGGGCGGCGCTCCTGTCCCTCTCCGTTCGACCGGGCTGGACCGATGCCGACGCTGACCCCTTCATCGACTCATTCGCGAGCCTTGCGCACGAGCACGGCCTGGCGGTCGTCGGTGGAAACGTCACCGCTTCGCCGGGCCCGTCGATGATCTCCGTGACGCTGACTGGGTTCGTGAGACCGCGCCGGATCCTGGCGCGGAGCGGCGGGCGCCCGGGCGACGACCTCTACGTCTCTGGCACGGTCGGCGCCGCGCTGGCAGGCCTCCTGTATCTGCGCGAACATCCATCGCTCGAAACGCCGCAAGATGAAGGACTTGCCGCCTGCGTGAGGCGATACCGGCGACCGGAGCCGCGGGTCCGGCTCGGCCTGCTGCTCGGGAGAAACCGGGTGGCGAGCGCCTGTATGGATTTGAGCGACGGGCTGGCGGATGCGGTCCGCGGAATCGCAGCGGCGTCCGGTACCGGAGCGAGGGTCGGGGCCGACCTCCTGCCCGTGCCGGAGCGGGCCGCCGGCCTGTTCCGCGATCGCGGGCAGGATCCGGCCGAAGCGGCTGCCGCCGGCGGAGACGATTACGAACTGCTGTTCGCGGTCCCGCCGAGGCGGCGCCGCGCGCTGGAGGCGGTCAGGCGCCTGACACGGGGACTCCCGCTCGCCCGGATCGGGGTGCTGACAGAGGAACCGGAGATCGTGATGA
>DATHTE010000048.1:0-22106 GCA_035463475.1 Vicinamibacterales bacterium
GGTGCCGGCGATCGTCTCGGTCATCGACCTGACGTTCGAGGCGTTCAGGCGCGGATCCACCGCCGGCACGGCGTATCGAACGGCGCTCGCAAGATCCGGAGCGGCACCGTTCGTTCGCAGCATGACGTAGAGCCAGAGGAACGGCGTCTGTGCATACGGCGTGTAGAGCGTCGGCGGCACCTCCGCGTCCAGCCCCCGATACGTCACGTCGCCGACGACACCGACGATCGTGCGCCAGTCTGCCGCGTATTCCGGATTGATGATTCTGAGCCGCCTGCCGATCGCATCGTCCGTGCCGAAGAGCACGGTTGCCATTCTGCGGTTGATCACCGCAACCGGCTGCGCGCCGGGCCGGTCGATGGCCTCGATCTCCCTCCCGCGGAACACGGGCGTGCGCATCGTCCTGAAGTAGCCGGGCGTCGTGGCGATGAACAGCACTCCCGCCTCGTCGGGCGACAGCGTGCGACCTTCGATCTCGATGCGCGTCCCGCGCTGCGGCGTGACGGCGGCGAGCCCGGTGGCGGCCCCGGCCATTTCCACCCCGCGCAGTTGCGACATCCGATCCATGAGCGCCGCGGCGGCCTGCGCGCGGGACGCCTGGTCGGGATGGCTCACCAGCTGCACCGTGAACGAGTAGAGATTTTCGGGCACGAATCCGGGGTCGCGCGTCGTGAGCATGACGAAGCTGCGGACGAGCAAGCCCGCGCCGACGAGGACGACAACGGCGAGTGCGATTTCGGCGACGGCGATCACGCGGCGGACGCGACGGCCGCGTGACGTCCCCGCGACGCCGCGGCCTCCTTCCTTGAGCGATGCGGAGCCCGTGGAGCCCTGCCACGCGGGAGCGAGACCGAAGAAGATGCCGGTGAGGAGCGTCGCCCCGATCGCGAACGCGAGGACGGTCACGTCCACCTCGATCGAGTCCGCGCGCGGCACGCGCGCCTCGAGCGCGGCGGGCAGCGCATCGACCCCCCACATCGCGACCAGGAGACCGATGCCGCCGCCGGCCGCTGCGAGCACCAGGCTCTCCGTCGCGAGCTGCCTCAGGATCCGCCGCCGGCCCGCGCCAAGGGCGGAGCGGATGGCCATTTCGCGCTCGCGTGACGTCGTGCGCGCAAGCATCAGGTTCGCGACGTTGGCGCACGCGATGAGCAGCAACAATCCAACCGTCGCCAGCAGGATCATGAGTGCCGGCCGCGCCTCGCCTACCAGCTGTTCGTACAGCGGCTCGAGGGTGATCGTCACGTTCGCGTTGGTCGTCGGATACGTTTTCGCGAGCTGCTCGCCGATGGTGTCCATCTCCCCCTGCGCCTGCGCGATCGTGACCCACGGGTTCAATCGTCCCACCACCCTGAAAATGCGCAGCGCCCGGTTCTTCACCTGCGCAGCCGCGGCCGTCTCGATGCTGCCCATCGCGGTCCAGAGCTGGAATTCCGCGCTGGGGAAACGGAACCAGGCAGGCGCCACCCCAATGATCGTGTACGAGTTGCCGCTCAGTTCGAGGCCGCGGCCGAGGACTGACGGATCCGCTCCGAAGCGCGATTGCCACAACCCGTATCCGATGACCACCGTCCGCTCTCGTTCATCGTCTGCCGTGAACGTGCGTCCGAGAACGGAAGTGACGCCGAGCAGCGGCAGCAGCTCGCGCGACACGACCCCACCGAGGATCTGCTGCGTGTCACCGTCGGTTCGAAGGTTGTACAGGTTCGAGGCCCAGACCGCCGTCCTCTCGAACGATCGCGCGGAACGCTGGACGTCCCGGTAATCAGGAAGAGACATCCTTGCCACGACCAGCCGATCTGCTTCCGGGTAGGGTAGCGGCTCGAGCAGCACCGCATTGACGACGCTGAAGATGGCGGTCGTGGCGCCGATGCCGAGAGCGAGCGTGAGGACGGCGACGGTCGTGAACCCCGGTGTTCTCAGAAAGGATCGGATGGCATACCTGATGTCGCTCATGGCAACTCCGCGCAAGGTGCTTCGATGGGACCGACCGTAGCGCGCGTCTGAAGCCAATCGCCTGCCATCCAGGGCGGACTCCTTAACTGAAACACCGTTGGCACTTACACGTCGCCATCGTCCGCGTCGCCTGCGCCCGGCTGTCCGTAACCGGGCAGCCCCGTCCCACGGCGGAACAATCGCCCGTTCAAGTTGAACCTGCTGCGCTCGCGCCGAGCCCCTCTCTGCGCGGAGTGCAACGATGAGGCTCGTTCTCGAGGCGTTTCGCGCGGGAGCGCACCGATCCACATTGCCTGAGCGGCCGCCGGGATGTTGGGCGCTCTCATGCTGGGGCCGCATCCTCCGCGCGACGCCCTATGAGACAAGTCCGCTGGGCGTTGGGCCTCAACCCGACGCTCCTCGACGCAGTTCATCGACTGCCGCTTTTGCGTTGACACGGCGGAAGCGCTGGTCGTATAGTCCTTCTCCAATGATCGCTCGGGCAATGGTCCTCGCCGCATCTCGAAAGCGGGATAAGCGACTCACAAGGTCGGTGGTGTGGATATGTCCGTGATCTAAGCCCTACGTCAGCACGACATTCACAACCCGCCGGCCAAAAGAGGCCGGCGGGTTTTTTTTTGCCGGAAACGCCATGACGACGATGCGACCTGCCGCCGCGAATGCGGGCTCGATGTCACCGTGGAGCGGATCCGCCCCTGCCCGCTGCTCGGGATCAAGTGTAGTGCTCTGGGCCACAACATCCGAGGCGCCGCAGGAGCGGGAGTGCTCAATGCCGAGCTGATGCGCGCCTAGGAGCTGCTGGGGGGATGACTGATGATCGATCGCAACCTCGCCACGCCACACGACGCAGCGCCGCGGGTCCTGATCGTCGGATACGGCCGCATGGGGCGGCTCGTCGAATCGCTGTGCGCGGAACACGGGATGGTCGTTGCCGGCATCGTGGACAGGCGATCGAGCGGCTGGCCGGACGCGTGGCCTGAGGCCGACGTCGCGATTGACTTCTCCACGGCCGACGCGGTTGGCGTCAATGCGCCGCGGCTGGCCGCCAAAGGGATCAACCTCGTGATCGGTACGACCGGGTGGAACGCCAACGAGCCGGCCATCCGGCAGACAGTGGCAGACCACCAGGTGGGCGCCGTGGCCGCGCCGAACTTCGCGCTGGGGGTCAACCTGTTTGTCGCCCTTGTGGAGCGCGCAGGCGCGCTGATGCGGTCACGCCGCTCGTTCGGCGCCTGGATCCACGAGCTGCATCACGCCGCCAAACGCGACGCGCCCTCCGGGACAGCGCTGGCGCTGTTAGCCGCCCTTCGCGAGGGAGGAGTCGCGACGCCTGTTGACGTCGCGTCCACGCGCGCCGGGTGCATCCCGGGCACGCACACCGTGGGGTTCGATGCGGCCGGCGAGACGATCACCCTGACGCATGCCGCCCGCGATCGCACGGGGTTTGCGCGCGGCGCGCTCGAGGCCGCCCGATGGGTGATCGGCCGTCGCGGCTGGTTCACGATGCGGGACGTGCTCGGAATACACGTGGATCGATTGGTGGAGCACAGCGCGGCCCTGGCAGCGCCGCAAGGAGAAAGCACATGCGTCAGCCCTGGACAGGATGTGGCACGGCGCTGGTGACCCCGTTCACCAGCGACGGCGCGCTCGATGAAGCGGCGGTTCGCAGGCTCGCGCGACGGCAGATCGACGCGGGCATTCATTTCCTGGTTCCGTGCGGCACGACCGGCGAGAGCCCCACGCTGACCGACGACGAGCGGCTGCGGGTGGTGGAAATCGTCGTCGACGAAGCTCGCGGCCGCGTTCCGGTTCTTGCGGGCGCGGGCGGATACGACACGAGAGAAGTGATCCACTCGGCGCGGCACATGCTGGCAGCCGGCGCGGATGGAATCCTTTCCGTGACGCCGTACTACAACAAGCCGACCGCCGAAGGCCTGTACCAACATTACGCGGCGATTGCGGCCGCGATCGACGCGCCCATCGTCGTCTATAACGTGCCGGGCCGGACCGGCTGCAACGTTGACGTCGCCACGATGCGCCGCCTCAGCGGCATTCCCGAGATCGTGGGCGTCAAGGAAGCGTCCGGGAACGTCGCCCAGATGTGCGAGATCTGCGCGGCTGTCCCGCGCGAGTTCGTCGTGCTCTCGGGAGACGACGCGCTCACTCTTCCGCTGATGGCAGTTGGCGGGCGCGGCGTGATTTCAGTGGCGTCCAACCAGTTTCCGGCGGAGATGGCCCACATGGTCGAACTGGCGGAGCAGAATGACTTCGTTGCCGCAAGGCAGATCCACGCCCACCTGATGCCGCTCATGACGGCAAACTTCGTCGAGTCGAATCCGATTCCTGTCAAGTCCGCGATGGCGATGATGGGCCTCCTCGACGAGGTATACCGGTTGCCCATGGTGCCACCACGGTCGTCTTCTCGAGAGCGAATCGCCGCGGCACTCCAGGCGGTGACGGTCACGGAACCCGTACGAAGGTTCGCGTGAGCCGTTCACTCGCCGAAGAGATTCAGCAACTCGCCAGGGCCGGCGCCGGCGCCGATCGCGAAGAGGCGCGGCGCGCGTTTGCCGCGCTTCGCGCGGCGCTTTCGGCTGGCGAGGCACGGGCCGCCGAACCGGACGACACGCAGCCAGGCGGATGGCGGGTGAACGCCTGGGTCAAGCAAGGGATCCTGCTCGGGTTTCGCTTCGGCTCTATCGTGGATATGTCCGCCGATAACGGCCGCTGGCCGTTCGCCGACAAGGACACCCTGCCGCTCAGACCCTGGCATCGCGCATCCGGTGTTCGGCTCGTCCCCGGCGGCTCCAGCGTTCGCGACGGCGCGTATCTGGGTCCCGGAGTGATCTGCATGCCGCCGATGTACGTCAACATCGGCGCCTATGTCGCCGAGAACACGCTGATCGACTCACATGCGCTGGTTGGATCCTGCGCGCAAATCGGCAGACGTGTCCACGTGAGCGCCGCGGCACAGATCGGTGGAGTCCTCGAGCCGGTCGGCGCCTTGCCGGTGATCGTGGAGGACGAGGTGCTCGTTGGCGGAAACTGCGGGGTGTACGAGGGGACCGTCATCAAGCGGAGAGCGGTGCTTGCGGCGGGGACCATCATCACCGCGTCGACCCCTCTCTACGACATCCCCAACGCGACAATCATCAAGTCCGCGCCGGGCGCTCCTCTGATCGTGCCGGAAGGCGCCGTCGTGGTACCTGGTGCGAGGCCGGTCGAGACCGGCGCGGGATGCGACTGGGGCCTTTCAGTGGCCACGCCGATTATCGTGAAGTACCGCGACGAGCGCACCGACGCGCGGTCGGCTCTCGAACAGTGGATCCGTTAGACGTCGTTGGTTTCGCCCGGGCCCTGATCGACATTGACTCCACCACCGGCAAGGAGCCGGAAGCAGGCGCGTGGCTGGCAACTCGGCTCCGCGAAATGGGCTTCACCGTCGTCGAACAGCCGCTTGGGGACGGCAGGCACAACGTCTTCGCGCACCTCGGCCCGCCGCACGTCGTGCTGTCCACACACTACGACTGCGTTCCGCCGTACTTTCCGAGCAGTCTGCCCGACGGCCGGCTCTATGGTCGCGGCGCCTGTGACGCGAAAGGCATTCTCGCGGCCGAGGTCGCTGCCGTGCTGCGGTTGAAGGCCCGCGGCGAACGCCGAGTGGGACTGTTGTTTGTGGCAGGCGAGGAACGCGGCAGCGACGGCGCCATCGCCGCAAATGACTACGCACCCGGTTCCAGGTTTCTGATCAACGGAGAACCGACCGATGGCCGGCTGGGGTCGGCAACCCGCGGCGTTCTCCGCGTGCGCCTGCACGCGACAGGTCGAGCGGCCCATTCCGCGACACCCGGCGAAGGGGACTCGGCGATCGAGAGACTGCTCGACGCGCTGATTCTGCTGCGCACAATCCACTTGCCTTCAGATCCGGATCTCGGCGACACCTTCTACAACGTCGGCCTGATCGAGGGAGGGGTCGCTCCGAACGTCGTCGCCCCCTCGGCATCAGCGGAGGTGCTGTTCAGGACCGTCGGCCCAGCGGAGACGGTGATGGGAACGCTGGCCGCGCTCACGCCGCTCGTCCGAATCGAGCGGACGCTGCAACTGCCGGTGGTGCGCCTGATGACGGTTCCAGGTATGCCGGCAGATGTCTTCCCTTTCACAACCGACATTCCGTTTCTCGATCGGTGGGGGAAGCCCCTCCTCTTCGGACCAGGATCAATCCTGCTCGCGCACACAGAAAGGGAACACATCCTCGTAGACGAACTCCTGGCTGCCGTTGCCACGTACGAAAAGCTGGCGATGTATTGCCTGGAAGAATCGCCGTCCTGATGCCTACGCAAACTGACTCACCTACGTCGAGAGGGCGACGTGGGCGACGATCGCCGCCGCGGTGAGAACGAGGTAGAGCACATGCTGCATGAAAAGCCGGCGGTGCATGCGATGGCGCGCGTCGAGCGGCAGTGCCCGGCCCTGCGTGATCAGGGCCCCGATGGTCGGGAACGTGCTCGCGGCCGCGAGCCCGATAAGCGGGAAGAGGATAACCATGCTCGCGGCAGACGCCACCACCGCGTGGTAGTCCCCAGCAGCGATACCGTGAACGCACTTGTAGCCGAGGGCCCCGACGATCATGAGAAACGCCGCTGGCATCAGCGCGATCAGGTAGGGCGCGCGCCGGCGAGTGCCGACGATGTTGTTCGTGTAGAAGGCCGTGATCGCGTCGGCCGTTTCCTCGGTGTACGGCTCGGGACCGACCGCGCGGATGTCCCAGAATACGTCTACGAGGACCAGACCAAGCAGGAAGCAGGCGGCGCCGACGAAAAGCAGCCCCGGCAGGTCAACCACGCGCCGCAATCTTAATGGCGGAGCGATTCAGTCGCAACCGCCCCCGGCCTGCGCGCGGGAACTGGTGCTAAGCTCGGCGCCGGACCCCATGTCCAACGCCACGTCCCGGACTGCACTCCGCATTGCCGGCCTTGTGCCGCTGGCCGCCGCCGTCATCCTCGTCAACGCCGGCTTTGCGGCGGCCCACGCACTGGTCGGCGGCATCGCCTGGGGGCTCGGCGTGGCAGCGACGCTGCTGCGGCGGATGGGGGTCAGCCCCGCGGCGGCCGTCGTGGACTGGATGCGCCGCGTGGATGCGCGCGCCCGCGACGATCGGTCGGCCGCCGCGACGCTAATCGCGTCCGCGTGGGCGGCCGTGACGGGCGGCCAGGGCGCGGTGCCGCCACGCCAGTTGCTCTCGAGCACCGTGCTCGGCGGCACGGCGCGGCTGCTGTGCGCGCCGGTGTTCGCCGTTATCGCCCTCGGTGCCGCGTCGTTCACCACCCAGCCGACAGAGCGCTGGGCCATCGCGGTAGGCCGCCTGCTCTCCCGGATGATCCAGCGCCGCAGCGCGCCGGGCGTGCTTCCGGTGGCTGTGGCGGACCTTTCCGTCGCTCGCACGCACCTCGGCTTCTTCGTGATGGTCGTGTCCGCGACCCCCGCCGTGATGCTGAACAACCAGGGCATCCTCGGCGGCTGCGCCGCGCTGCTGCTGGGCGATCCCGACTGGCTCGCCGAGGGAATGTACCGTATGCGGGGCTACGCGAACTACATCCACGAGAAAGAGCGCAACGGCGAGATGGGGCCGCGTTCCGGCATGCCGTTCAGCCGCGACATGGTGCAGTGCACCGCCGACATCCTCGAGACCTACCCGTCGGAGGTTGTCGAGGTGATTCGCATGCGCGGCTTCGCGGACGGCGCGCGGGCGTACTGGCGCGATCGCGCGCGCGTGCACCGGTACGTGGCGCTCTTCTTCCCATTCACATGGTACATGCTGCGGGACGTGAGGCGCTTCTTCACGCGCGGCCTGTTCGACGCGCCCCACGCGCAGCGCGTGACGCTGTGCGAGCTGGCCGTCATGGCAAGCGCGCTTCCGGACGATCAAAAGGACGCCGCCCTGCTCGATGTCCAGGCGATGGCGCCCGCCTCGATCATCGAGTTCGAGCACTACGTGTCGCTCGTGCTGCCGTACGACGGCACCCTCGCCGAGAAGGCGATCCGCCGCTCGGCGTCGGGTGCGCTGCTCGACACCCACACGGTCGTGCCGTCCATCTTCGACCGGCACGCTGTGCACGTCGCGCAATCGACCAATGCCGAGGCGTGCGCCCTGCGCACCTTCCTGTGGCTCTACCGGGACGAGGCCCGCGCCCGAGAGGTGGGCGAGCGGGAGACCGCGAGGAAGTTCGGGCCCGCGGTGGCGGCGCGCACAACCGCGCAGCCTCGCTACCCGCTCGAAAGGTGGGAGGTGGACGCCCTGGTCGGCAGCGGCCCGCGGCCCGAGGCGGAGGTCAACGCGATCCTTCTGGACGCGCTCCGCAGCTGCGGCCTTGGAGCCATCGCCGACCGCGTCGAAGCCGCGCCGGTCTCAGCCTGCTAGCAACTCGTCGATCGGACGATAGCAGCAGATCTGATCGAGGCGGCGTTCGGCCTTCAGTTTTGGATGCAGTCTCTCGAGCGCCAGGCGCGCCGGGCCGACCACGACCTTCTCCCACAGCGGGGCTACGTCCGCGGCCGGAACGTGGCGAACAAAGTTCACCGCGTGCTCTTCGTTGGGCGAGGTGTCCTGCCGCATGACCATGGAGCAGGCCACGCCCTGCGCGAAGGCCGCCACGTCGCCCGGATACAACCGCGAGATCCGCTCCTTGATGATCGCTTCCAGAATTACGGGCGTCTTCATGTTGACGATCATCATGCCGGCGGCAAGGCCTGCAAGCAGGTTGGAGCGACTGACGCCGCTGATCACCATCTGATTAATCAGCGCGAACGCGGGCCAGGGCTCGTTCCATCGCGGCATGAAGTTGATGAAGTAGCAGGCTCGCCCGGCGCCATGCCAGAGATAGGGCGCGTGCTCAGGGTCGATTTCCTCCAGCGTCCGGACGACGGTCGCGAACAGCGGCCGGTGGTAGAACTGCGTCACCATGCCCCAAGCCTCATACCCGATGCCCGCATAGCCGGGCAGCAGGTTCAGCCGGGCTGCCTCGCCGATGCGGCAGGTGGCCTCGCGGATTTGGGCGGGTGTGGGATTCTTGCCAATCTTGTCGAAGTGATAGCGCGCAAAGGAGAGGCACAAGCCGGCGTGCACCATGAGTTGCATCGTGTCCGGCACCTGAGCGCCCTCGCCCTGGCTGAGCAAATCGCGCGGGTTCCCGTCGCGGGCCAACCCGCGGTTGCCCAGCACCTGTCCCAATCCTTCCGCCAGCCACAACGCGCGGAAAGGTTCGTGGCGCCTAATCTTGTCGATTAACTCTGGAATGCTGGCGTCCTTGCCGAGAAAGAGATTGGTAAACTCGACCGTTTCGATGGTGCTGATCTTGTTGTCGCTCTCGATGCTGCCGATACGGGCGTAGCCGGCGGGCGCGCAGATCACACTGGCAATGGGCGGAATCACTAGATGAGCCATTCGGAAAGCGATGGGGTTCATGCGTCTCCTCGCGCCCGATCGAACGGTTGAGCTTGTGACAGCTGAGCGGTGAGGACTGTATATCGGAAAACAGTTGACAGGAAGAAGGGGTGCACATCAGAGTTCCCAAACCGCTGAGCCGGAGCGCTGCTCCATCCCCTTTGGCTAGCGGAAGCCGTCAGCCCTGGAGAGCCGGACGTGAAGTCTCCCTACTCTGGTTCCGAGTCCTTCGTCGCGACGTCGGCCGCGCCCGACCTCCCGGGTTCGATGCCGGGTGGCAATGGCCACCTCGAGATTTCGAGCCAGGGCGCGCCTGAACCGCCGAGCGATCTCAGTCTCAACTGGGAGGACCTCAAGATGCTCGCGGGCGTCGATCGCACGCGGCGCGAGTCCACGCTGGTGAGGAACTGGTGGAACGAGCGGGAGGCGGCCGGCGAATTCGCCGAGCGCCTCGACATCGTGCGCGAGATCCAACCGAGAGAGCGCGCTTACGGCTTCTTCGATACCGCGACGATCGACAACCAGGCCCTGCCGGTCATGGGCCTCGTGCAGCAGATGTTCTACGACCGGCCGAAGAAGACCAGCCCCGAGGACGTGCGCGATCAGGTGCGCGAATTCGTGCTCGGGTTCTTCATGCGGGTGAGCCACTATGAGCGGCCAGGGGCCGCGGCGCCCTCTCAGCCCACACTCCCTTGGTTCATGAGGCCGCTGAGCTGGATTCCGGAGTCGGAGGACGGCCGCGTCGGGTTCGGCTACGAGCAGCTGATGTACAAGTTGCGCGAGACGGGACAGGTCGGCAAATTCGGTCCGCATGAGCGGGGAGCGATCGTGGACCTGCGGAGCCTCGGCTCGGTCTACGACTGGGTTGCGATGCGGGTCAATCTCTTCGACTTCTATATCGCCATGTCGCCGTTTGGGGCGGACTTCCTGAAGATGGAACTCCCGCTCAAGGAAATCACGTACCTGCTGGTGACACCCGATCTGATCGTCGACCGTCACAATCCGTCAGCCGACGTCCTGGGCGAGTACGGCTTCGGATACGGCCTTCTGCCGTACAGCCCGGATCCCAGCATCTTTGCCTACGGCCCGGGGCGCTTCGGTGCCGGGTTCCAGTCGTTCGCGTTTCAGGTGTTGCGGAACGGCGAGATTCGCGCCAAGGCCGTGTTCGTCGTCAATCGTCCGGACAAGATATTGAGCATCGACGTGGATCCGATCGACTGGGGGTTCAGGGTCGCCGATCTGATGACACTCAATCTGGCGTCGACGGTGATGGCCCCCTTCAAGGCCATTGCGAAACAGCTGCCGTTGCGCCTGTCGAACGTCGACCCGATTTCCTTGTACATTTCCACCGCCAACCTGGTGAGCGGCGGGCTGGCAGAGCGTCGGCTGGGCATCTCCAAGACGCAGCTGGAGAAGCACATGCTCCTGCGGCATTTCCTGCAGCACCGCCAAATGCTGATCACTTCGCTGCTCGTCTGGCGAATGGTGGCCGACTGGACGGACGTCAAGGCGCTGCCCGACTTTTGCCATCGAGGATTCAGCGGCCAGCCGGAGTGAGCCTCTCGCGGATGATCCCTCCTCCCCGTGTTCGAGCCCTCGTCTGGCTGGTATTCGTGTCCGGTATGCTGGTCGCCCGCATCGCGGAAGCGGCGCAGGCCGGCGAGTCAGGCACAGTGCTTACGCTTGACGCGGCGGTCCGGATCGCGCTGCAGAACAACCGAAACGTGAAGGTGGCGGCCGCCGAGGTGGAGAAGGCCGCGCAGCAGGTGCAAGCGGCCAAAACCAGGCGCCTGCCGACGTTCAACGTCAGCTTTGTCGATCCCTTGGTCTTCACCGATCTCGACCTTCGGTTCGGGCCGCTCGGCCGCCTGGGCCTCCCGCACAATTTCTCGTTTGCCAGCGGCACCGCTGCGCAACCGCTTTCACAGCTCTACGACATCGGTCTCGGCGTGAAGGCGTCCGCGCTGTCGCGCGACCTGGCGTCCGAACGGCTGCGGGATGCCCGGCAGACGATGGTCAACGAAATCAAGCGTGCGTACTACGGGTGCCTGCGGGCGGAAAGCGGGCTCAAGCCCGCTCGCGAAGCGGTCGAGTTGTTCCGCGAGCTCGAGCGGGTCGTCACGAGTCTGGTCGACGAACGCGCCGCGCTCGAATCCGATCGCCTGGACGTGGAAGTCCGGCGGGCACAGCAGGAACATGACGTGATGGTGCTGGAGAACGCGTTAATCACGGGGCGAGAGCGACTGAACGCCGCCCTGGCTCGCGCGATCGACACGCCCTTCGACCTCGAGGCGGTGCCGGCCACCGTCCCGGCCCAGGCCGACCTCGCCGCCGCTCGCACGCGCGCCATCGACGAACGGCCCGATGTTCGCCACGCACGTCTCACCGTCGACCTCGCGCGAACCGACCTGAAGCTGAAGAAGGCCGACCGGATGCCGCACGTCAACGCGCTTTTCGCCTACGTGGGGACGATCAACATGCCACTCCTGCCCGGCCACAATGCGGCGGTGTTGCTGCAGGTGAACTGGGAGCCGTTCAGCTGGGGGCGCAAGTCGAAGGAACTGATCGTGAAGCAGCTCGCGGTCGAACAGGCGGAAACGGCAGTCCGAGAGCTCGAGGCGACGATTGCCGTCGACCTCAACGCGAAGTTCCGCGCGCTGCTCGAGGCCCGATCGCTCATCACGGTCACCGAGCTAGGGGAGCGCGCCGCGGGCGAGCGTCTGCGCTGATGCTCGACCGCCACGCCGAAGGCGCCATCCTGACCAAGGACCTGCTGCAGGCGCAGGTCGCGCTCGCGGACGCCGATCACAAGTACCAGGCTGCGCTGATCGCGTACTGGGAAGCACGCGCCGATTTCGAACGAGCAGCGGCGGCGGAGCCATGACCGCCCCCCGTCTTCTCGCCGCGCCGGCCCTCGCGGCATGTGCGTTCGCGGCCTGCTCGACGCCGCAGGTCTACGACAAGCCGTTGACCCCCGTCACCGTCAGCCGCGTCGAGGCCTTTACGACCGGCACCGCGGTCCGGTACTCGGCGACCGCAAAACCGGCGATTGAGGTCGCGGTGGCGTTCAAGGTTGGCGGCTATGTGGACCATCTCCTGAGCGTCAGAGACGACCGCGGCCGTCCGCGCAGCGTCCAGGAGGGCGATCGCGTTGTGAAAGGCTCCGCCCTGGCGCGAGTCCGCCCCTCCGACTATCAGCAGCGCGTGGCGGAGGCCCGTTCCGGGCTCGCCGAAGCCACGGCCATGCACGAGTCTGCGCGGCTCGATTTCGAGCGCGCCTCGCGGCTCTACGAGCGCAAGAGCCTGACCAAGCCTGAGCTCGACGGCGCCAGAGCGCGCGTCGATGCGGCGGCGGCCAAGGTCGAGGGGGTGCGCGCCGCGCTCAACCAGGCTCAGATCCTGTTGGACGATGTCGTCCTGCGGTCGCCGATCGACGGGATCGTTCTCAAGCGCAGCATCGAGCAGGGAACACTCGTCGGGCCGGGCCAGCCGGCTTTCGTGCTGGCCGACACCAGTTCGGTGAAGGTTTCTTTCGGCGTGCCGGACGTCGTGGTCAAGAGCCTGAAAATCGGACGACCCCAACGGGTGCGGTTCGACGCCCTCGACGACCAGGAATTCGAGGGCCGGATCACGTCGATCGCTCCCGCACCCGATCCGGTGAGTCGCGTCTACGGCATCGAGGTCTCGATACCCAACCCGAAAGGCCTCATCGAGGTCGGCTTCATCGCCCAGCTCCAGCTGGCCGACGCGCCCGGGGAATCCGTCGCGAGCGTGCCGCTCGAAGCGATCGTCAAGCCGCCCAGCGGACCAGCGGAGTACGCAGTATACGTGCTGGAGAATCAAGACGACCGACAGGTGGCCCGCCTTCGGGCTGTCAAGCTGGGAGAGGCGCTCGGCCACGTGGTTGTCGTCACCGAGGGTCTGTCGCTTGGTGAGCGCGTCATTGTCCGTGGTGCGACCCTTGTCGTCGACGGCGAGACCGTGCGGGTGATTCCCAGCTGAGGCTTCCCATGAGCCACGGGAAGAGCGACGAAAGCGTCATCGCTACCACGCACAACACCGCGCGGTTTTTCGTCGAGCACCGGCAGGTTGCCTGGGTGCTGCTCGTCGCAACCGTCTGCTGGGGCGTCTTCGCGTACTTCTGGATGCCAAAGCGGAAGGATCCGGTCTTTCCCGCCCGTACTGCCGTCGCGATCTGCGCGTGGCCGGGCGTGGCCGCCGAGACTATCGAGGCGCTGGTCACTCGGAGAATCGAGCAGAAAATAGCCGAGAATTCGACCGTCACAAAGCTCGAGTCGATCGTCCGCACGAGCGTCACGGTGATCTCCTTCGACATCGACGAGCGGATTTCCGACACCTCGGCGGAATTCGACGACATCAAACTGCGGCTGGACGGGCTCACGGATCTTCCCACTGGCACGCAGCCGATCATTTTCCTCAAGGACTTCGCCGAGACCGCCGCGTTGTTGCTGACGGTCGCGAGCCCCCCCGTATCCGGACCCGAGCTCGATCTGAAAGCGCGCGATGTCCAGCGCACCATCTCCGGGCTCCGGGCGGGGCGCCGGATGGGGAACGAGGTCGCTCGACCGTCGTCGTGTCGTACCCGCTGGCGCTCGCGACGGCCGTCGTCGAGCGGCCCGGCCGGCTGTTGGCCCAGTTCTTCGAAGAGCAGAACATCGGGCGTGGCGTCCGCGTCGGGATGGGTTCCGGGTTCATCGCCATCGACGGCGCGTTCCAGGTCGACGACGACGCCGTGCTCAGGTCGGCGCAGCGGTTCATCAACGAGCGCCTCCACCAGTCGGAGTTCCACCCCGACGTCTGGCCGCCAGTCGTCGTGCGAGATCCCGCCACGGCTCGAGACCGCCTCGCCACGGTGGCTGGCGACAAGTACACGTACCGCGACCTGGATCGGTTCACCGATCTCATTCAAAAGAGCATCCAGACGATTCCGGCGGCCGCCAAGGTCGAGCGAGCCGGCGTGCTGAAGCAGCGCGTGTATCTCGACTACTCGCAACAGCGACTCGCGGCGTACGGGCTCCAGCCTTCGGCGCTGCCGATGCTGTTCGCGGCGCGCAATACGCAGTTTCCGGGTGGCGTACTCGAGCTCGGCGCGAAGAACATCACCATCGATCCGTCAGGCGAGCTGACGTCCGAGCGCGAAATCGGGGACATCCTCGCGCCTCGCGTCCCTGGGGTATTGCCGGTGCACCTGCGGGACGTCGTCGACATCAGCAGGGATTACGAGAGCCCGGCGAGGTTCCTCAACTATTACACGTCGAAGGACGCGTCCGGGCACTGGCGGCGAGCGCGCGCGATTACCGTCGGGATCCAGATGCGACAGGGCCAGCAGATCCGCGAGTTCGGTAAAGCGGTCGACGATGTGCTTGCGGACGTCCGGTCGCGGCTGCCGCCGGATCTGATCTTCGCGCGAACCTCGGACCAGGCGCTCCAGGTGTCGGAAAATCTCGAAGTGTTCACGAAGAGCCTGTACGAGGCGGTGATCCTCGTGGTGGTTGTGGCGCTCGTCGGCTTCTGGGAATGGCGGTCGGCGCTGCTCCTGGCACTGTCGATCCCGGTCACGCTCGCGATGACCGCCGGCTTCATGGCGGCCATCGGAGTCGATCTGCAGCAGATCTCGATCGGCGCGCTGATCGTGTCACTCGGGCTGCTCGTTGACGACCCGGTGGTGGCCAACGACGCCATCAAGCGCGAGCTTGCCGGCGGACATCCGCACGCGATTGCCGCGTGGCTGGGCCCGACCAAGCTCGGTCGCGCAATCCTGTTCGCCACAATAACGAACATCGCCGCCTACGCCCCGCTCCTGCTGCTCAGTGGAGACCTTGGGCGCTTCATCTGGTCGATCCCGGTCGTCCTCGCGTGCTCGCTCGTCGCGTCGCGAATCGTGTCCATGACGTTCGTGCCCCTGTTGGCCTACTACCTCCTCGGGTCGGAAGCTGGTTCGCAACCGGCCCTGCGCCGGCAAGGAGCGGCGGGGAGGTACGCCAATGCCGTTCGGTGGGCCCTCGGGCACCGCGGGCTCGCACTCGGCGCATCGGTGGCGGTCATCGCGATCGGCTTCGTCGCGTCGAGCCGAATCAAGACCGATTTCTTCCCCAAGGACTTGTCGTATTTATCCTACCTGGATGTGTGGCTGCCGGCGGACGCGCCGCTATCGGCGACCAACCAGGTGGCGGCGCAGGCCGAGCGGATCGTGCAGAAGGTGGCCGACGACTACGGCGCTGCGCATCCAGCGCCGGACGGCAAGCCGCGGGACATCCTCGCATCCACGTCGAGTTTCGTCGGAGGCGGATCGCCGCGCTTCTGGTTTTCGGTTGCGCCCGAGGCGCCGCAGCTCAATTACGCGCAAGTGCTCATCCAGGTGCGTGACAAGCACGACACCGCGAGTCTTCTTCCGTTGTTCCAGCGAGAGCTGTCCGCCAGCGTCGCGGGCGCCCGCATCGACGTGCGACAGCTGGAACTTGGCAAGCCTGTGGGCATCCCAGTGGCCATCCGGATATCCGGTACCGACATTCCCGTGCTGCGAGATCTCGCCGAACAGGCGAAAGCCATCTTTCGCGCCATTCCAACCGCAATGGCCGTGCGCGACGATTGGGGCGAGGACACCTTTGCGGTCAGGCTGAAGGTCGATCAGGAGCGCGCCAACGACGCCGGCGTCTCGAACCTCGACGTCGCCGTCGCGTCCGCCTCAACGATGAACGGCGCGCCACTGACCACCCTGCGCGAGGGTGACGAAGAAATTCCGGTGGTCCTGCGCCTGCGGATGGAAGACCGCGCGCAGATCTCCGACGTGCAGAGCCTCTTTGTCACGTCGGTGTCCGGCCCCGGGCGCGCCATGCTGCGGCAGGTCTCAAACGTCGAGTACGCCACGGAAACCGAAAAGATACGCCGGCGGGATCAGTTCCGGACGGTCACTGTGGCCACCGCTCCGGTGCCGGGAACGTTGCCGTCCGAAGTCATGAATCTCGCCAGGCCGGCGCTCGCTCGGTTCGCGAGCACGCTGCCGCCGGGATACAAGATGGTCATCGGCGGCTCGGAGGAAGAGCAGAACAAGGGCTTTGGCGAGATGTCCATCGTCATGGCGGCGTCGGTCGCGCTCATATTCCTGGCGATGGTGATTCAGTTCAATCACGCGTTCAAGCCGCTCATCGTGTTCGCGACGATTCCATTCGGCGTCGTGGGCGCGCTGGTCGCGCTCGCCATCACAGGCCGGCCCTTCGGGTTCAACGCCTTCATGGGCGTCGCGAGCCTGATCGGGGTGATCGTGAGCCACGTCATCGTGCTGTTCGACTTCATCGAGGAGATGCACGATCGTGGCGAGCCGCTCGAGGACGCGCTGATTGATGCCGGGATCGTCCGGCTTCGTCCGGTGCTCGTCACCGTCGCCGCAACGGTGTTCGCGCTGATTCCTCTGACGATGCACGGCGGCCCCTTCTGGGAAGCGCTCTGCCTGGCTCAAATCGGCGGTCTGACGTTCGCAACGGCAGGCACGTTGTGGCTCGTGCCGCTGCTGTACGCGGTCGCCGTGCTGGACCTCAAGGCCGTGTCGTGGAACGAGCCGGCGGCGTGAGCCGCACTCGAATGCGTGGGGGCGACGCCGGAGATCCGATGGTCGGACTCACGGCGTGCGACTTGAATCGTCATTCACGTCTCCCCGATCGCCATCCGGATGCCGATTTCCCTCGTTCGCCTGCTTTGACGGGCGGGGCGTCGGCCGGTTCGCGGGAACGTCGTCCGTCGGACGAGACGGGTTTAACCGGCGAGCAACTGATCGAGTTGATTCAGGCGCTCGTTGCTGCCCAATAGCGCCAGGATGTCGCCGCGGCGAATCGTCTCGTCCGCGGCCGGCACGATGTTCGTGACGACTGCACCTGAGCCGCCAGACTGGCGTTTGATCGCGATCAGCATGAGACCAAAGCGCGGCCTGAGCTCAAGTTGTTTCAACGTGCGCCCGACGAAGGAATCCGGCGCCGGCACTTCCACGATGCTGAAATCGCGCGAGAGTTCGATGTAATCGATCACGTTCGGCATCACCAGGCTGTGCGCGACTCGGATTGCCATTTCTCGCTCGGGGAAAATGACTCGCGACACGCCAAGCTTCTCGAGAATGCGCCCGTGCAGGGGGGTCACCGCCTTCGCCACGATCGTTTGGACACCGAGCTCACGAAGCTGCATGACGACCAGGAGGCTCGATTCGATGTTCTCCCCGATGGAGACGACGGCTACGTCCACTTCCTGAATGCCGGCGGCCCGGAGCGTTTTCTCGTCCGTGGCGTCAATCTGCAGAACATGTGTGATGACATCGGCGAGCTGCTGCACCCGGGATTCGTCCGCGTCGACACCAATGACGTCGTGACCGAGCTCCGTCAGGGTCAATGCCATCGCCGAGCCGAATCGACCGAGACCGATCACCCCGAACTGCTTTCGCTTCACCCCGTTGCCTCCATCACCTACCCGATCAGGAACTTCCCCTCGGGATGGCGCACTCGCGCCACTTCGCGACGGCGTGCAATCGCGACCGCGAGGGTCAGCGGCCCGATTCGGCCCATGAACATCATCGCGATGACGAGCACCTTACCGACGCCTGTGAAATGCGCGACGAGACTCACTGGTGCCCCCGCCTCGCCCATCGACAGTCCTACGGTGCCGAAGGCGCTCGTCGTCTCGAACAGCGTCGGGAGGAGCTCGCGCCCCTCCGTGACAAGCAGCAGCCCTGCCACGATGTTGAGCGCCAGGAATCCGATCAGGCTTATCGAGAACGCGCGGGCCACGAGCGCCGGTGGAATACGACGCCGAAGTAGCGTCGGCTCCGCACTGCCACGAGCCATTGCCCAGATGACGGCGACCGTGATGCTCAATGTGCTGATCTTCACTCCCCCGGCTGTGCCACCCGGCGCCGCGCCGATGAACATCAGCAGAATCAATAAGAATAAGCTTGCGGGCCGCATGGCGCCAATGTCCAGCGTGTTGAAGCCGGCGGTCCGGGGCGTGACGGCTTGAAAGTACGCCGCGAGAAGCGTTTCGCCGAGTCCCAGCGGCTGCAATGTTCGAGGGTTGTTCCGTTCGATGAGCCAGATGAGGGCCGTCGTGGCCACGATCAATGCCCCCGTCAGCGCGATGACCAGCCGCGTGTGCGTCGAGAAGCGTCGATACCGGCGAACGCGTCCGATTTCCGTCAGAACCACGAAGCCCAGGCCTCCGCAGATCACGAGCAGCGTGACCACGAGGTTCACGGTCCAGTCTGCGCGGAACCGCATCAAGCTGTCGGAGAACAGCGCGAAGCCAGCATTGTTGAATGCGGAGATCGCGTGAAACAGGCCGTAGTACGCCGCTCGCCCGATGCCGTACTCGCCGGCCCACCGCGCTGTCAGGATCAGAGCTCCGGTGAGCTCGAAGGCGAGCGTCAGCTTCAATACCGTGAGCACGAAGCGGGCGAGGCCCTCCATCGTCTGAACATTGAGCGCCTCCTGCAAGGTCAGTCGCTCGTGGAGGCTGAGCTGTCGCCCCAACGCCACGGCCACAACCGTCGTGATCGCCATGTATCCGAGTCCGCCGAGCTGAATCAGTGCCAGGACGACCAGTTGTCCGAACACGGTGAGATCGTTGGGCGTGTCCACGACGATCAGGCCGGTGACGCAGACCGCGGATGTCGCGGTTAACAGAGCGTCGAGGAGGCTGAGGGGCTCGCGCACGGCCGAGACAGGCATTCTCAGTAGAATCGTCCCGGACCCGATGAGCGCCGCAAAACCGAGTACGAGCACTTGTGCCGGCGAGAACTGTCGGCGGCCGCGAGCGGGCGCTTCGGCGAGCGCGGGCGAGCCTTGCGACGGGCGCGTCATGCTCTCAGCAGAGGAGCGTATCCCGTTTCGCCCGCTGAAGGTTGCTGTTTTTCAGGTCCGGACCCAATTGAGCCTGGGTAGCCTGTTGCGTCATGATGGCAGGGCCGGGTTCGATCGTTCTCCCGCGCAGCGGACACCGACCGTGCGAGATCTTCGCGCAGCGCTTCTCAGCTTGACCGTGCTCGCCGCCGCGACGTTCATCTACACGGCGTGGCTTCATGTCGCCAATGTCACGACTGTCGCGCTGACATTCCTGCTCGTCGTGCTGGTCACAGCGGCCACGTCGCGCCTTCGCGTGGCAGTCGTCGCCTCGCTCGCATCGATGCTGTGCTTCAACTTCTTCTTTCTGCCACCAGTCGGCACCTGGACCATCGCGGACCCGCAGAATTGGGTGGCGCTTTTCGTGTTTCTCGCGGTGAGCCTGATCGCCAGCCGGTTGTCGCATGTGGCACGTGCGCGGACCCAGGAGGCGATCGGGCGTCGCGACGAACTGGCGCGCCTGTTCGACCTGAGTCGCGACGTGCTCGTCATGACGGCGAGTCCGGATGCCGGCTCACACCTCGTGCGGGCGATCGGTCGCCGCTTCGATTTGGAGTACGTTGCCATCGCGCTGCCCCGGTCGGACGGTTGGTCCATATCCGCAGCCGGCGTCCGGCCCATACACCTCACGGACCGGGAGCTGACCGAGACCTTCGACGCAGCGGACAAGTCGCTCGAGTTTGACGCATACGCACGCACGTATGCTGGTCATCGCTCATTGAACGTGGATGGTCGCGCCGTCCGCCTCGTACCTCTCCGCGTCGGTACCACACCGATCGGGCTGCTGGCCGCGTCCGGGCGGCCGATTGAGGCCGGCACACTCGATGCGCTGGCGGGCGTCGTGGCGATCTCGGTCGAGCGCATGCGGTTCCTCGAGGAACGGAAGACCGCAGAGTTGACGCGCCAGAGCGAGGAGCTGAAGACTGCGCTGCTCGCTTCGCTTGGTCATGACCTGCGAACGCCGCTGACGGCGATTCGGGTTGCTGCCGGAAATCTCAAAGCGTCCTGGTTGCCGGCCGAGGATCGTGCTCAACAGAGCGACCTGATTCTGTCCGAGGTCGAGCGCCTCACCCGACTCTTCAACAACGTGCTGGAAATGGCGCGCATTGATGCGGGCGCGGTCGCAACGGAGCGACGCTGGGCGCATCCGTCCGAGATCGTCGCCGCGGCTCGTGACCAGGTCGAGCAGACGCTCAAGGGACACGGCGTGTCGATGACGACAGAACCCGACGTGCCCGTGCAGCTCGACGCCCGCCTGACGGCCTCCGCGTTGGCCCACCTGCTCGAGAACGCGGCGCAGCATGCGCCGGCCGGGACATCGATCGAGGTGACGACCGAGCTGACCGGGGCGGAGCTCGTCATCCGCGTCAGGGACCATGGTTCTGGCATCGCGCCTGGCGACCTGCCGCACGTGTTCGAACGGTTCTATCGAGGCGCCGTTTCGCGTACGCGCGCATCGGGCACCGGGATGGGTCTCTGGATCGCCCGGGGCCTGTTGGCGGCCGAACAGGGCCGTGTCTGGGCTGAGAACTGCGCCGATGGAGGAGCGCTGTTCACGATGGCCATACCTGTGGTCGCGTCACGAGCCGGTGAGGAGACGGTTTCATGACTGTCCGAGGGCGCATCCTGCTCGTGGACGACGAGGTGTCGATACAGCGCACGGTGGGGCCGCTCCTGCGGTCCCGTGGGTACGACGTGGAGATCGCGGGCAGCGGTGCCGAGGCGCTGCGATTCGTCGCGGATCAGCCACCCGACCTTATCGTCTTGGACCTCGGGCTGCCGGACATCGAAGGCACCGAGGTGTGCCGTCGCATTCGCGAAACGCTGAACGTGCCGATCATCGTCCTCTCGGCGCGCGGCGCGGAGGCGGACAAGGTGAACGCCCTCGATCTCGGCGCCGACGACTACGTGACCAAACCGTTCGGGCCAGAAGAACTCCTGGCGAGAATCCGGGTGGCGCTTCGGCGTGTGATGTCCGAGGACGCGATCGAATCTGGAATGCTGCGGGCTGCCGATCTGACGATCGACTACGACCGTCGTCGTGTGTTGCGCGGCGAGGATGAGATTCGCCTGACGCCGAAGGAGCTGGACCTCCTCACGCTGCTCGTGCGCAATCGTGACCGCGTGCTGACGCACCGGGCCATCCTGAAGGCGATCTGGGGCGCCAATGCCGTCGAGCAGCCGGAGCACCTGTGGACGCTCGTCGCGCAGCTCCGTCGCAAAATCGAGCCAGACCCGTCGAATCCGCGCTATCTCATGAGCGAACCCTGGGTGGGCTACCGGTTCGCCACGGGCGAGCCTGAGAACGGGGCCTGAGCCTCGACCTTCAGGCACTTTTCAGGGACTTCTTCGGCGCTCTTCAGGCTCGGATTCCTATCCTGAAGACATGAGCGCCACGGACTTCGGCGATCCACATCAGATCATCCACATCCCGGCACGCGACCTGACCGGCACACGCGAAGCGAAGCTGGCCGAGCTCGACATGTTTCTCGCTCAGCTTCAGGCGGTTCGTCTTGCGCTGTGCGGGCAGGCCGTCCGGCTCGACGGCTCCAACGACGCCGTCAGTCACCAGCGAAGGGCCGCGCAGCACGCGCAAGGCAGGCGACTTGACGAATAGGGCCTTGCAGCCGCTTATCGCGCATTGCCTCGAGAACGCCGTGAGGAGGACGACATGCTGCTCGCGCCAGCGATGGTGCTGCTTGGGGTCACGACCTTCGTCGCGTTGATCGGCTTCGTCGATTTCTGCGATCGCGTGTAGGTGTGTGATGCCGGTCCTGTCATTGCTCCTGAGCGTTGGCGTATTCATCTATCTG
>DATHTE010000049.1:0-8671 GCA_035463475.1 Vicinamibacterales bacterium
ATCGCTTTTGCAAGGTATTCAGCTGGACTGCTCGTCGTTCACGCCGCAGACGACCCGACGCGAGTCTCCAATCCGGCTTTCTCCAAGCGCGTCAGCCGGTCGGCCAGAATGTTCGACGCTATCCGCTCCTCCGACCGGGTCAGCAACTCGCGGAAGTGACGGCGGTTGCCGAACATCAGGTCGCGGATGACGATCAGGCTCCAGCGATCCCCAGCGCCTCGAGAGTCAGATTGATCGGGCAGCCCGAGCGTGGGGCGTTCATGCGCACTCCAAGAACCAATTGCGATATGAAATCAGTCGATCTAGCTTACGACCGATTGCAGAACGCGATCAGAACCGCGCGGATGTGCCGCGTGAGGAAAGGAAGTGGTATGGCTAAGCTCGTGTTCGGAATGAACCAGTCCCTGGACGGCTACGTCGACCATATGGCGTTTGCGCCAAGCCCCACGCTCTTCCGCCACTTCATCGAGGAGGCTCAGGGGCAGGCGGGCAGTGTCTACGGCCGCCAGATGTATGAGGTCATGCGTTACTGGGACGACGATCATCCCGAATGGGATGCAGAGGAACACGCCTTCGCGGCGGCGTGGCGGAACCAGCCGAAATGGGTCGTCTCGCGCTCGTTAAAGTCGGTCGGCCCCAACGCCAGGCTTGTTGAGGATGGTCTTGAGGCCGCGATCCGCGAGCTAAAGGCCGAGCGCGACGGGGAGATCGAAGTTGCTGGCCCGAGCTTGGCGCACAGCCTCACCGAACTTGGCCTGATAGATGAGTATCGAATCTACCTGCACCCCGTCGTGCTTGGTCATGGCAAACCATATTTCGCCGGACCCCGGCCGCCGCTTCGCCTTATGGCCAATGATCGGATTGGCGAGGATGTGATCAGGTTGGCCTACGTTCCTGCTTAGTCTCGCGACTCGCCGGATGGAGATCGCCGCTGAGTCTGGTCTTGGGATGACGTTGTTAGGCAACCTCCCCAGACGGGACTCGAACCCGCGCGTGGCAGGCCATGATCTCGCGCAGCTCAGTGACTGCGCTTTCTAGATGGTTGCCGCGCGTACCACGTCGGAGTGCCACGCTCTCTCACTCCTCTCGCTCGCCGACGGCCTCACCGAGGTGGCGGCTCGGTTCCATGCGCTCGTGCAGGACACGAACGATCTCGACAAGGCCGGGTTGAACCGCGCGATAGTAGATGACATGGACGGGCAGCCGGACGGAGCCGCCACGGGGATTCTCACGGACGAGTCGCAGGTGGAGGCTGCGGATGCCGGGAAGGAGATCATTCCGATTCCGCGTGATCGGACCTTCTGGATCGGCCGCGATCCTCCGCATGGCGGCGACCAGTAGACGCGCGTACCGTCGTCTGGCGTCTTCGCCCCATCGCTCGGCGCTCGTCGCAAGGATCCGTTCGAGATCGGCCTGGGCCGGGCGTGAGAGGCGAAATCGCGCCATCGTGTCAACGACGGCGCCGGGGCCGCGTCGCCACGAGACGCGCCATGTAGGCCCCGAGGTCCGGCTCGTCGATCTCCACGAACTCGCCGCGATCGAGCGCATCGACGCCGGCTTGGAGTTGCGCGCGCAGCGCTTTCAGCTTCAGCGCGTCCTCGCGTCGGCGCCGCTGCAGAACCCGCAGCGCGTCGCGCACCGCTTCGCTTGCGTTCTGGTACTCGCCAGCCTGGACCAGTCTCTCAACGAAGGCGTCCTGTTCTCGAGTCAGGCTGACATTGCGGGTGGGCACTTGTGAAACGCCTCCTCGACGTCTTCAAGGTATCACGTGTGGCAAAGTTTGCCAATCGCGGTACCAGCTTGCGATGGTCTCTCAAGGTGCGGATTTCCTAGTGGACATTGGCGGGGTCGACGGGACGCAGTGCTCTTCAGCCGCGCGCCGTTCTCGCGCGACTGGAGCCTCCTGAAGCCCTGAAATCACCCATGGACGATCAAGAGCACCTCCCGGGCTCCTGGATGCCGAGGAGGATCCCGACCCAAATGAGAATGCGGAGGCCCGCAAACGCACCTGTACGAAATGTGGTGTCCGCGCGACCCAGCCGGGCACGCTGCGGCGGCTTCGTCGCGCCGCAAGGCTCCGCGAATGTTCGGCTGCGGTGCCGCTCGGCCGTACGCGCCAGCGCTGCCTCCGCGCTGCTACCTATGCGCTACCTGAGATGGAGCGCGAGGACTCATCGGTCTATAAGTTTCGCGTTGTCTTAGGAAATCTGGAGCCGGCGATCGGACTTGAACCGATGACCTGCTGATTACGAATCAGCTGCTCTACCAACTGAGCTACGCCGGCTCGCCACGGTCGGCAGGACGCCGCGCAAGGCGAAAAATCATTCTAGCACGACCGCTCACGCGCCGGCGGCTGTTGAATTGACTGCGCTCGCGGCCTTCGCGGCTACGGAACTCTCAGCGCGAGTTGCGGCCCCCTCACACCGCTGGTCGCGCCGGCGGCGCGGGGGCAGCCGGGTTGAACAGCCCTTCGGTCTCCTTCGTCAGCAGCACCCACAGCCCGTAGATGCCGATCGCGGTGCCGACCGGGATGTTGATCAGGCTGATCACCGCAAGCACGATCCCGAGGATCCGCGCCCACGGCCGCAGCTTCAGCAGCCCCCAGCCGGTGATCAGCCCCGGCAGCGAGAGGATCAGCAGGAACGCGGCGACGGCTGTGGCCGTGATGCCGAGCACGGGAATCGCCACCGCGGCGTCTTCGGGCGGCGCGGACATCCCCACGATGCCCGCCGCGGTGCCCATCGCGAAGAAGACGACCAGCGCGAACAGTAGCCCGATGCCGCTCAGGACGATGTAGAGGACGGCGAGGACTTTGACGTGCGTGAGCATTGTCTCTCCTCGTGGACGAGCGCGCGTGGCCGGGGAGGCCGCTCGCGGTCAGAGCGAGGTGATCGGGCCCGCTGCGCGGACGCCCGGCGCGGCGACTGTTGGTGGATGTCCGGTTCAGGGAGAGTATAGCCCACGTTACTCGCAGCGCAGCGCCACGATCGGATCGACCCGCGATGCGCGCAGCGCCGCCGGCAGGCACGCGGCCGCCGCCACGATGAGTAGGAACACCGTTGAGATTGCGAGGGTGGCGGGGTCGTCGGGCTCGATGTCGAAGAGCAGCGCGTCGAGGACGCGCGCGGCAGCGCGGGCAAAGACCAGCCCCGCCAGCACGCCGGCGCCCGCGATGAAGAGCCCCTGCATCAGCACCGCGCGCAGCACCGCGGGGCGGCTCGCGCCGAGCGCCATTCGCACGCCGATTTCGCGCGTACGATGGAAAACCGCGAAGGCCATAACACCGTACGTGCCGACGGCGGCGAGCGCGAGCGCGGCGCAGGCGAAGAACCCGAGGAGCACAGACGTAAGCCTCGGTCGCGCCGTCGCGCCCGCCGCACGCTCGCTCATGGTCCTGATGCTGTAGATCGGCAGCTCAGGATCGAACTGCCGGATCGCGCTCGCGATCGCGCCGGCGACGACGCTCGGCGATCGGACCGCGCGCGCGAAGACGAACGCGCTCGACCGCCCCGCCTGCATGATCGGCACGTACACGTCGGGGCGTGCGGCGCGCTCGAGCGCGCCGTAGCGCACGTCGCCGACAACGCCGACGACCTCCGCCCAGGTGCCCGCGGGCGTGAAGTTCCCCTGGCCGACCCGGACGCGGCGGCCAAGTGCCTCCTTGCCGGGCCAGAAAGTGCGCGCGGCCGACTCGTTGATCACCACCACGCGCGGCGCGCCGGCGCGGTCGCCAGGGGAGAAGAGCCGGCCGCGCACCACCGGGATCTGAAGCGCGCGGAAGTAGCCGCCATCGGCGAAGTGGATGCCGATCGCCGGCTGATCGTCGGGCGATGTGGCGGGCGGTTCCCCTTCGAACCAGATCGCGGTCCCGTTGCACGCACCGGAGAGCGGCGTGCAGTTGTTCGCGCCTGCCGCGGTCACACCGGGCACCGCGCGCACGCGATCGAGAAGCCGCGCCACGGCCGCGGTCCGCGCTTCCCCCGTGTAGCGCCACGGCGGGAGATCGACTCGCATGGTCACGACGTGATCCGCGCTGAACCCCGGGTCGATCGCCTGCAGCTTCGCGAAGCTTCGGGCCATCAGGCCGGCGGCCGACAGGAGCACGACTGCGAGCGCAAGTTCCGCCGCGACGAGAAGCGATCGGCCGCGAATCCGGAGCGTGCCTCCCGCGACCGCGCCGCCGGCCTTGAGCGGTTGGACCAGATCCGTCCGCGACGCCTGCCAGGCCGGCACCAGTCCGAAGAGCAGGCCGGTCGCGACGCTCGCGGCGATCGTGAACCCGAGCGCCGCGCCATCGACCCCGACGCCATCGAACAGTTGCGCGGTGAATCCCGCCAATCGATTGCGTCCGTCCGCCCCAGTCGCAAGTGCGGCGGCTTCGATCAGCCGCAGCCCGGCCGCGGCGAACCCGATCCCGAGCGCGCCGCCGGCCAGGGCCAGCAGCAGGCTCTCGGCGAGGAGGTGCCGCACGACGCGGCGTTGCGACGCGCCGAGCGCGAGCCGGACGGCGATCTCGCGCCCTCGTGCCGTGCCGCGCGCGAGCTGCAGGTTCGCGAGGTTCGCGCACCCGATGAGCAGCAGGAACCCGACGGCGGCCATGAGCACGAGGATCGAACGGCGCGCCGCGGGCGGAACGCGCAGGTCGTCGATCGGCACGGCGCGCGCCCCCCAGCGGCCCTTGCCGAACCGGGTAGCCGGAATCTCCCGATCGATCGCCTCACCGATCGCGCCGGTTCGTGACTGAGCCTGGGCGATCGTCAGTCCGGGCTTCACGCGCGCCACGGCGTCCAGCCAGTGCGAGAACGGCTCGTCCAGCATCTCCGCCGGGTAGCACATCGTCGGCACCCAGAGCTCCGACTTGCCGCTCAGCCCCGCGAAGGCTGCCGGCATCACGCCGATGACAGTGAAGGTGTCCTCGCCGAGACGCAGGGAACGGCCGGCGACCGCCGGGTCGGCGCTGAAGCGCCGGCGCCACAGCGCCTCGCCAATGATCGCGACGCGGTGCGTGCCTGGCGCCGCATCCTCTTCCGCGCTGAACACGCGGCCGAGGCGCGCCGTGGCCCCGAGCACGCGAAAATAGTTACTCGAGACGTACTCGGCCTCCACGCGCTCAGCGACGCCTGCGCCCGTGAGCGTGAAGCTCTCTGCGGAGTACGCGGCGACCTCCTCGAACCCGTCGTTCAGCCGCCGAAGCGCGCGCAGTTTCGGGTACGACCAGGGCACGTCTCCCATCGCGGGCCGCGCGTCGCCGGATGGCGGCGGCGTGAGATACAGCATCATCAGGCGATCGGGCTTGCGGAACGGCAGCCGCCGGAAGAGCGTGGCGTGGGCGACGCTGAACACGGCAGTGGTTGCGCCGATGCCGACGGCGAGCGTGAGAAGCGCCGCGGCGGAGAACGCCGGCTGGCGGCGCAGCATGCGAGCGGCAAACCGAAGGTCCCGCGCAAGTCCGGTCAACGGCCGCCTCCTGGCGGCGGACGGCCGCCGCGGACCTGCTCTGAAAGGACTCCGCGCTGGGCGAAGGCGACGGACGGGGGAGCAGGCCTCCGCGCCGCTTCGACAAAAGACGAGATGCGGCTCACAAACGTTGATCGATCGAACAAGCGATTGGCGAGAGACGTGCATCGTCTTCGGCCGCAATGGTGCGCCACCTCGGCCGCGCGGCGCTCGGCGCGGCAATCGGCGTGACACTGGCGTGCGGGAGCACGAGCACCTCGTCTATTAACGGTCCCTCCGCCACGAAGTGCCAGGTCACCGTCAACGGAGGAAATGTGTCGTTTCCTCCGCAAGGTGGGAACGGGAGCGTCACGGTCTCGACCGAACGGGAGTGTTCCTGGTCGGCGCAGGCTGCTGCGGGATGGATTCACCTCGCGGCGTCGGGCGGCCAGGGAGACGGCACGATCCCCTTCACGGTCGAGCGGAACGTCGCGTACTCCGCGCGCTCGGGCGCCATCCAGGTTTCGAACGGCGGAAGCGTGCAGGTCCAGCAGGAACCTCTGCCGCCCCCTCCACCGCCACCGCCGGCCGCTCCCGCTCCGGGCCCCGGACCCGCTCCCTCTCCCAACCCCTCACCGGCTCCCGCGCCGGACGCGGGGCGCAACATCGATCTCAAAGGGGAGATTGGGGAGTTGTCCGGGCTGTGCCCCTTGGTGCAGTTCACGTTGTCGCGCCGCCTCGTCCGCACGACGGCGGCCACCGATTTCAGGCTGCGGTGCGACGATCTGCGAAACGGCCGCGACGTCGCTGTGAAAGGAGTCGTGCAGGCGGATGGCTCTGTGCTCGCAACGAGAATCCAGAAGAACTAGCGCGCTGTTCGCGGCGCTGCTGCTGCTGTTCGCGCCGGCGCTGCACGCGCAGACCGACGGCGCCACACGGCAGTCCGTCGAGGACGTGCTCTCGTTCCTGCTCACCAACCAGGCGGTGCCGACCGGCGACTTCGCGAAGGACCGCGAAGCCGCGGCCGCGACGAGCACGACGATCGCGCGCGCCCTGCTTGTCAACCTGACTACGCAGCCGATCGCGTCTTCGTCGAGCGGCTTCAGCTACCGCTTCAACTCGGAGCTGGGAACGTTCGAGCGCGCGAGCGAGAGCTTCGGGCCTATCATCGCCGAGCGCGTGCAGACCACGGCTCCCGGCCAGGTCTCACTCGGCGTGACGTATCGTTTCGCCCGTTTCGACCGGCTCGACGGCCGGCGCCTCGAGGACGGCTTCGTGACCACCGCGAACCGTTTCCGCGACGAGGCCTCGCCGTTCGACGTCGAGACGCTGACGATGCGGTTGAGCACGCACACGCTGGCGCTGGTGGCCAACGCTGGCATCGCGCCGCGCGTCGAGGTCTCGGGCGCCCTGCCGTTCGTGGCGCTGAGGCTGGAAGGAGAGCGGACCAACGTGTACCGCGGCAGCACGTTCGTGCAGGCGTCGGGCAGCGCTGACGTCGCCGGCATCGGGGACGCCATCGCGCGCGTCAAGGTGCACGTCGCCGGGAACCGCACCGCCGGCTTTGCGGTCGGGACGGATCTGCGGCTGCCTACGGGCCGCCGCGAGGACCTGCTCGGGGCGGGTCGCGCCGGCTATCGCCTCCTGGCGATCACCTCCGCGGAAGGACTGCAGGTTGCCGGCCATGCCAACGCGTTCATGGCGCGCGGCGGGCTGTCGGATGAAACGGGGTTCGCTGGGGCCGTCGCGTTCAGCCCCGCGCCCACCCTCACGGTGGCGACCGAACTGCTGGTGCGGCGCCTCTCGGAGATCCACTCGATTCAGGAGTTTAGCGCCGCGCACCCGACGATCAGCGGCGTGGACACCCTGCGCCTCGTCGCGGGCACCGCTTCGACGACGATGACGCTGATGTCACTCGGGTTCAAGTGGAACGCGACCGAGACCTGGCTCCTCAACGGCGGCGTGACGATCCCCATCGGCGACGCCGGCCTGACCGCGAGGTGGATCCCTACGGTGGTCGTGGAGTACACCTTCCGTTAATGCCGAATGCCGAATGCCGAATGCCGAATGCCGAATGCGTCGGATTCGGCATTGACGTTTTCGGCCTTCGCCATTCGGCGCTGACCTAATCTCTAACAATTGCTCTTTCTATCTGCCACGTGTTGGCGCCGGTCTGGCGGAGGCGGAAGTTCCACGTGCGGTTCGTGCTCGCCGTACCGCCGCCGATTTTCGGCACCACCCGCGCGCGGCCGCTGCAGGTGGCATCGGCGACGTTGCCCGCCACGTTGATCGTGCAGCGATCGAACGAGAGCTGCTGGGACTCGAGCGACTCGAAGGCGCGCGCGAGCGCCGCGCTGTTCACGGTGGGCCAGACCGACCGCGCGGCCGCCGCGTCGAGCGTTTCATACGCGGCGCGATAGCGTTCGATGACGCGGCGCACCGGCTCGCGAGTGTCGACGCGCGCCGCAGGCGCCGCTGCGGGGGGCGGGGCTTCCGGCAGCGACAGCGCGCCCGGCGCTCCGGAACGCATGCCGGAGGTGGCCGCGGCCGTTTCGGCGGCTGGCGGGGACGAAGGCGCGGCGCCGCCCGCGGTAGGGGAACCGCCCGCCACCCCGCTCGTCGCCACGGGATCAGGAACGCTCGTCGCCGGCACTCGCCGGAAGGAGGTGGCGCTCGCCGGCTCCGGCGGCGCGGCACCAGTCCGCCCAACCGCGGGCTGGACGGGATCGCGGCGAGCGGGGCGGTCGGACGCCGCCGTCTGCGGCTGCACGGCGGCCTGGCGCGATTCGGCCTGGGGCAGAGTCGCCTGCGCCGGTGTCTGGCGCGACTGCGAGGGCGGTACCTGCAGTGTGGTCGGACGCGACTGCGCGAGCGGCGCTGACGCTGACGCCGGCTGGCGCGATGACGCGGGCTGCGTCTGCGCGGCGGGCGGGCGCGACTGCGCCACCGGCGGCGACCCGGGCTGGTGCGATGGCTCCGCTACCGGTTGCGCCGTCGGGCGCGCCTGCGAGGGCACAGCGGTCTCGCGCGCCTGCGGCTTCGTCTGCGCCGCGCCATCGCGCGGCTGCGGTCCCCTCGACAGCGCCGCACCCGCCTGCGGCGCGTTTACGGCAGCCCGGCCTTCTGCATTCCTGCGGCTTTCCGCACGGACACGGTCGGCATTGGCGCGCTCGGCCGCGGCGCGCTCGGCCGCGGCGCGTTCGGCCGCGACGCGTTCGGCCGCGACGCGTTCGGC
>DATHTE010000050.1:0-8198 GCA_035463475.1 Vicinamibacterales bacterium
TCCGCCGCAGTACGCCAGACGACCGTCCGCCTTCGCCTCCGGCTTCGGCGAGACAAGTCCATAATCGGGCTTGCCGCGCCGGAGCGCGATGCGCGAAGGCGGGAGGAAAGTCCGAACTCCGCAGGGCAGTGCGCCGGGCAACTCCCGGTCAGGGCAACCTGAAGGAAAGTGGCACAGAAAAGATACCGCCCGCCTCCGCGCGCTCGCGCGTGGAGGCGAGTAAGGGTGTAAAGGTGCGGTAAGAGCGCACCGCGCCGCCGGCAACGGGGGTGGCAGGCAAAACCCCGCACGGAGCAAGACCAAATAGGGAGGCATAGGCACCCCAACGCGCAAGCGTGCGCGTTGGGGACCCCGCCGGTCGGACGGCCCGTCCGAAGCCTCCGGGTAGGTCGCACGAGCGCGCCAGCGATGGCGCGCCTAGAGGAATGATCGTCGCCTGAAAACGGGGACTGTCCCCGTTTCCGGGACACAGAATTCGGCTTACGGGCTGCTGCGGCGGACCTCCATGGTCGACATCGATCCCGCTGTCCTCTCGAAGGTCCCGCTCTTTGCCGGGCTGGATGCCGGCGTCCACATCGACGTGCTCTCGCACGCGCGTCTGAAGCGCGTGGCTGCCGGCGCCTTCTACTTCCACGAGAACGATCCCGCCACGCATTTCTACGTGCTCACGCAGGGACGGCTCAAGATCACGCAGCTCACACCCGAAGGCCACCAGGTCATCCATATGATCCTCTCGGGCGGCGAGCCGTTCGGCGGCGTGGCTGCGCTCGGCGAAGGCACGTACCCGATCACCGCCGAAGCGGTCGAGGACAGCGTTGCCCTGTCGTGGGACGCCCGCACGATGGAGGCGCTGATGCGGACGTATCCGGACATCGCGATCAACACGGCGCGGTTCCTCGCAAAGCGGTTCCACGAGCTGCAGGTGCTGCACCGCCAGCTCATGACGGAGCGCGTCGAGCGGCGGGTTGCGCGCGCGCTCCTGAAGCTGGCTGCGAACACCGGGCGGGAGTCGCGCGCCGGGGTCGAGATCGATTTTCCGCTTTCCCGCCAGGACCTCGCCGAGATGACGGGCACGACATTGTTCACGATCAGCCGGTTACTGTCGGGGTGGGACGAGCGCGGCTTCATCAAGGCGGCCCGACAGCGAGTCACCATCGTCCAGCCCGACCGGCTCCTCGCAATCGCGGACGAGCTTCCCGCTCGCACCGAGCTGTGATTTGTAGGCGCCGCATTTTGCGGCCGCCACCAACGCAAAACTTGCGGTAGCGCAAAGACGCTGGTCCTCCTGACAGCTACTCTGGGGCCATCAGGAGGAGACAACCGAAATGAGCCAGATCACCCCAGAGACCCTGGTGGGCGAGATCGCTGCGATCCAGCCTGCCTCTATCCGCGTCTTCCAGCGCTACGGCATCGACTTCTGCTGCGGCGGCAAGCGCCCGCTCAGGGAAGTCTGCGAAGAGCGGCGCGTCGCGTTCGACGAGCTCGCCGGCGCGATCCGCAACGCCGCGCTGCCGGCTGAAGACCGCGACTGGACCGTCGCTCCGCTCGGCGAGCTGGTCGATCACATCACCGCGCGCTACCACGATACGCTGCGCCACGAGCTGCCTCGCCTGCTCGCGATGGCGGCCAAGGTGCACGACGTCCACGGGGAGAAGCTGCCGGCGGTGTTCCCGCGCCTGAACGGGCTGCTGAGCGAGCTGTCCGACGACCTCCAGTCGCACATGGCGAAGGAAGAAATGATCCTCTTCCCCGCGGTGAAGGAGCTGGCCGCGGCGAAGGCGGAGTCGCGCGCGCCGCAGACGCGGTTCCCGCTCGGCGCACTCCGCATGCCCATGGCCGTCATGGAGCAGGAGCACGAGCGCGCGGGCGAGCTGCTCGCCGGCCTTCGCAACGTGACCGGCGCGTACGAGCCGCCCGAGTGGGCGTGCAACACCTTCCGCGGACTCTACGCAGGCCTCGATGAACTCGAGCGCGACCTGCACGTGCACGTCCATCTCGAAAACAACGTCCTCTTCCCGCGCACCGCGCGACTCGAACAGGAGTCTTGACATGAAACATCAGCTGATGGTGGCGGGAGTGGCGGTGGCGGCACTGGGCCTCGGAGCGTACTCGCTCCGGGGCGCCGGCCAGGCGTCAACCCCGCAGGTGCCGACTGTCGCGTCCTTCGAAGTGGAGGGCAAGACCTTCGGCACCGCCGAAGCGGAGGTCTCCACCGACACCTACGACGGCCCGCCGGTCTCCGGCGAGTTCGTGACCATGGCGCCGTTCGCGGCGCCGCTGCCTCCAGGCAACCGCACTCATCACGTTCGTATGGATGTCGTGGTGCAGACCGTCGAGGTCGCACCCGGCATCCGTTACCAGGCCTGGACGTTCGGCGGCACCGTGCCCGGTCCCGTGGTCCACGTGCGTGAAGGGGACCGCGTCGTGTTTACGATGAAGAACCGCTCCGCGGAAACCGTCAACGTGAGCAACCCGACGAAGGAATCCGCGGCTCCCTTCTTCCGCCAGCTCGCCGCATCGGGCTGGAAGGGAGAGCCGGGCATCATGCCGATGCCGCACTCGATGGACTTCCACGCCGCCACCGTGTCTCCCGCCGACAAGTGGCGGATGATCCAGCCTGGCGAGACGATCAAGATGGAATGGATCGCGAACTACCCCGGCGTCTTCACGTACCACTGCGGCGTGCCGCCGGTCCTCCAGCACGCGGCGATGGGCCAGTATGGCGTAGTGGTCGTGTCGCCGAAGAACGGCTATCCGACCGACGCCGACGTGGACCAGGAGTACGTGGTCGTCCAGTCCGAGATGTACCTGAAGGAAGGCCCCGGCGGGCTCTACACGCTGGACTACGAGGCGGCGATGAAGAAGCAGCCGTCCCTCGTGGTGTTCAACGGGCACCGCGACTCGATGATGGCGAAGCCGCTCAGGGCGGAGGTCGGCGACCGCGTGCGCTACTATGTTCACAACGCCGGCCCGAGCGACACCTCGAGCATGCACGTGATCGGCGCCATTTTCGATCGCGTGTATTACGAGGGGAACACCGGGAACGAGTCGCGCGGCATGCAGACTGTGCTGCTGGGGGCCAGCAACGGCGCGGTGCTCGAGTACATCGTCCCCGAGCCCGGCAGCTACATCCTGGTGGACCACGAGTTCGCCGATGCCATGAAGGGCGCGATGGGCAAGCTCGACGCCGGGAAGCTCTCGCCCACGGTGACCGCCGCCAACGCGCACGGCGGGGGACACTAGGAACTTGGAAGGCAGAAGGCAGAAGGCAGAAGGCAGAAGGCAGAAGGCAGAAGGCAGAAGGCAGAAGGCAGAAGGCAGAAGGCAGAAGGCAGAAGGCAGAAGACTGCGACCTGCTGGACTGACGACTGTAGAGTGACGATTGTAGACTGTAAGCTGAAAACTGCAGGGGAATTTCCGCGCCTGCAGTGAGCGGATACCGGGAGAAGAAATGATCAAACGGAAGAGTGTGATGGTGACCGCGGCCGTGGCAATCGCGATCGCGGCCGCCCCGGGCGTGGCCGCGGCGCAGGCCACCAAGCCGGCGGTGAAGGCCAGTCCGAAGGGCTCGGCCGCAGGCGCCGTTCGGACGGTCGAGATCAAGGGCACCGACGACATGAAGTTCAGCGTCACGAGCATCGACGCCAAGCCCGGCGAGCGGATCCGTATCGTGCTCGTCAGCGTGGGCAGCATGCCGAAGATAGTCATGGCGCACAACTGGATTCTGCTGAAGAAGGGGACCGACGAGAAGGCGTTCGTGAACGCGAGCGCGCTCGCCCGCGACACGGCGTTCATCGCCCCTGCTCAGAAGGCCAACGTGCTGTTCGCGACGTCCCTCATCGGCGCTGGCGAAAAGACCGAGGTGACGATCACCGTTCCGAAAGTCGCCGGCGCGTATCCTTACGTCTGTTCGTTCCCCGGCCACTGGGCGGCCGGCATGAAGGGCACACTGACGGTCAAGTAGCGCCTGCGGCCGCGCGAGGCGCCGGAGGAAGTCCGGAGCAAAGCGAAGGACCGCCAGGCGCGAGCGAGCGGGGGTGGGGCCCCGCGAGCACTGAAGAAAGCCGTCAGCGCCGGAGGCAGTGTCTGGATTCAGGTAGAATCGCGAGCGCGGCATCCCCCGTGGTGCCGCGCTTTTTGTTTTTCAGGAGGCGTGATGCGGCGGCGGATTTCTATCGGAATGCTCGTGGCGCTCGCAGCCACCGTGGCGCTTGCACAACAGCCCCCGTCTCCGGGTCAGGGCCGGCCGCGGCCCGGCCAGGGACAGGAGCCGGAGTGGCCGGCGCCATCCATCCGCGAGTACAAGCCGCGCTCCACGCTCGTCGTCCCGCAGCACCCCACGCCGCGAGCGAAGTTCCCGGCGATAGACATCCACAGCCATCACTTCAATCCCCCGACGCCGGAGCAGTTCGACAGGGTCGTGGCCGCGATGGACGCGAACAACCTCCGCGTGCTGGTGAATCTGAGCGGCGGATCGGGCGAACGGCTCGCCCGATGGCTCGAGGTCCTTCGGACGACGAAGCACAAGGACCGGATGGTGGTGTTCGCCAACGTGGATTTCGGCGGCGGCGTGGGCCCGGGGTTCGGCCGGAACGCTGCGGCACAGCTCGAAGCGGACATCAGAGCGGGCGCGCTGGGCCTGAAAATCTACAAGGACCTCGGCTTGCGCCTCAAACGAACCGACGGCACGCGCCTGAAGGTGGACGATCCGGAGCTGGATCCGATCTGGGAGACCTGCGCGCGGCTCGGCGTCCCCGTGCTCATTCACACCGCTGAGCCCCAGGAGTTCTTCGAACCAATCGACTTCACGAACGAGCGCTGGCTCGAGCTCGCGCTCTTCCGGAACCGCCGTTACCAGGACCCGTGGTTCCCGCGCTTCGAGGAGCTGATCGCGGAGCGCGATCGCATGTTCGCGCGCCACCCGAAGACGACGTTCATCGCCGCGCACATGGCGTATCACGCCAACGATCTCGGTCGCCTCGGGCGGCTGCTCGACAAGCTGCCGAATCTGTTCACGGAAGTCGCCGCCGTGCTTGCCGAATTCGGCCGACAGCCGCGCACCGCGCACGACTTCTTCGTCAAGTACCAGGATCGGGTGCTGTTCGGCAAGGACAGCTTCCAGCCTGACGAGTACCCGTACTACTGGCGCACCTTCGAAACGGCCGACGAATACTTCGATTACTACCGCGACTACCACGCGTTCTGGAAGCTCTACGGCCTGGACCTGCCGGATGTCGCGCTGCGGAAGCTGTACTACGCCAACGCGTTGAAGGTGGTGAAGGGGTTGCCCGCGAAGGGCTTCGCCGGTTCGTGATTCTGCCTTCCGCCTTCTGTCTTCTGCCTTCTGACGGTCATGGCCCCTGACCTCTGGCCCCTGACCTCTGGCCCCTGACCTCTGGCCTCTGGCCTCTGGCCTCTGAGGCAGCACGCTTATTGCTAGGCTGACACAACATGTCCTGTTATCTCGTCACCGGCGGCGCAGGCTTCATCGGATCGCATCTTGCGGAGGCGCTGGTCCGGCGGGGGGATCGCGTTCGCGTGGTGGATAACCTCGTGACCGGCAAGCGGGCGAACCTCGCGCACCTGGGCGGGGCCGTGGAGTTCCTCGAGGCGGACCTCGCAGATCTGGACGTCGCGCGGCGCGCGGTGGACGGCTGCGAGGTCGTTCTGCACCAGGCGGCGATTCCGTCCGTGCCCCGTTCGGTCCAGGATCCAATTGCGTCGAATCGTGCCAACGTGGACGCGACGCTGAACGTCCTCGTCGCCGCGCGAGACGCCGGCGTGCGGCGCGTTGTCTACGCGGGATCATCGTCGGCTTACGGCAACACGCCCACGCTGCCCAAGCGCGAGGACATGCCGACCAGCCCCCTGTCGCCCTACGCGCTGCAGAAACTGGTGGGCGAGCAGTACATGCAGCTGTTCACGGCGCTGTACGGCCTGCAGACGGTGACGATTCGCTACTTCAACGTGTTCGGGCCACGGCAGGACCCGTCTTCCCCCTACTCCGGCGTGATCTCGCTGTTCGTCAGCGCGCTGGTGGAAGGACGCCGCCCGACGATCTACGGTGACGGCGAGCACACCCGCGATTTCACGTACGTCGCGAACATCGTCGACGGCGTGCTGCGCGCGTGCGAAGCATCACAGGCGAGCGGGGAAGTGATCAACGTCGCGACGGGCGGCCGCATTTCCCTGAACCAGCTCTTTGCGGCGATTCGCGATCTCACGGGCGCAGCGGTCGAGCCGATCTACGCCGACCCGCGCCCGGGCGACGTCAAGGACTCCCAGGCCGACATCAACAAGGCGCGAACAGTTCTCGGCTACTCGCCGATCGTGCCGTTTGAGGAAGGCCTCCGCCGCACGCTTGAGTGGTACCAGTCAGCGCGCGCGGCGGTGTGACTTCTTGCATGTTGTTCTTCATCGGCGGAGAACCGTGTCTCCGATCGTTGACACCACCGTCCCCTTCTGCTGCCGCTTCCCCGGCGGCCTACCACGCGACCGGCGGGGGCGACGGCGCGCGGCCGCGATTTTTCCTAAACATTCCGGCTGGGCTTACGAGCCGCGGGTTTTGGCGCGCAGGGCACAGCAGTTGTATTGTAGGTATCTCGATACGCGGCCTGCCGGTTTCCCGGCGGTCCGTCACATAACAGGAGAGCTACCGTCATGACGCGTCTGATCCGATTCCTCCTGCTCGGCGCCATCGTCGCCTTTGTCGGCGCGTTCTCGATCAGCGTCCACGCGCAGGCGCAGCCGAAGGAGCCCGGGGTGGTCATCCTCAAGGGCAACCCGCAGGGCGGGGTGAAGTTCGATCACCCGAAGCACTCGAAGGTCGCCAAGGACTGCGACGTCTGTCATCACGCGCCCAAGCCGGAGATGACGGCCAAGGCCAAGCAGCAGAAGTGCCAGGACTGCCACACCAAGACGGTCAAGCCGCCGATGAAGACGAACGCGCGCGCCGCGTTCCACGACGCCATGGCGAAGAAGGGCTTGTGCGTGGACTGCCACGCGGACCAAGGGAAGGCCGGCAAGAAGGTGCCCGTCAAGTGCGCCGAGTGCCACCAGAAAGCGAACACCTAGTCGTGTGACGGTTTGAGATGCGCGATCAGGCTTCGAGACGAATGTCCCGAAGCCTGATCCGCCCCTGAAGCCCACCCGTCGTTGCCGAGCAAAATGCGGCCCACCGGGTGCGACCCGCCGAAACGCTCCCGCGAGGCGCAAAGCCCCAACCGTAATCAGCAACTTCCGTTTCCATTTCAACTCCTGCCGCCAGCTCCTCTTTCCGTCGAGCACTCCCTGAACCTCTGAACGCGCGCACGAGCGGCGATTTGCGCGAACGGCACCGCGGCGCGCTCTTTCGGCGCGGGGGTTGAAGCGTCAAGACACGCCCGCTGCGGTTTGCGGTTCGGGGTGGCCGGCCTCCTGCCTCCTGCCCTGCCGCGCGAGCAGCGCTGAACCGGGCGGACGGGTCTGCGAGGACGGCCCGTCCGCCCCCCGAGTCACACCGGCACGCGCACCAGTCCGATCGCGGCGGGCAACCAGGGTTCGTCGCCGTTGCCTGCCGTGTCGCCGCGAGTTCCTTCGCTGCGCCAGTGACGCTCCGGCCGCACGGGTCGGCCCGGCAACCGCGGTTTGCTGGCGGCCGCCCTTGCCAGGTCCGCGAGCGCCTCCCCAGGACTTCACCGGTCGCTAAAGGTTGCTTCGCCCGCAGCTTGCGACAACGACTCGAGGCACGTTCGACGCGGCGCGGCCGTTGCCAATACGGCGGGTGTCCGCGGCGTTCGACCTGTGGCGCACATGTCCCTGAGGAGTCGATCGCGTGCGGCCAGAATGCCACTTCATTCAACACGGAGGCTTTGCGATGCGTCACGGAATCAAGACGGGTGTGCTGGCGAGCGTGCTCGCCCTGGCGGTGTTCGCGACCGTTGCATCGGCGCAGCAGGCGAAGACGGTCGTCAACCTCAACACGGCGACGTCGGCGCAACTCCAGGATCTGCCTGGTGTCGGCGTGAAGACCGCCGAGCGGATCATCGAGTACCGCCAGAAGAACGGCGGCTTCAAGAAGATCGAGGAGTTGATGAACGTCAAAGGGATCGGCGAGAAGAGCTTTCTCAAGATGAAGGATCGGCTCACCGTCACCCCCGCCCAGCCGGCGAAGTCGGGTCAATAGCGCGTACCCGGGGCTGGGCGGAGTTCAGCGCGGC
>DATHTE010000051.1:0-197167 GCA_035463475.1 Vicinamibacterales bacterium
CCTGACCGGCAGATGTACAGCACTCGGGGCATCGTCCACACCATCAAGGACGGGATCGTCGCCAACAACGCGCGGCTGATGGAGGAGGTCGCCAGGATGGTGGCGAAATCGAAGAGGGCGGGGAGTACGAAGACGCACTGAGAGTCGGACTGCCGGAGAGCCCGGGCAGTCGGGCAGTCGGGCAGGTCGGCCGGCGCTCAGTCTCATGGCGGCGGCTCGATGTGGATGATCGCGTCGGCGATTTCGGGGTACTTCGCCATCAGGCGGTCCTTCACCACGTGCGACACGTCGTGCGGATGATCGAGCACGCGTCTCGGGGCCCACTCGGAAAGGGATGGTCGAGGTCCGGGGGCTCGTGTGCAACGTGCAGCCCGACCGGGCCAAGACGTCTCGAGAAGGTGTCGGTGAGGGAATGGTAGCCATGGCTACCGACTGCGTGAATAGCCGAACGCGATCTTGGCAAGCGCGACGGCAACGTTCGCGACGAGGACGCCGGCAAGGACGCGCGAGACCGCGCGGTACCTCAGAAAATGCGGGCTTTCGGAATCGGCCACCAGCGCAGCTGCACCTTCCCGATGATGTACTTCTTGGGGACCATCCCCCAGTGCCGGCTGTCCGAGCTGTTGTTGCGGTGGTCTCCCATCACGAAGTAGTACCCATCGGGAATCACGAGGGGGCCCAGGTCCTCGTGGCTGCGGAACTCGGCTGGCACATACTCGTCGCTAATCAGCACCTCGTTGCGATACACGCGGCCGTTGACGATGCGCACGACGTCGTTCTCTTCGGCGATGATCCGCTTTACGAACGACTTGTTCGGATCGATCGGGTAATAGAGCATGACGATGTCCCCGACCTGGGGATCGCCAAGGCGATACGCGAGCTTGTTCACGATGAGCCGGTCCTGGTCGGCGAGCGTCGGCGCCATGCTCTGCCCCTCGACCCGCGCCACCTGGAAGCCGAAGGTCACGATGAGCGTGGCGTAGACGGCCGCCGACGCGAGGGTCTTGAACCAGGCCAGCAGCTCCTCTCCCACCCGGAACAGCGCCACCCGCTTGCGATCCAGGCCCAGCCGGGTCACGGAATCCCCAGTCGGCGGGGCGTAGCTCACCTCGCCGGCCAGCGCCTCCGCGTACACCGGGGCACCGTGTGGCGTCTGGGTTTCGGCGGCCCCTAGAGCCTCAGGTACTCCCGCAGCCGTCTGGTCTGCGACCGGCTGACCGGAATCTCCGTGGCCTTCGCGTCTTTCATCTTGAGGATGTAATTCCGGCTGAACCAGGGCACTATCTCCTTGATCTTGTGGATGTTAACCAAGTGCGACCGGTGAACCCGCCAGAACACTGCGGGGTCCAGCCGCGTCTGCAATTCGTCCAGACTCCGGTAATTAGACGTCCCCGAGACGGTGTTTGTTACCACCGTTATCGCGTCGTCCACAAGCGACGCATGCACGATCTCTTCCGCCTGGATGAGCAGGAAGCGCTCGCCGACCTTCAGGGCGACCTGCTCGCGCCGGCCGTCCCGCTCCGAAAGCAGGCGTAACAACCGCTCCAGCTCATCAGTTCCAAGGGGCGGCAGGTTGCGCGGCCTGTCGGCCGCGACGCGCCGCCGCACCTTCTCAATCGCCTGCTCGAGACGACCGGGCTCGACCGGCTTCAGCAGGTAATCAACGGCGCTGACGTTGAACGCCTCGACGGCGTACTGGTCGTACGCGGTCACGAACACCAGTTGCGCTCCGAGCCCGCGCGCGACGAGGTTTCGCGCCACCTCGAAGCCGTTCAATCCCGGCATCTGGACGTCGAGGAAGACCAGATCGGGCTCGTGCTCCTCGATCGTCTTCAGCGCGTCAACGCCGTTCGCGGCCTGACCGACCACCTCGATCCCGTCGAAGCGCTGAAGCTGGAAGCACAGCTCCTCGCGGGCGAGCTGCTCGTCGTCCACCACCACGACCTGCAGGCCGGTGACAGGGGCGCTGCTCACCATGTTACGCCGTCACCCGTTCCTGGACCAGCAACTCGGGGATCTCGACGCGGGCGCACGTGCCCTGGCCGGGGCGGCTGTCCATCTTGAGCGTGTAGTTCTTGCCGTAGATCACCTGGAGACGTTCGTTGACGTTCCGAAGGCCGATCCCGCCGCGCATGGCGTACTCGAGCCCTTCCTCCGGCATGCCCAGGCCGTCGTCGATTACCTCGATCACGGTGTGGCCTGCCCGCCGGTGCGAGCGGATGAGGATCCGCCCGTCGCCGACCTTCCGCGACAGGCCGTGCTTGATGGAGTTCTCGACGAGCGGCTGCAGGATCATGCTGGGCACGACGACGTCAAGGACATCGGGGCTGATGTCCTTCTCGATCTTCAGCTTGGGACCGAAGCGCATGCTCTCGATGTCGAGGTACTCGTCAACGGCGTCGAGCTCCTCGCGCAGCGTGACGAAGTGATCCTGGCTGCGCAGCAGGCGGCGCAGCAGCCCCGAGAGCTTGACGATCAGGGTCCGCGCCGTCTCCGGTTCGGATCGGATGAGCGAGGAGATCGACGTGAGCGTGTTGAAGAGGAAATGCGGATTGATCTGGCTGGCGAGGGCCTCGATGCGCGCGGCCATCAGGAGCTGTTCCTGCTCCTCGAGCCGGTGCTCGATCCGGGCGCTGTTCCAGATCTTGATCGGGATCGCGACGGCGAGCACGGTGGTCAGCACGACCAGCACCGAGAACCAGGCGTTGGGGGGCGCGAGATAGAACAGGCGCGCGCTGCCGAAGCGCTGTCCCAGCCCCTGGCGCAGCAGCTCGAGCGCGCACAGCGCCGCGATCAGAATGAGGTGCCAGTCGATCTGCAGTCGCCTGACGAACCGCCAGGCGTCGCGATGCAGGCCGGTGAAGAAGAGCGGCGACAGCCGCCAGATGGTCTCTTTCGGGCACGCTTCGCGCAGGCCGCCGCCCGCGAAGCCGCAGCCGACGGCGAAGGGGAGCGCGATGAACTCTCCCGCGACGAGCGCGGGAATGCCGGCGACCGATCCGACGATGGCACCCGCGTACGGCCCGGCGATGAGACCGGCGAGGAAGGACCCCTCGAGCGACAGGTCGAATGCGTTGTAGTTGAGGAGCACGCGCGAGAGGATCCCGGCGCACAGCGGCACGCCGAGCCCAGCCGCGAACACCAGCCGTTCCGGCCAGTCGCGCCGCTCGCTGAGCAGGATCCGCCGGAACCAGCGGAAACGGACGAGCGTCGTCGTCAGCACGGCGGCAACCGCCAGCTTGACGATGAGCGTCGTCAGCAGGAACTGCTCAGCCGACAGGAACTTGGGTTCGTGTTGCATGGTCGTCCGGCCGGAGCCGGACACGACATCGGGCCGCCTCCAGGCGGACCAAAACGCCCATAGTATGATAACCGGATGATCCGGCCGCTCATCATCGGGTTCGCCACGACCCTCAAACACATCTTCCGGAAACCCGTCACGGTCAATTATCCGGACGCGAAGATGCCCATGTTCCCAAAATGGCGCGGGAAACAGGTGCTCATGCGCGACGAGAACGACCTGGAGAAGTGCGTGGCGTGCGGCCTGTGCGCGGTGGCGTGCCCTGCGGACGCCATCTACCTCGAGGCGGCCGAGAACGACGGGAGCGTGAAGGCCGGGCCGCGCTACGCGAGCGTCTACCAGATACACAAGACGCGCTGCATCTTCTGCGGGTACTGCGAAGAGGCCTGCCCGGTCTCGGCCATTTTCATGGGCAAGGACTACGAGCTCGCGGTCTACAGCAAAGACGACTTCATCTGGGACAAGCAGGACCTTCTCGTCCCGCCGTCGTCGGCGCTCTCCGAGCGGGGTCAGGCCCCACTGCGAACTTCGTAAGCGGGGAGGCTGGCGGTCCCGCTTGCGAAGTTTGTAATGGGGTTTGACCCCGTTCTTCTCGGTGCGCTTGGCGACATCCACGCCGATTGGGCGCCCGTGCAGCAGATCATGCGCCGCCATCCCGACGTGCCCGCCTGGATCTGCGTGGGGGACCTGGGCGATGACCGCGGTGTCTACGAGCGGGTGCCGGCGCCGCTGTACTGGATAAAGGGGAACAACGAATCGTTCGACGCCATTGCCGCGGGCGCGTACCCGCCCAGCCTGGTGCACATCCCGAACGGCACCACCGCTGTCATAGATGGGGTCGTCGTCGCCGGACTGGGGGGCACCTTCGCGCCCACCTGGTATGACGCTGATCCGGCAGCGCTCCCGCATCCGCGCAAAGGGACAATGAACGCGACGGCGCTTGCCGACAAGCGCCGGCATTTCGTGCGCGCGGAGGTCGAGGCGCTGGTGCGAACCGCAGGGACGGACCGCCGCCCAGACGTCCTGCTGACGCACGAGGCCCCGAGGCCTTTTCGCGTGGGGCGAATGGACGCGGGCAAAACGCCGATAAATGAGCTGATCGCCGCGCTCACCCCGCGGCTGCACCTGTTCGGCCACCATCACCGGTTTGCCGAACAGAAGGTCCACGGCGTCCCGTCGATCTGCCTGGACCTGGCCTCGCGGTCGTACCTGCTCGTCGACACGGCGACATGGGAGTACGAGAAGCTGGATTTGGTGATTTCGTGATTTGGTGATTTCGTAATCTGAAGATCACCAAATCACCAAATCACCAAATCACCAAATTCGATGACGCGAAGATCCTTCCTGGAAGACATTGACGCTCGCGTCCTCGTCTGCGATGGCGCGATGGGGACGATGCTGTACGCGAAGGGCATCTTCCTGAACCGCTCGTTCGACGAGCTGAACCTGACGCAGCCGGACCTGGTTGCGGAGGTGCACCAGGCGTACGTGCGCTCAGGCGCCGACGTCATCGAGACCAATACCTTTGGCGCGAACCGGATCAAGCTCGGGCTCTTCGAATTGGCGGACCGCGTGCACGCAATCAACGTGCAGGGGGCGCGCATCGCGCGGCACGCCGCGCGCGAGCAGGCGTTCGTGGCCGGCGCGATCGGGCCTCTCGGCATTCGCATCGAGCCCTGGGGCAAGACCGGCGTGGACGAGGCCGAGGAGTACTTCCGCGAGCAGGCCGCGGCGCTCCACGAAGGGGGCGTGGACCTGTTCATCCTCGAGACCTTTCGCGATCTGAACGAGATCCGGGCGGCGATCCGCGGCGTGCGCCGCGTCTGCGATCTGCCGATCGTCGCGCAGATGACCACGGAGGACGATGGCAACAGCCTCGACGGCACACCGCCCGAGTCGTTCGCGCCGTCACTGGAGGCGGACGGGGCGGCGGTGATCGGCGTGAACTGCAGCGTCGGCCCCGCTGCGATGCTGGAGACCATCGAGCGGATTGCGCAGGCCACGCAGGCGCGCCTCTCGGCGCAGCCGAACGCCGGCCGGCCGCGCGACATCGACGGGCGCAATATCTACCTGTGCTCGCCGGAGTACATGGCGTCGTACGCGCGGCGCTTCATCATGAACGGCGTGAAGCTGGTCGGGGGATGTTGCGGCACGACGCCGGAGCACATCCGTCAGATCAAGCAGGCCGTGCGCGCGCTGGCCCCGGCCGGCTCGCGCGTTGTCGTCAGCGTGCCGCGGGCGGCGGCGGCCGAGGCGCCGCCGGTGCCCCGCGAGCAGAAGTCGCGCATGGCGAACGCGCTCGCGCGGGGCGGGTTCGTGCTCTCGGTGGAGATGGTGCCGCCGCGCGGCTACCGCACCGAGGACGTGGTGGCGCACGCGCGCGAGCTGAAGATCCACGGCATCGACCTGGTGAACATTCCCGACGGGCCGCGCGCCAACGCCCGCATGAGCGCGCTCGCGGTCGCCGTCCTGGTGCAGCAGCAATCCGGGCTCGAGCCGATCCTGCACTACGCCTGCCGCGACCGGAACCTGCTCGGGATGCAGTCCGACCTGCTCGGCGCGCACGCGATGGGGATTCGCAACGTGCTCCTGGTAACGGGGGATCCGCCGAAGGCCGGAGACTACCCGGACGCCACCGCGGTGTTCGACGTGGACTCGATCGGCCTGACGAACGTCGTCGCGCGGTTGAACCGCGGGTTCGACATCGGCGGCCAGCCGATCGGCGAGGTGACCGCGTTTCATATCGGCGTCGCGTTGAACCCCGCCGCGCCGCGCGTCGAGGAAGAAATCCGCCGCTTCAACTACAAGCTCGAAGCGGGGGCGGAGTTCGCGATCACGCAACCGGTGTACGACGTGGCCGGGTTCGAGGCGTTCCTCGCGAAGCTGCCCGCGGCGAAGATCCCAATCCTCGCGGGGCTGACGCCGTTCGAGAGCGTCCGGCACGCCGAGTTCCTCGCCAACGAAGTGCCCGGCGTGTACGTGCCGGACGCGCTGCTCGAACGCATGCGCGCGGCCGAGGCGAAAGGGGGCGGCACGGCGGAAGGGCTCGCGATCGCACATGAGATCGCCAGCGGCCTGCGCGGGCTGGTGCAAGGGCTGCAGATCAGTGTCACGCCTTCCTTCGTCCCGCGGGCGCTCGAACTGGTCGCGGCGGCGTCGCCTTCGTGAACGTGGGCTGTTTTTCAGGCTGATCGGCCAACCCGGCGTGATATAGTCCGAAGTTTGAATGGCCTTATTTGACGCGAAAGAACCGCATGAAGACGTCGTGGGTTCATCGGACGCCGGCACGCGGGCGCTGTCGGTAGCCGCGGTTGAGAACGACTTCGTCGAGGGCGTCTACGACAAACTTGCGAAGGTGTACGACTTCGTGTTCGGCCCCACGCTCCATCCCGGCCGGGTGGAGGCCATCAAGCGGATGAGCATCGCGCCGGGGCTGCGCGTGCTCGAGGTGGGCGTCGGGACGGGCATCAACCTGCCGTTGTATCCCCGCGATTCCCACGTGACCGGGATCGACTTCTCTGAGTCCATGCTCGAGAAGGCGCGGGAACGGATGGCGAAGAAAGACCTCGGCAACGTCCGCCTGCTGCAGATGGACGCGGCCGACCTCAAGTTTCCCGATGGCGGCTTCGACATCGTCTACGCGCCGTACCTGATCAGCGTCGTGCCCGACCCGGTGCGCGTGGCCCAGGAGATGCGCCGCGTCTGCCGTCCCGGCGGCCGGATCATTTTTCTCAACCACTTCCTGAGCCCGAACTTCCTGTTGTCGAAGATCGAGCGGATGATCTCGCCGCTCACGATTCACATCGGGTTCAAGTCGGATCTCGACCTGCCCGCGTTCCTCGCGCAGGCGGACCTCAAGCCGATCACCATCGAGAAAGTGAACATCCCGCGCATCTGGGCGCTGGTGACCTGCGTCAAGGAATAGGGTTCAGGGTTTGTCCTGATCAGAACGGCTTCTCGAGCGATTCCGACTGCGGCGTGAACAGCTCGGCGCCGCTTTGGGTAATCACCATGTCGTCCTCGACGCGGACGCCGAACTCCCCACGGATGTAGATTCCCGGCTCGTTGCTGAACGTCATGCCGGGCCTGAGCGCGAGCGTGTTGCCGCGCACGAGGTACGGCCACTCGTGGCCGTCCATGCCCAGGCCATGGCCCAGGCGGTGGGTGAAATACGCATAGTCCGGCCCGAAGCCGACGTCGCTGATCACCCTCCGCGCGGCGGCGTCCACGGCTTCACACGCGAGGCCGGGGCGCGCCGTTCGAAGCGCGATGTCCTGCGCTCGGCGATCGATGTCGAACACGCGCTTCATCTTGTCGGTCGCCTTCCCGAGGACGAACGTACGGCTGATGTCCGACGAGTAGCCTTCGACGCTGCAGCCGCCGTCGATCAGCAGGATCGCCCCCTCCTTGATCACTTGCGGCTGCACCGAGCCGTGCGGCAGCGCCGAGAACTCGCCAACCTGCACGCCCGCCCCGCCCTGGAACCCGAGCTGGCCGTGCGCCGCGGAGACGAGCCGCGCGAAGTCCGTCTGCGTCATCCCCTCCCGCAGCGATTCGTAGGCGGCCTTGTAGGCCTTCAGGGTGACTTGCGACGCTAGCCGCATCAGCGCCAGTTCGTGTGCGTCCTTGATCGTGCGGCACCCCGCGGTCACGGGAGTGCCGCTCACGAGCTTCAGCGCCGGCGCTGCCTGCGCCACGCCGTCAGAGAAGACGAACTTCACCGTTTCCTCGACGCCCAGCGTTCCGGTGGCGATGCCGCGCTTCTTCAGTCCCTGCGCAACGAGCGCGTACGGGCTCTCGTGCTCATGCCAGGTCAGCACCTCGTGGGCGGTCCCAAGCGGCCCGAGGCCGAGCTGCTCGCGCGCGCGGTCTTCTTCGAACGCGGGGCACACGACGAACGGCTGCCCCTTCTGCAGCAGGACGACGGAGAAAAGGCGTTCGCTTCCGCGCCAGCGGACCGCTGTGAAGTACATGAGCGAGGTGCCCTCGCAGAGCATGAGCGCGTCGATCCGGTTGTCTGCCATCAACCGCTGCGCGCGCTCGATGCGGAGCAGCCGCTCGTCGTTCGTGATCGGTTTCGCCTGCGAGCGCATCGAGGTCAGCGCCGCAATCGGCGCGGGGAGGTCGGACGCAGGACGGGCGGCGGGTTGCCCGCCGCTGTCGGCTTCGACGAACGACCGATTGGACCACACAGCCGCCCCCGCGAGCGCGGACAGGCGGAACAGGGAACGGCGACTAATCATCGAGGCACCCTTGCGGATCGCAGATTGAAGATTGTTGACTGGCAGAACGATCGGGAATTGTAGCAGGTTCGAAGGGTTCGACCAGCGCCACGCGATCGAACGCGGCGGCGCGCCGCGCTTCTCATCGTGCGCCTCCGTCGCTCGGCCCATGCAACGGCCACGCGAGAACCGGCTCAACCGCTTGTCAGAACCCGCGCGATCTTCGCGGCGACAACCTCCGCGCCGTCTGTGGCGGGCCGGACGGGCGGCGGCGACTGGGCCAGGATCCGATCGAGTGTGTCTCGCCAGCGGCCGGTGAACAAGACCTCCTGTTCGATGAAGCCACAACGCAGGAACGCGGGCATCTCGCGAACCAGGACGTCGTACTCGCGGAAGCGCCCTCTCGACGTGTACAAGAGCGCCGTCTCGTTCGCGATGCACTCCGCGACGATGCCGTAGCCCGGCTTGGTGAGCACGACATCCGCCGCGCGGACGAGGTCCTCATAGCGGTACCCACGGCCGTAGATGTCGTCCTCCTGAAGCGGGATGACGAGCGCGCTGTCGCGCCCGCGTGCGGCACCCGCGGCAAGCGAGCGCGGCGTCGTTGACGTCTCGGTCACCACGATCGCGTATTCGCCGAGCGCGTCCACCCGCTCGAGCGACAGCCCGGCGAGGCCGTAACCGCCGAACGAGGAGAGCACAACGCGGCGGTCGAGCGGCAGCCCGAAGGCGCGCCGGGTTTCGCCCGGTTCACGGTGCGAGTGGCGCGCGACGAACGGCACATCGACCACGCGCCGGAACGTCTCGAAGCCGCCGTGCATCGGCAGTCGCCACGCTTCCCGAGCGTGTACGTACGCGCGGCGAATCGTGTCCACGAGGCCTGGCGCCTGCCGTGCGGTCTCTTCGTATCCGTCGTAGATCCAGTCCCACGTGAAGTTGCTCAAGCCGTAGGAGGGCACGCCGGCGCGCGCCGCCGCGTCGAAGGCGAGCGGCGGGATGTCGGAGATGACCGCAACTGCGCCGCGCAGGGCGGTCAGCCAGGCGGCTTCGCGGTGGACGCGCGATTCATAGTCGGCGTAGAACGCCGCCGCGCGCCGGAGGGTTTCGGGGATGTCGGGGCGCAGGCTGTCCACCTGGACGATGCCGGTGTCGGTCTCGGCCAGGTGGAACTCATGGCGGGCACGCACCGTGAGGCGGAACAACCACTCCGGCGCGGCGGTGCGGATGACGATGCGTGTTTCGGGCGAGGCGTCCGCGAGCGCGTTGATCACCTCGATGTCGCGCGACGCGTGCCCGAAGCCGTGCCCCGTGATGTAGAAGACGGCGACGCTCACGCCGACGCCGGCGCCGGCAGCGCGACCGCCAGCACTTCGTCCAGCGTGGAGACCGGCACGAACTTCAGTTCGTCCTTGACCTCCGCGGGCAGCTCGTCCGTGTCCTGCAGGTTCTGGTGCGGCAGGATGAAGATCTTGATGCCGTGACGCCGGGCCGCGAGCGCCTTCTCGCGGATCCCGCCGACGGGCAGCACCAGGCCGGAGAGCGTGATCTCGCCCGTCATGGCGACATCCTCGCGGACCGGTTCTCCGCGGATCGCCGACACCATCGCGGTCGCCATCGTGACGCCCGCCGACGGGCCGTCCTTCGGGATCGCGCCCGCCGGCACGTGGACGTGCAGGTCGTGGCCGTTCAGGAACTCCGGATCGATCGCGAGCGCCCTGGCCTGCTGCCGGATGTGGCTCAGCGCGGCGCGCGCCGACTCCTGCATGACGTTTCCGAGCTGTCCCGTCAGCGTCACGTTGCCGTGCCCGCCGGGCAGGATGACCGCCTCGATGAACAGGACATCGCCGCCCGACTCCGTCCACGCGACCCCGGTCGCGACGCCCGGGCGCGACGTGCGAAACGCCACGTCCGGACGGAACGGCGGCGGGCCGAGGAACTTGTGCAGCTCGTCCGGCTCGAGGCGCTCGATGACCTCGGCGGGGTTGGCCTGCGCGGCGGCCCGGGCCGCGACCTTGCGCGCGATGGTGCCGAGCTGCCGCTCCAGCGTGCGCACGCCCGCCTCGCGCGTCCACTCCCTGATGACGCGGCTCAGCGCACTGTCTTCGATCTCGAGCTGCTCGGGACGCAGGCCGTTCTCGGTGATCTGCCGCGGAAGGAGATAGCGCCGCGCGATGTGCGTCTTCTCCTGCTCCGAATAGCCGCTCAGCGAAATGAGCTCCATGCGATCGAGCAGGGCGGGGTAGACCGTTCCTAGCTGGTTCGCCGTGGCAATGAACAGCACGCGCGAGAGGTCGAGCGGAATCTCGAGATAGTGATCGCGGAAGGCGTGGTTCTGCGCCGGGTCGAGCACTTCGAGCAGCGCCGCGGCCGGATCCCCCTGGATGCCCGCGCTGATCTTGTCGATCTCGTCGAGCATGAAGACCGGGTTGCTCGCTCCCACCTGCCGCATCGCCTGCGCGAGGCGCCCCGGCATCGACCCGATGTAGGTGCGGCGGTGTCCCCTGATCTCCGCTTCGTCGCGCACGCCCCCGAGCGAGATGCGCACGAACTTCCGGTTCATCGCGCGCGCGATCGACTGCCCCAGCGACGTCTTGCCGACCCCGGGAGGGCCGACGAAGCAGAGGATGGGTCCCTTGATCTTCACGGCCGTCCCCTGCTCGGCCTGCGACGCCTTGAGCTTCTGCACCGCGAGGTACTCGACGATGCGCTCCTTGACCTTGTCGAGGTCGTAGTGGTCCTCGTCGAGGACGCGACGCGCCTCGACCGGATCGAGGCGGTCCTCGGTCGTCTTCTCCCACGGAATTTCCAGCACCCAGTCGAGATACGTGCGGATCATCTGGTACTCGGGGGAGGCGGGCGTCATGCGCTCGAGGCGATCGACCTCGCGGGTCGCTGCGGCCGCGACCAGCTCGGGCAGCTCCGCCTGCGCGATCTTGTCGCGCAGTTCCTGCACCTCGCTGTCGGTTTCGCCGAGCTCCTGCTGGATCGCCTTCAGCTGCTGGCGCAGCACGTACTGGCGCTGCGACTCGTTGATCTCCTTCTCGGCCGTGGACTCGATGCGTCCCTTCAACTCGAGCACGTCGATCTCGCGCCCGAGCGCGTTCGCAACGGCCGTGAGCTTCACCACGAGGTCGTTTTCCTCGAGCAGCCGCTGTTTGTCCTCCGGCTTCATGTCGAGCATGCTCGCGAGCAGATAGACGATCCGCAGCGGGTCGTCGATGGTGTTCACGAGCGTCCGCAGGTCGGGGGACAGGCCGGTGGCGAGGGACAGCGCGCGTTCGACCAGCTCCTGGATGTGGCGCACGCGCGCGTCCACTTCCACGCTGCGCTGCGGGAGCTCCGGCAGCGGGCGGATCAGGGCCGTGATCCCGGGCGTATCGGTGCGCTGGTTCAGGAACTCGGCGCTCGCGCGCGCCGCGCCTTCGACCAGCACGCGCAGGCCGTTGGTCCCCTTGGCCATCTGGCGGATGATGCCCACGGTCCCGATGCGCTTCAAATCGTCCGGACCGGGATCGTCTTCGTCGTTGTCCTGCAGGAGCAGGAGCACCATCCGCTCGCCGGCGAGCGCGCGGTTCACCGCCTCGATCGACACGGGACGGCTGACGGCGAGCGGGGCGACCGTCATCGGGAACACGACGGAGCGGCGAAGCGGCAGCACCGGCAGCTCCGACGGGAGCTGCAGCGCGCCGTTGGCCTGCTCGGCGGCCGGCGGGGTGCTACTGCGTGGGTCTTCGGGCATGGGCGTCAACGTAATCGGGAAGATCCGCGTCGGTAGCCAGACGCCACGTCACACGGAACGCGAGCCGCGCGATCTTCTCCAGCTTCCCGACGTTGATCCGCGCCACGTCGTCCTGAGGCGTGTGATAGTCCGGGTGCAGGCCGGTGGTGAAGAACGCCACCGGCACCCGCTTCAGCAGGAACGGCCACTGATCGCTCCGGCGAATCAGGTTCTGCGGATTCACGTCGAGAGATTCTTTGATGGTGAGGCCGACGGCGGCGTTCTCCTCGCGCACGATCTCGGCGAACTCCGGGCTGTAGGAGTACCCCAGCAGGTGCATGCTGTTCGCGTTCTCCTCGGCGCTCGTTTTGTCCAGCCCCCGGAAGCGGAAGTCCTTCGGGTCGGGCACCTCTTCGTTGCGCCCGATCATGTCCAGCGTCAGGTTGGCCACCACGGAGCCGGACGGGACGGGGTGCTCGGCGTAGTACCGGGATCCGAGCAGGCCCTTCTCCTCGGCGTTCCAGAGCGCGAACACCACGGTGCGCGCCGGCCGGCGCCCGCTTCGCGCGGCGGCCGCGAACGCTTCCGCGGTCTCCAGCACGCCGACCGTGCCGGAGGCGTTGTCGTCCGCGCCGTTGAACACGCGTCCGTCCGAGTCGATGCCGTCGTGATCGAGGTGCGCGCCGACGACGACGATCTGGTCCTTGAACTTCGGATCGTCGCCGACGATCATCCCGAGCACATTGTGGACGACCACGCGCTCGCGCGTGAGGTCGACCGCCAGACGCACCTGCCGTGGGCCCACGGCAAACGAGGCGACGCCGTTCACCGGCTTCCCCGCGCTCTCGAGCGCCCGCCCGATTCGATCCCTCAGGGCAGCGGTCTTCCGGTCCGAAGGGGTTGCGCCGTCCGCGAGGAGCCTGTCCGCCGCATCCGGCGAGACGTACCCGATCGCGAGGGTCTCCCGATCCACCTCGGAGGCGAGCTGGAAGTCGCGCTCGCGGACCGACGGCTGCTCCGGCCAGGCGGCCTTGACGTCCCGCAGGCGGTTGCGGACGAGCAGCAATCCGACGACGCCGTGCTTCTTCGCGTTCTCGATCTTGTGCGCGATGCCGGCGTACGGCGTCGAGGCGCGACCCTGGAACCGGCTGCGCGGATCGTCGTTCCCGGGCTCGCCGTCCAACGCCAGCACAATGCGGCCGCGCGCCACCTCGTCGAGGCCTGCGTAGTCGTCGTACGAATACTCCGGCGCGGTGATGCCGTAGCCCGCGAAGACCAGCCCCGCGGTGACGACCCGGGAAGCCGAGCCGGCGTGCGGCTGGAACTCCCGTCCGGGGGCGTAGCGCGTCGCGACCTCGGCCTCGTGCACCCGCTCGGACGCGACGAGCTCGCTGCCGGCGCCGAGCGTCGTGAAGTACAGCTCGAGCGGCTGACGGTACGACGCGCCGGCCGCGCGTTCGAGCGCCAGGCGTTCGAAAAAGGATTCGAGGTACAGCTCGGCCAACTCGTTGCCTTCATGGCCGGTGCCGCGCCCCTGCAGCTCGTCGCTCGCGAGAAAGCGCAGATGGGCGCGGAGATCGGCCGCGGTGATCGTCTGCGAGGCGCGTTCGACGGCCTCGGGGAGCGGCGACGCACTCCACGCGGCGCCCGCGAGCGCGGCAACAACGAGCGCGAAGGCCGACGACATTCCGACGTGACGCAACCGAGTACGCATCTGCGGCATCGCGACCAGTGTAACCCGATTAGAAGAGGGTTCAGGGTTGAGGGTTGAGGGTTTAGAGGGTTTAGTAGGATCTGCCCGAACCCTGAACCCTGAACCCTAGTACAACCCAGGCAGAAACCGCCATCGCACCTGGCGGCGGTACTGACGGTAGCTCTCACCGAACGCCGTCTCGAGCGCGCGTTCCTCGAAGGCCGTGCCGATGATCAGGTACACGGTGCTGATGGTCGCCAGGGCGAGCCGATCGGCGGTCATGTGCGGCGCGCCAAACACGACGGCCACCCACCCGAGATAAACAGGGTGCCGTACCAGCGTGTACGGCCCGGTCATCTGGAGGCCAACCATGCCGACAGCCTTTGAGCGGTTGGCGCCGCGCGCCTGGCGCACGCCCGCCAGCTCCAGCACGTCCAGCCTGGCGGACGCGCGGACGGTCAGGAGGACGCCCGCGAGCTGCACGGCATACAGTCCCCACCGCCACGGATCCCTGACAGAGTAGGCCACTCCCGGGATACCCTGCCAGAAGACGCAGACGGCGATGAGCAGGATGCTCGAGATCCATACGAAGATGGAGCGCTCGAGCCCTGGCGAGACAATGGCCGCCAGCCAGCTTTTGACGGCGGTACGCGCCATCACGCTATGGTGCACGGCGAAGAGGGCGAAGATGCCAGTGTCGAGGGCGAGCGGCCTGACCCAGCCGGAGCCGACCGCCGGACGGCCGAGTTCGATCAAGTAGAAGAACAGGAAGTACAGCAGGGCGGCGACGAAGAGCGCGCCGCCGATCCACGCGAAGGCAACGGGAGCGCGGGACACGGCGCGTATTATAAAGAGGAAGATATGCCGTTGCCGGACGGCTCCGCCGCAGGAGGACAGGTGCGCGTCGCGATCACCGGCATCGGCGTCGTCTCTCCCTTCGGGATCGGCCGCGAGACGTTCTGGGAGCACGTGAGCCGCGGATGCAGCGGCGTGCGCTCCATCCAGGACTTCGACGCGAGCCGCTTCGCCTGCCGGGTCGCCGCGCCGGTTCCGCGGATCGACCTTAATCTCGACGTCACGGCTGTGCGCTCGACAGACGAACCCGAGGGGCTTGCCGCGTTCCCGCGCGCTCGAGACGGGGACGCGAGGCGATACTCGCGGGTCTCGCGCATCGCGGTGGCCGCAGCTCGCGAGGCCTGGGCGGACGCGGGCTTGGCGCCCCGCGAGCCGGATGCGGGCGTCATTATCGGGAGCGGCGCGGGCGGCATCGACGTGGCCGAGCGCCAGTACGCCGAGTTCTTCACCGGCAGCGGCCGTCGCGTGACCCCGTACGCCATCCCGGTCTCGATCGTCGGCATCGTGTCGAGCGAAATCTCCATCGCGCTGGAGCTGCACGGCATCAGCCACGTGGTGTCCACCGGCTGCACCAGTTCGACGGACGCGATCGGTTACGCGGCCGCGCTGATCCGCAGCGGCGAGGCGGAGGCGCTGCTGACCGGCGGCGCGGACGCGTGCGTCACCCCAGGCATGATCTTCGGCTTCACCCGTATGGGCGCGGTGTCGACGCGCTACAACGAGACGCCGGCGGAGGCCTCGCGCCCCTTCGACCGCGGGCGCGACGGGTTCGTGCTCGGCGAGGGGGCGTGGATGATGGCGCTCGAGCGCGAGGACCGCGCGCGGGCGCGCGGGGCCCGAATCTACGCGACGGTGGACGGATACGGCTCGACGTGCGACGCCTATCACCGGGTACGGATGGCGCCCGACGGGGAGCAGATTGTCCGCGCGATGCACCTCGCGATTGCACGGTCGCGCCGCGCGGCGGAGTCGATCGGCTACGTGAACTACCACGGCACCTCCACGCCGCTCAACGACGCGGTCGAGTCGCAGTGCGTCCGGCGATTGTTCGGGAGTCGCGCGGCCCTCGTGCCGGGTTCATCCACGAAGTCCATGATCGGACATCCCCAGGGCGCGAGCGGTGCGGCGGGCATCGTCACGGCGGCGCTCGCGCTCTCGCGCGGGTTCCTGCCGCCGACCATCAACCTGCACGAGCTCGATCCGGACTGCGACCTCGACTTCATCCCGCACCGCGGACGGCGCGCTGCGCCGGAATCGGCGCTCTGCAACTGCCTGGGGTTCGGGTCGAAGAACAGCGCGATCGTGTTGGGGGCTGTCTAGAGCAATGCCGAATGCCGAAGGCCGAAGGCCGAAAGCGTCAATGCCGAACGAGGGAATGCCGAAAGCGTCAATGCCGAACGAGGGAAGGCCGAAGGTGTAGCTGATGAAGGCGGACGTTCTGATCGTTGGCGCGGGGCCGGCGGGGTGCGTGGCGGCGATCCTGCTCGCGCGCGAGGGGGTGCGCGTCCGGCTCCTCGATCGCGCGCGGTTTCCGCGGCGCAAGCTGTGCGGCGACACGATCAACCCAGGCACGAGTGCGATGCTGCGGCGACTGGGCCTCGGCCGCGCCGCGGAGCAGGGGGCGCTCCGTGTGGACGGCATGATTGTCAGCGGCAGCGGCGTCGTCGTCTCGGGGCGGTACCCGCGCGGCGTGTCGGGGCTCGCCATCACCAGGGCCGCCTTCGACGCGCGGCTGTTCGACGCGGCCGTGCAGGCAGGCGCCGCCGTCGAAGAGGGGGCGGTGGTCACCGGGGCAGTGGTGGGTGAGTGCCATGGCGGCGGGACCGCCGTGACTGGGCTGCATGTCGCGCGCAGGAGCGGCGGCGCGACGCCGCTGCGCGCGCGTCTGTGCATCGCCGCCGACGGCAGGCACTCGAGGGTGGCCCTCGGCCTGGCGCTCTCGCGGCACCCGGCGCGGCCGCGGCGATGGGCGATTGGCTCGTACTACACGGACGTGGACGGGCTCGCCGGGCTCGGCGAAATGCACATCCGCGACGGTCACTACGTGGGCGTCGCGGCCGTCCCTGAGGGCCTCGTGAACGTCTGCCTCGTGACGGGCGATCGCGAGCGGCTGCGCGACCCCGAGCGGGCGCTGCGCGAGGCGATCGCGACCGACCCAATGCTGCGCGATCGATTCGCGCGCGCGCGGCGCGCGGCTCCGATCGCCGTGATGGGCCCGCTGGCGGTGCGCTCGCGCGCGGCCGGCATGCCCGGACTGTTGCTCGCGGGGGACGCGGCCGGCTTTGTCGATCCGATGACCGGCGACGGGCTGCGCTTCGCGATCCGCGGCGGCGAACTGGCGGCGCGCGCGGCGCTGCACGCGCTCGCGACCGGCGATCGGCGCGCCCACGAGCGGCTCGAGCGCTCGAGGCGGGAGTTCGCGCGGAAGCGCACGTTCAACCAGACGCTGCGCGCGCTGGTGGAATCGCCCGGCGCGATCCGCGCGGCCGCGCTCGCGGCGCGCGTGGCGCCCGCCGTGGTGCGGTACGCGATCCGCGTCGCCGGCGACGTGAGGGTGGCGTGAGGATCGCGGCGGGGCTGGCCGTCGTCTTCGCGCTGATGCTGCTCGAAACGCGGCGCTCGCGCCGCGCCGAGCGGAGCCTGCGCGCGCGCGGCGCGGTCGAGCCGCCCGGCGACGTATTCGCGTGGATGCGGGTGGCGTATCCGCTCGCGTTCGCCGTGCCCGCCGTCGAAGGATGGCTGCGGCCGGCGGCGCCGGCGACCATGTGGGGTCTCGGCCTGTTGATGTTTCTCTCGGCCAAGGCGGTGAAGTACTGGGCAGTCGCGACGCTCGGCGACCGGTGGTCCTTCCGCGTGCTCGTGCTGCCCGGCGAGCCGAGGGTCCTGCGCGGGCCGTACCGTTTCCTGTCGCACCCGAACTACGTCGGCGTCGCGGGAGAGATCGGCGGCGCCGCGCTGTTCACAGGCGGCCTCGTCTCGGGCGCGCTCTTCACGATCCTGTTCGGCTGGCTGATGCTGAGGCGCGTCCGCATTGAAGAGCGCGCGCTCACGGCCGCGGTCAGAGGACAATCCACATCGTGACACGCCTTCCGCGCTGGGCCGCGTGGCTCGACGCCATCGCCATCATCCTGCTGGTGGTCGCGGCGAAGGCCGCCCTGAGCGGCGCGGTGCGGCTGGCGCTGCCGGTCGACATCAGCATCGCCTCGCCGTGGCGTCCGGCGCTCCTCGCGCTGGTCCTCCTCGTCTTCCGGCACTGGCGCGCGCCGGCGCCGACGCTCCCGCAGCGTGTCGCGCACGGCGCGGCGCTGTGGCGCCGCGAGCCGCAGGCATTCGTCTTCAGGGTCTGGGTCGCGAGCCGCGTCGGCGTGCTGCTCGTCGCGCTCTTCGCCGTGCTCATCATCGGGACGCCGCCCAACGCGGACACACGTGTGTCGTACGACCCCATCCGGGATCTTCCCGCGCGTTGGGACGCGTTCTGGTACGCGGGGATCGCCCGCGAGGGTTACAGTTACGACCCGCGCGTCGGCGCGAGCGGACAGCAGACCATTGCGTTCTTTCCCGCCTATCCAATGCTGCTCCGCGCGGCGGACCTTCTCACGTACCCGCGCCGGACCCTCGACATGACGCTCGCGCGTCATTACGAACTGCGCGACTCGCGGCTGATGTGGGCTGGCACCTTCCTGTCGATGGCGTGCTTTCTCGCCGCGCTGCTGGTCCTTTATCAGTGGGTCGCGCGCAAACATGGCGTCGACGCAGCGGCGGCGGCCGTCGTGTTCACTGCCGCATACCCCTTCGCGGTCTTCTACAGCGCCGCGTACACGGAGGGGCTGTTTCTCCTCGCCGCGATCGTGGCGTGCTCCGCTTTCGAGCGCGAACGCTGGCTCGCCGCGGCGGTCGCCGGCCTCGTGGCAGGTCTGACGAGGCCGAACGGCGCGATGCTGAGCCTCACGCTGGGGGTGCTGGCCATAACGCCGGTCGTGGCGCGCGCGGAGCAGGCGCGGCGATCCCTGCCCCGATTGCTGCCCGCCGTCGCGGTCGCCGCGATGCCCGGCGTGGGCATGCTGCTCTATTCCGCTTTCATCTACTCATTGACCGGGGACGGGTTCGCGTGGGTCTCGGTGCAGCAGGCCTGGGGGCGCAGCCTGGGTGAGACGATGAGCTTTTTCGAGGTGATGTGGAACACGGTGCGCAGTGAGGGGGTGGCGCAGTACGTCCGAATCGCGCCAATCGGTATCCTGCAAGGGGCGGCCGCACTGTTCGCCCTCGTTATGACATGGCCGGTGTGGCGGCGGCTTGGGGCCGCCTACGGGGTGTTCATGCTCGCCAACCTCCTGCCGCCGCTGCTCAGGGGCGGAGTGCTATCGATGGGGCGTATGACATCGACGCTTTTCCCCATGTTCGCGGCCCTGGCCATGGTCGTTCCCGCGGAACGGCGCCCCCTGTGGGTGCTCTCCTTCGCGCTAGGACAAGGTTTGATCGCGACGCTGTTCTACACCTGGCGAGCGGTGTATTAGACTCCTATCAAGCCGGGAGGACGTCATGAGCATCTCGCGACGGGGATTCGTACGCGCGGCCGGTCTCGTCGGCGTCTCGAGCCTGTGGAGCGCCCCCGTAATCCTGGCGCGAGGGCGCGAGGCTGCGGTCGGGGAAGGTCGGGAATTCCAGTCCCCGGCGCTGCCTGCCTCAGGCGGTCCGATTCGTCTCAGCAGCAACGAGAACCCGGTCGGCCCTCCCCGTGTCGCGGTCGAGGCCCTCAAGGCCGCTCTCGGTGACGCGCCGCGCTACCCCGCCCGCCTCACACAGCACGTCAGCGAGCGCGTGGCCGCGCACCACGGCGTCGGTGTCGATTCCGTGGTGATGGGCTGTGGATCGACCGAGATACTCCGGATGGCGGTCCAGGCATGGACGGCACCGCGCCGGGCGCTCGTCACGGCGGCCCCGACCTTCGAAGATCCCGGCCGGTACGCGGAGCTCCTCGGGGTTCCCGTCATTGCCGTACCGCTCACCAGGGAGCTGAAGCTGGATCTCGGGGACATGGCCGCGCGGGCGACGGGCGCGGGGCTGGTGTTCGTCTGCAACCCGAACAACCCGACCGGCACGGTCCACGGCGCCACCGCGATTTCGGAATTCGTAGACCGCGTGCACCGGGTGTCGCCGGAGACGACGGTGCTCATCGATGAGGCCTATCACCATTACGTCGAGGATCCCGCCTACGCCACAGCTCTTCCGCTGGCCCTGGAACGCCGGAACGTGGTGGTGTGCCGAACGTTTTCCAAGCTGTACGGCATGGCCGGGCTCCGACTCGGCTATGCGCTCGCGCAGCCGCAGACCATCGCGGCGCTCCGCCGGTATCGGCTGGCAAACGGTGTGAATGCGCTCGTCGCGCCCGCGGCCGCGGCGGCCCTCGATGACGCGTCGCTTCAGGGGCAGGAGCGCGCGCGAAATCACGCGGCGCGCGAGTTCACGCGCACCGCGCTGGCCGGGATTGGCTACCCCTCGGTCGCGTCCGAGGCGAACTTCATCATGGTGGACGTGCGGCGCGACGCGCGGGAGTTTCAGAAGGCGTGCAACGACCGTGGCGTTCAGATCGGCCGTCCCTTCCCGCCGCTGATGACGCATGCGCGCATTTCGATTGGCACGATGGAGGAGATGACGGCGGCCGTCGGCGTGCTCAAGAAGATCCTCGCCGAAAGCTGAAGCCGGCTCGTAGTCGGCGGCGTCTCAAGGACATGACCCGCGTGAGCAACGTTCGGCGCGGCACGATCGCCATTGCGCTCGTGCTGTGCGCGGCGACGGGACTGGCGCGGGCGCAGGTCCCACCGTCCGTCCCACCTTCCGGGCGCGATGCGTCCTGGCTGCACCAGATGGACGCCCTCATCGCACGCGGGAAGGTGGACGATGCGGTGGCCGCGGCGCGGCAGCGTCCTGAGACCGACCCGGACGCGCGCGTGGTCCTGGCGCGTGCCGCTCTCCGGACTGGCCGAGTGGCCGAGGCGCAACAGCTGCTGCGTCCGGTGGCGGAGGCGGATCCAGCCGGCGAAGCGGCACTCGAGCTGGCGCTCCTGGCGCGCGCACGGGGGCGTGTTGAAGAGGCCACACTCCTCCTCGAGCCGGTCGCGGCCGGGGCCGCGAGCGCCCGCGACGTGCCGGCGCTCCTGCGCGCGGCGCGCGCGGCCGCGGCGCTCGGCGAATTCCGGCAGGCCAACCAGCTTTTCCGCCGCGCGTCGCGGGCCGCCGGCGGCGATCCCGCCGTCGAGACCGCGTGGGGATCTCTCTTCCTCGAAAAGCACAACCACCAGGACGCGGCGCGTTCGTTCGGCGAGGCGTTGAAGGCGGACGGCGAATGGGCCCCCGCGCACGCGGGGCTCGCCCGCGCCCTCGCGGACCTGAACCCGCCCGCCGCGGCCGAGGCTGCCAGCCGCGCGCTGGCGATCGATCCCGGGCTGATCGATGCTTACGTGGTGCGCGCGAGGCTCGAGCTCGACGCGTCGCATCGCGCCGAGGCGCGGCAGACGCTGCAGACCACGCTCGAGCGCAACCCCGAGAGCCTCGAGGCGCGGTCGCTGCTCGCCGCCGTCGCGCGCCTCGAAGATCGCGCGAGCGAGTTCGAGGCCGAGGCGGCCCGCGTGCAGCGGTCGAACCCCGCGTTTGCCGGCGCCTACGACGCGGCGTCGGATCTCCTGGCGCGCGCGTATCGCTTCGAGGAGGCGGTGGCGCTCGGGCGGAAAGCGGCGGCGATCGACCCGTCGAATGCCGCGGTGCTCGCGCGCCTCGGGCTCAACCTGATGCGCACGGGGGACGAGGCCGAAGCGCGCCAGATGCTCGACGCCGCGTTTCGAATCGATCCCTACGACGTCGTCACGTACAACCTGCTGACCCTGCTCGACACGCTCGACGACTTCGAGACGGTCGAGGATGGCGCATTCCAGTTCCGCTTTCACAAGAACGAGGCGGGCGTGCTGGGGGAGTACGCGCCGGCGCTGGCGCGTGAGGCGTTCGCGGCGCTCTCGAAGCGCTACGGCTTCAAGCCGCAGGGTCCGATCCTCGTCGAGGTGTTTCCGCGGCACGATGACTTTGCGGTGCGCACGCTCGGCCTGCCCGGCCTGCTCGGCGCGCTCGGGGCCTGCTTCGGGCGAGTCGTCACGATGGACTCGCCGAAGGCGCAGCCGCCGAACACGTTCAGCTGGCAGGCGACGCTGTGGCACGAACTCGCGCACGTCTTCACGCTGCAGATGTCGAAGCAGCGCGTGCCGCGGTGGCTGACCGAGGGCATCTCCGTGTACGAAGAAGGGCGGGCGCGCCCCGAGTGGGGGCGCGAGATGGAAGTGACGTTCGCGCGCGCGTGGCGCGACGGCAAGGCGATCCCGCTCGCGGACCTGAACGCCGCGTTCACACGACCCGAGACGATCGCGCTCGCGTACTACCAGGCGTCGCTCCTCGTCGAACATCTCGTCCGCATGCGCGGGGACGCGGGGCTCATCGCGCTGTTGCGCGCCTTCGGCGACGGGATGGAGAACGAGGCGGCGCTGCGGCACGCCTTCGGCGTATCGCTCGACGCGCTGCAGGAGGCGTTCGACTCGACGCTCAAGGCACGATTCGAAGGACTCGCGCACGCGCTGCGCGAGGTGCCGGCACTCAAGGACGCGACGACGCCCGAGGCGCTGCGCGCGCTGGCGGAGGAACAGCCCGACAGCTTCGCCGTGCAAGTGGCGCTGGGCCGCGCGCTGGCGACGGCGGGCGATCGGCCGGGCGCGATCGCGGCCTACGAGCGCGCCGCCGCGCTCGTGCCCCAGGCCACGGGGCCGGAGAGCCCGCGCGCGCAGATTGCCGCGCTCGCCACCGCCGCAGGAGAGCAGCGGCGCGCCATGGAGGAGCTGAGGACGCTCGTATCGGTGGACCACACCAGCGTGGACGCCGCGCGGCAGCTCCTCACGCTGGCCGAGCGCGCCGGCGACGGCGCCACGGCCCGCGTGGCGGCCGCGCGCGTCGTCGCGCTCGATCCATTCGACAGCGCCGCCCACACGACGCTCGGGCGCGCCGCGCTCGCGGCTGGCGACCTGGCCACGGCGCTGCGGGAGTTCGGCGCCGCGATCACGACGGGCCCGGCCGACGCCGCGGCGGCGCACTGCGATCTCGGTGAAGCCTACTTCGCCTCCGGGCGCCCCGCGGAGGCCAAGCGCCAGGCGCTCGCGTCGCTGGAGGTCGCGCCGCTCTTCGAGCGCGCGCAGGAACTGTTGCTCAAGACGGTGGAGGGCCGGCGATGATCGCGCGCGCAACGGCGTTCGCACGGTGGCCCGCGATCGCGATGGTGGCCCTGGCCGGTGTCGCGCTGGCGCAGTACCCCCCTTCCGGATGGCGCCAGTCGCGTCCTCCCGCCCAGGAGCCTCAGGACCAGGCCGTCCCCGAGATCGACGGCGGACAGTTCGCCGGGCTCCAGTGGACGTTCGTCCGCATCCGCTACTCGGCCTGGACGATGCGCGGCCGGTACGGCGGGTCGCTCTACGATGAGCCGTGGGCGATCGACTACAGCGCCGCGGAGCAGAACCTCACCCGTCGCATCCGCAGCGTCACCGCCATCGACGCGGCCGAGCCGATTGTCCTGCAGCTCGAAGACCCACGGCTGTTCCTGTACCCCTGGATCTACATCGTCGAGCCCGGCAACCTGCGCCTCAAAGACACCGAAGTGCCGATCCTGCGGGAGTTCCTGCTCCGCGGCGGCACGCTCACGTTCGACGACTTCCACGGGCCCATCGAGTGGTCCAACCTCGAACGCGAGATGAAGCGCGTGTTCCCGGAGCGGGCGATCGTGGAGCTGACGCCGGACCATCCGATTTTCAGCTGCTTCTACAAGCTCGATCACTTTCCGCAGACGCCGGGCCTCGGCTCATTTCTCTCCGGGCGCACCTGGGAGAAGGGGGGCTTCGTCGCGCGGCTGCGCGCGATCCTGGATGACAACGGCCGCCCCATGGTGCTGATCAACTGGAACACGGACATGGGAGACGGCGTGGAGTGGTCGAACGTGGCGGAGTACCCGGGCTACGTCAAGTACACGGCGGAAGCGTATCGAATGATGATCAACGAGATCATCTACGCGCTCACGCATTGAACGGCCGGGCGCTTCGCGCAGTCGGGCAGTCGAGCAATCGGGCCGAGGGCGGCACGCAGGAGGAGGCTGGAGTGACAGGACCGGCGACGGGATGGGCGGGGGATGCCGCGCCGCAGGCGCTGGCGGAACGGGTGGCGCAGGGGCGCGAGCGGATCCTGACTGAAATCCGCAAGGTGATCGTCGGTCAGGACGATGTGGTGGACCAGGTGCTGCTGGCGCTGTTCACCGGCGGCCACTGCTTGATCACCGGTGTGCCGGGGCTCGCGAAGACGCTGCTGATCAAGACCCTCGCCGAGATCCTCGACCTGAGCTTCAAGCGTATCCAGTTCACGCCCGACCTGATGCCGGCCGACATCACCGGCACGGAAATCCTGGACGAGGACGGCGGGCACCGCGCGCTGCGGTTCGTGAAGGGGCCGATCTTCGCGCAGATCATCCTCGCCGATGAGATCAACCGCACGCCGCCCAAGACGCAGGCCGCGCTGCTCGAGGCGATGCAGGAGTACCACGTGACGGCGGCCGGTCGGACCTACGAGCTCGAGCGCCCCTTCTTCGTCCTCGCGACGCAGAACCCCGTAGAGCTCGAGGGTACGTACCCGCTCCCAGAAGCGCAGCTCGATCGCTTCATGTTCAACGTCGTGATGACGTACCTGCCCGAGGAGGAAGAGGTCCGCGTCGTCACGCAGACGACCGGGGGCGAGCGGCCGCGGCCGCAGTGCGCGATGGGGGGCGGGGACATTCTCGAGTTCCAGCAACTGGTACGCGAGGTGGTGGTTTCCGACGACATCGCGCGCTACGCCGTGCGCCTCGCGGCCGCGTCGCGGCCGACCAAGAGCGGGGCTGACTTCGTCGAGAAGTGGGTCAAGTGGGGCGCGGGGCTGAGGGCCTCGCAGGCTCTCATCCTCGGCGCGAAGGCTCGCGCGCTCACGCGCGGCCGCCACCACGTCTCGGTCGGCGACGTGCAGGCGCTGGCGCCGCCGATCCTGCGGCACCGCATCATCCCGAACTTCTACGCCGAATCGGAGCGCATCACGGCGGACGACATCGTGCACCGGCTGCTCGAGAGCGTGCCTCCGCCCCGGAGCGGCCTGTGAGCGCCGCCGCCGACGCCCGCCCCGTCGAGCTGCGGTACCTCGACCCCGCCGTCATCGCGCGGCTCGGGACGATGGAGCTGCGCGCGAAGACGATCGTGGAGGGGTTCCTCTCCGGGCTGCACCGCAGCCCGTTCCGCGGCTTCAGTGTCGAGTTCGCAGAGTACCGGCAGTACCTGCCCGGCGACGACCTGTCCACCATCGACTGGAAGGTCTACGCACGCAGCGACCGCTTCTACGTCAAGAAGTACGAAGAAGACACGAACCTCGATTGCCACATCCTGCTCGATGTCAGCGCGTCGATGTCGTATGCGTCCGGCGAGGTCTCGAAAGTGGCGTATGGCTCGTATCTCGCCGCCGCGCTCGCGTATCTCATGAAGCGGCAGCGCGACGCGGTCGGGCTCGTCGCGTTCGACGACCGCATCGTCGATCGGCTGCCGGCGAGCGCGCGTCCCGGGCACCTGAAGGCGCTGCTCCTGGCGCTTTCGCGGCTGCAGCCCGGCTCGCGGTCGGACGTCTCGAAGCCGCTCCACCTGCTCGCCGAGGCGCTGGCGCGCCGCAGCATGTGCGTGCTGATCTCCGACCTGCTCGACGATCCGGCTTCGGTGATCAACGGCCTCAAGCACCTGCGGTTCCGGGGCACGGACGTGATCGTGTTCAACGTGTTCGACCCGGCGGAGCTGACGTTCCCGTTCGAGCATCCGGCGCGCTTCAAGGACATGGAGGATGACGCCGAGCTGCTCGCCGCGCCCGCCGCCGTGCGCAAGGAGTACCTGAGACGGCTCGGGGAGATGCTGGACCTGTACGAGCGGGAACTGCGCGGCGCCGGCATCGACTACGTGCGGCTGGATACCTCGATGCCGCTGGACATGGCACTGCTGGCGTACCTGTCCACGCGCTCGAAGCACATCTGATGCTGACCTTTCTGTACCCCGCGTTCCTCATCGGCGCGGCCGCGGCGGCCATTCCGGTCCTGCTGCACCTGCTGCGCGATCACCAGGCGCCGGAGATCCGCTTCAGCGCGGTCCGGCTGCTGCGGGGCGTGCGGGTCGAGCAGGCGCAGCGCCGGCGCATCCGCGACTGGCTGCTGCTCGCGCTGCGCGTCGCGGCGCTGCTGCTGCTCGCCCTCGCGTTCGCCCGGCCGTACTTCGCGAGCGAGCGGGAGCGCGGCGGGCGCGGCGCCGTCATCGTCCTCGATCGGTCTGCCAGCATGAGCGTCCCGGCCGTCTGGGCCCGCGCCCGCAACGCCGCGTTCAACGCGATCGACCGCGCAGCCGTCGGCGAGCTCGTCGGGCTGATCGCGTTCGACGACCGTCCCGAGCTGATCGCCGAGCCGACACCCGATCGCTCCGCGCTGAAGTCGGCAGTCGAGCGCATTCGTCCCGGCGTCGGCGGCACGCGCTACGCCGCAGCGCTCGCGCGCGCCGTCTCGGTCCTCGACGAAGCGACCGCGGGGGGCGGCCGCGTGATCCTCATCAGCGATCTGCAGGGCACGCCGGGCGACGCGCGCACCACGATTCCCGACTCGGTCTCGCTCGAGGTGGTCGGGACGAGCGCGCCGTTCGACAACGTCGCGCTGCTTGGCGTGATGCGGACGGCAGACGGCATCGCCGCGACGGTCAGAAACGACGGCGCCGCGCCACGCCGCCTGCGCGTGAGCGTCGAGTCGGGGGGGAGCAGAGTCAGCGGCACAGCGGTTGACGTCCCGCCGGCTCAGACTGTCGAGACGCTCGTGGCGGCACCCGTGGGCCGCGGAGAAGTGCGCGTCGCGCTCGCCGATGCGGGCGCAGACGCCGTCGCCGCGGACAACGCGCGGTTCCTCAGCCTGGAGGAGGCCCAGCCGACCCGCGTGCTGGTGGTGGGGGACGCAGAAGAGAGCTTCTACGTTGACGCGGCGCTGCGCGCGGCGGGTTCGCGGCCGGAATTCGCGGTTGTGACCGCGACGGCCCACGGGGTTGTTGCCGCGCTCTCTGGCAAGCCCGCGCCGGAAGTGATGTTCCTGGTCGGCGGGCGCAGTGTCGACCGCGGCGGCCGCGATGCGCTGCTCCGGTTCGCGCACGCCGGCGGGGGCGTGTTCATCGCGGCGACCGGCGGCGTCAACGAGCCGGGATACGCGTCGCTGCTCCCCGGCCTGCAGCTCTCCGTGCCGCGCGGCGACGATGCCCTGCTCTCGATGGGGGCGTTCGAAGGGCGGCATCCCGTGTTTCGCAGCCTCGGCATGATGAGCGACGGGTTGTCCGGCGCACGCTTCACGCGCGCCTGGCGCGTCACTGCCGAAGGCTGGCAGGTGCTGGCACGCTTCGATGACGGCGCCGGGGCCCTCTACGAGCGGACGGAAGGATCCGGACGGATCGTGTTCTTCGCGTCCGATGTGAACCGGGCGTGGAACGACCTGCCGGTGCAGTCCGCGTTCGTGCCATTCGTGCAGGAAGTCGCGCGCTATCTCGCGCCGGAAGACGAGCGGCGCGAGTACACGCCGGCGATGCTCCCGGCCGGCGCTCCTGCGCGGCTCGGGTTCGTGGACCTCCCTTCGGGGCGGCGCGTCGTCGTCAACGCTGATGTCCGGGAATCGGATCCTGGTCGGATGGACGCCGCGCAGTTCCGCTCCGCGGTCCGCACTCGGACCGCGCGCGCGGCCGATGCCCAGGTGGCGCAGCGGCGCGCGCAGGCGGCGGAGAGTGGCCAGGCGCTGTGGCGGTACGGACTGATGCTGATGCTCGCCGCGCTGGTCGCTGAAAGCGTGGTGGGCTCGAAAGCGAGGCGCGCATGAGTCCGCAGATCGAGGTGTCGTCGTTTCTGCAGGCGATCCGGCGGCGGTTGCGCTGGCTGACGGCGCTGCGCGCAGGCACGTCAGCGCTCGCGGGTGTGGCGATCGTGCTGGGCCTCCTGGCCGTGGTGTCGCGCGTGGCGCGTCCGGCTGGCGAGGTGCTGCTGGCGCTCACGATCGGGGCGGCGCTCGGTGCGGTTGCGTGGCTCGCGCGCGCGCTCTGGCGCGCGCCGCGCGCGCCGGACGATCGCCAGCTCGCGCGCTTTGTCGAGGAGCGCCGTCCGGAGTTCGAGGACGCGCTCGTCAGCGCGGTGTCGGTCCAGCCGGGAGAGCATCCCTTCGCGCGCGCGGTGGTGGCGGACGCGGCGAACCTCGCGCGCGGGATCGAGCCGGGCACCGTCGTGCGTCGCGAGGAACTGCAGCGCGCCGCGGGCCGCGGCGCGGCCGCCTGCGCGCTGCTGCTCGTCGCCGGAGGGGCCTCGCTCGGTCCCATCGACCGCGCGATCGACGTCGCGCGCGTGCGGCTGTTCCCGTCGCGCGTCGTCATCCAGGTCGAACCCGGCGATGCGCGGGTGCTCGCCGGACGTCCGCTCACGCTGCGCGCGCACATCACGGGCGTTCCCGACGGCTTCGACGCCGCTCCGGCGCTGACCACGAAGGCTGGCCCGGCCACCACCCGGCACGACATGGCCCGCGAGGGCCGGGCGTACGTGCTCGCCTTTCCGGCGGTGCAGACCTCGTTCACGTACGCCGTTGCGGCGGCGGGCGCGCGCTCGCGCGAGTACACCGTGACGGTCCTGCACAAGCCGGCGCTGGAGCGCATCGAGGTGTCGTATCGATACCCGGCCTACACGGGCATGCCGCCACGCGAGGAGGAAGATGGAGGTGACATCTACGCGCCCGCGGGGACGCGCGTCACGCTGCGCGTGCGCGCCGACAAGCGGCTGAGCGCCGGCACGCTCAAGCTGGGGACGCGCGCGATCGCGCTCCAGCCGGGCACGGAAGCGCGGGTGCGCGAGACGAGCTTCGTGGTGGATCGCGACGGGTCGTACCGCGTCGACCTGACGGACGTGGACGGCCTGCGGAGCGAGCCGTCGTCGGAGTATTTCGTCCGCGTGACCGACGACCGCCCGCCCGAGGTGCGGATCCTGCGGCCGGAAGGGGACCGGCAGGTCACGGCGCTCGAGGAGGTCGAGATCGAGGCACGCGCCGAGGACGATTACCGGCTGTCCTCCCTCGAGCTGGTGTACGCCGTCGGCGCGCAACCGGAGAAGGTCGTGCCGCTGAGCCGCGCCGCGGGCGCGTCGCTGTCGGGCGGCCACCTGATGTTCATGGAGGAGCTCAAGGTGCAGCCGGGCGACATGGTGCGCGCGTACGCGCGCGCGCGGGAAGCCCGGAAAGGCGGGCGCGAAACCCGCAGCGAAATGCTGCTCCTCGAGGTAACGCCGTTCGACCAGCAGTTCTCGCTCGCGCAGTCGCAGGCGGCGGGCGCGGGCGGGGGCGGCGGCGACATGGACTCGCTGATCCAGGCGCAGAAGAACATCCTGAACGCGACGTGGAACCTGCTGCGCCGCGCCGCGGCCGGACGCAGCGACGCGGACGTCAAGGCGCTCGCGTCCGCGCAGGGAGAGTTGAGGCAGCGCACGATCGCGGCGACGCAGGGACGCGGGCGGCGGGGCGCCGGCGCCGAGAGCCGAGAGCCGATGGCGCAGGCGGCCGCCGCGATGGCACGCGCGCAGGACGCGCTGCAGCGGGAGCGGCTGCAGGACGCCGTGCCGCACGAGATGGAAGCGCTGACGCAGCTCGGACGCGCGCTCGCAGAAAACCGCCGCCGCGAGGTCAGCCAGCAGCGCGGCGGCGGCGGGGGCGGCGGCAACCGGAGCTCGCAGGACCTCTCGTCGCTCTTCGACCGCGAGCTGCTGCGGCAGCAACAGACGAACTACGAGAACCGGCAGTCTTCGTCGAGCGAGCAGCGCGGCGAGGCGGAGAGCGACCTCCAGAAGCGGATCCGCGAACTGGCGCAGCGGCAGGACGAGCTGGCGCGCGCGCAGCGGCAGCTCGCGCAGCAGCGGCTCGCCGAGGAGGAGCGGCGGCGGCAGCTTGAACGCCTGACGCGCGAGCAGGAGGAGCTCCGGCGCGAGGCGGAGCAGCTCGCCCGCGATCTCCAGCGATCGTCCGGAGGGTCGTCACGCCAGTCGCAACAGCAGCAGCGTGAGCAGTCTGAGAGCCTGCGCGAGGCGGCTGAGGACATGCGCGCCGCCACGGGCGAGTTGCGGCGCAACGACGCGCAGTCGGCCAGCGAGCGCGGCGGGCGCGCCGCCGAGCGGCTTCGCGGCGCCGAGCGTTCCGCGTCGGCGGGCGGCGGACAGCCGCAGCAGCCGCAGTCGCTCGGGGAGCTGCAGATGGAGGCCCAGCAACTCTCCGAGGCCCAGAGACGCGTCGAACAGCAGAGCGCGGCCGAACCGCAGACAGGCAACAGGCAGCTCGCCGAGGAACAAGGGCGCCTCGCGGAACGCACCGAGCGACTCGAACGCTCGGCGCGCGGGGTCGCGGGCGCGACCGGCGACCAACGGCAGCGACAGGCGGCGGCGCAGGCGGCGCGCGATCTGCAGCGCGAGCGCGTGGCCGAGCGGATGCGCGAGAATGCGCAGCGCCTGCAGCGCGGCGGCGGTGCGGAGCGGCAGGAACGTCCCGCTCCGCAGCAGGGCGCGGGCCGGCCAGGCGAGCAGGAAGCGCAACCTTCGGAAGGGACGCAGTCGAGCGCGCGGCCGCAGCAAGGCTCGCAGGGAGCGCGGCCGGGCGAGCAGCAGCCGAGGCCAGGGCAGGGTGCACAGCCCGGTGAACAGCAACCTCACCCCGCCCAGACCGGCCAGTCGGGCGAGCAGCACGGGGCACAGGGGAGCCGTGGCGGCCAACCGCAATCGCCGGCGAGCGGGCAGCTGTCCTCCACGCTGGATCGCATCGCGGAACGGCTCGGCGAGGCGGGAGACGCCGAGACCCGCCGCATCGCGAACGAGATGGCGCGCAACCGCGCCGCCCGCGAGCAACTCGAGCAGACGGCGCGCCGGCTGGAACGCGCGCAGCGCGAGGGAGATACCCGCGCCCAGGAGGAGCTGCGTCGAGAGCTGCAGCGCGCGGAGCAGATGATGCGGCAGTTGCAGGAGGGCGGGAGCCAGGACGCCGGGTTGGACGGCACGACGCCGGAGCAACACGAGTGGAGCCGCTCGGCCCCCGGTCTCGAGTCCTTCAAGCAGGATTTCACGCGCTGGGAGCAGTTGAAGCGTGACATCACGCTGGCGCTCGAGCGGCGCGACCTCTCGCTGGCGCGCCGCCTGGGTGGACACGGCGCGCAGGACAAGGTCAGCGCAGGATCCGTCGAAGGTCTCCCCGAGGCGTACCGGGAGAAGGTCGCCAAGTACTTCGAAGCCCTCGCGCGCGCGGGGCGCCGGCCGCCGGCGCCGGAAAAGCCATGACGTTGCTGACCCCGCTGCCGCCGTGGGCGCTCGCGATCGCGGCCGTCGCGATCGCATGGCTGGCGTTCCGGACGTACGCCGGCGCGCCGATCGTGCGGCGACGCCGCGCACTGCTCACGGGATTGCGGCTGCTCGCGTTCCTCGCGCTCGCGGTGTTCCTGCTGCGTCCGGCGATCGTTCGACCGCTGCCGCGGACGGGTTTCGTGGTGCCGGTCGTGATCGACGCGTCGCGGAGCATGGCGATCGCGGATCCGGCAGGCGCTGGCGACGATGGGGTCACGCGGTTCGCGCGGGCAGTGGCGCTCGCGCGGGGGGCGCTCTCCGACGCGCTCGCGGGTTACCGCCTGGAGCTGCTGGAACTTCGCAACGACGTGGCGCCGCTCGACCCGTCCCGCCCCGCGAGCGGCGACGCGAGCGACCTCTCCTCGGCGCTGGAGACGGTCCGCGAGCGATATCGCGATCGCTCGGTGCCCGGCATCGTGCTGCTCTCCGACGGCGTCGACACCGGCGACGGGCCGCCCCTCCCGGGCAGCTTCGACGTGGCGGTCTTTCCCATCGCGATGTCCGGCGCGACCGAGCTGCGCGACCAGGAAGTGGTTTCCGTCGATCTCGATCCGGAAGCCCTGCCGGGCTCGACCGTGGATCTCCGGGCCACGATCGTCGGGCACGGCTTCGGGCGCGAGCCGATCGATGTCCGGCTGCTCGCCTCGGGCCGCCCGATCGACATGCGCCGCGTGGAGCCGGCGGCCGACGGCCTCCCGGTCCGCGTGACGTTCGAGCTGCCCCCCGCGGCGGATGGGCCCGTGGTGTACACCGTCGACGTGCCGGCGCGGCCTGGCGAAGCGGTGCTGGACAACAACTCGCGCCAGGCGCTGGTGCAGCCGATCGGGCGCAAGCGCAGGCTGCTCTTCGTGCAGGGCCTGCCGGGGCACGATCACGGCTTCCTGTCGCGGGCGTGGGCCAACGATCCGTTCATCGAGCTCGACATCGTCGTGCGGAAAGGGCAGAACGACCGCGGGGACGCGACCTTCTACGTGCAAGCGTCGCGCGATCGCGCGCCCGCGCTGGCCGCGGGCCTGCCGGCGGACCGCGCGGCGGCGTTCGCGTACGACGGCATCATTCTCGGGAACGCCACGCGCGATCTGCTGGACGAGTCGCAGCTCGATCTGCTCGACGGGTTCGTGACGCATCGCGGTGGAGGGGTGCTCGTGCTCGGCGCGCGGTCGTTCGGGCCGGAAGGGACCGCCTCGGGGCCGCTCGGCGCGCTGCTCCCGGTCGGCGCGCGCCAGGGGCCTGAGGCGGCGCGCGCATCGTGGCGCGGCGCCGGCCTCAACAAGCTCGCGTTGACGAGCGACGGCGAGCGCCACGCGATGCTGCGCCTCGCGGCGTCCCGGGACGATTCCGCCCGGCGATGGAACGGCGCTCCGCCGCTCGCGTCGATCGCGCCGATGGGCAGCCTGCGCCCGGGGGCACAGGTCCTCGCGGTGGCCGGGAGCGGCGGCGCCAGCCGCCCCCTCGTGGCCGTGCAGCGCTACGGCGAGGGGCGGACGATGGTGTTCGCGGGTGAGGCGTCGTGGCGCTGGAAGATGCAGCGGCCGCTCGACGATCGCCTGTACGACACGTTCTGGCGGCAGGCGGCGCGATGGTTGTCCGCGCCCGCGCCCGACCCGGTCGCGATCGACGTGGACGCCGATCCGAGGCCGGGCATGCCGGCGACGATCGGCGTCAGCGTGCGGGACGAGGCGTTCGAGGCGATCCGCGACGCGTCGGTCGAGGTCGTCGTGCGCGACGCGCGCGGCGCCCAGGAAGTACTGCGCGCGTCGCTCTCCGACGCGACGCGCGGCCGGTACACCGCGACGTGGCAGCCGCCGGCGCGCGGCCTCTTCCGCGTGTCCGCGTCGGCCCGGCGCGCCGCCGCGCGGTTCTCGTCGGCCGACCGCGACGTGCTCGCGGGCGCGTTCGATCAGGAGACCGCCGATCCGCGGCGGCAGCCGGACGTCCTCGCCCGGATCGCCGAGAACACCGGCGGAAAGATGGTGCCCGAGGCGGAGATCGCGACGCTCGCCGGTGCGCTGCGCGCCCGCGCAGAGGCGTCGCCTCGGGTCACCGTCCAGGAGTTGTGGCACGGCCCATGGACCTTCGCCGCGCTCGTCCTGCTCCTGTCCGCGGAGTGGGCGCTGCGCCGCCACTGGGGACTTCGATGATGCGCCGGTTGCCATATAGCGTGGCCGCTCTTGCGCTGCTCGTTTCCGTCGCGGGCGCGCAGCCCGCCTCCGCGCAGCAGCGCTATGCGCTGGTCATCGCCGGCGCGGCAGGCGGCGACCCCTACGCGACAAAGCTCACGTCGTGGCGGCAGGGCTTCGTCTCGGTGCTGCGCGAGAAGCTCGCGTTCGAGGCGGATCGCGTCCTGGTGTTCGCCGAAGGGCGGCCCGACACGCCGCCGGCGACTCGGGAGCGCATCACGGCGGCGTTCGAGCGCCTCGCGCGCGAGGCCGGCCCGCAGGACCTCGTGTTCGTCGTCCTAATGGGCCACGGATCGTTCGACGGCGTGGAGGCCAAGTTCAACCTGGTCGGACCCGACCTCGATGCGAGCGAATGGCGGGACCTGCTGCGCCCGGTCCGCGCGCGGATCGTCGTCGCGAACACGACGGGGGCGAGCTTTCCATTTCTCGAGCGGCTGTCCGGTCCCAGGCGGATCGTGATCACGGCGACCGAAACTGCGGCGCAGCGCTTCGACACCGTGTTTCCCGAGTACTTCATCGCGTCCCTCGCGGATTCCGCGGCGGATCTCGACAAGGACGGGCGAATCTCGGTCCTCGAGGCGTTCAGCGCGGCGAGCCGGAACGTGAAGCAGCACTACGAGCGCGCCGGGCAACTGCCGACCGAGCGCGCCCTGCTGGACGACAACGGCGACGGCGCGGGCAAGTGGGCGGGCGGCGAGGGGTCGGACGGCGCGACGGCCGCGCGCACCTTCCTGGACGGCGCGGAAGGAGGGCGGCCCGCCGACCCGGCGCTCGCCGAGCTGTTCCAGCGCCGGGCGGCGCTCGAAGTGCAGGTGGACGATCTGCGCGCCCGCAAGCCCCTCATGCCACCAGACGAGTACGCGCGGGAATTCGAGCGCGTGATGATCGAGCTGGCGCGGGTTTCGAGAGAAATCAGAAGGAAGAAATCGTGATGGGGCGCCGTGTTCATCGGGGAATTGATCATCGGGTCATCGGGTAATCGCACGATCGGCAATCGGGTCATCGGGTAATCGGGTAGTTGGATTGGCAATCGGGTGATCAGGTGAGCGGGCGATTGGATCGTCGATCGGGTCATCGATAATCTGACCCGCGCGTACACGGTTCCCGATGAGCGATTCCGCGATCCAAGTCCCCGATTCCCCGATTCCCCGATTGGCCACTACCCGATCGTGCGATTACCCGATGGCCCGATCATCAATTGCCGATCGCCCCTACTCCCCCCACTCCACCCTGAGCCGCTCGCGGCGTCGTAGCAGCATCCCCAGCCCGGCGCCGGCGAGGAAGCCCGCGGCGAGCGCCCCGAGCGTCGCGCCGCCCGCGGCGCGGAGTTGGAGCGTGTCCGCGCTGCCCAGGAGCTGCAGGAGAAACCACAGGCCGGCGTAGAACACCGCGGGGACCTCGACCACGTCCAGGTAGAAGATCGGGATCGCGACGAGCGTCAGCACGCGCGAGCTCGGGAACATCGTGAAGTACGCGCCGATGACGCCGGCAACCGCGCCGGTCGCGCCGACCATCGGCACGAGCCCGTGCGGGTCGGCCGCGAGCTGGCCGAAGCCGGCCGCCGTCCCGCTCAGGACGTAGAACACGGCGAACCGCCCGTGCCCCATGCGGTCCTCGACGGTGTCTCCGAAGATCCACAGGAAGAGCATGTTCACGAGGAGGTGAAACCATCCGCCGTGCAGGAACAGCGACGTGAGGAGCGAACGGGGCGTGACGAACCCGGGCACCAGTCCGTAGGCAGCGAAGAACCGGCGCACCTCAGGCTCCGGCAGCTGCTGCTGGTAGATGAACACCGCCGCGCTGAGCGCGATGAGGCCCACCGTGACGAATGGCGTGGTGCGGGACGGAATGACATCGCGCAAAGGCGCTGCGAACACCCGTGAAGTATAGATTTGCGCCTATAATCGTGGCTATGTCGGCGGGCCGTGTCCGACACGCGGGCTCTCTCGGCGGGCGGGTGCTGCCGCTCGCCGCGGCGCTGTACGCGTTCGTTCTCGCGGCGAGCCCGCTGCTGCACCACGATATCGTTTGCGAGCTCAGGTCTCGCACGCACTGCACCACCTGCGTCGCTGGCGTGGGGGGGCCCGGGCTGGCGCAGGCATCTCAGCCGGTCATCCACCAGGGTCCTCCGCCGTCGCCAGTCCTCGCGACGACCGTCTGGCCAGACTCGGCGCCCCGTCCCCGACGCGTCAACGGCCGCGCGCCGCCATCCGCGTACTGAACCTTGTAGCCTGCCACGCCGGTGGGCGACGCGATTCGCGATCGCCCGGCGAGCTGAACGCCCTCGTGCCGCTCGACTGATCCCGCGAGGCACGGTCTGCCGTGTTCGCCCGCGCGTGGTTGAAGGCTCGCGCCACCCAGACGTTGTTTTCGGGAGGACGTGCAGTGAACGACCGGAGTTCTTGCGTGATCGGCGTGTTCGTCCTGGCTCTCGCGATCGCACCGGCACGCGCCGGCGCCCAACAGGCCGCGCCTGCGCCGCAAGGCGCGGGCGATGTCCAGGCGGTTCGCGATGAGCTCGTGAAGCTCCGACAGGAGTTCGACAGCTTGCGCGATGACTACCAGCAGCGCATGGCCGCGCTCGAGGGACGGCTCGCCGCGCTCGAGGGACGGTCCCCCGGAACGCCGGCAGAAGCTGCCGCCGCGCCCGCGCCTCCAACGGTTCCAGCCGGGGCGGCGCCCGCGCAGCCTGCGCCGGCTCCCGCTCCGCCCGCAACCGCTCCCGCCGCGCCCGCGCCGACGCCTGCCCCGGGGCAGCCGGCGCCGGCCACGGTCGAAGTGCCGGCGGGCGCGGCCGGAGCAGGAGGGCCGACAGGCGCGCTTCCGCTGTACGGCAGCGCGTCAGCCCTCTCCAAGATCTTCAATCCGGACATCGCCGTCATCGGCAACTTCATCGGCGCCGGCGGAGACGACGACGTGGACGAGCGGCCGGCGCTCGCGATGGACGAGGCGGAGGCGTCGTTCCAGGCGATCGTCGATCCGTTCGCGCGCGCCGACTTCTTCATCGCCTTCGGACGCGACGAGGTGGAGCTCGAGGAAGGGTTCCTGACCCTCACGGCGCTGCCGGGCGGCCTGCTGGCCAAGGTGGGGAAGATGAAGGCGCAATTCGGGAAGGCGAACACGCTGCATCCCCACCAGTCGCCCTTCGTCGATCAGCCGCTGTTGTTGCAGAACCTCCTTGGCAGCGACGAGGGACTCACGGACTCCGGCATGTCCATATCCAAACTGATCCTGAACCCCTGGATCTTCCTCGAGGCCACCGGGGAGGTCTTTTCCGGTGACAGCAGTGTCTTCCGCAGCTATCAGCGGAGCGACCTGACGCTGCTCGGTCGCGTGCGCGGCTACCGCGATCTCACGGAATCCGCCAATCTCGACGTCGGCACGTCGGTCGCATTCGGGAGAAACGAGCTCGGCGAGGACAGCAGGACCCGACTAATCGGCCTGGATGCGACGCTGCGCTACCGACCGCTGCGCCGCGCGATTTACCGGCGACTGCTCGCCCGGACCGAGCTCGTGTGGAACCGCGCGTCTCTGGCGGACGAGGCGACGACGGCGTTCGGGATGTACGTCGGCGGCGAGTATCAGTTCGCCCGGCGATGGTTCGCAGGGGCGCGCTACGACGTCGCGGAGCGCGCCTTCGAACCCTCGCTGCGCGACAAGGGCGGCTCTCTCCTCCTCACCTTCTGGCCGAGCGAGTTCAGCCAGGTGCGGGCGCAGTTCCGTCGGACGCGCTACGCGGAAGGGCTGACGGGGAACCAGTTGATGTTCCAGTTCCTGTTTTCCATCGGCGCGCACGGCGCGCACGTGTTCTGACCATGACTCGCAGACTGCTCGCGATCCTCCTCTTTGCCGCGACGGCCGTGGCCGTCGCCTCCCCGGCGCGCGCCGCGCTGAAGATCATCGCCACGACCGAGGATCTCGCTTCGCTGGCGAGAGAGATCGGCGGCGATCGCGTGCAGGCGGAAGCGCTCGCCCGCGGCTACCAGGACCCGCACTTCGTCGAGGCGAAGCCCAGTTTCGTCATCAAGCTTCACGGCGCGGACCTGCTCGTCGTCGTGGGGCGCGAGCTCGAGCAGGCCTGGCTTCCGGCGTTGATCACGCAGAGCCGCAACGCTCGCGTGCAACCCGGCGGCCCGGGGTATCTCGACGCGTCGCTGACGGCGCGGATCCTCGAGATTCCGGCGGGCCAGGTCACGCGCGCGATGGGGGACGTGCACCCGCTGGGCAACCCGCACTACTGGCTGCACCCGGACAACGGCCGGCGCGTCGCCCAGGCGATCCAGAAGAAGCTGACAGAGCTGCAGCCGGGGGATGCCGCGTACTTCGCGCAGCGATACGCGGACTTCGACAAGCGACTCGCCGCTGCCGAGCAGCGATGGGCGGAGATGATGGCGCCTCACAAGGGAGTGAAGGTCGTCACGTACCACCGCTCCTGGCCCAACTTCGCCGACGCGTTCGGCCTGGACGTCGTCGGCTACGTCGAGCCGAAGCCCGGGATCCCTCCGTCGCCGGCGCACATCCTCGCATTGATCCAGGATATGAAGCGGCAGAATATCAAGCTGATTCTCGTGGAGCCGTACTTCGACACGAAGACACCGGAGCGTGTCGCCCAGCAGTCCGGCGCCAGCGTCGTCGTCCTGTATCCGTCGGTCGGCGGAACCGACCGGATCAGGACCTACGTCGACCTGTTCGACTATGATCTCAAGACGCTCGTCGAGGCGATTCGGAAGTCAGGCGCACGGTGATTGACCTCGCGATTCTGCAGTTCCTGGCGGCCCCGTTCGTTGCCAGCCTGATTCTGACAGGCATCCACGCGTATCTGGGCGTCCACGTGGTGGAGCGCGGCGTGATCTTCGTCGACCTGTCGCTGGCGCAGATCGCCGCGCTCGGCGCGACGATCGCGCTGCTGCTGCCCGGGGCATCCGGCGACCCCCACGGCGACCTCGTCTACGCCGTCAGCGTGTCGTTCACGCTCGTCGGCGCCGCGATTTTCTCGCTCGTCCGCATCCGGCACAGCCGTATCCCGCAGGAAGCGATCATCGGCATCGCGTACGCGGTCGCGTCGGCGGCCTCGATCCTCGCGATGTCGAAGTCGACGTCCCAGGCGGAGCACCTGAAGGACATGCTCGTGGGCAACATCATCGCCGTGGGCTGGCCCGAGGTGCTGAAGACCGCCATGCTCTACGGCGTCATCGGGCTGTTTCACTACCTGTTCCGCCGGAAGTTCCTCGCCATCTCGATGAACCCCGAGCAGGCCGAGGCCGAGGGAGTGCCGGTCCGGCTGTGGGACTTTCTCTTCTACGCGTCGTTCGGTTTCGTCGTCACGTCGTCGGTGGCGATCGCGGGCGTCCTGCTGGTGTTCTGCTACCTCATCGTGCCCTCGGTCGCCGCGATGATGTACGCGGATCGGATCGGTCCCCGGCTCGCGATCGGGTGGACGATGGGGACACTCGTCTCGGCGCTGGGCGTGTACCTGTCACTGGTCCTCGACCTGCCGACCGGGGCGACGATCGTGTGCACCTTCGGACTGGTCCTGATCCTGATGGGCGCGGCCCGGCCGTTCGTCGTGAGGCGCGCGTCATGAAATGCCGGCAGTGCGGGACGGAGATCGCCGACAAGGCCATCGTCTGCTACCGATGCGGCACGAGCACCACCGCGGCGGTGCGGGCGCCCGCTCCATCGCGCCGCCGTTATCGCGCCTCGCTCGATCTGCTCGTGGCGCTGCTGCTCCTCGTCTTCTTTGCGCTGTACCTCGGCTTTGCCGGGCGCGAGGCGATCCCGCGCAACGTGGCCTGGACGATCGCAGGCATCGCGCTGCTGCTGCTCATCTGGCGCCGGATCCGGCGCTGAGGTACACTTCGCGGCATGTCTGCGACGCCGCCAGCGAGCCTTGAAGTCATCGACGGGTTCGGCCGGCGCGTGGTCTCCATCGACAAGGGACCCTTCAGCATCGGACGCCGCGAGTCGAACGACCTGCGCCTCGCCGGCAGCGAGGTCTCGCGCGACCACGCGGAAATCGAGGTCGTCGCAGGCCGCTTCACCATCCACGACAAATCGTCGCGCTACGGCACCTTCGTCAACGGCGAGCAGGTGACCGAGCGCGAGCTCGCGCACGGCGACCGCATCCGCCTCGGGCGGACGGGGGGCGCCGAGCTGGTGTTCCTGCTCGCGAGCGCCGGCCCCGAGGCGCCGACGGACCGCGTGACGACCACCGCCATCGGCGACCTCCGGCAGATCGCCGCGCTCCTCGAGGGCCTCCGGGCGCTGGGCTCCGGCCGCGTCCTCGACGACGTGCTCGCGCTGGTGCTGGACTCGGCAATCGAGGTCGGCGGAGCGGAGCGCGGGTTCATCATGCTGGCCGGGCCGACCGGCGATCTGGAGTTCAAGCTCGCGCGGGAGCGGGGGCGACGGACGCTCCCGGGCGGCAGCTCCATGACGAGCCGCAAGATTCCCGAGGAGGTCTTCCGCACCGGCGAGGGGCGCATCATCAGCGACCTGCTCGACGGGGAGTTTGCGAACGCCCACATGCGGACGGTCCAGCTCGGGCTGCGGAACGTGCTGTGCGTTCCGCTGCGCCTCGTGCGCTACATCGATCGGGCGGAGCAGGCCGGGGAAGAGCGCCGGATCGGAGTCCTGTACCTCGACAGCCGGGAAAAAGGATCGCTGCTCTCCAACTCGACGCGCACCGCGCTCGAGACCCTCGCCACCGAGGCGGCGGTGGCGATCGAGAACGCGAGGTTGTACCGCGAAACGCTCGAGAAGGCGCGCCTGGAGCAGGAGATGCGGATCGCGGCGGAGATCCAGCAGGCGCTCTGGCCGAAGGCGCAGCATTCCGGCCCGTTCTTTCGCGCCGCGGCCGCGTCGGTCCCGTGCCGGTCGATCGGCGGCGATTTCTTCGACTACATCAACCTCGAGGGGGCGTTCGGGTTTGCGCTGGGCGACGTGGCGGGGAAGGGACCGCCGGCGGCGCTGCTCAGCGCGCTGATGCAGGGGATCTTCGCCGCCCAGGCAGCCTCCTCGCTCGGCCCTGCGGCGACGATCGAGCTCGTGAACACCGCGCTGTACCGGCGCGGCATCGAGTCGCGCTTCGTCACCATCTTCTACGCGACGCTCGCGGCCGACGGGACGCTGACCTACTGTAACGCCGGGCACAACCCGCCGCTGCTCGTCGGCGCCCAGGGCGTGCGGCGGCTCGAACAGGGCGGACCGATCGTCGGGCTGTTCGACGGGATCTCGTTCGTGCAGGAAGCGGTGCGGCTCTCGGCGCGCGATCGCCTCGTGATCTTCAGCGACGGGGTCTCGGAGGCGACGAACGTTGCGGGAGAGGAGTACGGCGAGACGCGCATCCTCGAGCTGCTGCGGAGGATTCCGGAGGACGATCCGTCAACGATTCTCGCCCGCCTGCTCGCGGCCGTCCGCGAATACGCAACGGGCGCGCCGCAGGCCGACGACATCACAGCGATGGTGCTCACCTATGAGCCCTGACGCGCGCCGGTCGAAATGCCTGCTGCTGCTGTGGGTTGTGCTGGCGGCCGCGGTGTGGAATGGCATCTTCGACATCCTGGTCACGCGCGGTGTGAAGGAGTACCTGTACCGCGAGGCGAACCACGAGCTCGGGAGCGGGCCGGCGGTGAGCATGCGGGAGATCATGAACGAGACGGTGCGCGACGCGGCCGGCACGGCTTCGATCTGGGCGCTCGTCATCGGCGGCGCCGGAGTGCTGACCACGCTGCAGGTCCGGCCGCGGCGGCCGGGTTAAGCCACATCGGCCATCCGGAGAGAACGCGAGGGGTCCTCTGCGGTGAGACCCCGTAGAGCGCTTCGGCACAGCGCCGCGGTCAGACCTCTTTCCGTTTGTCCCGCGGCACGTAGTCGCGGCGCTGGTGGCCGACGTAGATCTGCCGCGGCCGCGCGATCTTCTGCTCCTGGTCCAGGATCATCTCCTCCCACTGCGCCATCCAGCCGGTGGCACGCGGAATCGCGAAGAGCACCGGGAACATCTCGACCGGGAAGCCGATCGCCTGGTAGATCAGGCCGGAATAGAAGTCCACGTTCGGGTACAGCTTGCGGCTGATGAAGTACTCGTCCTCGAGCGCGATCCGCTCCAGCTCGAGCGCGATGTCGAGCAGCGGGTTCCGTCCCGTCACGGCGAACACGAGATCCGCGATCTTCTTGATGATCTTCGCGCGCGGGTCGTACGACTTGTACACGCGGTGTCCGAACCCCATCAGCCGCCCTTCGCCCGCCTTCACTTTCTTGATGAACGCGGGAACGTTCTGCAGCGATCCGATCTCTCCGAGCATGCGGAGCACCGCTTCGTTCGCGCCGCCGTGCAGCGGACCGTAGAGGGCCGCCGCCGCTCCTGCCATCGACGAGAACGGGTCGGCATGCGAGCTGCCGATCCCGCGCATGGCGCTGGTGCTGCAATTCTGCTCGTGGTCCGCGTGCAGGATGAACAGCACGTCGAGCGCGCGCTCCAGCACCGGGTGGGGCTGGTACTTCAGCTCCGTCATCTTCAGGAGCATGTTCAGGAAGTTCCCGGTGTAGCTCAGGTCGTTGTCCGGGTACACGTAGGGCCGGCCGATGCTGTGCCGGTAGGCGAAGGCCGCGATGGTCGGCACCTTCGCGACGAGCCGCACGATCTGGCGTCGCCGCGCCTCGGGGTTGAAGATCTGCTTCGCGTCCGGGTAGAACGTCGAGAACGCGCCCACCGTGCTCAGGAAGATGCCCATCGGGTGGGCGTCGTACTGGAACCCCTCCATCAGCTTCTTGATGTTCTCGTGGACCATCGTGTGGAAGGTCACTTCCCTGATCCATGCCTGCAGCTGGTTCGCCGTCGGCAGCTCGCCAAACAACAGGAGGTACGCCGTCTCGAGGAAGTCGGAGTTTTCCGCGAGCTGCTCGATCGGGTAGCCGCGATACAGCAGGATGCCCTTGTCGCCGTCGATGAACGTGACTCGGCTCCGACACGCCGCCGTGTTCTGGAACGCCGGATCGTAGGTCATCAGCCCGAAGTCATCCTGTTTGACCTTGATCTGGCGCAGGTCCATCGCCCTGATTGTGCCGTCCTGGATGGGAACCTCGTACTGCTTGCCCGTGCGGTTGTCGGTGATGGTGAGCGTGTCAGGCATGGCTAGCGATCCGTCTCGGCGTCGGGGTCGTCGTCCTCGGCCGGCAGCGGATCGCCCGCTGCGCGGTAGTCGCCCGAGAGCCAGCGCCCCAGGTCGGCCATCCGGCAGCGGTCGCTGCAGAACGGCGCGTGCTTCGGGTCGACCGGCCGGCGCCTGCAATAAGCGCACACTTCGCCGGTACCCATCGAGACATTCTATATCGCGAAACAAAGGAACCACCTCGGCTGCCAGGCGTCGGTCCGAGGCTTAGTCCTGTGCCGAGAGCAGCGCGCCGAGATCGAGGCCCTCCGGCGGCGGCAGCGTCTCGATGACGTGCCGCTCGTACGTGCCTGCGGCATCCCGTGCGCTCGTGTCGATCTCGCCGTCCAGCCGCTCATACTCACGGCCAAGCCTGGCGATGACCGGGTGCAGCGGCTCGCCGGGCGTAGTACGGACGACGAGGCCCAGCTCGTCGCGGTCAGTCCGCACCACCGACCCGATCGGGAAGAAACTGATCGCGTTGACGAACGCCTTTACGAGCGAGGTGTTGAGCTTCGACCCTGCCAGGCGCGCGAGCACGAGGCACGCCTGCTCGGGGCGGGCGGGATCCTGGTACGACCGCGCGCCGGTCATCGCTTCATAGATGTCCGCGACCGAAACGAGCTGGCTGAGGAGGTTTGGCACCACCCCCGCGCCGAGATCCGGATAGCCATCGCCGGCCGCGCCGCGGTGGTGTTCGAGCGCGACCGTCGGCGTGAGCGGCCCGAGCCCGTCCACCTCGGAGAGAATCTCGGCGCCGAACGTGGTGTGCGCCTCGATCAGCTTGCGCTCGCGCTTGTCGAGCGCGCCGGGCTTGCGCACGATTTCCAGCGGGATTCTCGTCTTGCCGATGTCGTGCAGCAGCCCGGCCTCGACCACCATCCGCGCGGACGCGTCATCGAAGGCGAGCTGCCGCGCGATCAGGAGGCTCAGCGTCGCGACGTTGACCGAATGGTAGTACGTGAGGTTCTCGTACATTTTCACGGACAGGATCTGGCCGAGCGCCGCGCTGCTTCCGGCGACCTTCACGATCAGGAGCTGGACGATGTCGCGCACGACCGCGGGGTTGAGCCCCTTGCCCGCGGCCACGTCGTCGAACGTTTTCTGGGTCAGGAGCGCAGAGTGCTCGTAGTCGGGGTCGATCGGCCCGGTCGGCGCGTCCGGCCACTGCGTGGCCCGCCAGCGTGTGTCGAGCGGCACGAGGCGCCCTATCGTGATGTGATGGATGTTTCGCTTCGCGAGCTGCACGTCGAGCAGGCCGCCCCGGAGCACGTCCTTGAGCTGCCACAGGAACTCGGAGAAGGTCTGCAGCTCCTCGCGCGAGACGCCGCGCTTGATGTGGATGCTGTCGATCGAAAGATCGGTCAGCTCCCGCAGGATCTCGCCTCCCGCCGCCGTGTCGTGGCGGAACCCGATGCCGTCCAGGTGCGCCTGCCCGTGCACGACGTCGAGGCGCAGTTCGGGCGACTCCGCGAGGTGCCGCTGGACGGCCTCGTCCAGCTCCGCGAGCTTCCCGGTGATGGCCGGGTGCCCGGGCGGATACATGCCCGTCAGCCGGCGCAGGCTGACGAATCCTTTGAGCAGCGCGATGGGATCGGCGGTCATGGCCTCACCGCCAGCGAAGCCGCAGGGGCGCGGCCGCCGTTTCTGACAAGGGCGCGCGCGCGCCGGCCGACGCGCGCGAGCGCGGGGCTCCAGAGCCGAAAGCGCAGCGACATCAGCGGCGGCAGCACCGGCGTCAGCACGGTCGCGCCCGCCTGCGCGGCGCGTTCCATCAGCCTCAACGCCGCCTGCGGACGGCTGAGCACGAACCCGCGCCGGCGAAGCAGCGCCGCAGCCTGGCGCTGCGCCTCGGAGGCAGGGAAGCGCCACAGCGATTCTTCCGCCGCCCCGCTTACCCAGTCGATCGCTTTCTCGACCTGCCCGGACACGAGCGCTGCAGCCGTGGGTGAGCCGATGCGTGCGAGGGCGCGCAGCACCTCGCGCACTGTCTGCTCGTCCGGGCTTGCGAGCCACTCGCCGAGGACCGCTTCGAAACCGGGGCCCGAGAGGCCAAACACGCGCGCGAGGAGCCGCTGTGCCGGCGGCGCGGCGCCCGGTGCAAGGGGCGCAAGGGCCGGCGCCACGCACATTGCGTGGTCGCAGAGCAGCTGCGCCGCCGTGCGGCCGCGCGCATCCCTCGCGTCGGCCGGGTGCGCCTGCGCGACGGCGAAGAGCGCGGGCCCGATCGCCGGCGACAGCGCGCGGACGATCTGGTCCGCCGCGGCGCGGGCGTTGCCGCCCATTGCGGCGAGATCCGAGAGGCGTCCCGCGCGCTCGGTCGTGGACAGCGCGGCCAGCATCCCGTCGATGACGCACGCGACATCAGGCCTGCCTTCGCGGAGCGCGTCGGCTGTGCCGCGGAAGCGCGCCAGACACGAGGCGAGCGTCTCGTGGCGCCGGTCACGATCGAGTCGATCGAGCAGCGGCGCGGCCCGGTTCACGAACCGCTGGACCGACTCCGGATTCGGCTCGAGACGGGTCAGCTGCCACAGGCAGGCGAGCCGCGCCGTGAGCGCATCGCCCGACAGGATTCGGTCCCGGATTCGCGGCAGCTCGCCCGAGGTCTCCCCGTCGAGGGACAGGTCGAACGCGGAATACTCCGCGAAGCTCCGCGCCTGCCGCGCGTCGATCGCCACGAGCCTTCGCGCGTGGGCGTCGAGGCCCGTCGGCTGCTTGGCGTTCCCCCGCGCGCCCAGCCTGCGCTCGACGAGCGGCGCCACCGTGGTCTGTCGCTCCGCTGGCAAATCGAGACGGCCAAGCGCCGCGATGACGACCTCGGGCGAGGCGGTCTCGAGGTCGAGGAGCAGGCAGAGCGAGTCGGCCAGCTCCAGATCCGGAAAGTCCCGGAGGACGGCGCCATCCACGCGCCCATCCAGCAGCCCTGGCAGAATCGTGCGACGGAGGAGCGCCTGCCGCGAGTCCGGCGCGAGATCGAGGACGGCGCGCGCCAGTCTGGAGAACATGATGCGCGCGATGCGCGGCTCGAGCGTCGAGAAGAGCATCGCAACGTCGCTGAACTTGCGCATCAGCGAGTCGGCCGCGCCGTCGCTCGTGCCATCGTCGGTGAGCCGCATGAGCATCGAGGCGAGCGCCGCCGGGTCGTCGGCGAGGAGCGCCAGCTCATTCAGCGACACGGAGGACGTCGGGTTCGAAGGGTCTAGGCGGACCCACCCGCGGTCGGGTGGATACAGGTGGCTGACGGCGCCGCCGCGGGCGAACAGTTCCTCGCGCCTGCGACGCTCGATGTCGATGAGAGCGCTGACCGTTTCGGGGGGCGCGCCCACCGCCAGCACTTCCGGCCGGAATGCCGGGCGCAGCACGATGCGGTCAACGCCGTGTTCCGCGAGCACGTCGATCAATCCCGGCCCGCCATTCGCGTGCGTGCTGCACCGCACCAGGTCGAGGCACAGGTGCGACAGCTCGCGCGGCGACACGGCGCGGTCGATCGAAACCTGCGCGATGGACGCCGCGTGGAACCGCCGCGCCAGCTCGTGTTCGATGATGGTGCCGCGGCCGACCGGCGCCTCCTCGACGATCAGGTCGCGCGGCGCGACGCGGAACCCCACCTGGTCGCGCTCGAGCAGCACCAGCGCGCGCGCGGATGCCTCGATCGCGCTCTGGCACAGCGGGCTGTCGGGGGGATAGGTGTGGAACTGCTGGACGCTGCGCGCGAGGGCCTGAAGGAACTCGTCGATGGCGGGGGCGCCCGCCGCGGCGGCGCCGCGCGCCGGCACCTCCCTGGGGGGCTGCCCGTTCGCCAGCCTCGTCGCGGATCCGCCAATTCTGTAATCGGTCACGCGCGCCGGTGCCGCCACGGCCCCTCCGCTCGGTTGAGGGTCCGGCAGCGAAAGCTGCTGACTGCCGGGCACTTTGCGGCCACGCGCCCGCGGCGCGCGATGTCGCGCGCGCAGGCCGCCGCTCTCCAGACGCGTCGGGTGGCGCAAGGATCACGCCGGGATCCAGGGTCCAGTGTTCAGGGTTCAGGTTTTAGGGTTCAGGGGCCTGGAGTTGGTGGCGGACGTCGCGCGCCGAGACCATGAAGATGACCTCCTCGGCGATGTTCGTCGCATGGTCGCCGATTCGCTCCAGGTGGCGGGAGATGAGGATCAGGTCCAGGGCCGGCTCGATCGTGGAGGGGTCCTGGAGCATGTACGTGAGCAGTTCGCGAAACACCTGCGTCTTCAGGTTGTCCAGCTCGTCGTCGCGGCGCAGCACGTCCTGCGCGAGCGCGGGATCCTGCCGCACGAAGGCGTCGAGCGCGTCGCGCAGCATCGCATCGGCGATGCCCGTCATGCGGGGGATGTCGATGAGCGGCTTCACCGGCGGGTGCGCGAAGTAGCGCCGCGCGGCCTCGGCGATGTTCACGGCGAGGTCCCCGACGCGCTCGAGGTCGGTGTTGATCTTGAGCGCCGCCATGATCGCCCGCAGGTCGGTCGCGACCGGTTGGTACAGCGCGAGCAGCAGGAACCCGCGACTGTCGATGTCCACCTGCAGCGCGTTGATCGGCTGGTCACCCGCGGCGACCTGCTCGACCGTCCCGCTGTCGCGATCGACGAGCGCCCGGATGACGGCGCGCACGCGCTCTTCCGCAAGGCCGCCCATTTCGAGCAGCCGCGCCTTGAACGCGTCGAATTCCTCGTGAAAACGGTGGGTATCAGGCATCTATCCGAATCGCCCGGTGACGTAGTCCTCGGTCAGCTTCTCGCGCGGTGCCGTAAAGATCCTCGCCGTCTCGTCAACCTCCACGAGCTTTCCGAGCCAGAAGAAGGCGGTCCGATCGGACACGCGCGCCGCCTGCTGCATGTTGTGCGTGACGATCACGATCGTGAGCCGTGTCTTCAGATCGTAGATGAGTTCCTCGATCCGCTGCGTGGCGATCGGATCCAGGGCGGAGGCAGGCTCGTCCATCAGCAGCACTTCGGGGCGGACGGCGAGCGCGCGCGCGATACACAGCCGCTGCTGCTGCCCGCCGGAGAGCGCCGCGGCGGGCGCATGCAGCCGGTCCTTCACCTCGTCCCACAACGCCGCCGCGCGCAGGCTCTCCTCCACGCGCGCTTGCAACTCGGCGCGTCCCGTCGCGAGACGATTGATGCGAAGGCCGTACGCGACGTTGTCGAAGATCGACTTCGGGAACGGGTTGGACTTCTGGAACACCATCCCGACGCGCCGTCGCAGTGCCACGACGTCGATTGACGAGGAATAGACGTCCTCGCCGTCGATGCGAACCTGACCGTGTGCGCGCGCGCCGGGAATGAGGTCGTTCATCCGGTTGAGCGTGCGCAGGAACGTGCTCTTGCCGCACCCGGACGGCCCGATGAACGCGGTGACCATCCGGTCCGGGATGACGACCGAGATGTCGTCCAGGGCCCTGACGCCGCCGTAATAGAAGCTGAGATGCTCGACGTTGATCTTCGGCGCGAAGGGGCCCGAGTGCGCCGGCTGGAACGGCCGGGCGCCCGCGGGCGTGAGCGGGTGCGGCGGCGCGGAGAGGATGGCGGCATCCATGCGACGCCACCAGCGTACGCGCCGGGCGGTTACCGGACAGTTTCGAGGGGGTTAAATCCCTGTAAACAGAAGGTTCGACGGGTTCGACGGGTTCGACGGGTTCGAGAGGTTCGAAGGGTTCAGGGTTCAGGTTCTTTTGGTTCTGGTTCGGGGGTTCGCCAGGGCCGAACGCGCGTTGAACCCGAACCTGGAACCCGTCGAGCCTTTCGAACCCGTCACCACCTGGTCTATCCCGCTGTCGCCGCCGGCCCCTCCGCGGCGAGGAAGTCGCCGATCTGGCGGCGCAGCTCCTCCTGGATCCAGTCCACTTTCCGCTTGGCGTCGATGACGTGGAAGCCGAATTCCTCGGCGAGCGCGTTGTACTCGCGGAGCAGGGCGCGCTGGTAGGCGCGGAAGCTGTCGTAGATGTCGTCGGCGAGCTTCAGGTCCATGCCCGATTCCCAGAAATTCATGCCGCGCGATTGCAGCACGCGCCGGATGAGCGTCTTCTCGTCGATCCGCAGGTAGAAGACCAGGTGGGGCGCGATGGCGAAACCGTACAAGTTGCGGATCCAGGCCCGGTCGATCCCGCGAACGCCGGCCCGCGCCAGCGCCGTGTAGAGGTAGCGATCCGTCAGCACGACGAAGCCCGCCTTGAGCGCCGGGACGATTTCCTTCTCGAGCCGATCCGCGAAATCGGTCGCGTACAGCAGCGTAAACGTCAGCTTGTTCAACGTGTTGCTCGACTTGGCGAGATCGATCGTCGGCGACATGAGCGGCGATCGGGTCCAGCCCGTCTCGAGCACGCCGTACCCCTGCACCTCGAGCCACTCGCGCAGCAGACGGATCTGCGTCGAGCGTCCGACGCCGTCGGTTCCTTCGATGGCGATGATCTTTCCCGGGTACCCCTCGGGCGGGAGCGGCAGGTACGGAATCGGCTGACCGTAGTAGAAGCCCGCGGCTGTCGGAGTCACGGACGCCCTCCGTGGGGCTCGCCGGCCGCGGCCGCTTCGAGCGGTTCCTCGATCTCTTCTTCTCCGGCCGGGACGCCGAGGTACGCGGCAACCAGCCGCCGGAACCCGCGCTGCTGCTCGGTGATGCTGCCCGTCGCGTCTATCACGTCCAGCCCGAACTCCTCGACGATGCGGTCGTATTCTTCCAGCACCTTCCCCTGGAACAGCCGGAAGCTCTCGGTCGGATTCGTGCTCCAGCCCATGTCCATGCCAGCTTCGTAGAACTTCAGCTTCACGCGGCGCGCGAGCAGCCGGTCGAGCGACACCTCGATGGGCACGCGGAAATACACGGCGAGGTCGGGGCGCACGGCGAAGGAGTACAGCTCGCGTACCCAGGTGCGGTCCACGTTGCGCGCGACGTCGCGCGCGAACGCGGTGTACGCGTATCGGTCGGCCAGGACGATCATCCCCGCCTTGAGCGGCGGGATGATGTTGTACAGGAGCCGATCAGCGAAATCGGTGGCGTGCAGCAGGCTGAACGTCATCGGCGTGAGCTGGTTCTTTTTCTTGCCCGCCTTGGTGGCGGCTTTCACCAGCGCCGACGAGTTCCACTCGGTGACGAAGATGCGGTGCCCGGCGGCGCTCAGCCACTTGCCGAGCAGGCTGAGCTGCGTCGTCTTGCCGGAGCCGTCGATGCCCTCGACGACGAACAGCTTGCCCGGATACTGGTGCGGCGTTGTCAACGTGTTTGCCATCGGTCTCTCTTCCCGCCGCGGCCCTGGCCGCGCCGGCACTCACGACCTCGAAGCTGACCGGCATGCCGATCCAGCGCTCGAGCATGCCACTCTGGCGCTGCGCGGCCCACAGCTCCAGTTCGGCGTCTCCCTGCGCGCGCAGACGGATCGACAGCGTGTCCTTGCCGGGGACGACCTCCGCGTCGGCGATCGCCTGGTTGCGCGTGCGGTCGAGCCCCTCGGCGAGCCGCACGAGGCTCGCCAGGATCCTCACCGAGCGGCGCACCGCGCGCGGCAGCGCCTCGTATCCTTCGTGCGTCCGTTTGGGCGCGCCGCGGCGATGGTACCGGGCAATCAGCGCGATGATCTCGATCTCGTCCGGCTCGAACCCGCGCAGGCCACCATTCTTGATCAGGTAATAGGAGTGGCGATGGTGACGTTCGTAGCTGATGTGCACCCCGACGTCGTGCAGGAGCGCGCCGTACTCCAGCCACTGGCGCTCGCGGTCGCCGAGACGGTGCCAGGTGCGCGTGCGATCGAACAGGCGAACAGCCAGATCCGCGACGTGCCGCGCGTGCTCGGCCGCGTACCGGCACCGCTCGCCGAGCTCGATGACGCTGCGCTGCCTGACGTCCGGATAGCGCTCGACCGTCCTGATCGTGGTCGTGTTCCGCCGGACGTAGTCGAGGACCAGCCCTTCACGCAGCGCCAGGTCCGAGAGGGTGATCTCCCGCGCGCCGAGCCGCTCCAGCAGTGTATCGAGCAGGATGCTGCCCGGCACGGCGATGTCGGCCCGCTTCGGCTCGAGCCCCGCGATCCTGAGGCGCCGCTGCAGATCCAGCGCGGTGAGGCGCTCCCGCACGCGTCGGATCGCCTTGGCGCCCACGCGGACGTTGCGCAGCTCTTTCGGCGCGTCGGGAGCGGCCGCCAGGGCGCCGATGCTCAGGATGGTGCCCGACGTGCCGATCACGCGGTCGTAGCCGCGCGTGGCGATCTCGTCCAGGAAGGGGCCTGCCTGCTTCATCACGTGGCGCACGAGCTTCCGCTCGTCGTCGCGGCTGATCGGGTCGCTCTTCACGAAGCGCTCCGCCAGCCGGATGACGCCGATCTTGAAGCTCCGCGAGAGCATCGGGCGTGCAGCGGTGCCGAGCGTGATTTCGACGCTGCCGCCGCCGATGTCGATGACGACCGCGCGCCGCCGACCGAAGTCGGACCCGTACGCCGCGGCCATGTGGATCAATCGAGCCTCTTCGGTTCCCGAGATCACCAGGACGCGGATGCCCACCTCGCGCTCGACCCGGCGCAGAAACTCGCCGCCGTTCTCCGCCTCGCGCGTGGCCGAGGTCGCGGCAGCGAGGATTTCGTCGACGCCGTGCGAATCAGCCAGCCGCCGGTAGCGGGACAAGACATCGAGCGCGGTCGCGATCGTCTGTTCGCTGAGTTGTCCGCCATCGAGCCCGCCGGCCCCGAGGCGGACCATTTCCTTTTCACGGTCAATCACTTCGAAGGACAGGTCCGCGTGGACCTGCACGACGATCATGTGGATGGAGTTGCTGCCGAGGTCGATGGCCGCGATGCGCATGCGCTTTGCAGAGCTGGGAAGCCGAGGATAGACTACTGTTGAGGTCTTCCACAAGCCGGTCGCAATCCATAGCATGACCGCGAAAACGGCCCCTGTCACGCTCGTCCGAAGGCGCGTTCTCGCGCTGCGTCGTCATCTGCCGACGGCGCTGGACGGGGATCCGGGCGCGCTGCACCGCGCGCGGGTCGCCTCGCGACGGCTACGCGAGCTGCTGCCGCTTGTCCGCCCGACGTCCCCGAAGGCGCGCCGGCGGATCCGGCGGCTGACGCAGCTGCTCGGGAGGGTGCGTGAGCTGGACGTCGCGATCGGGCTGCTGAACGAAGGGGATCTCGGGCGCGGCGTGACACGGCTCGCGCTGTATGAGGCACGGCAGCACCTGCGCGAAGGACGCGAGGCTCGCCGGGTGCAGATGCTGCGCAGGCTTCACAAGGTGAGCCTCAAGAAACTGGATCGGCATGTCGAGGGAATGATCACGGCGGCCGCTGCGCAGGAGGCGGCGGAGTGGCGCCGGGTGCTCGCGACGCGTCTGACGCGGCGGGCCGCGCGGCTGCGCGACGAGATGGCGTCGGCGGGCGCGATCTACGTGGCGGAGCGGCTGCACGGCGTCCGCATCGCCGCCAAGAAGCTGCGCTACGCCCTCGAGATCGGGGCCGAAATGGGGCTGCGGGAAGCCGCGGGGCTGGCCGCGATCGTCCGGCGGAGCCAGGTCACGCTCGGCGATCTGCAGGATCGCAGCGTGCTGCTCCGCGAAGTGCACGAGGCGGGGGACAAGGCGGTCGACGAATCCGCGCGCCTCGGGCTGCTCGCGCTCGCGGCGCAGCTCGAGGAAGTCTGCCGCGAACGGCACGCGCAGTACCTCGCGCAGCGGCCGGCGCTCGCTGACGCGGTGGCGGCCGTGCGGCAGCACATCGTGCCGGAGCTGGCGCGCGGCGCGCGAACCCGCGCTCCGCTCAGGGCCGCGCTGAAGCCGGCCCGCGCGCCGCGGCGGGCGGCGGCGCGCTGAGGCCATCACGCATGCCGGAGCCCATCGAGCTGTATCTGGTTCGTCACGGGATCGCCGCCAACCGCGGCGATGAATGGCCCGATGATGCGAAACGGCCGCTGACGCACAAGGGCATCGTCCGCCTTCGGCAGGTCGCGGCCGGGCTGGAGGCGCTCGGGGTCTCGTTCGATCAGATCGTCACGAGCCCGCTCGTGCGGTCCCGGCAGACGGCCGAGACGCTGGCGGAAGCGCTGTCGTCGAAGGCGCCCATCGCGGCGAGCGATGCGCTCGCCCCCGCCGGCACCGTCGCGCAGGCGATCGAGGAGCTGGGTCGGCACGCTCGGCGGCGGCGGATCGCGATCGTCGGACACGAGCCGAACATCGGCGAGCTCGCCGCGAAGCTGCTGGGCAGCCGCACGCCGATCGAGTTCAAGAAAGGCGCGGTGTGCCGGATCGACGTCGAGACGCTCCCCCCCGCGCGGCCGGGCCACCTGCGCTGGTTCGCCACGCCGAGGATGCTCCGCAACGCGCGGAAGTAGGGCAGGCTCTCAGGTCTCCCCGGCCGCCCGGCGCCTGCCCGCACCGGCTGCAACGTGAGGCCCGTCGGCGGGTCAGGCCAGCATCTCAGCTCTGACCTGGAGCCCCACGCGATAGGCGACGTCGGTTTCGAGGACGTGCGCGCCCTGCGCGCGGCCGATGCGCCGGTAGAGCGCGTTCACGCCGGGGGCGTCGCGTACCTCGTACGCTCCCGCAATCTCGAGCGCGTGCTGCATCTCGTGCGCAATGGTCGCGATCATGTCCCACCGGGGGAGGTCGGCGCGGATATCCGCCCGCAGGTAGCGCGCGAGGGGGGTCGAGGTGATGAGCGACAATCCTCCGACCAAGGCGCGGGGGAGATCGCGAGACGTCTGCACGAAGAGGATGACATCGGTCTGCTGGAGGCTCCGGTACAGCCGCGCAAACGTGGCGGACCGGCGAATGCCATCCTGGATGATCTCTGCCACGCGCGGCTCGACCGCGCGCACGTGCGGGTACTCCGGAGCGCCCCGGGGCGTGGCGGGTGCGGTGGTGACGGCGGCCGAGACAAGCAGCGCGAAGACCGGCAACATGGGACCTCCATGTGCCTCTCCCGCATTCTCCGACGTGGTTCGTTAGACGGGTCGAACGGCTCCGGGGTTTAGAAGTGTCCGATTGTGGCGGGGCGTTCCGGGAGCGGACAGCGTGCGCTTCGGGTCAGTCGTCCAGGCCAAGCATTTCGTTCCGCACGGTGCGACCTGCCTGCTGAGCGGTCACCGTTTCGAACATGCGCCACTGATGCTCGTCGCCGATGCGGCGGTACAGCTCCGCGAGGTCCAGTTCGCTGCGCACCTCGGGATGCGCGGCGATCTCGATCGCGTGCTGCAGTTCGTGCGCGAGGCTGCTGATCACTTCGTGCGAGGTCATCGCGGTCCTGATCTGGGCGCGCACGTACCGGTAACCGCCGGCCGCGCCCATGAAGTGCACGCAGCCGCGGAGCCGCGAGTCGAGCTGCGGCACCGCCTCGAAGTACACGATCATGTCCGAGGTGTCGATCGCGACGAGCATCGCGAAGAACGTCGGCGACTCCGCGCGCGCCAGCTCGATGAGTCGAGAGAGATACGCGCTCGAGGTCCGCACGTGCGGCACCGCCGTTGGCGGCGCCGACGGCTGCACGGCCATCAGCGTCGCCGCGAGGGCGGCGATTTGAAGCATGCCGATCTCAATGCCGATTGCATGCCAGCGTACCGCTCGTACCAGTACTTTAGTCCCCAACGACTTCCGCCCGCGCCCACCGCCGGGCGTGCCGGGATGCCGTCGGCTCGTCCGCAAGCGTGTCGAACATCCGGCAAGGCCGCGTGTCCGGCCACTCTGAAACTGCTGAAAACCTCGACGCCGCCGTGCCGCGGGCTGGCAGTGCCGTTGCTAAAGCAAACAGCAGTTCCCCAAGGACGCCCATGCCGTTACCGCTCGTATTCGGGCTCGTCTTGACCCTGCTTTCGCCTCCGGCCGCGCCGGCGCCGAGCGCCGAGGACTGCCTCGCGTGCCACGGCGAGCCGGGGATCACGATGACGTTCGCCGACGGCTCGAGTCGATCGCTGGAGGCGGACGGCGCCGCGGTGGCGCAGTCGGTCCACGCCGGCAAGGCGGGCTGCGTGGACTGCCACCCCGAGGCGCGCGAGGTGCCGCACCCGGAGCGGACGTTCGCCTCCGCGCGGCAGTTCGCCGTGAGCGCGTCCGAGGCGTGCCGCCGCTGCCACTTCTCCGATTACCGTCGCACGCTCGACAGCGTGCACGCGGCGGCGGTCGCGCGCGGCGACCTGACCTCGCCGGTCTGCGTGGATTGCCACGGCAGCCACGACATGCGGCGACCCAACGCGCCGCGCACGCGCATCGCGGACACCTGCGCGAAGTGCCACGAAGGGATCGCCAAGACGTACGCCGCGAGCGTGCACGGGCGCGACGTGGCTCGAAACATCGCCGACGTGCCGACTTGCACCGACTGCCACCGCTCGCACGACATCGGCGGCCCGCACCAGAACGGCTGGAAGACGAGCACGCCGGACATCTGCGGCCGGTGCCACTCGGACCCGGAGCGGATGCGCAAGTACAACCTGTCCACCGACGTTCTGAAGACCTACGCCGCGGACTTCCACGGCAAGACCGCCTCGCTGCGCAAGGGCAAGGCCGGCGCGGACAAGCAGGCGTTCGTGGCGCTGTGCACCGACTGCCACGGCGTGCACGACATCGTCCGCGTGACCGACTCGACCTCGAAGGTCATCCAGGCGAACCTCACGAACACCTGCCGCAAGTGCCACCCGAACGCGAGCCACAACTTTCCGCAGGCCTGGCTCTCCCACTACGAGCCGAGCTGGAAGCACTCGCCGGCGGTGTACGCCGTGAAGATTGGGTACTCCGTCTTCATCCCGTTCATCATCGGCGGCCTGATCCTGCAGATGCTGCTGCACCTCTGGCGAATGGCGGTGAACCGATGACGCGGTACGTGCAGCGCTTCAGCCGGTGGCAGCGCCTGCAGCACTTCTGCGTGATGGTCCTGTTCACGCTCCTGTGCTTTACCGGGCTGCCCCAGAAGTTCTACGAGAGCGGCTGGGCCGCGTCGGTTCTCGACTTCTTCGGCGGCATCGACCGCGCGCGCTGGATCCACCGCGCCTGCGGCCTGTCGTTCGCCGGGCTGATGGTCATCCACTTCGCCGTCGAGATCTCCAGGTTGATCCAGGGACGCGGCTCGCTGTCGCTCGTGCCGAACCGGCAGGACTTCCGCGACGCTGTCGTGACGCTGCGCTACTATCTCGGTATGTCGGACCAGCAGGCGCGGTTCGACCGCTTCGACTATCGCCAGAAATTCGAGTACTGGGGGCTCGTCCTGGGGTCGGTCCTCGTCGTGAGCACCGGGCTCGTCCTCCTGTTTCCCGTCGAGGTGACGCAGTGGCTGCCCGGCACGCTGGTGCCCGTGGCGATGGTCGCGCACAGCAACGAGGGGCTGCTGGCGTTCCTCACAATTCTCATCTGGCACATCTACAACGCGCACCTGAACCCCGACGTGTTCCCCTTCGACACGACGATCTTCACCGGGCGCATCAGCCTCGAGCGCATGCACCACGAACATCCGCGCGAACTGGAGCGGATGGGCACCAGCGCCGAGGAGAAGCACGTGGCATAACAATGCCGCACGGCTGGTGGCGCCGCGCCATCGAGCGACGCCTCGAGACGCTGTCCGCCATCGCGCTCATCGTCTGGGTGAGCATCGTGGCGGGCGCCTCCGCGATCGCGACCAACCGTGTGACGACGGCGCTGTCGAGCGAGCGCGGGGAGACCGCCGCGCGGATCGCGGTGCGCGTCGAGCGCGCGCTCGACGCCGAGCTGACTCGCCTGTATCGAGAAACGGAAGGGGCCAACGTGCCGCTGACCGCGCAGCTCCAGCGCGCGGTCCCCGCGCTCGGGACGGTGCTGCACGATTACCACAGCGAACCCTACCGCGTAGCGCTGGTGGATGCCGGCGGCCGTGAACTGACGGCGAGCGCCCCGGCCTGGCCGGCGGGCGAGAAGCTGGTGGCCACGACGGCCCGCGTGGGGCGCAGCGACTGGAGCATCCGCATCGATCAGCCGCACAGCGCGGCGCTCGGGCCGGTGTTCTGGCTGCGGCGCCTGCTCGTGTGGAGCGCGGTGCTCTCCTGCGCGCTGGCGGTGGTGCTCGCGTGGGGGGCCGCGCAGAGCGTGCGGCGGCCGATTGTCCGGCTCACCGCGGACGCGCAGCGGATCGCGCGGGGAGACCTGAAGCAGCCGATCGCGCCCGCGGGCGTGGACGAGATCGGGCGGCTCGCGGCGGCGCTCGAGCAGATGCGCCACGCGCTCGTGCAGGACGAACTGCTCGGCCGCCTGCTCCGCAAGGTCATCGCCGCCCAGGAAGAGGAACGCAAGCGGCTCGCGCGCGAGCTGCACGACGAGACCTCGCAGCAGCTCACGGCGCTGGCCATGCAGCTCGACCTGATCGAGCGTGCGCCGGGGTCCGCCGGCTGCGGCCCGCGGCTCGTCGAGGCGCGCGCGCTGGTCGGCACGATGATCGACGACCTGCACCGCGTGATCTACGATCTGCGGCCGTCGATCCTCGACGACCTCGGCCTGCTGCCCGCGATCAAGTGGTACGCGGAGCGCCGGCTCGCTTCGCGCGGTATCGCCGTGCAGTTCGAGTTTCCCGACGCACCGCCGGAGCTGTCACCCGAGGCGCTTATCGCGGTCTACCGCGTCGCGCAGGAGGCGCTGTCCAATGTCGAGCGGCACTCGCAGGCCGACACGGTCCTCGTCGCGTGCACCGTTTCGCCGTCGGAGCTGACCATCGAAGTCGAGGACGATGGTATCGGGTTCGATCCGGAAGAGATGCGGCAGCCGCGCGAGACCGGGCAGGGGCTCGGCCTGCTCGGCATGCGCGAACGGCTGTCGCTCTTCGGCGGGACGTGCAAGGTGGAGTCGCAGCCGGGGCAGGGGACTAGAGTGGTACTGACGCTTCCGCTGAAAAATGCCGAACGCCCAGGGCGCCGTAGCCCGGAGGGCGAAGGCGGCCGAATGCCGAATGCCGAAAGCGTCAATGCCGAACGGGTGAAGGCCGAAGGCGTCAAGGCCGAGGGCGTCATCACATGATCCGGGTGCTGATAGCGGACGATCACGCGCTCGTGCGCGATGGCGTGCGCGCGCTGCTGGCCACGGCGGACGATGTCGAGGTGGTCGCCGAGGCGGGGGACGGGCGCGAGGCGGTGGACCGCGCGCGCGAGATGGACCCGGACGTGGTCCTGCTGGACATCGCGATGCCCGGCCTCGGCGGGCTCGAAGCGGTGCCGCTCATCCAGCGCGAGGCGCCGCGCGCGCGCATCCTCATCCTGACCCAGTACGAGCACGCGGACTACGTTCGCCGCTTCCTCCGGCTCGGGGTCGCGGGCTACGTCCTCAAGAAAGCGGCGGGCGCGGAGCTGCTGTCCGCCATCCGCGCCGCGCACCGCGGGGGGCTCGTGCTGGACCCCGCCATCGCGCGAGAGGCGCTGAAGGACGCCGAGAGCGGGACCGAGCCGAGCGAGGATCCCTACGATTCACTCACCGAACGCGAGCGCCAGGTCCTGAAGCTGGTCGCCGAGGGGCGCAGCAACAAGGAGATCGCCTCGCTCCTCGAGATCAGCGTCAAGACCGCCATGACCCACCGCGAACACGTCATGCAGAAGCTCAACCTGCACAACCGCACCGACGTGACGATGTTCGCGATCCGCAGGGGGATTATTCAGGAAGCCTAGTTGTCGATTGGCAATTGAACATCTGGCAATCGGGTAATGGCACGATTGGCAACCGGGAAATCGGATAATCGGGTAGTTGGATTGGGCAAACGGGCAATCGGTTGAACGGGCAATCGGTTGAACGGGCAATCGGCTGAAGCGGGCACCACATCGCATCGCCGGCTCTCGGGTCTTCGGCGATGACCCGACGACCCGCTTACCCGATCACCCGTTCACCCGATCACCCGTACCGCCAGGCACGAGCATCGGGACGACGTAGCGTCCGTCCTGCCCGGTCACGACAACGCGAGTCGTGCCCTGCTCTTCGTGGACCACGGCAACGGCCGCGCCCGGGAGCACGGCCTTCGCTTCATCCACGACGGTGCCGTGGATTTCGCCCCGGCCGCCCTGCGCCGCGGCGACGTTCGGGTCGGCGGCGAGCCAGCCGGTAATCATGACGACGGAGACGATCCTGCTGCGCATGATCGGCTCCTGTCTTCCGCACGCCACACCGTCGGACGGACCGAGCCGTGCCTCACGTCGCCACGCAACCGAGCCGCACGACGCGGCAGCCGGGCCCGGTCGGCAGGCCATACATCAGCCGCTGCCGGGAGAATTGTGAATTTGTGTCTACCGATGTCTACGAATGTCTTTTCTGCGGAGACCTCGTTGACTTGCCCCTGCCGGTCATTTATAGTCCGCGCCCTCCGGGCGTGACGCCGGCGGGGCAGCGCCCGCTGGACGGCGATTCCACCGGGTGGCTGCGAGGAGGGACGTGATGAGTACGGTTCCATCGGTGCGGCGAACCGGCCCGCGGAGAATGACGTTCCCTGGCGTGGCGAGGCTGACCGCGGCCGCAGTCGGTCTCCCGCTGGCCGTTGCGGCGATCCTCCCCGCGTCCTCCCTAGCCCGGCAGGCAACGGGTGAAGCGGCGATCTTCCGCCTCGTGACGTTCCAGGCCACCGGCGACCTGCGCCTGGGGGCGACGCAAGGGAACGGCGACGCGCCGATCATCGACATCCACAACGCGATCCTCGCGCTGGCGTCCGCCGGTGCGCCGGAGATCCAGAACCTGGGGTACGTGCCCGCTGACACGCGGAGCCTGATTGAAATCGGAGACACCGCCGTCGCGAGCGTCAAGACGGTCCACCAAGCCGCGCTCAAGCTGAAGGCAGGCGGCAGGTGGACGGATCCCGGCGGCGAGAGGCGAGTGTTCTATCCGCCGACGGCCGTGCGGCTGCGGGCGCCGGTTCCGAATCCGCAGAAGATGTTCGGGATGGCCGGCAACTACCGCCGCGAGGGAGAGTCCGAACTGACCGCGGCGACGCCGGAGACTGCCGCGGCGGTTCCGACTGCCGGCACGCAGGCGAGGCCTGGCGGCGGGCTCGGACGCACCCCGGACCGGAGGCTGCCCTCGTTCTTCCTGAAATCAGTGTCTGCGATTGTCGGGCAGGACGACGACATCGTGATGACCGATCTTCTGGCTGATGGATATCCCAACTCGCATGAGGCGGAACTGGCGGTGATCATCGGCAAGCGTGCGAGGAACGTCCCGGAAGCGCGCGCGTTCGACTACGTGTTCGGCTACACGATCCACAACGACGTGAGCGGGCGCACGCTGCGATCGGGCGCGAGCTCCTCGGAGGGCTCCAGCATGACGAAGGGGATGGACACCTTCGCGCCGTTGGGTCCCTACCTGACGCTGAAGGCGGACGTGCCGGACCCGCACAACCTCGCGATCGAGACGAAGTTGAACGGGAAAGTGTTCCCGATGCCGAACGCTCACACGCGGTACATGCGCCACAGGATTCCCGCGGCCATATCGTACCTCTCGCGCATCATGACGCTCCAGCCGGGAGACATCCTGGCCACCGGGGTTCCCGCTCCGACCGCGCCGCTGAACGCGGGCGACACGGTCGAGATCACGATCGAGCGGCTGGGGACGCTGCGGAACCGTGTCGTGATGAAACCCTCGGGTTCGGACGAGTGATGATCCGCTCGACCCGGCGTCGCGTCACGCCGCCTTGGTCTTCTGCGCTTCGCCTTCCGCCGGCGGCTTCGGCATCTGCACCGGGGTCTTCTTGAACATCCCGAGCCCCCGCGCGATGAGCATGCCGATGAGCAGCGCGAACCCGATGAACGGGAGGAACACGACGAAGAGCGCGCCCATCAGCGGCGCGAGGACGAAGAGCAACAGCGTCGGCACGCGGGCGTAGCGGTTCTCGTCGCCGCCCGGCAGCACGCCGGCCTTCCCCTCGACATTTTCCAGGTGCCACTGCGCCTGGTTCCAGTAGAAGCCACCCTTGACCGTGTCGCCGCCCTTGTGTCTGAACATGACCGCCTCCATTGACAAGACAAATGTAGGCGTTTCCAGAACTTAGCGGTATCGGGCGGATTACCGAGATCGGGGGGAAAGGGAACTGAGGCAAGGCAAATAGTTGACGGAAAAAGCCGCGTTCTGCTGTTTCAGATTCAGATTGTCGTGTCCTCCCTCACCTCCGCTCCCTTCGGTACCACCACGATTCCGTCGCGGATGTAGAGACCCTGGCCGTCGTACGTCTCGAGCCCTTTCTCGTTCGTCAGCCGGCAGCCGTCGCCGATCCGCGCGTTCTTGTCCACGATCGCGCGGTCCAGCACGACGTTGCGGCCGATGCCCGGCGACGGCCGGCCCATGGCGGCGGCGTCCCGCTCCTCGTAGGCGTCGGCGCCGAGGAGCACGGAGCGCGTGATCCGCGAGCCGGCGCCGACCTGCGTCCGTACCCCGATCACCGACCGCTCGACAACGCAGGTGTCCAGGTAGGCGCCGTCGCCGATGAGCGCGGCGTCGATCGTTGACTTGTGCACGAGCGGCGGTGGGAGGAAACGCGGATGCGTGTAGATCGGCCGCTGCGGGTGGAAGAACGAGAAGGGCGCACCACGCCCGGTCAGCATGATGTTGGCGTCGTAGAACGAGCGGATCGTGCCCACGTCGGCCCAGTAGCCGTCGTACAGGTAGGCGCTCACGCGATAGCGCCCGAGCGCCTGCGGGATGATCTCCTTGCCGAAGTCGGTGCCCGGCCGCTCCAGCGCTTCGAGCAACGCGTCGCGCGAGAACACGTAGATCCCCATGGAGGCGATGTACGGTTTTCCCGCAACCATCCCCGGCAGCGAAGCGCCCTCGGGCACGCTCGAGCGGAACTCCTCGAGCCGCGTGCAGTTTGGCTTCTCCTCGAAGCCGGTAATCTGCCCTTCGCGATCGAAGTGAAAGATTCCCATCGCCGGCGCGTCGTCAATCGTGACGGGCTGCGCCGCGATGGTGATGTCGGACCGGCGCTCCTCGTGCGCGTCCAGCAGCGCGCAGAAGTCCATGCGGTAGAGATGGTCCCCCGCGAGGATCAGGTAGTACCGGGCGTCGTGCTCGAGAAAGTGGCGGGTCGCCTGCCTGACCGCGTCGGCCGTGCCCTGGTACCAGTCCGGATTGTCGGGCGTCTGTTCGGCGGCCAGGATGTCGACGAACCCCTCGGAAAAACGGTCCATCTGGTAGGTCCGGTAGACGTGGCGATTGAGCGAGGCCGAGTTGAACTGGGTGAGCACGAAGAGGCGGTTCAGACCGGCGTGGAGGCAAAGGCTGATCGGCACGTCGATGAGCCGGTATTTGCCGCCGATCGGGACGGCCGGCTTCGACCTCATGTGCGTGAGCGGGAAGAGGCGGGTGCCCCGGCCGCCGCCGAGGATGAGGGTCACGACCTCGCGCATGCTGGCTCGCATTGTAGTGCGGAGATGCAAAGGTGATGCGCGGGCGTCCAGGAGGTTGTCGGCAGCTACCGATCCGTCGGCTCGAACACCACCTGCACGTCGTCGTGACGGCCGGGCAGCAACTCCCAGAGCCGCAACCGCGCGCCGACGTCGTGGCGGCGGTTCCGGCACCCGATGCCTCGATGCTCGATCACGCGCGTATGGGCCACTCCAGTCAACGGGTGACAGGACACGTAGACGGCGCACCCGCACAACAGGGTCAGGGTGTACGACATGGTTCGCTCTCAGCTGGTTCGCAGACCTCGGGTTCGGAGAGCCGCCCCTCGTAGCCGTGGTAATCAGGCAGGCGCCGCTCGTAGGCGTGGTTCACGAGCGGCGACGAGAACATGAAGTCGGCCGACGCACGGTTGCACGCGACCGGGATGTTCCAGACGACCGCGATGCGCAGCAGCGCCTTGACGTCGGGGTCGTGCGGATGCGGCTCGAGCGGGTCCCAGAAGAAGATCAGGAAGTCGATGTTCCCGTCGGTGATTCGCGCGCCGAGTCCCCATGATCATGGCCGTCACCATACGGCGAGGCCGTCACGGTTTGACGACGCCCCTGTGGCGGCTTCGTAAACACTCAAGTCGCGAAGTGTTTACAGGGTGTTTACACCCGGGCCGCACTCCGTTCGCGTAGAGATGAGGGTATCGAAGGAGTCGTCCATGCTCGTGTGTCAGTTGGCCCGGGGCGCGAGGACGTGCTGCTTTTCCATCCGCGATACCAGAGGGCAGGGGTGGGAGCTGACCGAGGAGCGGGATCGCCGGACGGTTCGGACCGTCAGGTACACGGACTGGCATCGCGTCGAGCTCGCCGCCACGTTGATCAGCCTCGAGGTTGCCGCGCTCGAGCGTGAGGGCTGGACGGTGACCCGGGGATCCTCATGGTTCAACGAATCGGTACCCTAGTCCGATCACGGTTTCGATCTGTCTGCCGGCCGCGCCGAGCTTCGATCGGAGCCGGCCCACGTGGACGTCCACCGATCGGGTCTCGACAGACTTGTCGTAGCCCCAGACGCGTTCGAGCAGACGATCGCGCGACAGGACGCGGTTCCGATTCTCGATAAGGCACTTGAGCAGCTCGAACTCGCGTCGAGTCAGGCGCACGCTTTCCCCCACCACGGTCACGGCCACCGCATCGAAGTCCACCACCAGATCCTTGCCACGGTAGACCGTCGGGGGAGCCGGAGCATTCTGGGCTCGCCGGAGCAGCGCGCGCACGCGCGCGGAGAGCTCGCGCAGGCTGAACGGCTTGGTGATGTAATCGTCGGCGCCGAGGTCGAGCCCCGTGACGCGGTCGTCTTCGCCCGTACGCGCGGTGAGCATGATGATCGGCAGACGGGACGTGGCGGCACGCGAACGCAGGATGCGGCACACCTCCAGCCCGCTCAACACCGGCAGGTTCAGGTCGAGGATCAGCAGGTCGGGCTGCGTCTCACCGATCGAGCGGATGGCGACGTCGCCGCTCTCCACGATAGAGACCTGCGCGTCTCCTCCGCGTTCGAGCGCGTGCTTGATGAGACCCGCGATATCGGTCTCGTCTTCCACGACGAGGACCCTGGCAGCGTTGCCCACGTTGGAAGCGTACCGGGCGGCCGTCACGGTCGCGTCACGCAATCGTTAAATCCGCGTGAACTGCATCACAGGCCGCGGTGCATCCGTTCGAGCCGGGCGGTGCTGATGCGCGCGAGCAGGGCACAGACGAACACCATCGACACCAGCACCAGCGCGCCGGCCCATGCCTGCCGGTGCCAGTCCTCGTACGGAGAGATGGCGTAGGTGAACACCTGCACCGTCAGCGACGAGATCGGCTGGGTCGGGTCGGTCGACCAGAACCGGTTGTTGAAGGCCGTGAAGAGCAGCGGCGCCGTTTCGCCCGCGATGCGAGCCAGGGCGAGCAGGATGCCGGTCAGAATCCCGGGAAGCGCGGCGGGCAGCACGACGGTGAACACCGCGCGCGCGCGCGTCGCCCCGAGGGCGAGCGCCCCTTCCCGGAGCGTCGAGGGCACGAGCTTGAGGAGCTCCTCCGTCGTGCGCGTGATGATGGGGATCATCATGATCCCCAGCGCCGCGCCGCCGGCGAGCGCGCTGAACCGCCGGAACGGCAGCACGAAGGCGGCGTAGGCGAAAACGCCCACGACAATGGACGGCACGCCGTTGAGCGTGTCCGCGGCGAACCGCACGATCGACGCGAGGCGCGTCCCGCTGTATTCCGACACGTAGACACCGCTCAGGATGCCGATCGGGATCGCCAAGGCGGCGCCGAGACCCGTCAGGACGAGCGTGCCGGCAATGGCGTTCGCCATGCCGCCACCCGGCTCGCCGACCGGCTTTGGCATCTGCGTGAAGAAGTCCAGGCTGATGGACGAGATCCCCTGGCTGACGACGAAGTAGAGCACGGCTGCGAGCGGCAGCAGGGCGAGCGCGACCGACAGGCCGCACAGGCCGACGAAGACTGCCGAGACGATCTGGCGGCGCAGCACGTCAGGCACCCCCCGCCGCGACCGGCGCCGCCGCCGATGCCACGCGCCGGGCGCCGCCGGCTGCGAACCAGACGAGCCCGCGCGAGATCACGTTGACGACGAGCGTAATGGTGAACAACACGAGACCGATTTCCACGAGCGCGTGCAGGTAGATCTCCTCGGTGGCTTCGGTGAACTCGTTGGCGAGCACTGCCGCCATCGTGTACTGCGGCGCGAAGAGTGACCAGCTCACCTGCGGGTTGTTCCCGATCACCATCGTGACGGCCATCGTCTCGCCGAGCGCGCGGCCGAAGCCCAGCATGATCGCGCCAATGATCCCGGTCCGGCCGAAGAAGAGGGCGGCACGAATCGCTTCCCACCGCGTCGCGCCGAGGGCGTACGCCGCTTCCCGCTGCGACCGGGGGACCGCGCGCAGCACCTCGCGGGCAACCGACGAGGAAAACGGGATGACCATGATCGCCAGCACCAGCGCGGCCGCCAGCATGCCGACGCCGAGCGGCGGCCCTTCGAAGAGCGGAAAGCCCCTGAGCGCGGCGGGCACCGACATCTGGAACTGGCGGACGATCGGAACGAGCACGAAGATGCCCCAGAGGCCGTACACGATCGACGGAATGGCGGCGAGGAGCTCGGTCAGGAACACGAGCGGCCGCTGCAGCCAGGAAGGGGACAGCTCGGAGATGAACACGGCCACGCCGAGCGCGATCGGCGTGGAGATCAGAAGCGCGAGGATCGACGAATACAGCGTGCCCCAGATGAACGGCCGCGCGCCGAACTCCCCCAGGACGGGGTCCCAGTTCTCGCTCGTCCAGAAGCTCCAGCCGAACTTCTCGATCGAGAGCCGCGACTCGCGCCACAGCTCCAGGCCGATGGTGGCGACGACGGCGACGAGCAGCAGCCCGAATCCGGCCGTCGGCAGCAGGAGCGTCCAGTCGTCTCGCTTCTTGATCATGCGGGTCCCACAGGCATGGCAACCTACAACTTGATCTTGCCGAGCTGTGCCATTTCCAGCTTGACGACGCTCGAGGGCAGCGGCGCGTAGCCGAGCTCGGAGGCAAACTTCTGGCCGTCGGTGAGCGCCCACTTCAGGAAGTCCACCATGACCTTCGCGTGCGCCTTGTCCCTGGGGTTCTCGTAGAGCAGGAGCCACGTGAACGAGGCGATGGGATAGGCGTTGTCCCCGGGTGCGTTGGTGATGGACACGCGGAAGTCGGCGGGCATGTTCGAGGCGGCGGCCGCGGCCGCCGCCGTCGTGCTTTCGATCGACGCGCGCACGAACTTCCCGGCGGCGTTCTGCACGGCGCCGTAATCGATCTTGTTTTGCAGCGCGTAAATCAGCTCGACATAGCCGATAGAGTTAGGCGACTGGCGCACGAGACCGGCGACACCTTCGTTCCCCTTGCCACCCACCCCGGCCGGCCACCTGACGGACGTGGAGACCCCTACCCGCTTCTTCCAGTCCGGGGAGATCTTCGACAGGTAATCCACCCAGATGTAGGTGGTGCCGGAGCCGTCCGACCGGTGCACCACCGTGATGTCGTTCGCGGGCAGATTGACGCCCGCGTTCAGCCCGGAGATCGCGGGGTCGTTCCACTTGGTGATCTTGCCGAGGAAGATGTCCGCGAGCACCGGGCCCGTGAACTTCAGCTCGGCGTCCACACCCTGGATGCTGTAAATCGGCACGACCGCGCCGAGCACGGTGGGGAAGTGGAAGATCCTGCCGGGCGCCGCGAGGAGCTGCTCGTTGGTCATCGGCCCGTCGGTCGCGCCGAAGAACACGGTCTCCTGGGTGAGCTGCCTGATCCCGCCGCCCGATCCGATCGACTGGTAGTTGATCTGCACGTTGGGGTGCAGCTTGTTGTACTCGGCGAACCACTTGGAGTAGATGGGATACGGGAACGTCGCCCCCGCACCGTTGATCCGCACCGTCTGTGCCGCAAGACCGACGGTGGCCGCGACCGCGGCGGCCGCCGTGAGGAGAATCGCTGCCTTTTGCATGATTGCTGTGAGCCCCTGTTCTCAGAAGTTGACCAGCACGTGGAGCGCGAGGCGCTGTTCCGCGGCTCGCGCCGGTGAGTAGTGGTCGTAATCGACGTGCTCGAAATCGAGCAGGAACGCCGCCTGCGCGCCGGTGGTGGGTATCCAGTACGCGATGCCGCCAATCGCGCGGCTCTTCCGATCGTCATCCTCCTCGTTTGGCTCGAGGCGGTCGTAACGGAGGAGGCCTTCCCAGCCTCGTGTCGTCCGCGGTGTTACCCAGACGGAAAAGCCGCGCGAATCGACCCGCGGCGCGGCCGGCAGGCCCTGGTCCGCGGCGTCGAGATACATGAAGCCCGCATTGACGTACCGGTGTTCGAACGTCACGTCGCCGAGCGCGCGGCGCCGTTCTCCGCCCTTCACCGGCGCATCCGCATCGTAGAAGCCGGACACGCGCAGGCCGCGGAGCGTGCGGGCGCGCGGCAGCGGCCGGAACGTGCCGCGGACCATGAGCGCCTTTCGATCGTTTGCTTCGAACCGCGAGTAGGTGTCGCCGTTGTAGACGCCGGCGTGCACGTCCCCGTAGTTGTTCCTGAACTGCGTCCGGAACGTCAGGCCGTAGTCGGACGAGCTCAGAAACCCCTCGCGATCGGGAAAGACAGTGCCCTGGAACCGGTACCGATAGACCGTCTCGAGATAGTCGATGATGGGCGTCTGCTGCATGCCCAGGCGCACCCAGCTGCCGCGCGGCATCCAGTCGTCCAGGTTGACCTGCGCGTAGGCGTACTTCAGGCGGAAGGTCAGGCTGCCGTTCAGCGAACTGCCGGCGCCGGTCTCGCGCTGGATATCCGGCGTGATCCGGAACGAGAGCAGGTGGTGGACCTGGCCGGTCACGTTGATGTACGTCCGGCCGATCTGGAACGCACTGAAGTTGACCTCGTTGCCGGCTGCATCCCGCACGTCCGGCGATTGCTGCAACGTGTAATCGGCGAAGATCGTCGCGCCGACCCTGATGCTGGGCGTGTCGTCCGGCGGTGTGTAAGGGGCAGCGGGTGTGACCTGCGCCCGCGCCGATGCCGCTGCGAGCATCATGGCGGCCCATAGGGCGACGAAGCGAGTTCGTCTTCGTGTTCCGTTCATCATGGACCTTCACCGTACGGCGGCGGCGTGACCGGGGCGTTACGCGGCCGTTACAGTTGCGTTAAATCGGTGCATGCAGGGCGCCGGAGGCCACCGGGTGCCGACGATCGGCGGGAGGAAGGACCCGGGAGGGTCGCGACGCTGCCGGCGGGTCAGTCGGTCACGTAGCTGAACAGCTTGCAGGCGCCGTCCCGCTCGAGGACCGATCCGAAGAGACGCAGTTCCCGCCGACGGCGGGCTTCATCCCGGCCAAACCGCAGTGCGAAATTCCCGTTCGGAAACGGGGAGCGCCTGGAGCGCGGCGATATCCCGTGCTGCAAGCGCACCGAGGACGCGCTCGGCGAGCGCGCCCTCGCAAGGGAAGGTCCGGGAGAGCGCCGGCGGTCCGGGCGCAGACCGGCGCCAGCAGCGCGCGCCCCCTGCGCCACGGCGACGCACGGCGAAACGGGCGGGCGCGTTCATCGCTGGGCGAAAGTCGTCCAGCCACGCGTCCAGTCCTCGTCCGGGTTGTCGCTGAGCGCGCCGCGAAACAGCGCGACGACGAAGAAGCCGTCGTTCGGCGGGATCGCCGGCGCAAGCCGGACAGCGGGTGAACCGGGGCGCGGGCGGAAATTGGGGGCGTCCAGGTTGAACGGATCGATCAACTCGGCGTCGACCTGCCCGATGGTGCCAGCGCTGCGCGACACCAGCGTACCCGCCCCGCTCGCGACGTTGCGGCCGTTGCCGAACAGGATCGCGTGCGAGAGCGACAGCTGCCCCGCGGCCACCTGTGACAGCGTCGACGCGTTGCGCACGTCCACCCCGGCCGTCTTGAACCCGGTGACGATGACGTTGCGCAGGGTGCCGGCCGTCCCTTCGCGCAACGTGATGCCGACGGTGCTTTCCGACCCGCGCTCGGCGCTCGGGTCGCCGACCAGCGTGAGATTGTAGAGGGTGGGGTGCGAGCGGGGCAGCAGGTCATTGTTGTTCGCGTTGTTGTCCGCTTCGATTCCGCGGTCGGCATCGTCACCGCGCTGCTGCGCGATCACGAACTGCGCGCGGCCCGTCCAGCCGAACGTCCAGTCCAGGCTGTCGTCGCCGATGCCCGTCAGGACGACATGCTTGAGGTCCACGGTGCCGCCGAACATCTCGATGCCATCGTCCTTGTTGTGGTGCACCTGCACGTAATCCACCGTCGTTCCCCGCCCGACGCCCTGAAACGCGATGCCGTTCAACTCGTTGTCGGGGCTGAACTCGATCCCCGCGAACTCGACGCGGACGTACCGCAGGATGCCGCTGTTGTCGTCCGGATCGGTGCCCCCGTAAGTGCCCGTGTCTCCTTCCCCGAGGCCCACGCCACCCGGCAGGTTAACCGGCGCCCGGCCGTTGATGATGAGCCCGCCCCAGTCGCCCCGGGACCGCTGGCCGATCGGCTGATCGCTCGTGAAGACGATGGGGGCCGCCGCAGTGCCGTCCGCGATGATCTGCGCGCCCCGGTCGATCACGAGCGTGCCACGCGTGGCGGTTTCGCCGATCACACGCGTGCCGGGCTGGATGACAAGCCGCGCGGGCTCCAGCACGAAGACCGTGCCGCGCAACACCCAGTAGGTGTCGCTGGTCAGCGTGAGGTCGCGCGTGAAGCGCCCTTTCAGCACCCGCACCGGCTTGTCGATGCGCGGGACGTTCACAGGAGCGCCGATCACCTGCGTCAGCACCGTTTGGTGCGGGACGGTCGCCGCGAGCGCGACCGCCGCCAGAAGGATGCGGAATGACTTCACCGTCTGCATCGTCTTCATCGGATCTCCGTCAGAACGCTGAGTAGCCGAACTGCAGCAGGAGCGTGCGTCCCACGGTGAACCGGCGCTGCGGTTCGCCCCCCTGCGTAAACGTGATCGGTTCATCGGTGAGGTTCTCTGCCGCCAAGCGGAGATGAATCCGACCGAGGCGCTGCGAGAGCGCGAAGTCGAGCGTCGGACGCCCCGCCTCGACGATGTCCGGCAGGCCGAGCGAGCCGACGTCGGCGATGCGATCGCCGAAATAGTTGAGAAGCAGGCGCGCCGACGCGCCTGCCGCCCGCACCTCGAGCAGGCCGTTGAAGACGTGGCGCGAGGTCCCCGCGAGCGGCCGCTGCAGGGTCGTCAGGACGTTGGTCTGGAACTCATCGAGCCTGATCTCCGAATCGACGAACGTGTAGTTCGCGCCCGCGAGGGCGTGTCGACCGATCAGCTGGCGCGCCTCCAGCTCGAACCCGAGGTTGCGCGCCGACCGCGCGTTGGTAAAGGAGGTGCGCAGCTGCGCCGTCGGTTCGACGAAGCGTTCGATCGGGTCGGAAAAGTCCTTGTAGAAGAAGCTGGCGGCGACGAGCTGCTCGGCGCCGGGGAACAGCTCCCACCGTAGGTCGTAGTTGCGAATCAGCGCCTGCGTCAGCTCCGGATTCCCAACGACCGCGCGACCGCCGACGATGTCGGTGAACTCGAAAGGTGCGAGTTCCCGGAACTCCGGCCGGTTCACCGTCTGGCTGAACCCGAACCGCAGATTCTGGTCCCTCCGTGGCGAGAACACCAGGTTTACGGCGGGGAACAGATCGGTCTCGTCGATCTCGGCGTCGATGGTCGCGGCATCCGTGTCGAACAGGTCGAACGTCGTGACCCGGAGCGTGAACGTCTCGACCCGCAAGCCGCCGACGAGGCGCCAGCGCGCCGACAGCGGCACGTCTGCCATGCCGTAGAAAGCGGTCGTGGTCTGCTCCGCGTCGTAGAAATCCGTGGGGCGGGTCTCCTCGCGCAGCTCGAAGTACCGGCCGATGTTCTCCGGCGTGAAGATCTCTTCGGGCTGCCGCGTCAGGTCGAAGCCACGGATGTCGAGCGGGACGAACCGGAACCGCCGCGATGCGAAGTCGCGCTGGCGGCGCGCATACGCGGGGCCGCCCTTCAGCATGGTCGGCAGCCCCGCCCAGTTCGGGAAGAACACGCTCCAGCCGGCACGGACGTCAACCGTGTCCTCGTCGAGGTCGTTGAACATCCGCAACCCGCTCTGCGATTCGTCGGCGAGCTGGAAGCGCCCCGAGACTTCCTCGTACAGCGTCTCACGCAGGTCGGGTTCGTCGCGGTCCGCTGTCGATGCCGAGACGCGCCACTCCAGGCTGCTGTTCGAGAGGCCGGGGAACAGATGGTCTCCTCCCACCTGCGCGGTGCGCAGGTTCTCCTCGCGCCAGAGCAGCCGGGCATTGCGCAGATTGCGCCCCGCGTCGGCATTGAACCCTTCGAACGTGCGCGTCTCGCGCTCTCCCCGGCTGGTGGTGAAGAACTGCGCGCTGGCGCGGTGCTGCGCGGTGATCTGTCCGCCCACGCCGAGCACCGCGGCCAACGAACCCGTGCTGGCCGCCGACCGGTAGTCGTAGTCGGAGAACGTGGTGAGCCCCTCGCTCTCCTCGACGCGGTAGTAGGTCTGGTCCTCCTCTAGATACCGGTGCCGGTACGACTGGTTGACGCTCGCCAGCACGCCGACGCGCCCCCACCGGTTCCCGAAGGCCGCGCTGAACCCCTGGTTCAGCCGGCCGTCGGCGGCGCGGGGCTGCCAGACGCTGCTGAGGCTCTCGCCCAGCCGTTCGATCTCGGCTCGATCGACGATGCCGAGGTCCGGCGTGTAGATGCCGCCCCGGATCACGCGACGCTCCGGGAAGATGCCGGGCAGCGTGCGGTCGGCGTTCGAGAGGCCCAGCCAGTCACGGTCGCCCGCCGGGTGATCGAAGACCGGTTCGCCAGACGTTTGACTGTTGGCGCCGACCTGATAGGAGAGGTCCAGCACGGGACGCCTCGGCAGGCGGGCCGGGACGATCTCCACGAGCCCACCGGCGAACTCTGCGGAACGATCGGGCGTATAGGACTTGACGACCGTGACGTTGTCGAGCAATCCGGCGGGAAATATGTCGAGCGACACGACCTTGCGCTCCGGCTCCGTGGACGGAATCGTCGCCCCGTTCAGGGTCGTGTTGCTGTAGCGCTCGCCGAGTCCGCGGACGAACACGTACTGGTTGTCGACCAGCGAGAGCCCGGTCACCCGCTGCAGGGCGGCGGCGGCGTCCGAGTCCGCGTTCGCTTTCATGTCCTGCGCGCCCAGGTTGTCGGTGATGGCGCCCGCACGCTGGCGTTCAATCAGCTGCGCCGCGGCGCTCGAGGTCTCGGCATCAGTCGCCTGTGCGGTGACGGTGACCAGCTCGCTGTACCCGGCCAGCCCCAACGCGACGTCGACCTGGACCTCCCGCTGCTCTCGCAGGTCCGCGACGATTCTCCGCTCGGCATATCCGTCGAGAAGAATGGTCAGTTCGATCCGATCTCGCGGCAGTTCGAGCCCGAACCGCCCGTCCATGTCCGTCGTCGTCGCCTGGCGGCCGCCGGAGACCTGCACCGTCACGCCCGGTAGCCTCATACCATTGAGCTGGTCGATGACCGTGCCGGAGACGCGGCCGGTGTCCCCCTGCGGATCGTTCGCCGCGTGCGCCGCGAGCGGGCCCACGACGGTGACGAGCAGGGCGAGAACGCCTACCCACACGTTTCGCATCGGGATGTCCTCCAGAACCGTCCTTGGGAACCTCATTCCGCTCGCCAGCTTACGGACGCGCGATGACCGCCGCGCGACGGGTTCGTTACGTGCCGGTTAAATGTGGATGGGCGCGCTGCAACGGCGCTCCCGTGTGACGTTCCGGTAACGGCCGTGCAACGAATTGCGATAGGATGAACGGCTGCCTGAGGAGGATGCGTGGTGAGATTCCGTCTGATCCCGCGGGAAGAGCGATTCTACGACGACTTTGAGGCGCTGGCGCGCGAGATCACCAACGGCGCGAAGCTGATTGGCGAAATGCTGGTGCCCGACCACCCCATCTGGGACAAGGCGGACGAGATCAAGGAACTGGAGCACAAGTGCGACTTCCTGACGCACGAAGTGATCCAGCGGCTGAACCGCACCTTCGTCACACCCCTCGATCGCGAGGACATTCACGCGCTCGCGCGCTCGCTCGACGACGTGATGGACGCGATCGACGCGTCGGCCACCATCATCCGGCTGTACCAGATTCGATCGGTCCGGTTCGGCGCGCGCGAGCTGGCGCGCATCATCACCGACTGCAGCCACCAGATGCTCAAGGCGATGCAGATCTTCGAAAAGCGCAAGGGGGTCACCGAGTGCGCGGTGGAGATCAACCGGCTCGAGAACGAGGCCGATCGCATGCACCAGGAAGCGGTGCGGCAACTGTTCGAGCAGGAACACGATCCGATCACGGTGATCAAATGGAAGGAGATCCTGGATTTCCTGGAAGCGGCCACCGACCGGTGTGAGGACGTCGCGAACGTCCTCGAGGGTGTCGTCGTGAAACACGCCTAGCGCGATGGACGTCACGCTGCTCGCCGTCGTGGCGCTGATTCTCGTCGCGCTTCTCTTCGACTACATCAATGGGTTCCACGACGCGGCCAATTCGATAGCCACAGTCGTCTCCACGCGGGTGCTCACCCCGGCCAAGGCGGTGGTCTGGGCCGCGGTCTTCAATTTCGTCGCGGCGTTCACGTTCGGCACCGCCGTCGCGCGGACGGTCGGCAGCGGCCTGGTGGACATCAACATCGTGACGTTCGCGGTGATTTTCGGCGGCCTCATCGGCGCCATCGTCTGGGATCTCATCACGTGGTACTACGGCCTGCCGACCAGCTCCTCGCACGCCCTCATTGGCGGCTACGCGGGGGCGGCGGTGGCCAAGGCGGGCTGGGCGGCGATCATTCCCGGCGGCTGGACCAAAACGCTCGTCTTCATCGTCCTGGCGCCCCTGATCGGCGCCATCCTCGGCTTCATCATCATGGTCGGCGTGCAGTGGATCTTCGAGCGGGTGCCGCCCGGCCGGGTGGACCGCTATTTCCGCCGGCTCCAGCTCGCTTCCGCCGCCGCGTACAGCCTGGGACACGGCGGCAACGACGCCCAGAAGACGATGGGCATCATTGCGGGCGTGCTGTTCGCCGGCGGGTACATCGGCCGCTTCTACATCCCGTTCTGGGTGGTCCTCATGGCCCACGCGGCAATCGCGCTGGGGACGCTCTCGGGCGGCTGGCGCATCATCCACACCATGGGGACGAAGATCACGAAGCTGCAACCGGTCGGCGGCTTTTCGGCGGAGACCGCCGGCGCCGTTTCCCTGTTCACCGCCACCTATCTCGGCGTGCCCGTCAGCACGACCCACACCATCACCGGCGCGATCGTGGGGGTGGGGTCCATCAGGCGCGTCTCCGCCGTCCGCTGGGGGGTCGCCGGGCGCATCGTGTGGGCCTGGATTCTCACCATTCCCGCGTCCGCGATGATCGCCGCGCTGACCTACTCGTTCGTCTCGTTCTTTGGCGTGACCTGACGCTCCGGACGGACGTAACGCCGCCGTAACACCCTGTTACCCGCTCAAAACCCGATCCTGATAGGTGGGAACCGATGGATGTCGATATGGGGTTGTTCGTGGTGCTGCTGCTGATCCTCGGCGCCGAGTTCGTGAACGGCTGGACCGACGCGCCAAACGCCATCGCCACGGTCGTGTCCACGCGTTCGCTGTCACCCATCCAGGCCGTCGTGATGGCGGCGGTGCTCAACCTCCTCGGCGTGCTGTCGGGCACGGCCGTCGCTTCCACGATCGGCAAAGACATCATCGACCCGTCCGTCATCGACCTGACGACGGTTGGCGGGGCGATGGTGGGGATCATCCTCTGGTCAACGGTCGCCGCGTACTGGGGGATTCCGACGAGCGAGAGCCATGCGCTCGTGGCGGGGCTCGCCGGCGCGGGGCTCGCCACGGCGGGGCCTGACGCGCTCGTGCTCGACGGGTGGAAGAAGGTGGGCTACGGCCTGCTGTTCTCCACGTTCCTCGGGTTCGGCGGCGGATTGCTCGTAATGACCGCGGTGTACCGGACCTTTCGCCGCGCCGTCCCGGGCCCGGCGCGGCGCGCGTTCCGCATCCTGCAGATCGGATCGTCGGGCTTCATGGCGTTCAGCCACGGCTCGAACGACGGGCAGAAGTTCATGGGAGCCTTCACTCTCGCTCTCGTGCTCGGCGGGCATCTCAGCTCGTTTGCGATCCCCAAGTGGGTCATCTTCATGTGCGCGGGTGTCATGGCGCTTGGCACGATTACCGGCGGGTGGCGGATCATGCATACGCTCGGGATGAAGATCACCAAGCTCGAGACCCACCAGGGCTTTTCCGCAGAGATGGCCGCCGCGAGCACCATCGAGCTCGCGTCACGGCTCGGCATCCCGCTCAGTACGACGCACACGATCTCCACGGCCATCATGGGCGTTGGCGCGACGCGCGGCGCCTCGGCTGTCCGCTGGGGCGTCACGCGCGAGCTGGTCATGGCGTGGATCCTGACGTTTCCGATCTGCGCGGCGACCAGCTACGCGGTGGTCAGAATCATGCGCGCCGCGTTCTGAGAATCCGCTCGAACCCGGCTCATCGGCGGCGCAGGATCGCGATGTGCAAGATAATCTGTACGGAGGCATACACCGATGAGTTTACGAGACAAGTACCAGACGGCCGTGCAGACCGCCAAGGGTCTCCGGATGGATGGCAGCGCCGAGGAACGGGAGGGCAAGCTGCACATCAAGGGGACCGTCAAATCGGTTGACGAGAAGAACCGGATCTGGGACGCGATCAAAAGCGTGCCCGGCTGGGAGAAGGAAGTCGTCGCCGACCTGCGCGTGACCGAGGCGCCGGCGGCCGCCGGGAAGGCCACCTCCGCGCAGCGGACGTACACCGTCAAGTCGGGTGACACGTTGAGCCGCATCGCGAAAGAGTTCTACGGCGATGCGCAGGCGTACACGCGCATCTTCGACGCGAACCGCGATCAGTTGAGCGATCCCGACAAGATTCGACCGGGACAGGTCCTGAAGATCCCCGGTTAACGAGCGCGGGGTCTCACCCCTTCCGGCGCCCGTTCTGACACCTAATCCCGAACGGCTCCGAACGGCGCTTGTGTTGACGTAGCCGCGCCGCGAAGCCCGGCTCCGGTGGCCGGACCGGGCTCCACCCCACCGCGCACAGTCCGCGCGGCGGGGGCCCCCGGGCTGCGAGGACGTCTGCGACCGTCTGCCGCCAGCTCCGTGAGCTGACTGTCGCCCCATCGTATCTTCTCGCGCGGCCAGGCGATGCGTGTCGGCGAGTCTCCACAGGGCTTCGCGTCACAGCCTCGTCAACACAACTGCCGTTCGGTGTAACTGGCCCGACGTCGTCCGCGTGCGACACGGACGTCGGCTAGCCTCGCGCGCCCGCGGCGTTTCGGCGTTCCGGCGGCGGAATTCCGGCACGTCCCGAGCGCGATCGCCCAAAATATTCCGATAGGCGAATATATTGAGGCGGCACGTCTCTTGCGCCCCTCGGCTGCGTGGACATCCTCGCGCGCTGGGTGACGGCGCGCCTTCCCCTGGCGGATCATCCGCAGCTCGCCGCCGCCGTTGAATTCTTCCTCTACGAGACGGTCAAGGTCCTCCTGCTGCTGGTGGTCGTCGTGTTCGTGATGGGGATCGTGCGGTCGTACTTCGCGCCGGCCCGCACGCGCGCGCTGCTCGCGGGGCGCCGCGAGGTCACAGGCAACGTGCTCGCTGCGCTGCTCGGCATCGTCACTCCGTTCTGCTCCTGTTCCGCCGTGCCGCTCTTCATCGGCTTCGTGACCGCGGGCGTGCCGCTCGGCGTCACGTTCTCGTTCCTCATCTCGGCGCCGATGATCAACGAAGTGGCGCTCGCGCTGCTGCTCGCGCTCTTCGGCTGGCGCATCGCTGCGCTGTACCTCGTGCTGGGACTGTCAGTGGCGATCAGCGCCGGCTGGGTCATCGGGCGCCTGCGCCTCGAGCGACACGTGGAGCCGTGGGCGATGCGCGCGGGCGTGGCGCGCGTTGACGCGGCGATCGTCGAGATGGACGCGTGGGGACGGCTCGCGGCCGGCCGCGACGCCGTGCGCGACATCGTCGGCCGCGTCTGGCCGTTCGTGATCGCCGGCATCGCCGTTGGCGCCGGCATCCACGGCTACGTGCCGGAAGAGTTCATGGCGTCGTTCATGGGGAAGAGCGCCTGGTGGGCGGTGCCGGCGGCGGTCGTTCTCGGCGTGCCCATGTACGCCAACGCGGCGGGCATCCTGCCGATCGTGCAGGCGCTGCTCGAAAAGGGTGCGGCGCTCGGCACGGCGCTGGCCTTCATGATGGCGGTAGTGGCGCTCTCGCTGCCGGAGGTCGTCATCCTGAGGCGCGTGCTGCGCCCGGCGCTGCTGGCGGTCTTCGTCGGCGTCGTCGGCGCCGGCATTCTCGTCGTCGGCTACGTGTTCAACCTGGTCCTGTGAGGCGGTCATGAGAGAGTTGAAGGTGCTCGGTCCCGGATGCCGTAATTGCGAGCTGCTCGCGCGCAGAGTCGAAGAGGCTGCGCTGGCGTTGAAGCTGGAGTACCGGATCGAAAAGGTGACGGACTACGATCAGATGATGAGGTTTCCGATCGTCGGCACGCCGGCGCTCGTCGTCGACGGCGTCGTTCGGTTCTCGGGCTCGGTGCCGACGGTCGCAACGCTGCGGAACATTCTGAGCGATTGAACTTTCGTCCTTTTGACTTTAGCCTTCGTGCTTTTTTCGATTTTGACTTTTGCTCCCTTCGATTGAGTCTTACTGTTTTCGTTGAAGGGGCAGCCTCACCTCCAGGATCGCCCCTCCTCCCTCCCGGTTCCGCGCGGTGACGACGCCGCCGTGCAGCGTCACCAGGTGCTTGACGATGGCGAGTCCGAGCCCAGTGCCTCCCTCCGCGCCCGCGCCATCGGCGGCCCGCGCGCGCGCCTTGTCCACCCGGTAGAAGCGCTCAAAAATCCGCGACAGGTCGGATTCCGGGATTCCGGGTCCCTCGTCTTCGACTTCGATGAGCGCGCGGTCCGTTTCGCGCCGGGCGCGAAGGTGGATGGTGGTGCCAGGCGCCGCGTACTTGGACGCGTTCTCCAACAGGTTGCGCAGCACGTCGTGCATCTTCGCCGGGTCCGCCGCGATCGTCGCCAGGCCCGGCTCGACGTCGACGCGAACCCGCTGGCCGCGCGCTTCCAGGAACGGCGCGAGCGCGGCCCGCGCGTCCGCCAGCAGGGAGACGACCGGCACGTCCGAGCACTCCGCGCGCTCCTGGCCGGCCTCGATGCGCGCCAGCCGCAGCAGGTCCCGCACGAGCCGCTCCATCCTCGCGCTGTGCCGCGCGATGACGTCCAGGAACTTCCGGGTGTCCGCCGGATCCTCGGGACCGTCGAGCAGCGCCTCGATGTATCCGCGGATCGCGGTGAGCGGCGTCCGGAGTTCGTGCGAGACGTTGGCGACGAAGTCGCGCCGGACGCGGTCGGCCCGTTTCAGGTCGGACACGTCGTGCAGGACAACGACCGCCGTCGCGCCGCTCGGCGTGCTGACCGGCGTCGCCCGTGCGATGAACACGCGATCGGTTCCTGCCGTCAGCGAGACTTCCACGGGGGGCGGTGTTTCTCCCGCGAGGGCGGCGCCAAGCTGGGCGGAGATGCCCGGGTGGCGTATGGCTTCCAGGTAGTGCCGGCCACGGCCGCGATCAGCCAGGTTGAGCATCGTCCGTGCGGCGTCGTTCACGAGCTGGAGCTGCCCGCGCGCGTCCACGACGATGACCCCCTCGGACATGCCCGCCAGGATGCCGGCGATGAGCGCACGGTCTCGCGCAAGCTCCGAGACGCGGCTGCTCAGATCCTGGACCGACTGGTCGAGGACACGCGCGACGGTGCCGAGCTCGTCGGCGCCGTAGTCAGCGGTCGCCCGCGAGTAATCCCCGCCCGCGTAACGCTGCGCCGTCGCCGCGATGTCGCGGACGCGCCGCGTGACGAGCAGCGACATCCACCACGCCAGCCCGGCGGCGGTGACGATGCCCACCCCCAACGGCAGCAGAGACAGCCGCTGCACGGCCCATAGCTGTTGCTGCACTTCCGAGAGCGGCAGGGCCAGTCGCACGACCCTGACGCGCGGATGGGTTCGAACGGGGACCGCCACGTAGAGCATGTCGGTGTCGATCGTGGCGCTGTGGCGCCGTGACATGCCGGCTCCGGCCCGGAGCGCCTGTACGACCTCGGCTCGGCTGCCGTGGTTGTCCATCCGGGCCAGGTCGGCGCCGTCGCGCTCGGAGTCTCCGACCACGCGCCCGTCACCGGAGACGAGCGTCACGCGTGCCCCGATTCGCTCGCCGATGGCGTCCGCTTCATCGTCGAGCGCCTGATCGCCGCTCAGGGTCGCGCGAGCGACGAGTTCTGCGGCAAGATGCGCCTGTGAGACGAGGCCGCGCTCGAGGCGCGCCACGAGGTCGCGGCGCACGGCCCAGGAGGCCAGGACCGTCGCCGTTGCCACGGTGGCGAGCGCCGCGGTGAAGGCGGCGAGAAAGATCTTTCGCCTGAAGGACATCACTCCTGCAGCTTGTAGCCGAACTGCTTGACGGTCTCGATCGCGTCCTCGAGCAGCGGGATCTTCTCTCGAAGCCGCCGCACGTGGACGTCGACGGTCCGGGTGCCGCCGGTGTACTGGTAGCCCCAGACCTCGCTGAGCAGCTGATCGCGAGATACGACCCGCCCTTTTCGCTGAACGAGGTACTGCAGCAGCAGATACTCCTTCGCGGTGAGCCTGACTTCGTGGCCGCCGACCCTGACCTCGTGGCGGTCGCCGTCGATGATGATGTTGCGGTACCGCAGCGCGGGCGCCGCAGGCACCGGGGCACGTGCGCGGCGGAGCAGGGCCGCCACGCGAGCCACCAGCTCGCGGGGACTGAACGGCTTCGTCAGGTAGTCGTCCGCGCCCAGCTCGAGGCCGCCCACGCGATCCCCCTCTTCCGCGCGCGCGGTCACCATGATGATGGGAATGGCCGCGGTCTGTGGGTCCGCGCGAAGGGCGCGGCACACCTGCAGGCCATCCATTCCCGGGAGCATCACGTCGAGGACGATCGTGTCGGGCTGGCTCGTGCGTGCGTGCGACAGCGCATCGCGTCCCGAGGACACGAGATCCGTCTGGTGCCCCGCCTTGTTCAGCGAGTGCGCGATCAGTTCGGCGATGTCGCGGTCGTCCTCGACGATCAGGATCCTCGGCACGCTACTGTTTCACCTCGCCGACGAAGCCGACCGGCTCCCCCGCGTTGATCGGCGGCGTGGCGACGACGTACAGGATGCGTCCCGCGAAGGGAGCCTTGATCTCCTCCAGGGTGCGGCCGTGAAAGTCGGTAACGCGGGCGACCAGCGCGCCGGCGGGCACGTCGCGGTCCGGCTCGACGAGTGGGTACAGGATGCCGGTGACGCTGCTGCGCAGCACCTCGTTCCGGCCGATCCAGATCGGCTTCTGCACAGGAGCCGGACCGGTCTGACGCATCCCGAGGTGCCGAAGCAACCCATGCACGCCGCGCTCGATCCGCGCGATCGACTCCTCGTCGGTGCGGGCCCAGGCGCCGGACTCCACGGTGAGCGCCGGCTTGCCGCGCGTGATGGCCGTGTTGGACAGGTACACCGACGCCGAGGGCTCTCCGGGGCGGCTCGTGTCTTCGACGATCATCTCGAGGCCGAAGGCGAGCGCCATCTCGCGTCCCGCTGCCGCGACCTTCGGATCGCCGGTCGTCACCCAGTAAGTGTACGGCCGCAGCCACTCGTTGCCGTCGCCGCAATGGATGTCCACCACGTGCGTCGCGCGCTCGATCACCTCGGTCGTGATCACATGCGCGATGCGCTCCGAAAGCGTGCCGCCCGCTTTGCCGGGGAACACCCGGTTCAGGTTCTGGCCATCCACCGGCGAGTAGTAGATCGTGCGACCCAGGAACGAGGGCATGTTCGCGACGTGCACCATGACGATCGTGCCGCGCAGATCGCCCGGCGCGATCGCCGTGCGCAGCCGTTGGACCGCGAGGATCGGCGGATACTCCATGCCGTGCGTGCCGGCGACGAGCGCGAGCACGGGGCCGGGACGCGTGCCGTTGATGATCGTGATCGGGATTGTCGTTCCCTTGTCCGCGCCCGCGGCCGGGACCTGAAGCGTGCCGCTCGCTGCCGCTCCGGGCGCCGCGGTAATGTCGCGAACCACGAACGGCGCCTGCGCAGCCGCCCGCGGCGCGATCGCCAGAACCGTCATCAGCACTGCCAAACCTGTCGCACCTCGCATGGGTGTCCTCCGCCGGGATTGTACGGTTGAGCCCTTCAGAGGACAACGCCCGGGAAGCCATCCGAAAAAGCCAGGAAATACGCGCCTTCCGTGCGGCACGCCGCTTGGACTGTCGTGAAGCGACATTCGTATCGGAGGGAGCGGAACCATGAGGATCATGAACAACGGCAATCTACGACGTGCGGCGCTCGGCGTCGCCGGAGTGGGCGCACTGGTCGTGACCGCCGCGTGCGGCACGAGCGCGAACGGTGGCGCGCGCGCGCTCGGCTATCAAGACGGGATGGCCCAGCCGGTATCGCAGCCGTTCGCTGCGAGCGCGCCGGCCAGCGGGCAGGTCCTCGTCAACTGCGAGCCGCATCAGCGGACGCTGGTTCGGCAGGCGATGGTGAACGGACAGCCAGTGGCGCAGGTGGAATGCGTGACGGCCGCGGCGCCGGTGTACGGGGCGGCAGCTTACGGTGTGGCGGCCCCGGCTGACTACGGCTACGACACCCGCGTGGTGCAGCCGGCGGTTGTCCAGCCCGCGGTCGTTCAGTCCGCGCCGGTCTATCGCGAGACGCGGCCCCGCACCGTGACGCAACGGCGCGCAGTGACCGTGCCGGCGTCGAGCGGGCGCAGCGTGAAGAAGAGCGCGATCATCATCGGCTCCTCGGCTGGCATCGGCGCCGGCGTCGGCGCGGCGGTGGGTGGCAAGAAGGGGGCGCTCATCGGCGCGGCGATCGGCGGCGGCTCGGCGGCCATCTGGGACCAGGTTACGCGGCGGAAGTAACGGCGATGCCGAATGACCTGGTGCCACGTCCGTCCCGTATGTGGGCGGACGTGGCTTTTCACTGCAATGCCGAATGCGTTCTAGAATGCCGAAAGCGACATGACGAGACATCTTGTCTTCCTCGCTTTCGGCACTCTCGTTTTCGGCATTGACGCTTTCGGCGTTCGGCCTTCGGCATTCGGCATTGCATCAGAGCAACCCATCCTTGCCACCATCGAGGCGCTGCGGGTTCGCGCGCCGAAAAACGGCAGGTTCACGCTCGTTCTCAAAGTCACTCCCCGCGCTGGCATCCACATCTACGCGCCGCCCGAAGACAAGTACCGGCCGATCGCGCTCACGATCGATCCGGTGCCCGGCGTGCGCGTGGGGAAGCCGCGTCTGCCGCGTTCGGTCGTCCGCACGTTCGAGGGGGAGCAGGTGCGCGTGTACGAGAAGCCGTTCTCGATCACCGTTCCGGTGGTCCTGGCACGAGAGGCCAGTCCGCCCCTGCAGATCAAAGGGACGGTGAGCTACCAGGCGTGCGACGACTTGATCTGCTACCTGCCGGTGAGCGTGCCGGTGGCCTGGACGCTGACGCCCGAACGCTGACGCCCGAACGCTGACGCCCGAACGGTGACGGCGGCCACTTTCTGAAGGTCGCGGCCCCAGGACCTTGCTACAATCGGTTTCGTGCTGCTCGTCGCTTCTGCGCTGGCGCTGGGCTTTGTCCACGGACTCGGCGCCGATCACCTGATGGCCATCTCGGCGCTCGCGGTCGGGGGCGGCGACACCGCCGCTGTGCGGCAGGCGCGCGCGCTGAGCGTCGCGGTCCGCTTTGCGGCGGGCCACGCCCTCGTCCTCGCGCTCGGGGCCGGCGCGGTGATCCTGGTCGGCTGGACGGTCCCGGAGAGCGTCGAGTGGGGCGGGGAAGTGCTGGGCGGGCTGCTGCTGATCGCACTCGGCGGCATCGGCCTGGTTGCCGCGCTGTCAGGACGGTTCTACGCGCACGCGCACCCGCACGCGGTGGATCCGGGCGCCTGGCACCTTCACGTGGGGCGGCCGCAGGCACACACCGACGCGCACACGATCCTCCCGGGTGTCATCGGAGCGGTGTTCGCGGTCAGCAGCCTGCGCGCGCTCAGTACCCTGGCGCCTTTCGGATCGTCCGCGGCCGCGACTGCGGTGCCGCAGCTCATGCTCCTCATCGCGCTGTTCGCCGTCGGCATCCTCATCTCGATGTCCCTCTTCGGCGTCGCGCTGGCGCGCACCCTTTCGACGCGCGTCGTTGCGCGGCTCGGCCGCGGCGCGGCCGTTCTGATGGCGCTCGCGTCCATAGGGCTCGGGCTGTACTGGATCCTTGCCATCTAGAATAGTCAAAGCTGAATCGAAACAGGCACGAAGTCAGAACTTCGAGAGCAAGAAGGAAAGTTGGGGCCGCGAGCGCTCCAACGTGCCTCTTGACCTTGAGAGTTTAAACTTCGTGCCTTTTTCCTTTCCCCTTTTACTATTTGCCTTGCTTTTCTAGAGTTCCCTCAGCCCGTGCCCCTTTGCGAGGTAGTAGGCCGCAACCAGTCCGAGCAGGCCGCCGGAGACCGCGAGCACGAGCGGCGCGGAGCTGAAGCTCGCCGCGGTGCCCGCCGCGAGCCCGCCCAGCGGCATCCCGCCGCGGAACGCCACCATGTAGATGCTAACGACGCGTCCTCGGAGGTGGTCCGGCACAATCAACTGCACCAGCGACGCCGTGAAGGAGAACACCGCGATCAGCGCGGCGCCGGCGGAGAACAGCAGGAGGTTGCTCAGCCAGAAGACCCGCGACGTCGAGAACGCGATGAGCAGCGTGCCCAACAGGATCTGCACCAGCAGCGTGGCGAGCCCCATGTGCCTGAAGCGGCCGAGCCATGCGACGATGAGCGCGCCGACGACGGCGCCGCTGCCCGAGTAGGCCATCATCACGCTGTAAGTCCCGACATCCCCCTGGAACACGTTCTTGGCGATCACCGGCAGGAGCGTCAGCAGCGGCAGACCCAGGAACGTGGTCACGAAGCCGAGGATGGTCAGCGAGACGATCGCCGGCTGGCTGCGCGCGTAGGCGATGCCGCCGCGCAGGTCCTCCACCATGCTCTGCCGCGTCGCCGGCGGAATGTGTTTCACGCCAAGCGTCATCAGCGCCACGATCACCACGGAGAACGACAGCCCGTTGAGGGCGAAGCACATCGCCGTGCCGAGCGTCGCGAGCGTCACCCCCGCCAGCAGCGGCCCGAACACGCGGGCGAGGTTGAACTGGATCGAGTTGAGCGCGATCGCGTTCGGCAGATGGCGGCGATCGACGAGCGAGGGGATCAGCGACTGGTAGGCCGGGCCGCCGAACGCCTGGGCGAGGCCGGTCGCGAACGACAGCGCGAGGATGTGCCACAGCTCGACGACGTTCCAGTAGACAAGGGCGGTCAGGATGAACGCTGCCGACATCTGCACGTATTGCGACCCGATCAGCAGGCGCCGGCGGTCGTAGCGGTCGGCGATCACGCCGCCGATGAGCGTGAAGAGCAGGATTGGGAGCTGCGCGAGAAAGTCGTCGAGCCCGAGGAAGAAGGACGATCCGGTCAGCGAAAGGATGAGCCAGCTCTGGGCGACCTTCTGCATCCACGTGCCCACCGTGGACGTGAACGCGCCGGCCCAGAGGATGCGGAAGTCGCGGTAGGCGAAAGCGGCGGCGACGCGGCGGAGAAACCCGTGGCGGTCCGGAACCGAAGGGGCGGCATCACCTTCGGTTTTCAGCGCTTCTGCGGACAAGACGACCCATCTTAGCAGCCGGGGCGCCGATCGGGGGGGATCGGAGGATTGCGACACGCGGGCGATCGAGTCGCTTGCGCCCTTGATTTGATCTATACTGGCCAAGGCGAACAAAAAGCGAAACTCTTGAGCCATGGCCGCCCCTGCCCGCGCCCACCTCGAATCGCTGCTTCGCGCGAAAAAGCTCGATACCACGCTGCTGCACGCGCGGCCGCCCCTTGCCGGCCATCCGCCACTGCCGGTCGGCCACGATGCGCTGGATGCCGCGCTTGGCGGCGGGCTGCCCCGAGGTGAATTGTCAGAGTTCGCCGGGCCACGGTCGTCCGGGCGGACGACGCTGATGATCGGGGCGCTGGCCGCGACCACGCGGCGGGGCGAGCTGGCGGCGCTGGTGGACGTGCTGGATCGCTTCGACGTGGAATCGGCGGGCGCCGCCGGGGTCGCGTTTCCCCGGCTCCTCTGGGTGCGCGGCCTGCCGGCCAGCATCGAAGCAATTGGCCGCGGCGCGAGCGCCGCGGGGCAGCAGGCGGTCTGGCGCGCGGTCGAGCGCGCGATCAAGGCGTTCACGCTGGCGCTCGAATCGCGCGCGTTCGCGCTGGCGATCTGCGACCTGGCGGACGCGCCGGCGGCCGTCCTCCGGCGGCTGCCGTTCACCACGTGGTTCCGGCTGGCGCGGCTGATCGAAGGGGGGGAGACGGCCGCGCTCGTCGTCGTGCCCGAGCGCGTGGGGCGGAGCGCCGGGGGAGTGACGGTCGTTCTCGAGGCGGCCGGAGGCGGCGCCGAGGGGGCGCAGTGGCGCGGGATCTCCGATCGCGCGCGGCTGTTCGGCGGCGTCGTCCCGCGCGCGCGAGTGTTGGGCGCGTGCAGGTGAGCCGGTCATGTTTGCCGCGCTGTTTTCCCCTGTTCCCGATGATGCGCCGTCGCTGCTTGCCGCGGCCCGCGGCTTCTCGCCGCGTGTCGAGCCGCAGCTTGGGGGACGGCTGCTGCTCATCGACGCTGCGGGGCTCGGGCGGATCATCGGCGACGCGGCGGCGATTGCGAGCGAGTTGCGCGCGGCGTGCGAGGGGGCGGACGCGCCGCGCGCGCCGCACGTAGCCGTCGCGCCGACGCGGACCGCCGCCCTGCTGCTCGCGATCGCGCGTCCGCGGGCGGTCGTCCTCGCCGGCCGCACCGCCGCCGCCGTGGGCGCGCTGTCGCTGGACGTTTTCGACACGCTTGCCGCGCTGCCTATTCGATCGAACCCGAACCGGAACCCGTCGAACCCTTCGAACCTGTCGAACCCGTCTCGCCCCTGCCCGCTGTGCCTGCTTTGCACCGCCTCGCACCGCCAGGCACGCATGCGGTGCAGGCGTCCGGGCGGCGCGTGCACCGAGCTGCCCACGCTGCGGCGCTGGGGGCTGGCGACGCTGGCGGACGTGGCGGCGCTGCCGCCCGCCGGCGTGGCGGCGCGGCTCGGGCAGGTCGGCGTCGCCCTGCAGCGGCTCGCGCGCGGCGTGGACGCGCAGCCGCTCGTGCCGCTCGTCGAGGAAGCGCGGTTCGAGGCGTCGATGGATCTCGAGTGGCCGATCGAGCAGCTGGAGCCGCTCTCGTTCGTGCTCACGCGGCTGCTCGATCCGCTGAGCGCCGCGCTCGAACGCGCTGATCGCGGCGCCGCGGCGATCGTGACGACGCTCACGCTGGTCCGTCTGAAAGCCGACGCCACGGACCGGACGCGCGACGCGCACGTGCGGCGGCTGGAACTGCCCGCGCCGATGCGCGATGCGCGCGTGCTGCGCACGCTCATCCTGCTCGATCTCGAATCGCACCCGCCCGACGCTGGCATCGACTGCGTCGCCGTCCGCCTCGAGCCCACGCCGGGGCGCATCGTGCAGTTCTCGCTGCTCGAGCGCGCCGGGCCGCAGCCGGAAACGATCGCCACGCTCGTGTCGCGCCTCATCGCGCTGATGGGCGAAGGGCGCGTGGGCTCCCCGGCGCCGATCGACTCGCACCGGCCGGATGCATTCGCGATCTCGACGTTCAGAGGGACGGAGTGCAGTGCCGAATGCCGAATGCCGAAGGCCGAAGGCGTCAAGGTCGAGCGGGTGAGGGCCGAAGGCGTACTGCGCCGCTTCCGCCTCCCGGCCGCCGCGCGCGTGTCGCTCGAGGGCGGGCGCCCCGTGCGCGTGACCACCGATCGCATCGGCATCCGTGGCGGTGCGGTGGAGCAGTACGCGGGGCCGTGGCGATCGTCCGGTGGTTGGTGGAGCGCCTGCGTCCCGCGCGACCCTGGGGGGAGCCCGCGAGCATTGAATGATGACGCTGTGTGGGATCGCGACGAGTACGACGTGGCGCTCAGCGACGGCGCCGCGTACCGGATCTATCGAGATCGCCGCGAAGACCGGTGGTTTATCGAAGGGATTCTGGACTGAACCCTGAAGCCTGAAACCTTTGTACATCGAACTCCACACCGCTTCGGCGTTTTCCTTTCTCGACGGCGCGTCGTTGCCCGAGGCGCTCGTCGAGCGGGCCGCGGCGCTCGGCTATCCGGCGCTCGCGGTGCTCGACCGCGACGGCGTCTATAGCGCGCCGCGTTTCCATCTCGCCGCGAAGAAAGCCGGGATTCGCGGGATCGTCGGAGGGGAGATCACCATCAGAGGCAATGCCGAATGCCGAAGGCCGAATGCCGAAAGCGTCAATGCCGAATGGCGGAATGCCAAAGGCGTCAAGGCCGAAGGCGTCAAGGCCGAATCGGTGAATGCCGAAGGCGTCGCGTTCGGTTCTGACACGCCGTTGTGGCGGCTGCCGGTCCTGGTGGCCAGCGCTGAAGGTTACAGAAATCTGTGCCGGCTCGTGACCACGATGAAGTTGCGCGCGCCGAAAGGTGAAGGGGCGCTCACCCTCGAGGAGCTCGACGGGCGCACGGCGGGGCTCGTGGCGCTCGTGGGGCGCGAGGCGCTGCAGGGGCCGCGCCACGGCGTCGGCGGGTTGGTGGACCGCGCCGTGGGGATCTTCGGCCGCGAGAACGTCTACATCGAGCTGCAGCGTCACCTGCGCCGTGACGAGGAGTCGGACAACCACGCGCTGCTGTCGCTCGCCTCGGCGTTCCACGTGCCGGTTGTGGCGACCAACGGCGTCCGCTTCGCCGAGCCCGCGGACCGCCCGCTGTACGACGTCCTCACCTGCATCCGCCACCAGACGACGATCGCGCGGGCCGGGCGGCGGCTGAGCGTCAACGCGGAACGGTACCTCAAGACGCCAGAACAGATGGGGAAGCTCTTTCACGACCTGCCCGCGGCGATCGCGGCGACCCGCGAGCTCGCGGACCGCCTCACCTACACCATGGCGGACCTCGGCTACCGCTTTCCCGAGTACCCCGTTCCGGCCGGCGAAACGATGGCGTCCTTCCTCCGGAAGATCACGGACACCGGCGCACGCGCGCGCTACCGCCCCTACCACGCGCGGGCCCGCGCGCAGATCGAGCGTGAGCTGGCGCTCATCGAGAAGCTCGATCTTGCCGGCTACTTCCTCATCGTCTGGGACATCGTCAATTACTGCCGGCAGCACGGCATCCTGGCGCAGGGGCGCGGCTCGGCCGCCAACAGCGCCGTGTGCTACAGCCTCGGGATCACCGCCGTCGATCCGGTCGGCATGGACCTGCTCTTCGAGCGGTTCCTGTCGGAGGAGCGCGGCGAATGGCCGGACATCGATCTCGACCTGCCGAGCGGCGATCGGCGCGAGCGGGTCATCCAGCACGTGTACGAGCGCTACGGGAAGCTCGGCGCCGCGATGACGGCGAACGTGATCACGTACCGCGGCCGCAGCGCGGCGCGCGAGGTGGGCAAGGTGCTCGGCCTCGCGCCCGACGCGATCGACCAAATGGCGAAGGTGATGAACCCGTTCGAGTGGATCGATCCGAAGGAGACGTTCGAGCGCCACGTGCGCGACGCCGGGCTCGACCCGGCCGATCCCGCGCTGCGCACCTTCGGGCACCTGTGGGAGCGGATCCAGGATTTGCCTCGCCATCTCGGCCAGCACTCCGGCGGCATGATCCTCTGCCAGGGCCGGCTCGACGACGTCGTGGCACTCGAGAACGCGAGCATGCCGGGGCGTGTCGTGGCGCAGTGGGACAAGGACGATTGCGCCGACATGGGGATCGTGAAGGTGGATCTGCTTGGGCTGGGCATGATGGCCGTGCTGCAGGACGCGCTGACCTTGGTGAATACAGAGGTCAGAGGTCAGAGGTCAGCAGAAGCCAGAGGCCAGGGATCAGAGGTCAAAGATCGGAGGTCAGGGATAGGGGCAGAGAACGCAAGCGCCTGCGGCCCGCGCGAGGCGCTGGAAGGAAGTCCCGAGCAGGAGCGAGGGACCGCCGAGCGCGAGCGAGCGGGGGTGGGGCCCCGCGAGCAGGAAGGAATGCCCGCAGGCGCCCTCGACCTTGCCCACCTGCCTCCCGACGATCCGGCCGTGTATTGCATGCTGCAGGAGGCGGACACGATCGGGGTCTTCCAGGTGGAATCGCGCGCGCAGATGGCGACGTTACCGCGGATGAAGCCGGAGCGCTTCTACGACATCGTCGTGGAGGTGGCGATCATCCGGCCTGGCCCCATTGTGGGGCAGATGGTGCATCCGTACCTGAAGCGGCGGCGCGGCGCCGAGCCGGTGACCTATCCGCACCCGTCGCTCGCGCCGATCCTCGAGCGCACGCTCGGCGTGCCGCTCTTCCAGGAGCAGCTGCTGCGCATGGCGATGGTCGCCGCTGGCTTTACCGGCGGCGAGGCGGAGGAGCTGCGGCGCGCGTTCGGCTTCAAGCGATCGGAGCGCCGGATGCGCGAGATCGAGAAGAAGCTGCGCGCCGGGATCGCGAAGCAGGGGATCGGCGGCGAGGCCGCCGAGGAGATCATCCGCGCCATCACGTCGTTCGCGCTGTACGGGTTCCCGGAATCCCACGCCGCCAGCTTCGCGCTGCTCGTGTACGCGAGCGCCTACCTGAAGGCGCACTACCCCGCGGCGTTCTACACGGCGATGCTGAACAACCAGCCGATGGGGTTCTACTCGCCGGCGACGCTCGTCAAGGACGCGCAGCACCGCGGCGTGCGCTTCGCGCCGATCGACGTGCAGGTGTCCGGCTGGGACTGCACGATCGAACTCGACGGCCGGGTGCGGCTTGGACTGCGGTACGTGAACGGCCTGCGGATCGAGGTGGGGAAGCGAATCGAAGCGGCAGGCGGCGGCGGGCGCGCGGCCCCGCGAGCCGACACGGCCGCGGCCGCCGCGCTGCCGGAGCCCGCCGGGGCGTGCGGCCGCTGCCCGAAATGCGGGTGCGAAGACGAGTCGATGATCGAGCGGGTCGGGCCGACCTGTTTCTGCAACGTGTGCGCGCACGAGTGGGGAGCACGCGGCCGCGCGGGCGATCGGACCACTGGTCAGCCGGCGGGCGCATCCGCCGGGCCGCCCGAGGTGCGCGCGCGATTCGCATCGCTGGATGACTTCGCCGCACGAAGCGGCGTGCATCGCGACGAGCTGCGGACGCTCGCCGACATCGGGGCGCTGAACGCGTTTGGGTACGACCGGCGCGCCGCCGCGTGGCAGATCGAGCAGGCGATGCGCCCCGCTGGCGCGTTGTACGAGGAAGGCGGTCAGCCGCCGGAGGCCGACGCGCCCCCGGCTCCCTCCTGCCCGCTCGCGCCCATGTCCATCGAGGAGCGTATCGCCGCCGACTACGACGGCACGGCGATGACGATTGGGCCGCATCCCATGTCGCTCCGCCGCCAGGAGCTCGCGCTGCGCGGCGTCCTGCGCGCGGCGGATCTCTCGCGCGGCCGCCACGGGCGGCGCGTGCGGGTTGCGGGCGCGGTGATCACGCGCCAGCGACCCGGGACCGCAAAAGGGTTCGTGTTCCTGACGCTCGAGGACGAAACCGGCATCGCCAACATCATCGTCCGCCCGGACCTGTTCGCCGAGCAGCGCCGCACCATCGTAGGGGAGCCGTACCTGCTCGTTGAAGGGACATTGCAGATCCAGGAAGGGGTCACGTCGATCAAAGCTGAGCGGCTCTTTGGACTCGCGGGGCGCGCGCCGACGGTGGACGCGCGGGATTTTCATTAGGGGCCTGGCACCAATTGTCCTCGACGAAGGACGATTGGTGCAGGCCCCTTTCGAGTACGCACCTTGCAGACGGGCTCGTCTGTAATGGCGCGAAGAGCACATCGCAAGCTCGTCCGCATCGGTCCCTGGTTGTCCGTCCTGGTGCTCGTCGCATCGGTCGCGGTGGCGTGCGCCGAGCCCAAGGTGAAGCGAACAACGCCGCGCCTGGCAACCGCCACCGAGATCCGCCAGTTGTGGATCGAACCGGCTGACATCACCCGCCGCGACCTCTTCTGGGGCCCGGGCGGTCGCGCCCTGGCCCCGGAGAACGGCAGCACGTTCAAGCTGAAGGAAGAAAAGGCCAGCGGTTACAGCCCGGGCTTCACCGTCGAGGATGCTCGCGGACGCGAGTGGAGCGCGAAACAGGGCCCCGAAGCGCAGTCGGAAGTGGCGGCGTCGCGCATTTATTGGGCAGCGGGGTACCACCAGCCACCGACGTACTTCGTCGCCGAGTGGACGCTCGAAGGCGGGCGCACGGAGGGGCCGCAGATGTCGGCGCGGTTCCGCCCGGACATCGGCAAAGTCATCGGCGACTGGTCGTTGCACCAGAACCCCTTCGTCGGCACACAGCCATATCGCGGACTCCTGGTGCTGCACGTGATGCTGAACAACTGGGACATCAAGCCGGAACAGAACAGAATCTACGAGTTCGAAGAGCCGCGAAACGGCGCGCGACGCTGGTTCGTCGTCCGCGATGTCGGCGCCTCGTTCGGCCGGCCACGGTGGCCCGACGGCTCGCGCAGCGACCCTGACGGCTATGAGCAGCACCCGTTCATCGTGGGGTTCGAGGGGACGCGCGTGAAGTTCGCCGACCAGGGGCGGCACGATGAATTGCTCCGGCACCTGACCCGTCGCGACGTGCGCTGGATGGCGGAGCGCCTGGCCAAGCTGTCCGACCGGCAGCTTGCGGACGCGTTCCGGGCCGCGGGCTATCCGGATCCGGTGGCGTCCCGTTTCATCCGCCGTCTCAAACAGAAGATCGACGAGGGGCTCGCCGCATGTCCTCGCGGATGCTGAGGGCCGGAGGGCGGGGCGCGCGCGCGACAGCCGCGGCGATCGTGATCGCGTCGCTCGGCGCGTGCGCCGCGGCAATGCGTTCGACCGCGACCGGTCCGTTGTCTCCACGCCAACAGGCGGAGCTGTGGATCGCACCCTCCGACATCACGGCCCGCGACCTGTTCCACGGACCCGGCGGGCCGGAGCTCGTTCCTCGGGAAGGGGCTACGTTCGAATTCGACGAGCTCGACACGACGGGATACTCGCCCGGCTACGACGTCGTGGACGCGACGGGGCGCGAGTGGAGTGTCAAGCAGGGCGTCGAGGCGCAGAGCGAGATCGCGGCGTCGAGGCTGCTGTGGGCGGTCGGCTACCATCAGCCGCCGATGTACCTCGTGCGCAGCTGGCATCTGTCGGGCGGTCCGAGTCCTGGTCGCAAGGAGCCGGGCCGCTTCCGTCCCGAACTTCCGAACGCCGCGACCGTCTCGGACTGGAGCTGGCAGCAGAATCCGTTCGTGGGCACTCGCCCGTTTCGCGGGCTCATCGTCATGAACCTGCTGATCAACAACTGGGACCTGAAGACCACCAACAACAAGGTGTACGAGATCGAAGACGCCGGAGACGGTCCAAGGCGGTGGTACGTGGTGCGCGATCTGGGCGCGTCGTTCGGCAAGACCCGCTGGTTTCCATTCGGCACGCGCAACAACGTGCGCGACTACGAGAGCCAGCGGCTGATCCGCGAGGCGCGCGACGGGCGGATCGAGTTCGATTACAGCGGTCGCCATCGCGAGCTGCTCGCCCACGTGACGGCAGCCGACGTGCGCTGGGCCTGCCAGCTGGCATCGCGGCTCACCGGCGCGCAGCTGGACGATGCGTTCCGCGCCGCGGGGTATGGTGCCGCGGAGCGCGCCCGCTTCGTGACGAAGCTGAAGGCGAAGATTGCCGAGGGGCTCGCGCTCGGAGGCGATGCGAACGGCGGGAGCGGGCGATGAGGCGGCTGCTGCTCCCGCTGGCCGTCGTCGCGCTCTCCTTTGCCCCCGTGTTCGCGCGTGCCCCCGTGTTCGCGCAGCCATTTCCCGGCGCGGAGGCGCAGGCGGGCGGGACGGTGCAGGAACACCCTGCGCATCCGATGCACGAACTCGACAGCGCGTTCGTGGCGCTGCCGCTGGCGACCGTGCTGGGGGCCGCGCTGGCCCTGCGGCCGCGTCGGCGCGGGACGCCGGCGCGCACGCCGGCGGTGATCCAGACGCAGATCATCCTCGCGCTCGTCGGGGCGGTGATCATGCTGATCGTCGGCGCCAGCGTCGCGCGCGCGTTCGCCATTGTCGGCGCGGCGAGCCTGATCCGCTATCGCTCGAAGATCGACGACCCAAAGGACGCCGGCGTCATGCTCTGCGCGCTGGCGATCGGCCTCGCGGCAGGCGTCGGGCTCTACGCACTGGCGACCTTCTCGACCGGCTTCATGCTGCTGGTCGTCTGGATCATCGAGTCGTTCGAGCCGAAGACCAAGAAGACGTTCGAGCTGCACGTCCGGACCAAGGACAGCTCAGCCCTGCGTCCCGCGTTGGAGAGCCTGCTCCGGCGGCAACAGACCCGGTACGAGCTTCGCACATCCTCGCAGGACGAACTGAGTTATGTGGTGGACATTCCTTACGACCGGCGGACCGACCAGATCTCGAACGCGATCCTGCAGCTCGATCCATCCAACGAGACGTCCGTGGACTGGGACGAGAAGACCAAGAAAGGCAAATAGCCCGTGGACCTGATCGTCCAACCGCAGGACGGCCTGAAGCCGCTCCTGGCGGCCCTCGAGGCTGCCACCAAGAGCATCGATCTGACGATCTTCCGGCTCGACCGGGACGACGTCGTCGGGGCGCTGGGCGCCGCGGTGACCCGCGGGGTTGCGGTGAGGGCCCTCATCGCCCATACGAACAGCGGGGGAGAGAAGGCGCTGCGGAAGCTCGAGCTGAAGCTCCTCGAGCGCGGGGTCACCGTCGCCCGTTCGGCCGATGACTTTCCGCGCTATCACGGAAAGCTGGCGATCATCGACCGCGATCGGCTGCTGCTCCTCGGGTTCAACTACACGAAGCTCGACCTCGACAAGAGCCGGAGCTTCGGGCTGATCGTCGAAGACGACGCAGTCGTCAAGGAGACGCTGCGGCTGTTCGAGGCCGACCTGCTGAAGCAGGATTACACGCCGCGGCACGAGTCGCTCGTGGTGAGCCCGGACAACGCGCGCGAGCGGCTCGCGGCGTTCATCCGCGGCGCGAAGTCGGAGCTCGCGATCTACGACACCCGGCTCTCGGACCGCGCGATGCTGCGGCTCATCGCCGAGCGGGCGCGCGCCGGGGTGAGCGTGCGCGTCATCGGCCGCTGCGGCAAGGCCGCGCCGTCGCTCATCCGATGCGAGAAGCTGCCGCGTTACCGCCTGCACATCCGCGCGATCGTCCGCGACGGCGAGGAGGCGTTCGTCGGGAGCCAGAGCCTGAGGAAGGCAGAGCTCGACGAGCGGCGCGAGTTCGGAATGCTGATCGCCCACCGGCCGACCGTGCGGCGCATGCTGACCACGTTCGAAGAGGACTGGGCCCTTACGGCAGCCGCGAGGGAATCGGAGAAAGCCGAGGCAGCGGCTTCAGCCTGACGCCCGCCCGCGACGTCTCGCGCAGCGTGGATTCTGGCGATGTGAGCTGCGGCGCCTTTCGACGTGCCACGACCCCTTGGTCCACGATCACACCCGCGCGCGAGATCGTCTGGAAATGCATCTCGTCTCCGTTGATCTCGACGATCATGAAGGAGTTGTCTTCGTCGAACCCCCTGGCCGTAAGCGGCGAGTTCGTGCGGATGTTCCCCTCGCGCAGCTTCGCCGAGCCTCCCTCCGTGAAGTACGCGATCCCCTTCTGGGGCTTCAACCGCTCGTAGAAATGCTCGTGGCCCGCAAAGACGACGCTGACGTTGTACTTCAGGAAGAGCGGCTCGAGCACCTCGCGCAGCGCCACGCTTGACCCGTGACGTTCGCCTGACGAGTAGATCGGATGGTGCATGAACACGATCTTCCAGTCGTCATTCGATCCCTGCAGCTCCCGCTCCAGCCAGTCGAGCTGCTTGCGGTCCATGTAGCTCGATTCCAGGGCGAAGAACCGCACGTTCTGCTTCGGCGCCTTGAAGGTGTAGTACAGCTCGCCGTTCATGTTGAACAGCTTGTAGTTGCGCTGCTCGCGGTCGTCGTGGTTGCCCAGGGCGGCGTAGAACTTCACGTCCGCGTCGAGCAGCGGCTTGTACGGACGCTCGAACTTGTTCAGGAAGTCCTGCGGACGCTCGGAGCCATACATGTTGTCCCCGAGCATGATCACCAGCTCGAACGGGAACTGCTGCCGCGCCTCGATCATGCGGTTCGCTACCGCATACTGGGCTTTGTTGCCGGTGCCCGAGTCCCCGATCACCGCCATCTTCAGCGAGTCTTCCTTGTTCGGCAGTTGGACCGCGGCGGCGAACGCCGCCGTCCCTGCGAAGACGACCGCAACGACGACGTGGGAGAAGGCGGGACGAGGAGCGACAAGGGGACGCATAGAACCTCTACGGCAACGCGTTGTCCATGTAATCGACGATCATGTTCGCCCGCGTGTCGAGGAGGATGAGGCGCCGGCCCAGAAAGCGGTACTCGAGCTCCTCACCCGGCAGACGCGGAAGCGCGAGCAGCGCCTGCGGCGGCACGGTCGGAAGCGGCGCCGTCGTGGGGTAGGCGCCGTTCACGGATACCGGGATCTGGCCCGGGTCCTCGTCGCGGATCGCCTGCCGCGGGGCGGAGCCCTCGCGCGCAAGCGCGTTGGCCAGCAGCTGCCGGATGACCCGCTCGATGTCCTCGTCGAAGATCTCGCCGCGCGGGACACCGCGCCTGGCCTCCTGCAGGCGCTTCAACAGCGATTTCTGGTGGGCGGTGATCTGTGCCGGGTTCGACTCGTCCGACAGCCGGGGCAGTTGGGCCCCCTCCTTCTTGCGCAGTTCGAGATACTGCTGGACGCGATCGGCAAACGCTTTCTGGACCTGCGCGTCGGGGTTCACGGCGGGCGCCTGCGGGACAGGCGCCGCTTTCGAGCCGTCTCCAGCCGCCGCGCACGCCGGCGTCGCGGCGAGCACGAGCAGCACGGCCAGGTAGCGGGTCCTCATGTATCCTCGCGGATTCAAGAACGTTACCGCCAGGCAGCTCTGCAGCGCTCGCGCTCTCACGATGCTGGGCTATTCCCGGTAATTGCCGAACTGGAGCGCGACGCCGAAATCCTGCTCGCGGAGCAGCCGGATGACCGTCTGGAGCTCGTCCTTCGAAGGCGAGCTGATACGCACCTGATCTGCCTGGATGGCCGCCTGCACGCGCTTCATCTTGAGGTCTTTGATGAACCGGGCGATCTGTCTGGCGGCGTCGCCCGGGATGCCCTGCTGGAGCGTCACAACGCGGCGGACTGTGTCGTTCGCGGCGCGCTCGATATCGCCGGGCTTCAGGTTCTTCACCGGCACGCTCCGGCGCACCAGACGCGTCTGGACGATCTCCCAGAGCGCGTTCAGCTTGAATTCATCATCCGCAACGAGCGTCAGCGTGTTCTCCGCGCGGCTGAAGTCGACATCGGCGCGCGATCCCTTGAAGTCGTACCGCTGAGCGACCTCCTTCTTTGCCTGGTTGACGGCGTTGTCCACTTCCTGAAGATCGACCGTGGACGTGATGTCAAAGGATGCTGTGGCTGCCATGCGTCCCGCGCAGCACTCGCGCGTTCAATCGATGATTATAGCGCAGCTTGAATTCGCGCCGCGCGTCTGCTGTACTAGTGAATCCGGTCGTTCCCGGAAAACCCGATAGACACGCGAAGGTACCAACTTGCACGAGACGACTCACCTGAGCCGGAGGAACTTCTGCGCGCTCGGCGCGATGACGGCGGTGTCCATGCTGCTGCCGCGCGACGTCTGCGCGGCGGTGTCTTCCTCCGATCCGGATAAGCAACTTTCGTTCTTCCACACGCACACGGGCGAGCGCCTGAAGGTGGAGTACTGCTGCGACGGCGAGTATCAACGCGCGGCGCTCTCGCAGATCAACCATCTCCTGCGGGACTTCCGCACCAACGAGATCAGGGCGATCGACGTGCGGCTGCTGAACCTGTTGCACGGGCTCACCCGTGAGCTGCAGACGGTCGATCCGTACCACGTCATCTCCGGCTACCGTTCGCCGCAAACGAACATGATGCTGCGGACCCGCGGCGGCGCGCACACGGGCGTCGCTTCGCGGTCCCTCCACATGATCGGCAAGGCGATAGACATCCGCGTTCCCGACGTGCCGCTCGAGGAGTTGCACAAGGCCGCGGTGTCGCTGAAGAAAGGCGGCGTGGGCATCTATCCAGCTTCCAACTTCGTCCACCTGGACGTCGGCCGCGTGCGCTACTGGGCGGGCAAGTAGGGTAGACTCCCGCCCGTGATCGAGCGGCGGCGTTCGGGCATACACGGCTGGGGCGTGTTCGCCACGCGCCCCATTCACAAGAACAAACGGATCATCGACTACGCGGGGGAGAAGATCACAACTCGCGAGAGCGAGCGGCGGGAGGAGCGCTACCTGGCGCAGGGGCACATCTGGTGTTTCCGCCTCAACTCGCGCTGGGTCCGGGACGCCGCCGTGGGGGGCAACGTCGCCCGCTTCATCAATCATTCCTGCAAGCCGAACTGCTACGTGCACATCGTCGGCGATGTGATCTGGATTCGCGCGGCGCGGAACATCCGGAAGGGGGAGGAGATTACCTACGACTACGCGACGGACGGCGCGAAGATCATCCCGTGCCGCTGCCGCCCCGGGTGCCGGACGCGGTTGTGACGGTGAGTCCTGTGCGGGTCATCTACCTCCACGGCTTCGCCTCGTCGCCGCTTTCCTCGAAGGCGCGCCTGTTCGCCGACCGGTTGGCCGCGCACGGCGTCGCCATCGACATCCCCGACTTCAACGAGCCCTCGTTCGAAACCCTGACCGTGACGCGCATGATCGCGCAAGCGGAGGCGATCATCGTGCGCGGCGCCGGCGACGAGATCGCGCTCGTCGGATCCAGCCTGGGCGCGTTCGTCGCGGTCCACGCCGCGGCCCGCCGCCCGGCCGTGCGCCGCCTGGTGCTGTTGGCGCCGGCGCTCGACTTCGCCTCGAAGCGCCTCGACGATCTGGGGGAGGACGCGATTGCGCGCTGGCGCGAGTCCGGGCGCCTCGAAGTCTTCCACTACGGGTACGGCCGCCCGATGTCGCTAGGCTACGAACTGTACGCCGACGCGGCAGCTTATGACGCGTTCGCACTCCAGCTGACACAGCCGGTTCTGATCTTCCAGGGCATGCGCGACACTGTTGTGAATCCCAACGTCGCGCGCCGGTATGCCCGCGATCGGACCAACGTGACGTTGCGTCTTCTCGACGACGATCACCAGTTGCTCGCGAGCGCCGAGACGATCTGGGAAGAGGCCCGGCAGTTCCTGGGGATACCGCGGCTTCCCTGAATTTCACTTTCGCACGCCGATCACAGATCTGCCGCGTGACATCTCAGCCATATTGGCGTAACTTCGTGTGAAAACGCCGTTCGCGTCGCGGCACTCTCCTTGCCCTTCGCGTCAGCGGAGATCCACATTCCGGCGACAGAGCTCCCATGCTGCCGTACCAGATTCTCGTGGTCGACGATGACGAGGCTGCGCTGGCGGGCCTTCTGGCCCTCCTGCGCGATGCCGGGCACCAGTCGACCGGCGCTGCGACCTTCGATGCCGCCCGCCGGCTTCTCGACGTCGGTCATTACGATTTGCTCGTGGCCGACGTCCGCCTGCGGTCCTACAACGGACTCCACCTGGTCCGACTGAGTCGGCTGCTGCATCCCGAAATGGGCATCATCCTGATGACCGGCTATCCCGAGCGGTCGCTGGAGTTCGAGGCGTCCCGCTACGGAGCGATATACATGGAGAAGCCGATCGACCCGAAGCAGTTCATGCGATCCGTCGATCGGCTGCTCGCCCAGGTGCGGCGGGAGCGGCGGTGGCCACGGCACCACGCGCCCGAGACGTTCATCGTGCAGATCGGTAACTGGCGGGCGCGGCTGCTCGATGTCAGCTACGGCGGGCTCCGCTTCGAGATGATGGCCCCCGAGACCCCGCTGCCGCCAACCGTGGCGGTGCGGATGCCGACGCTCAACCTCTACGTGGAGGCGGAGACGATCTGGACTGACCGGCTGAGCGCCCCGGGATCGCTGCGGGGCGGGCTCGCGCTGTTGTCAGAGGGCGCGGACGCGCCGCTGCCGTGGCGCGCCCTGGTTGATTCGCTCGGCGAAGAATCGCACGACATCCAGACCTGAGCGCGGCGCTACACCTCCACCGCGCTCTCCACGGTCCTTCCCCAGCAGATTCCCTCGTACCGCGCGGGCACGCGGGCGAGGTCCGTCTTCACGCGTACCAGATCGATCACGAGCTGCTCTGGCCGCGTCCGCGTCAGCGCGTCACCGAACTCCGGTGCGTGGTTGCCGACCACGATCACCTCGCCGGTGTCGATCACCTCATCGATTGAATCGCAGAGCAGCGACGAGAGGTGGGGAATCTGGCGCTCGATGTACTCCTTGTTCGCCCCGACCAGCCGCGCGAGCGACACGTTGCGGTCGTAGATGCACAGTCGATAGCCCTTCCCGAGCAGCTGCTCCGCGAGGACCACAATCGGGCTCTCGCGCAGGTCGTCGGTGCCCGCCTTGAAGCTGAAGCCGAGCAGGCCGACGCGCTTCAGCCCGCTCTCGACGACCAGGTCCAGCGCGTGCTGGATCTGGAGCTGGTTGCTCGGCAGGATCGACTGCACGACCGGCATGTCAAGGTCCATCTTCTTCGCGCGGTATTGCAGCGCCCGCACGTCCTTCGGCAGGCACGAGCCGCCGAAGGCGAAGCCCGGCTTGAGGTAGTAGGACCCGAGATTCAGCTTGGTGTCTTCGCAGAAGATGTCCATGACCTCGTGGCTGTCGATCCCGAGCCGCTTGCACAGGTTGCCGATCTCGTTCGCGAAGCAGACCTTCAGCGCATGCCACGTGTTGCTCGCGTACTTGATCATCTCCGCCGTGCGGACGCTCGTCGTCGTGAGCGGCGCATCGACCTTGTCGTACAGACCGACCGTTGCCGCGGCGTCCGCCGCGTGATCCACGCCGACGAGCGTCAGCGGCGGGTTGCGGAAGTCGTGGAGCGCGGTGCCCTCGCGGAGGAACTCGGGGTTCACCGCCACGCCAAACCCCTCTCCGTACTTGCGGCCCGAATGGCGCTCGAGCGTCGGAATGACGACATCGTACGCGGTCCCCGGCAGGACGGTGCTGCGGATCACCACGACGTGATAGTCGGCCTTGGCCTTGAGCGCCTCGCCAATCTCCTCGCACACGCGCGTCAGGAAGGTCAGGTCCAGGCTACCGTTCCGGCGGCTGGGCGTGCCGACGCAGAGCAACGATACGTCGCTGCCCAACACCGCCTCTGCGGCGCTCGTCGTGGCGCGCAGCGCTCCGCGCTCGACGGTCTCGCGGATCAGTTCCTCGAGCCCCTTTTCGACGATCGGACTGCGTCCCCCGCTGACCGCGCCCACCTTGCCGGGGTTCACGTCCACGCCGATGACCTGGTGGCCGTCGTTCGCCAAGGACGCGGCCGAGACGCACCCGACATACCCAAGGCCGAACACGGAAACCTGCATTGCCTCTCCTCTACGCCGTGGCCTGCATCGCCTCGGGTTGCCGGTCGCGGCCGGCAAACGAGAGCAACGCGTCCTCGAGCTCACGCGACACCGCGGACCAGTCGTATCGCGCGACGACGAGCTGCCGCGCCGCCGCTTCGATCCGCCGCCGCTCATCGGCGTTGCGCATCAGGCGCACGACGGCCGCCGCGAACGCGGCCGGTTCGTCCGCCAGGATGATGTCGCGGCCGTCGGTGACCGGCAGCCCCTCGGCGCCGACCGTCGTGGACACCACCGCCTTGCCCATCGACATCGCTTCGAAGATCTTCAACCGCGTGCCGCCGCCAATCCGCAGCGGCACGATGGAGACCGCGGCTCGCGCGACGTGAGGCCGGACGTCGTCAACGCGGCCCGTGACCTCGACGCCGTTCTCCTCCGCGAGCCTGAGCACGGCCGGGGTCGGCGCGCGCCCGACAATGCCCACCGTGACACGTGGCTCCTGCAGCCGGATCAGCGGCAGGATCTCGCGGCAGAAATAGAGCATCCCGTCTTCGTTCGGCAGCCAGTCCATCGATCCGGTGAAGACCAGGTGCCTTGGGCTACCCCCGCCGGGGCCGCCGACGCGGAAGTGCTCGGTATCGACGCCTGTCGGCACGACGTGGTAGCGGCGCGCCGCCGCCGGATACAGCCGCTCGAACGTCGCCCGGTCGGCATCCGACACGGTCAACACCAGGCCGAACCGCTCCAGTGCCCGGCGCTCGAACGCGAGCATGCGGCGCCACTGTCCGCCGAGCAGCGCGCGCTGCACGGGATTTCGCGCGGTCTCGACGTGACGTCGCCAGATTTCCGCTTCCACGTTGTGCGTGAACAGCACGGACGGGCACGGCACGACCTGCGGCATGTTCACGATGGGTGGCAGAAAGTCGCAGACCACGAGGTCGTACCTGTGGTCTCGAAGCAGCGCCGCGGCCTTCCAGGCGTACTCGCGGGATCGGTACTTCGCCACGACGTACGGCTCCGCGTGGAGCAGGTAGCGCGCCGCGTCGGCGTGGAAACGGATGCTGCCTTTCGACACGTCGACGCGCGGCACGGTCACGACACGCTCGGCGACCTCGCGCATGCCGTTGACGTCAGCGGGAGACTGATCGGGTTCCGCGAAGGACAGCCAGGTGATCGCGTGCCGCCGCGCGAGGTGGCGCATGAGGTGCCACGTGCGCAGCTTTCCTCCTTTGTCGAGCGGCAGGAGCAGCCCCGCGTTCAGCCAGAGCACGTTCATGCGACGACCCCCGCGCGTGCGTCGAGCACTGGAGCGACGGACTCCGGCAGGGCGTCGCCCGACGGCGTGTGCAGCACCTGCACGCCTGCGCCGTCGATGCAGGTGCGATACCACAACTCGAGGTTGACGAGCGCCCAGAGCGCGTCGCCGCCGTCCACCGATCCGTCGCGATGCGCCGCGATCAGCCGTTCGACCGCCGGCGCGTTGATCACGCCGCGCTCGCGGGCGCGCCGATCGAGCAGCACCTCGCGCGCGACCGAACTCCATTCGCCGCGCAGCCATCGCCCGAACGGAACGGGAAAGCCCATCTTCCGTCGCGTCAGGATCTCCGCGGGCAGCAGTTCCTTCACGCTCGCGCGCAACAGGCGCTTGGTGGTGAAGCCGCGCAGCTTGGCCGACGCCGGGAGCGTCGCGGCGAACTCGACGAGCTTGTGATCCAGGAACGGCACCCGGCTCTCGATGGACGCGGCCATACTCATCTGGTCCTGCTTCATCAGCAACTCGACGAGATAGGTCTTCAGGTCGGCGTACAACACGCGATTCAAAAGCGGCGTGTCGCCGTTCGCGCGATCCAGCCAGGCCCGCGACGCGGCGTACGGCGGCCGGGAACGCGCGATGACTCGCGCGTCCACGAGGGGGCCGAGCCGGTCGAACCGGATCCCCGCGAAGTTGTCGAAGAAGACGGCCTCCGCCGACCGCGGCATGGCCAGGAACGAGCGCTGCGCGTATCGACCGAGGCGGCCCGACAGGCGCGGCACGACGCGCTCTCGGACCCACGCGCGTACGGCGTCGGGGGTCAACGTCGAGTACACCCCGCCCGCCCGCCAGTTCAAGAGGGAACGCGGATACTTGCCATAGCCGGCGAGGAGCTCGTCCGAGCCTTCCCCGGTCAGCACGACCTTGACGTGGTCTCGCGCGAGGCGCGACACGAAGTAGAGCGGGACGCTCGAGGGATGCGCGATCGGCTCGTCTTCGTGCCACACGAGCCGCGGCAGCGCGCCGAAGAAGTCGCGCTCGTCGATGACAATCTCGTGCGCGTCCGCGCCGATTGCGCCGGCCACCGACCGCGCGTACTCCAGCTCGCTGAACGCGCGGTCCTTGAACGCGACGGAGAAGGTTTGCAGCGGGCGGTCGATCATCCGCGCCATCAGCGCGGCGATGGCGCTGCTGTCGATTCCGCCCGAGAGGAACATGCCGAGCGGCACGTCGCTCATCAGCCGGAGGCGCACGGATTCCTCGAGCAACGCGCGGAAACGCGCCACGAGCGTATCGAACGGCTGTCGCGCCGCCGGCGCGCCGGTAGGGACGTCCCAGTACTGCTGGATCTGGACGCGGCCGCGCTCGAACACGAGCCGGTGGCCAGGCAGCAGCCGATAGATGCCCCTGTAGAGCGTCTGCTCGTCCGACGTGTAGCGCGTCGTCAGCACTTCGGCGAGGACGGCGTCGTTCGCCTCACGCCGCGCCAGGCCGCTCTCGAGGATCGCTTTGATCTCGGAGGCGAAGAGCAGGCGGTCGCCGGCGCGGGCCCAGTACAGCGGCTTGATCCCGAGCCGATCCCGCGCGAGCAGCAGGCGCCGCCGCTTCGAGTCCCAGATCGCGAACGCGAACATGCCACGAAAGCGGTGCACGCAGTCGTCCCCCCACTGCTCGTAGGCGTGGACGATGGTCTCCGTGTCAGACTTCGTGCGGTACTGATGCCCGTGTGCCTCGAGTTCCGCGCGCACGTCGGCGTGGTTGTAGATTTCGCCGTTGTAGCTGATCCAGATCGTTCCGTCCTCGTTGGAGAGCGGCTGCTGGCCGGACGCGAGATCGACGATGCTCAGGCGGCGGTGGAGGAGAGCGGCGGCGTCGTCGACGTGCGTTCCGGCTTCGTCGGGGCCCCGGTGCGCGAGGACGTCGCGCATGAACGTGAGGCGGCCGCGCTCGTCCGCGTGCAGGTGGTCAACAGCGACGATGCCGGCAATGCCGCACATCAGGCAGCCTCCACGGGGACGAGGGAGTCGGGGCGCGTCGGCGCCGGTGCCGGGACCGGCGCGGCGTCGACGAACTGGCGGAACCACAGCTCCAGCATGACGAGCTGCCAGAGCCGGTGCCGATGATCGGCAGCGCCGGTGCGGTGCTCAGTCCAGAGACGTTGCACCTCGCGCGCGTTGAACAGGCCGCGCGACGCGAGCCGCCCGTCGCCGAGCAGATCCGACGCCATCGGGGCCAGGGGCCCGCGCAGCCATTCGCCGATCGGCGCCTCGAAGCCGCGCTTGCCGCGCTCGACGATGGGCCGCGGCACCTTGCGCTCGAGCAGGCGGCGGAGCAGGTACTTCGTCTGTCCATCCCGAATCTTGAGCGACACAGGGACCGTGGCGGCGAACTCGAGGAGACGATGATCGAGCAGCGGCTCGCGCGTCTCCAGCGAGACTGCCATGCTCATGCGATCCACCTTCGTGAGGATGTCGTCCAGCATGTAGGTCTTGACGTCCACGTACAGCGCTCGATCGACGGGATCCTGCGAGCGGCACGCGGCGTACGCCGTCGTGAACGGTTCGAACACGTCGGTGCCGCGCAACGCAGCCGAGAAGTCGCCGCTGTACAGGCGCGTCTTGCCGCCCTGTTCGAACAGGCCGTATGCGTGTTTGTCCGCGCAGGCCTCGGCGGGCGACAGCGCCATGTGGCGGAGCGCGCGGGCGCCGCGCACGCTCAGCGGCAGGGCGCGGGCGGCCCAACCCGCGAGCTTTGCGCCCGGTCCCAGCCATCGGCGCGCGCGCCATTCCGACTGCTCGACGCGGTGCCGCGCGTAGCCGGCCCACAACTCGTCGCCGCCGTCACCGGACAGCGCCACGGTGACGAGGCTCCGGGCGGCGCGCGACACGTAATACGTCGGCACCGCGCTGGAGTCCGCGAAGGGCTCGTCGAAGTGCCACGCGAGCGCCGGCAGGAGATCCTCGACACGCGGGTCGGCGATCTGCGGGTGGAACTCGCAGCCGAGGTGCCGCGCGACGGTTTCGGCGTGCTCCAGCTCGTCGTACGCGTGAACGTCGAAGCCGACCGAGGTCGTGACCACCGGCGCGTCGCTCGTTTCCACCATGTACGCGACGACGGTGGATGAATCGATCCCGCCGGAGAGGAAGGCGCCGAGCGGAACGTCGCTGATCAGCCGCAGCCGGATCGACTCGCGGAGCAGCGCATCGAGTCGCTCCAGGTACTCCTCCTCGCGCGCCGGGTCCCCCGTGCCGGTGAACACGAGGTCCCAGTACGGCCTGGTGTGGACGGATCCGTTCTCGGCGACGAGGACGTGTCCGGGCGGCAGCTTGCGGACCGCCTTGTAGATCGTCGCCGGCGCGGGCACGTAGAGCAGCGTCAGGTACGAGTCGAGCGCGTCGGGGCGCCAGTCTCGCGGCACGGCGGGGTCGAGCAGGATCGACTTGATCTCCGATCCAAAGACGATGCCGCGGCCAGGCAGCTCGGCGTAGTAGAGCGGCTTCACACCCAGGCGGTCGCGGGCGAGCAGGAGGCGCCGCGCTGTAGCGTCCCAGACGGCGAGCGCGAACATCCCGCGGAACCGCTCAACGCACCGGTCGCCCCACTCTTCGTACCCGTGGACGATGACCTCGGTATCGCTGCGCGTGCGAAAGCGGTGACCGGCTGCCTCGAGCTCGGTGCGGACCTCGGCGAAGTTGTAGATCTCCCCGTTGAACACGGTCCAGACGGTGCCGTCCTCATTCGCGATCGGCTGGTCTCCGGTTGCGAGATCGATGATGCTGAGGCGACGGTGCCCGAGCCCGACCCCTGGCGCCGCGTGATATCCGGCTGCGTCGGGACCGCGGTGCGTCACCGCGTCCGTCATCGCGCGCAGCAGGTCGCGATCGACCGCTCCGCCATCGAAATTGACCTTGCCTGCGATTCCACACATAACGCCCTGCTCCGGTCCGCGTCAGGCGGACGTCGCGACCGTCCGCTCCGACGCGAGGGGCGCGCGCGCGTGCAGCTCGCTCAGAAAGAGGTGTTCGAAGCCCGCGACCGTTCGCTCGAAGCTGTAGCGATCGCGAACGTGGCGCCGCGCGGACTCTCCGAGCGCGGTCGCCAGCGTGGGCTGGGCGATGAGGCGCTCGATTGCCTCGGCGAGCGCCTGCGGGTTGGCTGGCGGCACGAGCAGCCCGTTGCGCTCGTGCTCGATCAGATCGAGCAGCCCGCCGACCGACGATGCCACGACGGGGAGGCCGGTCGCCATCGCTTCCAGGGCCCCGTTGGGGAACGCCTCCGATTGAGACGGGAGAACGAACAGATCGCTGGTGGCCAGCAGTTCCGCGACGTCCTCGCGGTGGCCGAGGAACTCCACCCGCGGCGCGACTCCGAGATCGCGCGCCTGGCACTCGAGCGCCGCGCGACACGAGCCGTCGCCGACGATCCGCAGCGTGAGCCCGCGCGAGGCGTCCAGTCTCGAGAATGCCTCCAGCAGGACGTCGTGCCGCTTCTCGGGGCGGAGGTTCGCGACGGTGATCAGCGAGCCGATCCGGCTGTGGTGCGCCTTCGGCAGGAAGCGCTCCAGGGCGATGCCGTTCGGGATCACGCGAATGCGATCGCCGCGCACACCCTCGATGGCCAGTTGTGCCGCCGCGGCGGGGGAGTTGGCGACGACGCGATGCGCCGCGGCGTACGCGAACCGCTGCAGGGCGATCTGCGGGCGGGATTTGTCCGGGTTGATCTCGCGGCGGCTGCCGATGCGGACAGGCACGCGCGCGAGCGCCGCGCCGGTCAGGCCTACGACGTTCGCGTAGAAGTCGCACGTCTGCACGATCTGGATCGCGCGCGCGCGGCACCAGCCCGCGAAGTCGCGCAGCGCGCGCCCGAACGAGGGGCGCGCGAAGCCGCTGAGTTGAAACTGCGTGACGTCGGTGGCCGCCTCCTCCACGCGCGGCAGCCACGCCCCCTCGCGGTGAAGGCACGCGACGCTGACGGCGAACCGTGCGGGATCGAGCCTCCTGACCAGCTCGACCATCTGCCGTTCGGTGCCGCCTGGATGGAAGCTGGTGAGAAAGACGGCCACGCGCGCCTGAGGTGCGAAGGTCACAGCGATGGGCATCTCAGCAAGCGAAGTGCCACGAAGAGCGGCCCTTTCTCGGAGAAGTTCTTCCCTGTTGGCGGGGCACTGCAGATCTTGCGCGGCCGTCAGTGGGCCGTACAGCGGAGCCGGATGGAAGCGCGCTTCACAATTGGGGTCAGGTCTGGAACACCCGGTTTAACGAACACCAGCGACACGGGAGCGGGGCTCCTGTCGCTGGTGTCCGTTAAACCGGGTGTTCCAGACCTGACCCCCGTCCAGATACTGCCGGTGCCACAGCTCGAACACCAGCAACTGCCACAGCCTCAACGTGTGATCGCGCGTGTTCGAGAGGTGCTCGCGCACGATCCGATCGACGAAACGCCACTCGAAATATCCCCGGCCGCGCGTGCGGGGCGAGAGCAGCACGTCGTGGAACAGCTCGCGGAGGTCGCTGCGGAACCACGCGCCGATCGGCACGCCGAAGCCCTGCTTCCGGCGCCCCAGCACGTCGGCGGGCAGCAGCCGCTCGGCCGAGCGTTTGAGGATGTGCTTCCGCCGGCCGTCGCGGATCTTGAACCGCGTCGGCAACGACGCCGCTAACTCGATCACCTCGTTGTCGAGCAGCGGCACGCGCGATTCAATCGAATGCGCCATGCTCATGCGATCGACTTTCGTCAGCACGTCTTCGGGCAGGTATGTCTCGAAATCGAGCCGCATCATTCGCGCCTGCGGGGGCAGGGATCGGAAGCGTCTCAGGCGCCGGGCGGTCGCCTGCCCGGCATCGTCACGTCCGAGTTGCGCCCGAAGCTCGTCGCTCATGAGCGCCCGCTTTTCATCAGCCTGGAAGAACGCGACCGAGTCCAGGTACCGTCCGTCGCCGTCGCGGGAGACGTGTCTCAGGTAGTTCTTGCCGCGCGTGCCGTGCGGCAGGAGCGGCCAGATCGCGGCGGCCGCCTGCCGCTTGCCGGGTATCGGCAGCCGGTCGAACGCCGCCACGCGCGGGTGCGGCAGGTACCGGTCGTACCCGCCGAAGAGCTCGTCGCCGCCGTCACCCGACAGCACCACCGTCACGTGCCGCCTCGCGATTTCGCAAACGTACCACGTCGGGATCGCCGACGAGTCGGCAAAGGGCTCGTCGAAGTGATCGATCAACGCATCGAGGATCGCAAGCGCGTCCGGGCGCACGACGAACTCGTGATGATCGGTGCCGAAGTGCCGGGCGACGGCGCGGGCGTAGGGCAGCTCGTCGTACTCCGGCTCGTCGAACCCGATCGAGAACGTCGTCACGCGCGAGGACGCCTCGGCCATCAAGCCGACGACGATGCTGGAGTCCACGCCGCCTGAAAGAAACGCGCCGAGCGGCACGTCGCTGACGAGGTGCGAGCGCACCGCGCCCGCGAGCACGTCGCGAAGCCGCGCGGCCGCCTCCTCTTCGCTGCCGCGGAAACTCTCCTCCGCGCTGATCTGCCAGTAGCGGGTCACCGCCGCGGCCCCGTTCGCCCATCGCAGGAAATGCCCGGGCGGCAGCTTGGAGACATTGCGGAAGATCGAGCGGTCCGGCGGGGTATAGAGGAACGAGAGGAAGTGATCGAGCGCGATCGGATCCAGCTCGCGCTCGATGTCGCCAACGGCGAGCAGCGACTTCAACTCGGAACCGAAGTAGAGACGGCCGGCGGCCTCGGCGTAGTACAGCGGCTTGATACCCGCGCGATCCCGCGCGAGAAACAGCTCCCGCGAACGCGCGTCCCAGATGGCAACGCCGAACATGCCGCGCAGCCGCTCAAAGGCGCCGGAGCCCCATTCCTCATAGGCGTGTACGATCGATTCGGTGTCGCTGGAGGTGTAGAAGCGATGGCCGCAGGACTCGAGCTCGCGCCGCAGTTCGCGGTAGTTGTAGATTTCGCCGTTGAAGACGACCCACACGTCCCGCGTCTCGTTGTGGATCGGCTGATGGCCGGTTGACAGATCGATGATGCTCAGTCGGCGCATCCCGAGGCCGACGCCCGGACCCGTGTGAACGCCTTCATCGTCCGGCCCGCGGTGGCGGATGACGTCGCACATCGCATGCACGAGCGCGAACGCGCTCTCCGGCGAGGACGATCCTCTTGCGTCTCGTTCGGCGAACCCGGCGATTCCACACATTTCAGCGCGTCCCGATATGCACGGATGAGGCCACGCGGCGCTCGTGCGACAGCCGACCGTCGCTCCCCACCACGAATACGTCCATCCCGCTCTGGCGCTCGATCTCGACGGTGACGGCGCGAACGGTCCCGGTTGTTGTTCCCCGTACCCGAAAGCCCGGCGGGACCGAACCCTCGCAGAGCGCCGTGACGATGTCGAAGGGAGCGTTCCCCTGGTGTGAGGCGATCAGCGTCCAGGCGGGCACCAGTTGCCCGTAGATCGGGGCGCACCATCCTTCTTCCGGGCCGCCCCGCACCGCGCGCAGCTCTGCGGTACACGCGACGCGCAGCTCGACGTCACTCGGATGAATGAGCCTGGCTCCGTGAGACGCGGCCTGATACTCCCACGCGGGATCGAGGTGCCATCGGATCTCCGCGTCGTGCGGCCCGCCCGCACCGTCCAGGACGAAATCGACGACGAGCAGGAGCCCGTCCTCGGAGAGAAACACGGCGCGGCGGTGTACGGCGGGCTGATATCCCCGATGCTCCCCTTCGATCCAGACTCCGTGAGAGCGGCGCTCTGCGCGGCACAGCGCCGCGTCCGTCATCGTGCGCCAATGGAACGGGCCCGCCGGCTCTGATTGCGGGCGCCGATCGAGCATGAGCGTGTTGTGCGCCGCGCTGCCGCGCAGGCGGTCCCGCAACGCTGGGTCCATCGTGTACGTCGATGTGCCGGGGTCTATGAGGACGGCGCGGCTCTTCAGGGTGAGCACGAACGACAGGGCGTCGGCGTGGGCGTGCCCGCCGTTGAGGAACCCGTGTCGCCCGACATCCATCACGAGGTGATCGCCGCGCCGCGTGCGGGCAGCCACGTATCCCGTGTCAGGGAACACCTGGAGCGCCGGGCTACGCACGCCGGCACCCCTGGTCTCGGGGAGTTCCACCGCCTTTCCCAGGAGCCAGCACACCTCCTCTGGAACGCGGTCGTGCTCGACGGCGAGCGTGCGATCACCCAGAAGTACGGCGGCCCAGGCGAGCGACGACCTCGCGTCAACCGGATCGCGCCCGCAGATCGGAAACAGCTGTCCACCGTCATCGTCGCCGAGAAGCGACAGCCGGCCGCGATCGTCGGCGAGCGCCCGCGCGTAACGTGCGAGCCGACCCGCGACCTCCTCGAATGCAGACGCAGCCGTCGTGTCGCCTGTGAGCCGGGCGACCGAGAGCGCCAGCAGGTAGAAATCGAGCGTATAGCGGTGGTAGTGCGCCGACAGTTCGGCATGCCCGCCGTCTGCGTGCACCTGGCGCGAGATTTCCTCGAGCAGCACCTGCCGCCCGGTTTCAGTCCAGGCCGCGGCGCGACGCAACTCCGGCAGGCTTCGCCCCGCGACGTAGAGCCCGAGCGCCTCGCCGAGCAGATGGGTGTTCGGGCTGAAGTAGCGCGACAGGTTGCCGCGCACGTGCTCGAGCTGCGCGTCGATCCCGAGCAGGAAGTCCGCGATCGCGTCGTCCGGGGTGTCGTCGAACGCTGAGCAGAACTGCAGCGCCCAGATCCAGGACAGCGACCGGAACGACAGCTCGAGCATGCTCGCCCAGTTGATCCCTATGAGCGGCGGGTTCTGGGCGAGCCAGCTCCGGAGCTGGGACACGATCCCGTCGCGGTACGCGGTGTCGCCCGTGAGCCACGCCGCGCGCCCCAGGGCAAGCCATTGCTGGTGCCGGTTGATCTCCCAGATGATCTTGTGGTCGCCGATCGCCTGGTCGAGGTACGGTACCGCGGCCCAGAACACGCGGGGCGCCGAACGCCCGTGGACGGGGTCGTGATGCCAGTCAGTGGGCGCGCCGAGACGGACGTCACGATACCCGAGGATGTTCAAGCGTCCATCGAGCACGGCATCGGCGCGATGGCGTGCTTCCTCGCCGGCATCCGGGTCAACCGCCACGATGGCGGCGCGCAGCGTCCTAGCGGCGCCCGGGTGCAGGGGAAACAGTCGCGGCCGCGAGCGGAAATGCGCCGCGAAGCCCGAGCGGGGCGCGGAGTCGGCCAGGATGTCGCGCAGAGCGTCGCCGTCCCACCGCGGATGCCGTATCTGCACCGCCACCCGCTGCGCGAGTTGACGCGCGGCGACGCCGGCCCTGAACGCCAGCTCGCGCCGATCCATCCGCAGCGCGCGGGTGAGCAGCGCCATGGTTACCGGAACCACTCCGCGACGGGCGCGGCAACGGGGGCCGCTCCCGAGAGTTCCCGATACAGGCTGACCCACGCAGGCCGCACGCGCCGCCAGGTGCAGCTCTCCGCGAAGGCGCGCCCGTTTGCGACCGTGCTCGCCGCGAGATCGGGGGAGTCGAGGAGCCGGAGCACGGCGGTTGCGACGGCGGCCGCGTCGCCGCGCGGGGCGAGCAGACCTTCGCGGCCATCCTGCAGAATGTAGGGAACGCCCCCTGCATCGGTCGAGACGACGGCCAAGCCGCTCGCGTATGCCTCGAGCACCGATGCGGGCATGTTGTCGATGTCCGGCGTCTGCACGTAGATGTCCGCCGCGTCGTAGTAGCGCCAGATCTCGTCCGGCGGGACGCGGCCGGCGAAGGTGACCTGCCGCAGCCCCAGCTCGCGCGCCAGCCGTTCGAGCGGCGCCCGTTCGCCGCCGTCGCCGACGAGCGTCAGCGTCGCGTCCGGGAAGCGGTCCTGGATGGCGCGGAACGCCCGGAGCGTGCACGCCACGTTGTAGAGCGCCTCGAAGTTTCGCGTGGACAGAAGCCTGGGGCGCAACGGATTGCGAACGCGGAAGCGGAACCGCTCCAGATCGACGACGTTCGAAATGACGCTCGCCTGCAGCCCGAACGACGCGAACACGTCGCGAAGGAACGTGGACGGGACGATGTTCCGGTCCACGCGGGCGAGCGCCGCTCGCGCGATCCGCGATCGCCGCAGGTGATCCGGCGCTTCGCCGCTGCGGTAGTTCAGGACCACGGGCTTGCCGAGCGCGCGCGCCACGATGATGGCCGGCAGCGGCGCGAGGAGAAACGAGAAGTAGCTCGCTGAAAAGACGTGCACCACGTCCGCGCGGCGCAGCTCGCGCACGAGGAGCGGCCAGTAGGTCAGCTGTGTGACAATCGTCCTGAGGTACTTCACCCGCACGCCGGCGCGCAGCGGGCCGGACGGGAGCGGGTTGACCGGGACGAGCCACGCCGCGACCGCGGGGTCTTCACGCCAGGCGCCGACCAAGCGGTCCGCCTGAACGGCCTGGCCTCCCAGGATGCCGAGCGACGGCGCGACGACAGCGACTTTGATCCGCGGCAAGGGCTCCAGCACGTCCAAATCTGCGGACCTGAAGTGCAAAGCACACGCCCCCGCGGCTGTGTCAGGTGTTGATGCACTTGGTACTCTTGGTTGCCGCCGGTCCCCACGCAGCGGCCGGGCGTCTGTCCGCGAAGCCAACTCGACAGTAAGAAGTACATCCCCTGTAAAATCAAGTGTTTTGCCGCATGTGTGTAAGATTTACAAACGGCAGAGTTGTCTGAAGGGACAACACCTGATCCATTCGGGACTATAGGGCCGTAACAACGCCAAAAACCTCAGGTAAATCGCGCGTTTCCACTGTTGGCCACGTCCTTGCCCATCGGGCGGGCGACCCGGCCGTAAGGGTTGGTTCCACTTCAGCCTCGGCCGGGTGTTTTCCCAGACAAACAAAAACTAACGGGCCGCCAGTGATCAGGGCGGCTTCGGCTTCAACGGAGGTGTGATGCACGGGGGACTGTGCTTCGACGAGGTTGGTGTGCGGCGGACGATCCTGGCCGTCGCCCTGGCAACGATCAGCCTGCTCCCGGCGGAGGCAGCCGCCCAGAAGACGATCACGCTGAGCGCGGACGACGCGACGCTGCGCGGCGGCAGTTACGCCAACACGAATTACGGCAATGGTGTGCTGGCGACACGGCGCTCGGACGACGCCTCGTACGAGCGGCGCGCCCTGCTGAAGTTCGACACCCACAACACCATCCCCGCGGGGAGCCCGATTTCCTCTGCGAGACTGGTCCTCACAGTCGCCGGCGGCAACGCCGATTCACGCCGCATCGGCGCGTACTGCGTCACGAAATCCTTCAACGAATGGGAGACGACCTGGCGCAAGCGCAAAGGGAGCTACTACTGGTCCACCCCGGGCGCAGACACCGCGCATTACCACGCGACCGAGAGCGTCAACAACACGCCGGGGCAGAAAGTCGAGTGGGACGTCACCAGCCAGGTGCAGGAGGTCGTCAAGGGGGTCTTCGGCTCCCGCTACGTGCGCGTGGTGCTGGTAGACCTTGACGGCGCGGCCCGATCTTCCTACAAAGAGTATTACTCCTCTGAATCAAGCGATTCGTCGGTGCGGCCCCGGCTGGTCGTCACCTACGGCAGCAGCTCGACGTCGACGACGTCCGCCCCGACGACGAGCAGCTCCGGCACGCGCCTGAAGGTGCTCGAGTACAACACGCACCACGGCGTGGGGACCGACGGGAAGTACGACATCAACCGGATCGCCAGCTTCATTGCGAAGCACAACCCTGACGTCGCAGCGATCATCGAGGCTGAGAAATACACGGGTTGGGGCAACGAGGATCAGCCGCGGCGCTACCGCGACCTGCTCCAGGCGAAGACCGGTCGCACCTGGTACTACGTCTTCGCGCAGGAATATGGCGACTGGAGCTCGAACGGCAAGGGCAATCTGCTGCTGTCGCGGTACCCGTTCGTGATGACCGACCGGCACGCGCTCAGCTGGGACCGCACGATCGCCACCGCGGCGATCAACGTGAACGGGCGCAACATCTCGATCCTGGTGACGCACCTGGACCCCGACTACCCGAGTCGGCGGTACACGCAGGCGCAGCAGGTCAAGACGTACGCGTCGGGAATCGCGGAAAACCGGATTATCACGGGTGATTGGAACGCCTGGCCGGACCAGTCCTCGGTCACGACAATGGCAGGCACGTACCGCGACGCGTGGGTGGAGGCGCAGAAGATCGGGACCGCCACGTACTACTCGTCGTATTCGGCCGGCCAGACAAAGAAGGGGCGCATCGACTACATCTTCTACTCGAGGGGCGCGAGCCACCTGAAGATTGTGAAGATGCAGCTCCTCGACTCGCGCGACTCGAGTGGCGTGATGCCGTCGGATCACCGGCCCATCATGGCCACGTTCGAGGTGCGCTGAATCCAGAGGAACGACGGACTCATACCATGGACTACCTGACGAACACGGGCGCGCTCCGCCTCCGGACCCTCCTGCTGACGCTCGCCGGCGCCCTCGCGCTGGCGCTGCCGGCCGGCGCTCAGACGATCACGCTCACCGACGCGTCCGACACGACGCTGCGGGGCGGGAGCTACGCGAATACGAACTTCGGCCGTGACACCGTCCTGACGACGCGGGACGGCAGCACCGACCTGACGTACGAACGCCGGATCCTGCTGAAGTTCGATACGCATAACACGATTGCCGCGAGCTCGCCGGTCGCGTCCGCCACGCTGACCCTCACCGTCAAGGGAGGCAACTCCCTGCCGCGCACGCTCGACGCGTTCCGGATTACCCAGCCGTACACCGACACTGAGGCGAACTGGAACATCCGCCGCGTCGGGCTGTCCTGGTCCACCGCGGGCGGCGCCATCGCGGAGAAGGTCGGGTCCGCCCCGGTCACCAACGTCGCCGGCTCGAAGGTCACCTTCGACGTGACCTCGATGGTCCGGAACATCGTGAACGGCACGTACGGCAGCTCACGCTACGCGCGGTTCCTGATCCAGGACAACGGCGGATCGACCAAGGACTCGTACAAGGAGTACTACTCCGAGGAGGCCGGCAACGGCCCGGTCCTGAAGGTCGTGCTCGGCTCGACCTCGACGACGAACCCCGCGCCGGCGCCGACCGGCACGCGGCTCAAGGTGCTCGAGTACAACATCCATCACGGCGTGGGGACCGACGGCGTGTACGACATCAACCGCATCGCCACGCTCATCGCGAACCAGAGCCCGGACGTGGTCGCGATCATCGAGGCGGAGAAGTACACGAGCTGGGGCAACGAGGACCAGCCGCGGCGGTTCCGCGATCTGCTGCAGTCGAAGACAGGGCAGACGTGGTACTACCACTTTGCGCAGGAGTTCGGCGCCTGGGATTCGAACGGCAAGGGGAACCTGCTGCTGTCGCGCTATCCCTTCGTCTCCACCGATCGCCACCTCCTGAGCTGGGATCGCACCATCGCGACCGGCGCGATCACGGTGAACGGACGCAACGTGTCGATCCTCGTGACCCACCTGGATCCGGATTACCCGTCACGGCGCTACACGCAGGCCAACCAGGTGAAGACGTACGCGAGCGGAATCGCCGAGAACCGCATCATCACCGGCGACTGGAACGCGTGGCCGGACCAGAGTTCGGTGACGACGATGTCTGGGAGCTATTACGACGCGTGGGTGGAGGCGGAAAAGATCGGCGCCGCCACGTATTACTCGTCCTACTCGGCCGGTCAGACGAAGAAGGGACGCATCGACTACTTCTTCTACTCGAAGGGCGCGAGCAATCTGAAGATTGTGAAGATGCAGCTGATCGACTCGCGTGACGCGAACGGCGTCATGCCGTCCGATCACCGGCCGATCATGGTTACGTTCGAGGTGCGCTGAGCGCATCGAACCGGCGGAAAACGGCCGCCTGACGCGTCGGAAGGTTAGAAGCTGGGGAGCCTGCTGACCACCGGTGCGTCGGACGGTTCGTCCGAGGGGCGGCGCAATGCCGCCCCTTTCTTTGCCTCACCAGGCGTTCCTCTCCTTGGTCCCGATTTGCGGAGCTGGTCGAGCCGCTGGCTGTCGTCAGCTGAGTCACCCCGCGTTACAGACACCTTCGACGGCACAACGATCGATTCGAAGTGGAACACCACGGATATCTGGAGCGGCACCGACGATGCGACGCTGGCGATCGCGGAGACCGGCGGATCGCTGCAAATCGGACCGCTCAAGACGAATGCGACGAGCTCCTACCGCGGCGCTGCGTTCAATGGCACCAGGAACTTCAACGGAACGTCGATGTCGGCAGAGCTCGTGACGCCGCCGCCCTCGACTGACGCGAACGCGTTCGCGATGTTCGCCGTCGGCATCGACCAGGACCAGTACTATCGCTTCGTCGTCAGCGCGGGGAAGATCTGGACCGAACGCCGCCTGCAGACTGTAGACAAGTTCCCCACGCCCCAGCAGCCGTATGCGCCGAGCGCACATCGGTACCTGCGAATCAGACATGACGAGGGACTCGCGCTATTCGAGACGGCGCCTGAGGTCAACGGGGCGCCGGCTCCGTCACGTTCAGTCCCGGCCAGCACGCGTTCATCAGGATCGGCCACGACGGAAGCGACATTCGGTTCCACGCAGCGCCTGCCTCTGGCGATCAGCCCGGCGGCTGGTCTCCTCTCGGATCGCCCGTGGCCGCCGAGTTCTCGTTGACCTCGGTCAAATTCGAGTTGAAGGCGGGCACCGATCGCGCTGAAGCAACGCCCCCCGGAACCGTGGCCTTCGACAACTTCCGGGCAGCCAGACAGCGTGACCCCAGGGTCCGCCAACGGGCGGGCCCTGGTTCTTTGGCCATTATCGCCGCGGGTTCCGATGACTTCCCGGGGTCTCGCGTCCGCGGGCTCAGGCCGCCTTCACGTGCGAGCCGGCAACCAGCGACACGTCTCGATCCGGAGGGACGCGGCGTCGCGATCCCGCAACGTACCCGGCAAAGTACGCCAGCATCATCTCGTGCCGTGCACGCGCAATCGGATCTCGACGCACCGTCGCCGCGAGATAGCGCGCAACATCGCGCGCCGCGTCTCCCCACATGAACCTCGGCACGCCCGCCAGCCGCCTGACCGCAGCGAGATCGATCCCCAATTCGGTGACCGGCCGGATCCGATCGAGTGCCGCGCGGGAGACCCCCTTCCCGTACCACCAGCGCCGGAAGTACGACTTGGTAAGCCGCTGTGCCGGCACGTGATGATCCAGTCCCATCGCCGGCACGTAGAGGCCGCGCGCACCCGCTGCGCGCGCCCGGCTGAGGAGCTCCGGCACTTCCTGTCCCAGGATCTTCTTTCCAGACGTCCGGCCAAGGTCCGCCCGAAACAGGCCGATCCGGTCGAACAGACTGCGCCTGGCCGCCATGTTGGCGCCCAGCGGCACCTTGCGCCGTTCCTCGTAGATGAACGGCTCGGGGCCATGGTCCTGGATCGCGATCGTGCCCCAGAGGTCGCCGCGGGCGGCGTCGAGCCACGCGGGCCGCGGACTCTCCCACAGCGGCCGCACCGGACCGCCGGTGTACTCGATGTCGCCGCGTTCGAGGAGCGGCCGGCACGCCGCGTCGAGCCACCCTGGCGGAACGATGACGTCATCATCCGTGAACGCGATGACGGGCGCGGAGGTCGCGGCGATGCCCGCGTTGAGCGCGCTCGATCGTCCCTGCGCGCGCTCGAACAGGTAGTACAGAGGGACAGGGAAGTGGGCGATCCGCTCGCGTACCACCCGCGCGGTGTCGTCCGAGGAGTTGTTATCGATCACGACGGCTTGCCAGCGCAGGCTGGAGCTGGTGCGCGCCAGCGCATCGAGCGTGCGCCCCAGGAGCGCGGCGCGGTTGTACGTCGCGATCAGCACGACGGCTTCGGCACCCGCGTCGAGCGGAGTCGCGGGCGCCGTGTCGGGCGTGTCCATACCTTATGCGGCCTCCGTGGCGGTCCGAATCGCGGCGCCCACCGCGGGGGCCTCGAGTAAGGCGCGGACGACGCGCAGGGCGCGCGCCGTGGCGCCGCCCGGCCGGTAGAACATCAGCCGCGCCACCTCGCACCGCTCGGTCGAGCGCCGGCGCGGGTCGGCCAGCGCCGATCGCGCCGCAGCCACCAGCGCCGCCGGCTTCGCGACGACGTCAGCCGTCCGGCGCAGGAGCGCAATCTTGTCGGGGTTGATCCGCGCCGCGGCAGCCAGCTCCGGCGCGTCGAACACGAGGAGCGGGCGATCCAGCACGAGGAACTCGAACCCAATCGAGCTGTGATCGGTGACCATCAGGTCTGCCGCAGCCAGGAGCGGCGACGCGTCGTCGCATTCCGCGAAGACGAAACGCGGCTGACGCAGCGCGGCAAACCGGCGTCGCCAGTCGATGCCGCCGGTGTAGCGGCTGTCGGTGTCCAGCGAACGATCGTGCAGCTTCACGATGACGTTGAACCCGGCACCGAGGAGCGTGGTCACGATTGCCTCGCCGGCCAGATGCAGCGACGAGGCCGTGGAGTAGGTCGGCGCGTACAGGACGACCGGTCTGGAGGGGTCGAGACCGAGCGCCCGGCGTTCCGCGGCGCCGCTGTATTGTCCGGAGACGAGTGCGTCCAGCTTCGGATATCCCACGAGCGCCGCCTGCTCCGGACCGATGATGCCGGCCGCGACATACCGGCGCATCCGATCTTCGTTCACGAAGGCGATGCGGTCGTACGTCTCGAAGCCGATCGGCAGGCCCGCCGGGTTATCGAGGTCGTACTTGCCCGCCACGCCGTGAAAAAAGTTCAGCCGCCGGGCGCATCGAGGCAGCCAGGGTGCGCCCCAGGGGTCTGCGTTCACGTACAAATCCCAGCGCTGTCGCAGGGCTGCCTGGCGCGGAACCAGCCGCGCCGCCCAGCCCTCGCGCTGGAGCAGGACGCGGACGTCGTCGCGCTCCTGCTCGACCATGATCTTCCCGTCCGTCTCGCCCTCGCCGTCGATTGCCCGGATGATCGGCCGGAGGATTGCCGCGTTGACGGGCGTGCGGACGTCGAACAGCACGCGTCGGGGCCCGACAAGCCGGCCGACGGTGTGGTCGATCCACTTCAACGATCGCTTCAGCGCCGCCGTCACTACGTCCCGCCTCCGGACTCTGCGTAGATGTTCGTGTCGTTCTTCAGCAGCCCCGGCGGGGTCGTCAGGAAGCGCTGCGGCGACAGGATGATCTGGTCCAGCAAGACGCCGTCCTCGCGCACCTGGATGCGAATCGTCTGGGTGCCACTCGTCTCGAAATAGATGTGCGGTCCCAGGACGTTGACGCCCCACCCGTTGTCCTGCCAGCCCCATCCGGAGATGCCGCAGCCGCCGCAGTCCTCGAGATTCCACTCAGCGGAAGCGGAGGTCCCGATGCGGAACACCGGCGTACCGGCGCTGTCGACCGAACCGGAGAACTGCACGTGCACGGAGTCGCTGGCCCAGTCGTCGTTGAGCGCCCGGCCGCGGATCCACAGGTGGTACGGGACCCCGGCCTGCGCGGTGAACGTGAGTTCGAGGTAGTCTGACGGACTCGAGAGCGCGGGCTTGATCTTCGCGGCGCCGCGGTCCGGATTGCGCACCAGCAACCCCCCCGCCGCGCTCGAGTCCGGCTCCACCACCCAGTTGCCGACAGCAACCGCACGGGACGCGTACAACACGACGTCGGGATTCGTCGGCGGCGGCGGCGGTGGTGGCGGACCCCCGCCCCCGTCGGTGGCGGGGTAGATCGTCGCATCGTCCTTCAGCGCGCCGGGCGCCGTCGTGAGGAACTTCTGCGGCGACAGCATGATCTGGTCGATCGACATGCCGTCCTCGCGCCGCTGCACGCGGATGGTCTGCGTGCCGGAGCTCTCGAAATAGATCAGCGGACCGAGGGTATTGACACCGTACCCGTTGTCCTGCCAGCCCCAGTCGCGCACGCCGCAGCCGCCGCAGTCCTCGATGACGACTTCCGCAGAGGACGTCGTGCCGATCCGATACGCCGGTGACCCTGCGCTGTTCACGCTGCCGGAGAACTGCACGTGGGCCGAGTCGTTGCCGTGGTGGTTGTTCTCCGCCCTGCCGCGGAGCCAGAGCCGGTACCCGACACCGGCCAGCGCGTTGAAGGTCAGCTCGAAGTAGTCCGCGGGGCTCGCGAGCGCGGGCGACACTTTCGCCCTGCCGCGATCGGGGTTCCACATCCGGACGCCGCCGGCGCCGGTGCCGTCGCCGATCGTCTGCCAGTCGCCGCTGGCGGATCCCGATCCGGCGTAGAGCAGGATGTCGCCCGGGCCCAGGGTGCCGTTCACCGGCGGAGGCGCCGGCGTGCCGCCGGTCGTAAAGCTCCACACCGGCCCCGGATTGGGCTGGTCTGCCATCGTCTTGCTGACCACGCCCCAGTAGTACGTCGTTCCGGCATTGAGGTTGGACAGCGTGTACTGCTTCAGGTCGCGCGAACTCTGGCTCGGCCCCAGCTCCACGTTGCTTGCGATCGGATTCAATGAGGTCGGCGAGGTGCCCAGCAGGATGTCGTACTTGTGCGCCCACAAGCCGGCGTCCCAGACGAGCGTCACCGCCGTGGAGAGTCCGCTCGCGCCGTTGGCGGGCGACAGGTAGCTCGGCCGGTCGGGCGGCAGCGGCACGAACGGCTCGGTCTCCTCGTTGCCCGTGTCGTTGTTCCACTTGCGCTCGAATTGCTGTCGGAAGTACTCGAAGAACGCCGGCTTCGTGGTGAAGTAGTTGTGCTCCTCCTGCGACTCGGCGGACGGGGACGTCCAGTTCGACGAGCCGAAGATCGTCATTCCCTGGCTGTAGAGCAGCACCGACTTCTGATGCAGGGTGCCGAGGTGCTTCCGGTGTCGAATCTGCACGCCCGCCATGTACATCCGGTCGATGTTCCAGGAATGCCACAGGCGGATCGGATCGCGGTACTGATGCGGCTCGGTGATCAGGCGCACGGGAATGCCGCGGCCGACCGCGGCGATCATGGCGTCGCTGTGACGGCGGTCCGTCACACGGTACATGATCACGTCGATCTTCTGCGTTTCGGCGTTGTACCGTCCGACGGCGCGGGAGGCGTAGTTCTGCGCCGGCGGGAAGTTCATGCTCGAGTGCAGCGCGGTCGTCGGGTGGTACCGCTGCAGCGAGGTCACGTTCGCGTAGTTCGTGTAGCTCGACGTGTTGGTCCAGAGGTCGTCGTACTTCGTCATGAAGGTGTCGACGAGCGCGGGATCGTCGGTGAAGTAGATCACCTCGTCGATGTAGTTCACGTACGGCGTGAAGGGCACGAAGGCCTCGTCGCTGTAGTTGGCGGCGCTGAACTGCACGGTGCGCTGCGCGTCGAAGATCATCGCCTTCCAGTGCAGGATGCCGCCCGCGGTGCGACGCCGCATGGGGATGCCGGCGTTCGCGAGCTCCCCCAGGCGGTCCGCATTGGCGGGCGTCGACGCGTTCGCGCGGGTGTCCACGAGCACGCGCACCGGAACGCCCGCCTGCCACCGGCGGATCAGCTCCGTGGTATAACGCGCGTCCTCCATGAACCAGAACGCGACGTCGATGCCGGACGTCTCGTTCCTGATCAACTGGATGAGGGGGTCGCGGCAATTCTCGAAGGACGGATCGCACAGCCTGTCGGCGGCCGACGCCGTCGGAGCCGAGAGTGCGAACAGAACGATCGGTATCAGGAAGATGGTGCGTCGCATTTCGGTACCCGCGAAAACGGCCCGGCTCCGGCGCCGGGGCGCGACCATTCGGTGGCAAGAGGAATGCCGGGGTAGCTACTCAGAAGCGGTAGTTTTCCGGAGGAATCACGCCGCGTTCGGCATCGCACCACGCCCGCTGAGTAGGCTTCGCGCCAGACTGGGCACATGATTGCCCTCGCGCACGGGGTCAGCCGGGGCGCGGCGCGACGACCTCGGCCGCGCCCGGGCGCGAAGGCCGCGCGCCACGGCTCGCGATGAGCCGCTGCCGTACAATTCCCGCGAAGAAGAACACGAACATCTCGTGGTCGAACGCGGTCTCCGGATCGCTCCGCAGCACGGCCGCAGCCCAGCCGCGCAGTTCGCCGAGCAGCTGTCGATACAGGTAGCGCGGCACGCCGCCCACGTGAGGCACCTTCGAGTAATCGAGCGTCGTCGCCTCGGGCGAGATCATGTCGAGCCCCAGACGCTCGTAGAGCATCGCGCGGCTGATGCCGCGCCAGTAGAACCAGCGGCGGAAGTAGCGCTTGTTCAGCCGGGACGCCGGGATGATGTGCCGCACGCGCATCTCGGGCACGTACCAGCCGCGCAGTCCGGCGTGGCGCGCGCGGATGCACCACTCGCGCACTTCCTGCCCGAGCAGCGTGCCCGCCTTCCGCCCGGTGTTTGCGTCGAACAGGCCCGCGCGCTCGAACGCGTCGCGGCGAAACGCCATGTTGACGCCGAGCGCCACGCGGGTTCCGAACTCGATCGGCTGATCGCCGTAGTCGAGGAGCGCGATCACCGCCCATTGCTTGCCGGGGCGGTTCGCCAGCCAGCGCGGGCGCTCGCCGCCCCAGATCGGCAGCACGCGCCCGCCAACGTAATCGCACCCGAGCGTCCGGAGTCCGTCCGCGGCGCGGTCGAGCCAGTCCGGCTCGACACGCACGTCGTCATCCGTGGTGACGATGATGTTGCCGCGGGCGGCGCGGATGCCGGCGTTCAGCGCGGGGCTGCGCCCCTGCTCGCGCTCGAAGAGATACCGCAGCGGGACCGGAAACGCGGCGGCCGCGCGCTCCACCACCGCACGCGTGTCGTCGCTCGAGTTGTTGTCCACGACGATGACCTCCCAGTCGCCGGAGGGGTGCAGCGCGGCGAGACTCTGGAGCGTGCCCTCCAGGTCACGGGCGCGGTTGTACGTGGCGATCACAATCGAGAACTTCATCGGGGACTCCGGGCGGCGACCGGCGGCGTGAGCGGCGCGCCCCGGCGGCGGCGCCTCGCCTGGTAGGCCGCCGTGAGCAGCGGCGCCGCGTGGCGCGCGAGGAACGCCGCGAGCCGGTGCTTGAGAGAGGGACGCAGCGCACTGAGGGCGGTGAGCGCCCGCGATGCCGCGGCGCCGTCGCCGGTGCTCAGGGCGTGCCGCGCGTGCGCCAGTTCCAGTTCTGCCTCGAAACGCGCCAGCTGCGCGTCCAGCGCGCGCCGCGCCGGCGTACCCGGGACACAGTACGAGCGCGCCTTGTCGTAGACCTTGAGCACGCCCGCAATCATCCGAACTTCGCTCGCCGACAAGCTGTCGTCACGCCGTCGATAGCGGGCGAGCGGCAGCGGGTTGCGCGCGAAGCGGAAGCCCGCGGCCGCGGCCCTGAGCCAGTAGTCGTAGTCCTCGTTCGTGCGCAGCGTCTCGTCGAAGCCGCTGATCGCCTCGTACACGCGCCGGCGGAACACCGTCATGACGAAGATCGCTTCCTCGTCGGCGATGATGCGCTCGAGCGTGGGCTCGGGCCGCCTGTCAGGACAGGGGCGCACGGGCAGGCCGTCGAGGCGGCTGCCGAGATACAGGGCGTTGCCCGTGACGAGATCCACCGCGGGGGAAGCGGCGAACACCGCCAGCTGCGATGCGAGGAACTCCGGCTCCCAGACATCGTCGCTGTCGAGCAGCGCGAGGTACTCGCCGCGTGCCACGCGCATCGCTGTGTTCCGGGCGGCCGGCAGCCCGGCGTTCGGCTGCGCGAGCACGCGCACGCGCGCTGGATCCGTGCGGCGGATCGCTTCCGCGATCGCTCCGGTCTGGTCCGTGGCGCCGTCGTCCACGATGATGAGCTCGAGATCGGCGAACGTCTGGTTCAGCGCCGACTCCGCCGCCTCGCGGAGGTACTCCTCGACGTTGTACGCCGGCATGATCACGCTGACGGCTGGCATAGCGCCTCCACGCCGTGCAGCGCGCCGACCGGCTGCTCGAGTTCGATGGCCTCGTAGAGCGCCGCCACCGCGCGGCGCGTGGCGGTTCCCGGTTTGTAGAAGAGGTCCTCGGCAATGGCGCGTCGCGTGGCCGACTTGCCCGCCGGCGAGGCAAGCGCCGCGTCCACGGCGGCGAGCGTGTCCTCGAGCGCCGTTGTCGATTCAGAGGCCTCGGCGAGGAGCGCGACATAGTCCGCGTGGACGTTAGCCATCTCGATGAGTGCCGGACGGTGGATGCGCACGAGCGGCCGATCGAGCAGGAGGTACTCGAAACCGGCCGAGCTGTGGTCGGTGATCATCACGTCTGCCGCGGCGAGGTACGGGCAGATGTCGTGTCCGGAGACCAGCCGTCCTGAGCCGGTTGCCACGATCGGTCCGAGCGCCGCCATCCAGTCACGCCCACCCGAGTAGCGCTCGCGGAGGTCGCGCGAGCGGTCGTGCAGCTTGACGACCACGTTGATCGGTCCCTTCAGCAGGTTGCGCACCAGGTCAAGGCCGAACGCGTTCAGCGACGAGGCGGGGGACCAAGTGGGCGCGTAGAGCACGGAGGGCCTGGAGGGATCGAGATCGAGCCCGCGGAGGACCGTGTCGCGGCCGAGCGTGCCGTCCACGAGGCAGTCCACCTTCGGCATGCCGACCAGTCGGATTGCGTCGCTGTCACGATCGATTGCGCCGGCCGCGACGAAGTTCCGCAGGCGGCGCTCGTTCACGAACAACAGGCGATCCCAGGCGCGCATCGACGTCGTGGGGGCGTCGAAGCCGTACTTGCCGCCGACGCCGTGAAACACCTGCACGCGGCGCGTGCCGCGAGGAAGCGTCGCCCACATGAAATCGGACGCCACGTAGGCGTCGAACTTCATCAGGGCCGCGCGCCGCGGCGTGATCAGCCGCGTGCCGCCGGGCGCGCCGGCGTAGATCTCGCGCAGCCGGTGCGGCTCCTCGGAGGCGGTGAAGCAGACTTCGACGCGCGGGTCAGCGCTCACCGCGCGGTGCACCGGCGCTACCATCGTGTAGTTCACGGGCGTGCGGCCGTCCACGAGGATGCGGCGGCGGCCGGACGACCGCGACAGCCTGGCGTCGACGCGCCGGACGGCGTCGACCGCGCGACGGGCCAGCGTCGCAGGACCCGTCACGGCGTCGCCTCCGGGAGGCTGCGGAACGTGGTGGCGCCCGTCGCGTTCGCCCTCGAGTGGAAGTCTCTCGTGGTCTCCGCCTTCAGGCGGACGTCTCCCGTGCCCTCTGCCTTCAGGCGTGCCAGGCGCGCCCGCAGGGAGCTCGCGATCAACAGCTCGCGGGGCGCCGCCGCGAGCGCGAGCACGTAGTAGAAGGTCCAGTTGTACGCGACCGACGCGAACTGGGCGCACACGAACCATCCGATCAGCCCCGCGCTCATCGCCGAGAGGTGCGCCTGCATCCAGACCACCGCGGGCTCGCCGGGCGCGACGATGCCGGCCCTGATTCCGCGCGTGAGCAGCACGCGCGCCTCGCGGATGGCGTAGAGGCCGCGGCCGACCAGGAACAGCATGATGAGCGGCCCCAGGATGCCCAGCTCCGTCGCCAGCTGCAGCAGCGCGTTGTGCGTTTCCCGCCAGGTCTCCTGCCGGCCCGGAGGGTTGTAGTTCTTGAACTGTCCCGCGCCAACGCCGGTCAGTGGGCGCTCTGCGAACGTCTGCAGGGCCTCTCGGAAGAGGACCTGTCGCGCTTCGCGCGACCCGGTCTGATCTTTCTCTTCGTCGGTGATGCTGGCCATCCGCTCGATGTAGCTCGCCGGCAGGAACGGCACCGAGACGGCCGCGACGAACAGCCCCGCGAGGACCAGCGCGGGTCGCCGGCGCAGCGCGTACGCCCCAGTGATGAGCACGACGATCACCAGGCCGATCGTGCCACTCCGGGACTGGGTGAAGATCACCGCGCCGACCATGAGCGCGGCGATCAGCATGGCGGCGGCGCGCTTCATCGTCTTCCCGGGAGCGATTGCCGCGAAGACGGCCAGCGGCAGATAGCTCACCAGGTTCAGCGCCAGGTCGTTCGGATTGCGGAAGATGCCCCCGATCGAACCCTGCACGCGGCCACCTTCGACGAGGTTGACGCCGCGCACATAGTCGAGCATCGCGCGGAAGCCGAGATACCCGCAGGCCAGCAGGATGACCCAGGTCATGCGCTCCACGCGCCTCGGGGACCGGAGCGCGTGGGTCATGAGCACGAAGATCGCGATGATCTTCAGGTACACGTCCGTGAAGGTCGCGAACGCGCCTCCCTTCCAGAAGGAGAAGGGAATGGTCAGCGCCATCAGCGTGCCGAGCGCCGCAACACCGACAAACTCCGGCGTGAGCGGGACGATCGCCTGCCCCCTGCGCAGGCGCTGAAAGGCCATTGCCGTCAGCGCGCAGATGGCCGTGAACTCGGCGAGGTGCAGCGGCGCCAGCAGGACGATCTGGTCCTGCGGCCGGAAGAAGAGCACGATCGTGAACGCGAGCAGCCAGCGCCACGCCCAGTCGGCCCGCTTTGGCTCCGCGAGCGCCCGCCCGTCGCTTGGCGCGACCTCGCCGCTGCGGACCTGGCCGTCGCGCACGTCTCCGTTGCGGCCCTCGCCTCTGTGGAGGCCGCCGACGCCCGCGTCTCCTTTGCGGACCTCGTGCGCCCCGGTGCCGTAGCTGAACGCCAGTCGTTCGCTCATCGGATCACCGCCACACCGCGCGCCGCTGTACGAGTGCAAGCAGCCCCGACACCACGGCGGCGTTCATGGTCACGAACGCGTACGCGATGCGCGCCGCACGATCGATCACGTTCATCGCTCAACTCCCGAGGCCGCCGGCCGGACGGCGGCATGCCGCACGTCCGCCGAGGGCTGGACCGCCGGGGGCGCGGAGGTGCCGGTCGCGCGCTTCTCCAGCCAGGCGCCGTAGCCGGCGAGCGCGTAAAAGCCAATCTGCGCGCCGAACGCGGCCATGTAGAGGAGGCCCGCCGGGGCCAGCACCGCGGAGCTCACCAGCAGCACGCCCATGGCGTAAGGCACGATCAGGCGCCCCAGCTTGTGAGATGCGTACTGCAGCCACACGGGGTTGCGCGCGGGATTCAGCAGCGGCGGTTCCAGGGAGAGCACCTGGTAGTTGCCGGCGAGCGTCCGCACCTTGCGCCGCCGCTCCGCCGCCGCAACCCGTTCGACGCGGTCGTGCGCTTTCGCGCGGCCGTCGAACACGACGCGGTAGCCGGCGAGCACCCCCCGCATCGGCGCCAGCACGTCGTCGAGGAGCGTGGGCGCGGGAAGGGGTCGCCACAGCGACCGGCGCATCGCGTAAATCGCGCCGGTCGCGCCCAGCGTGGACCACACGGCGCTCTCGTGGCGCCGGAGCCACTTCTCGTAGCGCCAGTACGCGCCCATGCTCTCGCCGATCGTGGAGGTGCCGTTCCTTCGCGCTGCCTCGGCGTCGCCCGCTCGCGGCCCAGCGCGACGCGGTGCCCCCACCTCGCAGTCGAGGAGCAACTCCCCCGTGACGGCGCCGACCGACGGGTCCGCGAAGTTCTCCACGAGGCGGCGCAGCGCGTCCCGCTCGAACGTCTGCCGCGCGTCGGCGAACGCGAGAATCTCGTAGCGCGCCCGCGCCACGCCGGCGTTCAGCGCCGTCGGCTTGCCTGAGGCGGGAATCTCGACAAGATCGACGCGCTCCGCGAACGGCGCCAGCGCGCGGCGCGTCCCGTCCGTCGACCCGTCCGAGACGACGACGATCTGCAGCGGCCCGGGATAGTCCTGCGCGAGCAGGTTCTGGATTCGGGCGGGGAGCCGCGCGGCTTCGTTGCGGGCCGCAATCACCACCGAGACGCCCGGCGCCTCAGCGCCGAGGGGCGCGCGCCGGACGGTCCTCGCCCGCAGCCGCGACCATGCGGCAAGCAGCGCCGGGTAGCCCACGTACACGTAGGCAATGAGCGCGAGCGAGATCCAGAACAGCGTGCGCATGTTTCACGCCACGGCCTCGGCGGCCGCGTTCGCGCGCGGCGCCGTCCGTTGGGCGGGGTTGGGCGCGCCGAGGCGGAACACGTGCGGCGCGCGACTTCGTGTCGCGTTCCGCGTGTCCACCACGAGATCCGCCGCGTTGACGATCCCCGCGTAGTCGAATGCCTGGTGGTCCGTCAGGATCGCGACGCAGTCGGCCGCCGCGATCGTCTCCGCGCCGAGCTCCACGGAGCGCAGCTCGTGGCCGCCCGGCCACGCCGCGGCGGGCAGCACGGGCACCCACGGATCGCTGTAGGCCACCGTCGCGCCCCGCTCCTCGAGCAGGTGCATCACGTCGAGCGACGGCGACTCCCGGATGTCGTCGATGTCCCGCTTGTAGGTGATGCCGGCGACCAGCACCGTCGAGCCGTTGAGCGCCTTCCGTCGCGTGTTGAGCGCCTCGCCGATCTTGTCGACGACGAAGTGCGGCATCGCGCCGTTCACGTGCCCTGCGAGCTCGATGAAACGCGGCTCGAACCCGAACTGCTTCGCCTTCCACGACAGGTAGAACGGATCGATCGGGATGCAGTGCCCGCCCAGACCCGGCCCGGGGTAGAAGGGCATGAAGCCGAACGGCTTGGTCTTTGCTGCCTCCACGACCTCCCAGACGTCGATGCCGAGCTTGTCGCACATGAGCGCCAGCTCGTTGACGAGCCCGATGTTCACGGCGCGGAACGTGTTCTCGAGCAGCTTCACCATCTCAGCGACGACAGGCGAGCTGACGGGCACGATCGTGTCGATCGCGGCGCCGTACAGCGCGGAGGCCAGCTCGGCGCACGCGGGCGTGAGCCCGCCGACCACCTTCGGCACGTTCTTCGTGTTGAACCGCTCGTTGCCCGGATCGACGCGCTCCGGCGAGAACGCCAGGAAGAAGTCGACGCCCCCCTTGAGCCCTTTCGCTTCGAGCATCGGCTGCAGCAATTCAACGGTCGTGCCCGGATACGTTGTCGACTCGAGCACCACGAGCATGCCGGGGTGGAGGTGCTCCGCGATCCGCTCGCAGGCCGCCACCACGCACGACATGTCCGGGTCCTTCGTCTTTCGCAGCGGCGTCGGCACGCAGATGTTCACCGTGTCGAGCTCGGCGATGACGCTGAAGTCGGTGGTCGCGTTCAGCCGCCCGGCACGCACGTGCTCGCGTACGTCAGCCTCGGGAACGTCGGGGATGTACGAGGTCCCGGCGTTGATGGCGACCACCTTGCGATGGTCGAGATCGATGCCCGTGGTGCGAAACCCCGCGCGTGCGAGCTCGCACGCGAGCGGCAGGCCCACGTAGCCGAGCCCGACGACCCCCGTGCGCGCCGTGCGGGTCTTGAGACGATCCAGGAGAACGGCCGCCAATCCAGACATGAGTGCTTCAGGCTCCTTCATCAGACTTCTGCCAGCCGGGCGAAGAGGCGCCGAATCCGGCTCCAGAAACTTTCGCGGCCCTGCGACCGCTGCGCGTACCCCGTCATGCCCGAGTAGGCGGGGGCGGGAGTCGTGGCGCGCTGCGTGAGCGGCCGTCCCGCCGAGTGCGGCGCCGCCGCGCCCGTCGCGACGCTGCCGAGCGGCTCCGAGACCCTGCGCGGGGGCACGTAGCCGTGCGTCGCCGCAGGTTCGTGCGCGTACGCTGGCGTTGCCGCGCCGAAGCCCTGGGTGTCCGCTGGGGCGGAGGTGGGCGTCGCGCCGGTCCGTCGCAGCAGCCGGTACTCCTCGGACAAGACGCGCCGCTGCTCCTGCAGCTCCCGCTCCCGCTGCAGCAGCATCTCCTCACGACGGCGGATCTCTTCCTCTCTCGTCGCGATCGCGAGCGCGGCGCCCGCCGTCGAAGACGCGGGCGCGGGATGGGCCACACTGGCCGGGGACGAAGTCCCGCCGAAGCTGGCCGGAGCGCTTTCCGCCGGGCGCGCGTAGGCAGGCGGAGCCTCGCCGAAGCCGGCGTCGGACCCGTTCAAAGAGCCGGCGTAGGCGGGCGCCACCACCACCGGCGCGCCGGCGCTGGACGCCATGTCCACGGACTCGGAGCACGCCTCCGCCGCCGGTTCCGCCGGCAGCACGCCGGTGGCCTCGAGTTCCTTCAACGCCTCCTCGGTAAGCGCGCGATCGATGTGATGGCGCTCCTCCGCGTAGCCGAACACGAGCACCGCGTCGCAGATCACGTTGATGATGCGCGGCACCCCGTGGCTCCTCGCGTGCACGAGATCGGTGACCGCGCGCGGGAACTCCGGCGGAGCGCCGATCGCCGCGTGGCGGAGGCGGTGGCTGATGTACCTCGCCGCGTCGTCGGCATCGAGCGGCTGCAGGTGATAGCTCACCGTGATCCGTTGCCGCAGTTGCTCGAGCTGCGGCGAATTCAGCTTGTCGCGCAGGTTCGGCTGGCCGATCAGCACGATCTGCATCAGCTTCGACTTTTCCGTTTCGAGGTTCGACAGCATCCGCAGTTCCTCGAGCGCGGCGGCGCTCAGGTTCTGGGCTTCGTCGATGACGACCAGCACCATGCGGCCGTGCATCCGCTGATCGACGAGGAACTGCGCCAGGTCGCGGAGCATGAGCGGCTTGCTCTTGCCGCTCGGATCGAGCCCGAGATCGACCAGCAGCGCCTCGAGGACCTCCCGCGGATCGAGGATCGTGTTGACGATCCGCGCCACGGTCGTGTGCGCGTCGAGCGTGCGCAGCACCGTCTGCAGCAGCGTCGTCTTTCCGCTGCCGATTTCGCCCGTCACGACGACGAAGCCGGCGTGGCTTTCGAGGCCGTAGCGCAGGTAGTCCAGCGCCTCCTGGTGCACCCGGCTCGGATAGAGGTAGTCGGGATCGGGACTCAGCGCGAAGGGGCGTTCCCGCAGGTGATAGAAGCGTTCGTACATCAGTCCTCGCCTCCAACCGTCTGCACCGGGACGCGCGGCCGCCAGGCGCCGAGCTTTCCCCGCGCGACGGCGGTGATGGCGGCGGCAAGCCGCTCGGGATGGTGTCGGATCTTGCACGGGGGCAGTTTGGACGCGAGCGGCACGCCGATCGCCCTCACGCCCATGGCGGAGAGCTCGTCGATGTCCGCGCCCGTCACGCGGACCGGCGAGGCCCCGCGCGAGCCGTAACTCTTGACGAGCGCCTCCGGGACCGCGCTCGTGCTGTACAACACGAAGTCGAAGAGGCGCGCGCCCACGTGGCCGGTCACGACCCGAAGATGCGCGGGCGCGTCGTAGCCGTCGGTCTCGCCCGGCTCCGTCATCAGGTTCATGACGAAGATGCGCGCGGCGCGCGAGGCCGCGAGCGCCGCAGCCAGCTCCCGCACGAGCAGCGGCGGCAGCAGGCTCGTATACAGACTGCCGGGGCCCACCACGACGACGTCGGCGTTGCGGATCGCCTCGATCGCGGCGGGCGGTGTGAGCGGCGCCGGGGGAGACAGCGTCAGCCGCCGCACGGCGCCGTGCGCCTCGCGAATGAGCGTCTCGCCGCGCACGGTGCGGCCGTCCGCGAGTTCGGCGACGAGGGTCACTGCCTCGGTCGTCGCGGGGAGCACGGTGCCGCTGGCGCCGAGCACGCGCCCCGCGAGTTCGACGGCGCGCGGGAAGTCATTCGTCACGTCGGCGAGCGCCGCGAGCACGAGGTTGCCGAGCGCGTGGCCGTTCAAACCGTTCCCCCCGCCGAAGCGGTACTGAAACAGGTCGGCGATCATCCCCTGGTGCTCCGAGAGCGCGGCCAGGCAGTTGCGGATGTCTCCGGGCGGCGTCATGCCGAACTCGGTGCGCAGCCGTCCCGAGCTGCCGCCATCGTCGCTCGTGGTGACGATCGCGACGAGCTGGTCCCGGGGCGTCGAGTCGCGTTCGCCGTAGAGGATCGGACGCAACCCACGGAGCACGTTGGGCAGGCCCGTGCCGCCGCCGATCGCCACCACGCGCGGGATATGGGTCAGGCGCGGCGTGGCGTCGCGATCCTCGACGGCGGAGCGGGAGAACGGGGACAACCGCGAAGGCATGGTCACGCGCGCGACTCCGTGCCGGTGGCGGCAACCGGCTGGTCGTACTCCGCCGCATCGGGCGCGTCGGCGAGATCGGCGGCGATGGCCGGCAGGATCTCATCGAGGGCCCGCTGGTAGTCTTCGGGGAAATCGACTTCCGTCCACGGCAGCCCGCGCGTACCGATCGCGTGGAGCGGCCGCACGCGGGCGAACTCGAGGAAGGCACGCGGCGCCCACTCGCGCGTCCCCCCGGCCTTCACGATGCGATCGAGGATCGGCACCAGCGCGCGCGCGCCGTCGCGGCCGAACTTCACGATGCCGAGGTTCTCGCCGTCGGCCTCCGCCGGGTCCATCTGCTTCGAGATGTCGACGACGCACCCGCGGCGGACCTTGATCTTCATCTCTTCGTCGCCGAACGGCGGATCGCTGTCATCGCGGTACGCCATCAGCAGCGCGTCCTCGTAGCGGGCGGTCAGCAGGTCGTCCAGCAGCCGCGGGTGGAACACGACGTCGCAGTTCATCACGACGAACGCATCGGTCAGCAGGTGACGTGCCAACCACAGCGAGTACAGGCTGTTAGTCGTCGCGAACGCGGCGTTCTCCACGAAGCGGATCCCCGGCCCGCAGTGGCGCCGCACGGCCTCGGCCTCGCAGCCGACGACCGCCGCGATGTCGTCCACGCCGCACGCACGGAGCGCGTCGATCTGCCGCTCGAGGAGCGACGAGCCGCCGAGCCGCACCAGGCACTTCGGCATGTTCGCCGTCGCGCCGTTCAGGCGGGAGCCCCGTCCCGCCGCCAGAATCACCCCCTGCATCGTCACTCCTCGTCGGGCGCGCCGCCGCGGCGCGTCCAGTCGAAATCTCCCGTTACGCCGTCTGCGGCGCCCAGCGTGTCACCAGTTGCCGCGCTTTCCGGAGGTACAGCGTGCGATCGGCCCTGCCCACTGCGAGCGTCACGAACAACGCGATGTAGACGGCGGCGGCGAGCACCGATAGCCCCGCAATCGCGGCGAGCGTGGCCGGCACGTACGGCCGCAACAAGAGCAAGAGCAGCGCCATCGGCGCGGCCGGCCACACCGCGGGCCACACGCCGCGGCGCCACGCGTCGGCGAGCGGCAGCCCCGTGCGGCGGCACGCCGCGGGGAACTGCGCGAGCGCGGCCGCGAACGTCAGCGGGATGAAGGTGCCGAGCGCGCTGCCGAGCAGGCCGAGCGGCCGGATCAGCGCGACGCTCAAGGCCACGTTGGCGATTGCGACGCCGAGGTTCGTCAGGGCGATGAACCGGTGCTCGCCCGCCCCCTTGAGCACGGTGGTCGCGGTCGCGTTGCCCACACGGATCGCGATCGCAACGCAGAGCACCTGGATGATCAGCGCGCTCCGCTCGAAGCCGCTGCCGACCCACGCGTCAACGAGCGGCCGCGCCACCAGCACCAGGCACGCGGCCATCGGCACGACCGTCGCCAGCGACAACCGCGTGCCTTGCAGGAGAATCTCGCGCAGGTGCTCCGGCCGGTTCGTCGCGTCGCGGTCCACCACGACCGGGAACAGCACGCTGTTCAACTGGTTCGTGAGCCGCTGCACCGTCCAGACGATGCGTTGCGCGACGCCCCACACCGCCACGGGGCCCGGGCCCAGGAAGATGCCGATGATCAGCGGGTCGATCGAGTAATTCAGCTTGTTCGCCCAGTCGATGATGAGGCTGTAGAGGCTGAACCCCGTCACCTCGCGCAGCCGCGCGCGGCTGACGTACGACGGCCGGATCCGCAGCGCGGGGAAGATGCGGTACGCGTTCGCGCGGTACAGCAGCAGGGCCAGCACGCGGATGCCCGTGGTCCACGCGACCAGCTCCACGAGGCCGCCTCCCGTGAGGAGCACCGCGACGTTCGCGACGGCCACCGCCACCGCGCTCGCGATCGCCACGAGATTGTTCGTGTCGTAGCGCTGGAACCCGTTGATGACGCCGCCGAAGACCGAGAAGGGGAACGACAGCGACACCTGCACGGCGATGATCAGCAGCACGGCGCGGCCGGTTTCGATCTGCGCCGGCGTGATCGCGAAGACGTGCTGCATCCCGAACGCGACGAGCGTCGCGACGCCGTAGGCCAGCACTCCGACGCCGGCGAAGACGAAGAAGAGGGTGCTCGTGATCTCGTTGATCGCGCGCGCGTCGCGCCAGGCGCGGTACTGCGCCACGAACTTCACCAGCGCGCCGCCGTAGCCCAGGTCGAGGATCGAGAAGTACGCCGTGACCGACGTCGTCAGCAGCCACAGCCCGTACGCCTCGGCGCCGAGGTGCGACACGTTGAACGGGAGCATGAACAGCCCGATCGCCGTGTCGGCGAAGATCATCAGGTAGCGCGTGACGAGATTGCGGGCGATCGTGACCAGCTGCTGCTCTTCGCCCCACGTCCGGTCCCCACGAGGCGCCATCACTGCGCCCCTTTGCGGAAGAGGATCACCTTGACGGTGTCGAAGATGATCGTGAGGTCGAAGGCGGGCGAGACGTGTTTGATGTAGTAGAGGTCGTACCGCAGCTTCTCGATGGCGTCCTCGAGCGAGGCGCCGTAGCGGTACTTCACCTGCGCCCACCCGGTGAGCCCCGGTTTCACCGCGTGCCGCTGCTCGTAGAACGGAATCTGCGCCGCGAGCTGCTCGACGAAGAACGGCCGCTCCGGGCGGGGCCCGACGAAGCTCATGTCGCCGCGCAGCACGTTCCAGAGCTGGGGCAGCTCGTCGAGCCGCGTCTTGCGGATGATGCGCCCGACGCGCGTCACGCGGTCGTCGTCCGCCTGGGCCCAGATCGGACGCCCAGCGCTCTCGGCGTCCTTGCGCATCGAGCGAAACTTGTGCACGCGGAACACCCGCCCGTGCTCGCCCACGCGCTCCTGGCTGTAGAGCACAGGCGCGCCGTCCTCGAGGTACACCGCGAGCGCGGTGAGGAGCATGAACGGTGCGCCGATGACCGTCATGACCAGCGCCATCGTGAGGTCGAGCGTGCGCTTGACCAGGCGCGTCCAGCGCGAGACGCGGAAGCCCTCGCCGAAGATCAGCCAGCTCGGACGGACGTCTTCGACGAGGATCTTCCCGGTGAGCCGCTCGTAGATGCTCGTGACGTCTTCGACCCGCACGCCGGCCAGCTTGGCCCGCAGCAGCTCGTCAACCGGGAGCTTGCCGCGCCGGTCCGAGAGGCCGACCACGATGCGGTCGATCCGCTCACGGGCGACCAGCCGCGGGATGTCGAGCGGCGTGCCCACGATGCCCGGGTTCACCACGCGCTCGCCGACCCTCGACGGGTCCTCATCGATGAAGCCGACGACGCGGTAGCCGAAGTCGCGCTGCGCCAGGATCTGCCGCGCGACGGTACGGGCGGACTGCCCGGTGCCCACGATGAGCACGCGTTCCTCCAGCCCCCGCATCGTGGCGACGCGGTTGAAGAGAAGGCGCCACCCGAGGATCGCGACGAGGAAGACCACCAGGGCGGGGATGAACGTAGACGTGCCGAGCGTCAGCCCCGGCGCGACGAAGTACAACGCCGCGAGGAGAATGGACGCGGCGCCCACCGCCTGGAAGAGCCGCACGACGAGCTCGCGCGACGTGTGCACGACCGTCAGGTCGTAGAAGTCGTTGTAGTACAGGCAGAGCTGACACAGCAGCGTCACCACGGCGATCTTCCAGAGCGTCGCGGCCCCTGGCGCCAGGCCGTCCTGGATCCCCGCCGCCACCGACACTGATCCGAAGATCAGGAACAGCTCGGCGGCGAAGACCGTCAGGCTGCGCGGTGACACGTACCGGTCGAACAACTGCATGGTCGCGTCCGGCCCCCTAGGCGTTCAGGTAGGCGTACTCCGGGTACGCCGCGGCGCCCATGCCGGCCTCGTTCAGCACGAGCCCGAGCACCTTCGCGCGATCGAAACCGCTGAGCGCTCGTTCGATCGCCGGCTTCGGCGTGACCCCCGCGCGCACGATCAACACGACGGCGTCGAGCAGCGGCGCGAGGATGTGGACGTCGGCGAGCGGCGCGACCGGCGGCATGTCGATCACGATGCGGTCGAACCGCTGCCGCAGTGCCTCGATCACGCGGCGCATCGTCGAGGAGGACAGCAGCTCCGCCGGATGCGACGGGGGAATGCCGGCCGGCAGCACCGTGAGGTTGTGCTCCGGCAGCGAGATCAACGCGGTGTCGAGATCCACCGTCCCCATGAGCACGTCGGCGAGTCCCGCGCCGTCAGTCAGGCCGAGCAACTGGTGCGACCGCGGGCGCCGCAGGTCCCCGTCCACGAGGACCACGCGCCGCTGGAACTCCTGCGCCATCGTGAGCGCCAGGTTCGCGGCATTGACGCTCTTGCCGTCCCCCTTGCCCGGGCTCGTGATCGCGATCGTGCGGAGCGGGCGGCCGTTCTCCGCCTGCACGATGCGGGTCCGCAGCGACCGGTACTGCTCGGCGGCGAGCGAGTGCGGCGCCGACGCGGCGATCAGTACCGGATCGAGCAGCACGCCGTCGATCTCGCGCAGGCGCCCGTTGCCGCCCGCAGGGCTGGCGGCGCCGTCTGCCGCATGCGGGGCCTGGCGCGGGGGGAGCGGCGCCACGCGAACCCGCGGCGCAGGCTCCTCGAGCGCCTGGCGCGCGCCGTCGATGACGGGCGCGGGGACCGTGGCGCCGCCGGCGATCGGCGCGTCGGCCTCCGTCGCGGGCCCGACCGGGCGCACGCGACGCGCCGTGCCGTCGCGGTCCGCCTTGTTCAGAATGTCGTGAATCCGGCTCATTGCGTTCACCTTCTCCTCACCATGCCGGGGGGCTTCGCCCCCGCGGACCCCCTTCGCCGCCGTAGCCTTCGCGGAGGCTGGCCGGCGGGCGCGACCCTTGCGCGCCTAAGCTGCCGCGTCGATGTGCGGGATCTCCGCGAGCACCGGCACCTCGAACTCCGATTGCAGTGCGCGCGCGTCGTGCACCGAGCGGTCCATGTACTCGCGTCCCGCCACGAGGCCGACGCCGAGGAACAGCCCCAGAGCCACCGACACGAGCAGCAGGCGCGGGCGATTGGGCGTCTCAGGGCTGCGGGGAAGCGCGGCGGGATAGAGCAGGGAGAACCGCTCGCTCCCCTGCTTCCGCTCCAGGTCCTCTGCCATGAGCGCGTTCTTGTGCTTGTCAGCGAGCTGGCCGTACTGCGTCTTCTCCAGCTCGTACTCGCGGCTCAACGACGCCAGTTCCTGTTCCACCATCGGGGCGGATTCGATCCGCTGCTGGTAGCTGCCGATCTGCCCGCGGAACGCGGCATACTCGCGCGACAGCGCCTGGACGCGCAGCCGCGCCATGCTGCGATCGGCGACGAGCTGCTGGTAGGTCGGGTCTCCGCGCAGGAGTTCGTCGCGCTCCGAGCCCTTGGTCCCGCCGCGTTTCAGCTCCGCCCGTGCCTCGGCCAGTTCCTGCTGGAGGTACTGAATCTCCGGGTGCTTCTCCGTGTACATGGTGCGGGCCTCGGAGAGCTGCCGCTGGAGCAGCGCGATCCGTCCCTGCGCGGTCGCCGGCCCGATGTCGGCGCGGATCGCCGGCACGTCGGACAACCCTTGCCGCATCGCCTCGATCTGCCGCTCGATCATCGACAGCCGATCCTGTTCCCCGCGCAGGGCGTTGCTCGTGGACTCGAGCCGCTGGCTGAGGCTGGCGACCATTTGCAGGTTCGCGTCGCGCTGTTCCGGCAGGCGTCCCATGTACGCCTCTTTCTTCTGGCGCAGGCGCTCCTCGAGGCGGGTCAGCCGGTCCTGGCTTTCGCGGAGCTGCGCGGCCAGGAACTCGGAGGAACGTTCGGCGCGCTGCTCGCGCGCGCGCTGCGTCTCCTCGACGAACACGAGCGCCAGCTTGTTCGCCACGCGCTGCGACAGCTCCGGAGTGCGATCGAGATAGCTGATCGCGAACGTGTCGAGCCCGGGCTTCGCCGCCGCCCGCGCGATCGGATCGTTCGGCCGCACGAGCGTGTTCAGGCGAAGCTCGGCGACGACCTGTTCGATCGGCTTGCTCGCGGTGAGCCCTTCCTCGCGGGCGACGCGCTCCAGCAACGGACGGCTGAACAGCTGCTGCGTCAACGCGCGGATGCGCTCGTCGCGCTCGATCGCGGCGCTGCCGGACTTGACCAGGTCGGCCGAGACCGACCCGAGCGTGACGCCGATCGTCGCGTCCGCCCGGTACCACGCGGGCAGCGCGAGCGCCAGGATCGCGCCCCCGACGACGCAGGTGACGACCGGCGCGATGAACCACCGTCGCCGCCGGGTGATGACCGAGACGTAGTCGAGCGGGTGAAACGCGCGTTCTTCCATTACGGGACCCTCACAGGCGCCGACAGCACGAGCTGCGCGCCGACTCGATGGCGATTGACCTTGCCCCCCGCGATGGGGGTGTCCTGCCAGGCGTTGTGGTAGAAACCCTCGACCCGCACCATGCGCGCGATCGCGTAGCCGACCGTCGCGCCGATCCACAACGACTTGAGCGCGGGATCTTCCTCGAGGAGCGGGTCGTTGCGCCGCCACGCGGTGCTCGCCTGCACGTAGGCGCGGTTCCGCGCCACTGGCATCAGCAGCGATGCGTTGAGCTGTTCGGTCTGCGAGGAGGCGGCGAATCCGAACGTTGGCACGAACGATCGCTCGTACCCCGCGTTCAGGATGGCGCGCTCGAAGTGGTGGCCGTAGCTGACCCGCAGGAACGGACCGACGCTGGTGTCATTGAACCGCGGGTCCGTGAGGGTGGACAGCCCACCGGCGATGAGCAGGCTGCTCACCGGCCCGAGCGTGAACCTCGTGCTGCCGCCCATGATCTGGTACGTCAGCGGGTCTTCGCTGCCGAGCTGCGTCCGAATCCGCGCGAAGCGCACTTCGTAGACGCCGCCGAACGCGATCCGCTCGCTGAAACGCCGCGAGAGATCGGCGGTCACGCCGTGCGAACGCCCGCCCAGGACGAACGTGGGGAGAATCCGCTCGTGGTCGAACTCGGCGTCCACCAGCTCGTACGCGGCGCGAAGCGTCGTGAACTTGGTGAGCCGCGCTTCGACGCCGCCCGCGCCGTTGATGACGCGCGAGCCGGTGCGCCGGAACGGGACGCCGTTCAGTTCGGTGTCCTCCGTGGTCGGCAGCCGCGCCGCGCCGCCCCGCGCGAACACCAGCAACCGCACGCTGGGCCGGTGCGCGAACGCGGCCCGGAAGCGCTGGTCGTAGCTATCCAGCTCTCCAACCGCGCGGTACCGGCGCACCGCGCCCGAGTAGCCGGCGCCGAACGTCGTGTGCCGCCCCTGGAAGTCGAGCGACGCCGACGGTGTGACGAGCAAGACCTGGTCGGCGAGGATCTCCTGATTGAAACCCTCCGGCACCATCGCGACGTTGCTGTCCCACTGCCAGCCCACGACGACGGCGGGCGTGAGCGTCCAGCCCGGCGCGCGGGCGGGCTCCTCCTCAGCGGGCTGCGCGAGGGCGACGGGCGCCGCCGCCAGGATGGCGCCGAGCACGACGAACGCGAGCGCGTCTCGTCGCATGGCTAGGGCACCACCACGACGTCGCCGGCGCGCAGCGCAATCGGTTCCGCTTCGCCCTTGAGCGCCTTCTTGTAGTTGAACCTGAGCGTCTCGTTCCCGTTCGGTCCCTTGCGCAGGATCCGAATGTCGCTCGTCTTCGCAAAGTCCTTGAAGCCGCCCGCCATCGAGAGTGCCTCGAGCACCGTCATCGAGCCCCGGATCGGCTGGGCGCCGGGCTGGTTCACTTCGCCCATCACGAACACCGTCGCCGGCGTCGCCTCGACGACCATGACCGTCACGTTGGGAGCGGTCATGTACTCCTTCAGCGACTTCGTGAGCTCGTCGCGGAGCCCGAGCGGCGTGAGCCCGGCCGCCTGCATGTCGCCGAGCAGCGGAAGGGTGATCTTGCCGTCCGGGCGGACCTGGACCGACTGGGACAGCTGCGCGTCCTTGTAGACCTCGATGCGCAGCTTGTCGCCGACGGCCAGGCGGTAATCGCTCGGGAGGGCAACTCCTGCGGTGCTGCCGGCGGTCGCCGCCGGCGCGGGAGCGGGCGTCCGTCCCGCGGTGCTGGTGGCCTGCTGCCCGGCGAAGGCGGGCGCCGCCGCCGTCGCGAGCAGCGCGATCGTCAGAATCGGGAGTGCGGGTCTCATCGTGTCTGTTCCTTCCTGAGTCTCACTTACGCGTTCGAGGCCCGGCGCCTCGCGCGCCGGGTCACCACCGGCCGCGCCATCGCCGCGCGCCGCAGCGACGCCGGGTCGGTCCCGTGCGTCGGGCAGCTCGCCGCGCCGACGGTGATCGAGACCGGTCGCGGGAACTCGTAATGGTCGAAGCGCGACATCAGACGATCGATGACGCGCATGGTGCTGTCCATGTCTGCGTCGAGGAGCACGACCGAGAGCTCGTCATCGGTGCGGGTGAGCAGATCGGTTTCCCGCACCTCGTGCGTGACGATCCGGGCGAGGTGGCGCACGGGATCCTCGCCCTGTCCGGTGTCCTCGGGCGACGCTCCCATGACGACGAGCGTCACGAAGTTCTGCGAGCGCATGGCGCGCTTGAGTTCGTTGCCGAGCACGAAATCGAACGCTTCCGGCGTCAGCACGCGAAAATCCTCGTCGTAGAACGCATCAGGGGCCATCGCGGTCATGAAGCGCGATCCAGGTCCGCTTCCTTGATCTTGTAGAGCAGCGCCTTGTAGCTGATGCCGAGGATCTCCGCGGCTTCACGGCGGTTCCAGCGCGTGTACTGCAGCGTGCGGGCGATCAGCTCCCGTTCCGCCTCTCGCGCGGCGTGCCGGGCGATCTCCTTGAGCGAGCAGGGGGCCGGAGGCTCGACGCTCGCCGCGTCCGTTCGCGGCGGCGCGGCGGGGAACGTCACCGCTTCCGCTGCGGCGCCGCGCGAAGGGGTGGAAGGCGCGCCGGCCGCGGGCGCCGCGATCGGCGCCGCCACCGGCACCGGCACCGCGCGCGCGTCGGCCAGCGCGGGTATCGGTCCCGTCACGAGCTGGCGCTGCGCGATCGCGTGCGCGAGCTCGCGCCGGATCGGCGCGTCGGTGCCGAGCACGACCATGCGCTTGACCATGTTCTCCAGCTCGCGCACGTTGCCCGGCCAGCCATGATCGACGAGGAGCCGCAGCGTGTCGTGGTCGAGGCGCAGGGGGGGCCGGTTGTAGTGCTCCGCGTACTTCTGGATGAAATACTCGGTGAGCAGCGGAATCTCTTCGCGACGCTGGCGCAGCGGCGGCAACGTGATGCACACGACGTTCAGCCGGAAGAAGAGATCCTCCCGGAACAGCCCCTCGGCGACCGCGCCCTCGAGATCGCGGTTGGTTGCGGCGACCACGCGCACGTCCACGCGCACATCGTGCCGGCCGCCGAGCCGCGAGAACTCGCCGTCCTGCAGGACGTGCAGCAGCTTCGCCTGGAGCGGCGGCGGCATCTCGCTGATCTCGTCGAGGAACATCGTGCCCTGGTTGGCGAACTCGAACTTGCCCGGCTTCTGCTGAATCGCGCCGGTGAAGGCGCCGCGCTCGAACCCGAACAGCTCGGACTCGAGCAGCTCGGTGGGCAGCGCCGCGCAGTTCACCTTCACGAACGCTTTGTCGCGGCGGAGCGAGCCGGCATGGATCGCGCGCGCCACCAGTTCCTTGCCCGTCCCGCTCTCGCCCCGCACGAGCACCGTTACGTCGGTGTCCGCGACGCGGTCGATCAACTCGCGGACCTCGAGCATCTTGTCCCCCTGCCCCAGCAGCAGCGTGTAGCGCGACGGCTTGCGGGCGAGCAACGCCCTGACCCGCTCGCGAAGCGCATCCGGATCGCACGCGTCGGCGGCCTGCGGCGTCGGCATCGGCCGCACTTCGAAATCGTGCTCGTCGTCGCGCGCGAGATTCGTCATCGACATGGGTCGCGTCTCACATTCTTCGCGCGCGCTCCACGGTTCGCGCGCCCGTACCGGGCCGTATCCGAGCAAGCGAAATGCCACGAACGGAAAAACTTTCACGGACTTGGGAAAACTGCCGGTTTGAGGGGGCTGAAACGGACGAGAAAGGAACGCCCGTTCTCGAACGCGCGAGGCGTTCCAGAACCGGAGTTCCCACGAATAGGAAAGAACTTACTGACGAACTGGGAAGGTCACCGCCTCGAGATACCGCACTCCTTGATCTTGTTCAGGAGCGTCTTGTAGCTCACGCCGAGCAGTTGAGCCGCCTTGCGGCGGTTCCAGTGCACCTGACGCAGCGTGCGCTCGATCGCGACGCGTTCGGCCTGCATCGCCGCCGCGCGCGCGACTTCCGCGAGCGATACCTGTCCGGAGGGCGCGTCCTCGGCGCCGGCATGCGCGTCGGTCGCCGGCGGCGCCGCGACGGCCGCGGTGCCGGCGGGCACCGCGGCCGCGCCATCGTGAGGCATCATCATGCCCACGGGCGAGGCGGGCGCCATCGCGTGGGGATACGCGGCCGCGCTGGCCAGCGCCGTCGCGCCCGCCATCACGAGCGCCGCGCGCTGCATGTTCCGCTCGATCTCGCGGATCACCAGCTGCTCGTCCTGCAGGATGACGATGCGCTTGATCATGTTCTCGAGCTCGCGGATGTTTCCGGGCCATTCGTAGTCCATGAACATCAGGCGCAGCTCGTCGCTGACCGGCCGCGCCGGCCGGTTGTATTTGCGCGCGTACTTGGCGAGGAAGAACTCGGTCAGGTGCTGGATCTCGTCGCGCCGCTCTCGGAGCGCCGGCACCAAGATCTCGATCACCTTCAGCCGGTAGTACAGGTCCTCCCGGAACTCCCCCTTGAGCAGCATCACCTCGAGATCCCGGTTCGTCGCGGCGAGGATGCGCACGTCCACCATGACGCGCTTGTTGCTCCCGAGCTTCGTGAACTCGCTGTCCTGGAGGACGTGCAGCAGCTTGGCCTGGAGCGCGGGCTTCATCTCGCCGATCTCGTCCATCATCAGCGTGCCGCCGTCCGCCTGCTCGAACTTCCCGATGCGCGTCATCGCCGCGCCGGTGAACGCCCCCTTTTCGTGCCCGAACAGCTCCGACTCCAGCAACTCGGAGGGGAGCGCGGCGCAGTTCACCTTCACGAAGGGCCGGTTCTTGCGCGTAGATCGCTGGTGAATCGCGCGCGCGACCAGCTCCTTGCCCACGCCGCTCTCGCCGCGTATCAGTACGGTGACGTCGCTGTCGGACACCTGCTCGATCACCTGCGCGATGCCGCGCATCTTCTCGCTGTTGCCCCAGACGGCCCGGTCCTGGTCGTCGCTGATCTGCTGCCGCAGCTCGCTGAGCTCGCTTACGAGGCGGTTCTTCTCGATGGCGTTCTTGATCGCGACGTCGAGCGCGATTTCCCCGAGCCCTTCCGGGTCGTCGGGCTTGACCAGGAAGTCGGCCGCGCCCAGGCGGACCGCCTCCACGATCGTCGACGCCTGGTTGCGTCCCGACAGCATGATGACCTGCGATTCGGGCTTCGCGGTCTTCAGCGCGCGCAGCGTCGCGATACCGTCGAGCCCGGGCATCATCACGTCCAGCAGCACAACGTCGGGGGCCTCGTCGGCGCTTTTCACCGCGGCGAGCATCTCGTCGCCGCGCGTGTAGCATCGCGCTTCGTAACCGCGGAGCGACAGGAAGGTGCGCAGGTACGCCGCGAAGGCGGCATCGTCATCAACGATCGCCACGTAGGGTCGTTTCACGAGTCATGTCTCCGGTAAGCGGGGTTCAAACCAAACTGAGCCGTCAAGTCGAACCTCTGCCGTTATCGTCGTGTGGGCCGTCGTGAAGGGCCGTCGCGTGGGCAATTCACTACACATTTCGCCGCGTCCGTTGCCACAATGCATGGACCGCGCCAGCTCGGCTGAACAATTAAGGGTGCCGCGGGACCAAGGTTAGGTAAGCGCTGACGCACACGTTGTTATCGCGCTTCAGATCTTGGACGCAGCGCTCGCCGATCCGGCTTCCGGCCGCGCTGGCACATCGCTTGATGCTGTAGCACGCGTGAGGTGCGAACGAATGAGGCGTCTGGTGATTGCGATGATGGCGGCTGCGGCGCTGGCGGCGCCGATGGCGGCTGCCGGTACCAGCGCGCCCACCGAGGCGGAGCCAATGCCTGCCGCCGCGCGCACAACGATCGTGGACCAGGCCGACGGCCCGCGCGCGCTGCCGCACGCGCCGGACCTGCCGGAAGAAGCCACGCTGGTGCTCATTGGCACCCTGCTGATCGGGTTTGCGGCCGCCGTAAGGCGAGCCTGAATTCGGACCGCAGTCCCAGCCGGGCGCGGCGGCGTATGTCCGACCAACCGCCGGCTGGGGACCGAACCGACGCGGGCGCGAACCGGGCGATATCCGGCGCGCCCGTTCTTTTCGCGCGATCTAGAGTGCGTCCACCAGCCCGTCCCGCCAGGTCGCGGCGTTCATCTTGCACCCGCCGAGCAAACACATGCGTATGCGGAAGGCGCTCAAGGCGCTCGCGCTGCGGTCGTCGAAGCGGCTCGGGCTGTTTACGTTCCTGAAGAACAGCGAGTGGCGCCGCCGGCGGCTTCTGGTGCTCTGCTATCACGGTGTCTCGCTCGCTGACGAGCACCTGTGGAACCCGCCGCTCTACATCAGCCCATCGGACCTCCGCGCGCGCTTCGAGCTGCTGCGCGGCGGTGGCTATCGCGTGCTGCCGCTCGACGAGGCCATCCGCCGGCTGTACGCCCGCGAGTTGCCGCCGCGAAGCGTCGCGGTCACGTTCGATGACGGGTATCACGATTTCCACGCGGCGGCCTGGCCGCTGCTGCGCGAGTTCGACTTTCCGGCCACCGTGTACCTGACGACGTTGCGCTGCGAGAGGAATTACCCGGTGTTCAACCTCGTCACGTCGTACATGCTGTGGCGGGCGAGCGGCCGCATCGTCGAGACCTCACTGCCTGGTGCGGCGAGGCTCGATCTGAGAACGTCGCGGTCACGCACGGACTCCTGGAAGCGTGTGATGGCCGCGGCCTCGCATCGGCCGATCGGCGAGAAGCGCGATGTCGCGCGGGAGCTGGGTTCCGCTCTCGGCGTCGATTACGACGCGCTCGAGCGCAGGCGGATGTTGACGATCATGACTCCTGCGCAGGTGTCTGAGCTTGCGGCTGCCGGGCTCGACGTTCAGCTCCACACGCACTCGCACCAGACGCCCGGCGACCGGGAGCTGTTCGAAGCGGAGATCGCGCGCAACCGCGAGCGCATCATTGCGTACACCGGCCGGCAGCCCAGGCACTTCTGCTACCCGAGTGGCATTTACGAGGCGCGGTTTCTGCCGTGGCTGGCGTCGGCGGGCGTCGTTTCGGCAACCACGTGCGATCCGGGTCTCGCCTCTGAGCGTTCCGACGCCCTGTTGCTGCCGCGGCTGGTGGATCATGCGGGCCTCAGCGCCGTGGAGTTCGAGGGCTGGCTGAGTGGCGCCGCGGCCCTCGCGCCGCAGAAGCCGGCGGAGCAGCCCCGCTCCGCTGCCGCCCCCGCCGCCGGCCGTCCCGCCGCCGCCTGAAAAACGGGGACAGTCCCCCGTTCTCTTTCCCCTTCTGTGATCGCACGACAGATCTGTAAAGCAAATCCGACTTCAACCGACTTTCAAGTCAGATTTTGTGCCTGATTCTGGCCGCTCGGCCGCTGCGTGTGCGGCTGATGTGCGCGGCACCGTGCTTGCGGATGAGCCGGCGACGCACGCACGCGGGTGGCGTGCATCATTTCTTTATCCACGCCAGCCTCTCGAGGGCCACATGGGGCGTCGGTATCCGTCCGCAGTCCTGTCGCTCCTCGTGTGCGCGTCCGCCGCCACGACGGCCGCGCAGACAACCATCTACCTTCAGGCGGGCGAGAACCTCCAGGCGGCGCTCAACGCCGCGCAGCCGGGAGACACCATCCTTCTGCAGCCAGGCGCGACGTTCACGGGTGATTTCGTGCTGCCGGTGAAGAGCGGTGCGGAGTTCATCACGGTCCGATCGGCGGCGCCCGACGCGAATCTGCCTGCCGACCAGGAACGTGTCACGCCAGCGATGGCGCCCCTCTTCCCGCGGCTCGTGTCCGGCAGCTCCGCGCCCGCCGTGCGCACTGCGCCCGGTGCGCACCACTGGCGGCTGCAGTTTCTCGAGCTGGGCGCCAACCACAAGGGGTACGGCGAGATCCTCGCCATCGGCGACGGCGGCGCCGCGCAGAACGATCTCTCGCTCGTGCCGTACGCGATCGTGATCGACCGCGTGTACATCCACGGCGACCCGCTCCTCGGCCAGAAGCGCGGCATCGCGCTGAACGGCCGTGACATCACCATCCGCGGCTCGCACATCAGCGACATCAAGGCGGTGGGGCAGGACAGCCAGGCGATCGGTGGATGGAACGGTCCGGGGCCTTACCTGGTCGAGAACAACTACGTGGAGGCCGCCGGCGAGAACTTCCTGCTCGGCGGCGCGGATCCGTCGATTCCGGGCCTGGTGGCGGAACGCGTGGTCGTGCGGCGCAATAGGTTCTCCCGACCCGTGAGCTGGCGCGAACCGATTGTGCCGGCGCCCGCCGGCGTCGCCGCGACGGCATCAGCCAGCGGCGGCGTACTGACGGGCGGGACCTACGCCTACCGCATCGTGGCGCGCCGACCTGCCGGGCAGACGAACATCGCGCAGTCTCCGGCGTCCTCCGAGGTGACCGCCGTGCTGCCGGCAGGGACCGTGAGCGGCTCGGTCACGGTTTCCTGGGAGGCGGTCCCGCACGCAACCGGGTACGACGTCTACGGACGGACATCCGGAGCACAGACGCTCCGCTGGCAGGCGACGGGGACGGATTTCACCGACAGCGGCGCGGCAGGGACGGTGGCGACCGTCCCCACATCAGCCGGCACCAAGTGGTCCGTCAAGAACGTGTTCGAGCTGAAGAACGCGCGCACTGTGACCGTCGAGTACAACACGTTCGAACACAACTGGGAGGCGGGCCAGGCCGGCTACGCGATCGTCTTCACGCCTCGCAACCAGGACGGCGGGTGCACCTGGTGCGTCGTTGAGGACGTGCAGTTCCAGTACAACATCGTCCGGCACACGGCCGCGGCGATCAACATCCTCGGCTATGACAACGAGCATCCGAGCCAGCAGACGCGCGATATCCTCATTCGGCACAACCTGCTGTACGACGTCAATAAGACCGCGTGGGGCGGGAACGGCTACTTCCTGCTGCTCGGCGACGAACCGCGCGACATCGTCGTCGATCACAATACGATCGTGCACACCGGCACCACCGTGGTGTACGCCTATGGTGGCACGGCGGCGGACCCGCGCGAGATCCTCGGCTTCCGGTTCACCAACAACATCGCGCGGCACAACAGCTACGGCCTGTGGAGCACCTTCTTTACGTACGGCACGGCCGCGCTGAACGGCTACTATCCTGGCGCGACCGTTGCGGGCAATCTCCTGGCGAGCGGCGCAAGCTCGAAGTATCCCGCCGGCAACTACTTCTACAGCGACTTCGACGGGCAGTTCGCGGCCGCGGGCGCGGACGATTACCACCTGGCGGCGGACAGCCCGCTGCGCGGCGCGGGAACGGATGGCCTGAATGCCGGCGCCGACATCGACGGGCTCCTCGCGGGCATCGCCGGGACGCCCGTAGGCGTCGGCCTGCCGCGTCCCCCCGCGGCGCCCCGGAACGTTCGAATCGGCCGATGAAAGAACGCGGACTGTCCCCGTTTTTGGGCTCAGCTCAACGGCAGCTCAATCACACCGCCCGACTTCTGTCGCTCGCCCGGCAGCGCCAGTAACCGGCCGCCGTGCATCTCGACGACGCGCCGCGCAAGGGGCAGGGAGAGGCCGCACCCCCCGCGCCACTCGTCGAAAGGCCCGAGCGAATCGGCGCTCGCCTCCTTCAGCGCGGCGGCGATCGACGCGGTCCCGAGCGCGATCCACGCCACGCGCGCGCCGTTTTTTGCTCGCGAGGCCGCCGCGATCACCAGGTCGCTGCCGTCGATGATCTCGCGTCGCAGCGCGAACACGATCGCCTCGATAGTGCGGCGCAGCCTCGCGGCGTCCCCCGTGACCGGAAGCGGCTCGGAGGACTCGTCGATGACGATCCCGGCCTGTCCTTCGCAGGCGGGGGTCCTTCCGATTTCCTGGAGGATGGCCCCCAGCTCGGCTGTCCCCTCCGAGAGGCTTTGCCGGCCGTCGTGCAGCTGCCCGAGCTCACTCATCTCCGAGATGAGCGCCGAGAGGCGGCCGCAGGACTTCTCGGCCTCCTCGAGCAGCCGTCGCTGGTTCGGTGCCAGCGGACCGGCGCGGTCGCGCAGGAGCATGCGAAGGTAGCCGGCCACAACCGTCACCGGCGTCCGGAACTCGTGGACCGCCAGCGAGAGCAGCCGCGGCCAGTTGGAAACCCCGTTGTGCACGCCGACATCTTAATATGTGTACAGCCGCAGCCCCACGCTGCACGGGGGAACGAATGCTCATCCGCCGCGCGCCAGACGTCCGCGCCTCGGAGATTACCGAGGAGCGCCTGTATTTGAGTCGACGCGAGTTCATGAAAACGGCCGGCGCCCTGGTCGCCGCCGCCGGCGGCGCGCTCGCGGCGACAGCGCCGCTCGCGGCGCAGACGCCCATCCCCACTTATCGCAAGCTGCCCTTCGGACCGTTTCACACTAACGAGGGGCTGAACTCGTTCGAAGAGATCACCAGCTACAACAACTTCTATGAGTTCGGCAGCGACAAGAGCGATCCTCAGCGGTACGGCGGGCGGCTGAAGACGCGCCCCTGGACCGTCAAAGTCGAGGGGCACTGCGCGCGGCAGGGGGACTACGACCTCGACGATCTCAGCAGGCCGGACACGCTCGAAGAGCGCGTGTACCGGCTGCGCTGCGTCGAGGCCTGGTCGATGGTGATCCCGTGGATCGGCGTGCCGCTCGCCACCCTGATCAAGCGCTTCGAGCCCACCGGACGGGCGAAGTTCGTGGAGTTCACGACGCTGTATCGGCCGACCGAGATGATCGGCCAGCAGACGAACATCCTCGACTGGCCCTACGTCGAGGGCTTGAGGCTCGACGAGGCGACGCACCCGCTGACGATCCTCGCGTCGGGTCTGTACGGCAAGACGTTGATGAACCAGAACGGCGCGCCGCTGCGGCTGGTCGTCCCGTGGAAGTACGGCTTCAAGAGCATCAAATCGATCGTGCGGATCCGCTTCGTCGAGAAGCAGCCGGTCAACACCTGGCAGCGCATGACGCCGAACGAGTACGGATTTTACTCGAACGTGAACCCGAGCGTGGATCATCCCCGCTGGAGCCAGAAGCGCGAGCGTCGCATCGGCGAGTTCCGCCGCCGCGAGACGCTCATGTTCAACGGGTACGCCGACGAGGTGGCGAGCCTCTACGCGGGGATGGACTTGAAGCGGAACTACTAGCAGCGAACTACTCGTCCGGTTGCCAGAGGCGCGGGCGCGGCCCTGCGAACGGGTTCTGCACGCGGGAACGCTTGCTCCGGCGATCTGTCCACAGCAAACGTGTTGCCCCAGGGGCGACGACGTGGTGCCGCGCCGTCCCAAGCGAGCGGGGCGGCCGCGAGCGCCTGGCATCGACAAGCCCCCGGCGAGGCGAGTTCCGGGCCGCGGAACCCGTTCGCGGGCATCGCCCGCGCCTCCGGCAGGTCAGGCCGGCGGGCGTGGGCATCATGGGGGATATCGGTGTCGGCACGAGCTCTGAAAACCATCGTCGCCGTTCTGGCGCCGGCGCCTCTGGTGTACCTCGTCTACCTGACGCTTGCCGGCCACCTGGGCGTCAACCCGATCGAGACTGTCACCCTCTTCACGGGCCGGTGGACACTGCGACTGCTGCTCGTCACGCTGGCGGTCACGCCCGTGCGACGCCTGTTCAAGTGGAACGCGATCATCAGCGTGCGCCGCATGCTTGGTCTGTTCACGTTCTTCTACGCGTGCATCCATCTCTCGATCTACGTCGCGATCGACCAGTTTTTCGCCTGGGATGTCGTCGTCGAAGACATCACGAAGCGGCCCTTTATCATGGCCGGAATGGGCGCGTTCCTGCTGATGCTCCCGCTGGCGCTCACGTCAACTCAGGCGTCGATCCGGCGGCTCGGCCGGCGCTGGGCGCAGCTCCACATGCTGATCTATCCAGCGGCTGTGCTCGGCGTCGTGCACTTTGTCTGGAAGGTAAAGTCCGATCTTCGCTCACCGATGCGGTATGCGCTGGTTCTCGCGCTCCTGCTGGGATTCCGCGTCGCGTGGAACGCACGCAAACGGCTTTCTCGCGCCTGACCACAGCCGTGGCACGACACTTGATGCGCTGTGGGGTCGATGCTTCTGTTGAGGTTTGGCGGGGGGTGTCTGTCCGCGCTCGTGCTTGTCGCGGCGAGCGCGGCCGAGGCCGGCATCGACAGGAGGGTTCCGCCGGGGGGCGACCTGCAACAGGCGCTCAACGAGGCGCGGAGCGGCGACCGGATCCTCCTGGAGCCCGGAGCGACATACGTCGGCAATTTTGTCCTGCCCGTTCGCGACGGCACAGAGTTCATTGTCGTCACGACCGATCCCGCCGCGCCGGACCTGCCGGCGCCTGGCACGCGCGTCGGGCCGGAACACTCCGGCCGTCTCGCCCGGATCCAGTCACCCAACGCCGACCCGGCGCTCCGCACGGCGCCGCGGGCGCACCACTGGCGCCTCCAGCTCGTCGAGTTCCAGGGCGCGAGCAGTTCCGACGTCATCCTGCTCGGCGATGGTGGCTCGGCCCAACGCAGCGCGGCCGACGTCCCGTATGACCTTGTCATCGACCGCTGCTACATCCACGGCGATTCGGCCCTGCTCACCAAGCGCGGCATTGCGCTGAACAGCGCGCGCACGACGATCGTCGGCTCCTACATTTCTGAGATCGCGAGGCCCGGACAGGACTCGCAGGCGATTGCCGGCTGGAACGGGCCGGGGCCCTTCCTGATCGAGAACAATTACCTCGAGGCCGCGGCAGAGAACTTCCTCCTCGGAGGGGCCGTGCCCGCCATCAGCGGGCTCGTTCCATCCGACGTGACGTTCCGGCGCAACCACGTCCGGAAACCGCTCGCGTGGCGCGAGCGAAAACTGAACGTGAAGAACCTTTTCGAGCTGAAAAACGCGCGCCGCGTGCTCGTGGAGTTCAATCTGTTCGAGTACAACTGGGAGGCCGGGCAGAGCGGCTTCGCGATCGTCCTGACCCCGCGCGGCGAGCGCGGTCGCGCGCCGTGGGCGACCGTCGAGGACGTCACCTTCAGGTACAACGTCGTCCGGCACACCGCGAGCGCGGTCAACCTGCTCGGGCGGGACGACGAGGGGCCGAGCGGGCAACTGCGGCGCCTCAAGATCGTCCACAACCTCTTTTACGACGTGAACGATGACCGATGGGGGGGCGCGGGCATGTTCCTCCAGGTCGGCGACGGCCCGGCGGACATCGTCGTCGAGCACAACACCGTGCTTCACACCGGCACCGTCGTGTCCGCGTACGGCGGGTCGAGGAGCAACCCGCTGCCTATTGTCAATTTCGTGTACCGCGACAATCTTGCCCGGCACAACCGCTACGGCGTTCACGGCGCCTCCCGCGCCGTCGGGAACGACACGCTGGATGTGTTCTTTCCCGCCGCGGTGTTCATCGGGAACGTTCTCGCGGGGGGCAAGGCATCGCTGTATCCGCCGGACAACTTCTTTCCCAGTGTCGAGGAGTTCGAGCAGCAGTTCATGGACACGTCGGATGGGAACTTCCAGCTGAAGCGCGACAGCAGTTTCCGCGCCCGCGCCTCGGACGGAGGGGACCTTGGTGCTGACGTTGAGAAGATCCGCTCGGGGGCTCCCGAGGAGGCAAAGGGCCGCGACCGCGATCGCGGCCCGCGCCGCCGCGTGCCGGGGTCGCCAGGCGCCATGGCGCCGGCGGCGGTCGCGCTGGTTGCCGGCGCGGCCCTGCTCGCACGCGCGGCCCGGGCTTTCTGATACCTGAACCCCCTAAACCCTGAACCTAAGCCCCCTAACCCTGAGCCCTGAACCCTGCCCGGACGCCCGTTGGGGTGTGCGCGGCGCCCATTCACCCCCCGGATCCGCCCAAACGGCCGAAAGATGCGCACAATTGCGCGGAGCTCCCAGTATTCTGGGGCCAGCCTGGGGAGGCCTATGTACAAGCCGATCAAATATGCCGAAAAGGGGCTGACCTACGCAGCCCGGGCGGCGTGGAGCGTGTACGACACGCTCAACAGCATCAAGCCGAACGAGTCCTTCACGCCGGCCTGGTCTGAGAAACCGCTGCTCAAGTCCTGGCAGAAGGTGAAGCCGCCGCTCGGGTGGCCGCGCGAGACCGACTCGCTCTGCCCGGTGTGCGTGCGCGAGGCGCGCCAGGAGATCCTCGACGGCAAGCGTGACTACCGCGCGCTGCTCCGGGAGAAGATCGGCGAGATCAAGGCACAGATCGTCGAGCGCGACGGGAAGATCCTGATGGTCAAGGACTGCCCGACGCACGGGCACTTCGAAGACGTCATGGCGATCGACCCGGCTTTCTTCAAGCACCTCGAGGAGGCCTTTCCGGGCAGCGACATCCGGTCGCACGCGGACGAGCAGCTCCACAACCACGGGAGCAGCACCATCAAGTACGGGCGCGGCGCGGTCCTGACCATCGACCTGACGAACCGCTGCAACATGATGTGCGACCCGTGCTTCATGGACGCGAACCAGGTCGGGTTCGTCCACGAGCTGTCGTGGGAAGACATCAAGACGCTGCTCGACAACGCGATCTCGCTGAAGCCGCGCCGCCAGCTCTCCGTCCAGTTCTCCGGCGGCGAGCCGACCCTGTCGCCGTACTTCCTCGACGCGATCCGCTACTGCAAGAAGGTCGGCTACAACAGCGTCCAGGCGGCGACCAACGGCATCGAGTTCGCGAAGAGTCCCGAGTTCTGCCGCGCGGCGGCCGAAGCCGGCCTCCGCTACGTCTACCTGCAGTTCGACGGCATCGGCAACGCCGCCAACGCGCACCGGCTCGTCGGGAACCTGTTCGACGTCAAGCTGCGCGCGATCGAGAACCTCTGGACCGCCGGCGTCGACATCGTCCCCGTGACGACGATCGTCAACGGCATCAACAACGAGCAGGTCGGGCGGATCGTCCAGTTCGCCCTGGACAACCCGAAGAAGATCAACTTCCTCTCGTTCCAGCCGGTGTCGTTCACCGGCCGCGACGAGGAGGTCACGCCCGAGCGCCGCGCGGCGCAGCGCTACACGTTGTCGCACCTCGCGCACGACGTGAAGGACCAGACGGGGCTCGGCGTGCCGGTGCGCGACTGGTTCCCGATCTCCTTCATGGGGACGTTCACCGACTGGGCCGATCTCGTGCACGGCCCGCAGGCGGAGTGGGGCGCGCTCACGTGCGGCTGCCATCCGAACTGCGGCGTCGGCATGGCGGTCATGATCGACAAGGAGACGAAAGAAGCTGCGCCGGTCACGTCCTTCCTGCACGCGGACCAGCTCGCGAAGGACCTGAAGCGGGTCAACGACGCGGCGCGGGGCCGCCGTCTGTCGGTGCTCGGGATGGCGCTGGCGCTGATGAAGAACTACGACCCCTTCAGGGCGCCGACACACTTCAGGCTCATTGACCTGTTGAAGAAGTTCGACAAGACGTTCGGCGCGACCAAGAAGGCGCACTCGGGCGGCTACGGCCGCGTCGACGGGTTGCGGACGGAGGAGGACATCGCCAAGCGGCGCGCCGACCGCTGGAACTTCCTGTTCATCGCGGGCATGTGGTTCCAGGACCTCTTCAACTACGACTTCCGCCGTACGGAGCGCTGCATCATCCCGTACGCCACCCAGGAAGGGGAGATCTCTTTCTGCGCGTACAACACTGGCATCGGCTGGCGCAACATCATCGAGAAGATGCACATGACCGCCACCCTGACCAAGTGGTACGAGGAGCATGGGCGGCACGAGATCTTCGCGGGCGGCAAGAGCGTCAACCTGAAGTCTACCGAGCACAACCTGGTGCTCGATGCCGAGGCGGTCGCGGCGGGCCGCCAGACGGATCTCGACCAGGCAGGTATCGCGAGGAACGCGCGCGAAGAGAAGCTGCGCGCGCGCGAGGAGGCCAAGAAGAAACAGCAGGAGCACGAGCGCATGGCGCAGCTCTATCGCCAGTACGTGCTGAAGGAAGAGCCGTCCGCTCCCGTGATCCAGATCCGCGGGCTGGGCAAGAAAGGCGACGACGCTCCGACCGCCACGCCGTAGGTCGGGCGGCTCCGCATCTCGCATTCGTGGGCTCGGGTAAACTAGGCCGGCCGGGGGTCACCCCCGCCGGCCTTTGTTCTTGTACGGCAGGCCCGGGTCAGGGCAGGGCCTGCGCTGCACCTGTGGAGCCCGTATGGGCGGCGAAGCCATCATCGCGAAGCAGAACCGTTACATGCGGAAGTTCCGTGAACGCCGCGCCGTTTCCGGGGACAGCGCGGTGACCCTGGCGGAGCTCGGCCAGCGCGATTCCTGGGTGTTCCGCGGCCTCGTCAAACGCGGCGTCATCCACAATGCCGGAGCGGACCGGTTCTACCTGGATCAACAGGCCGCGGACGCGTTCGTCGAGCGGCGGCGCCAGGTGTTCGTGTGGTCGCTCGCCGCGCTGGTGATCGTCGCCCTCGTCATCGCGCTCGCGGCAAGGTGACTGGTTGCCTCGCGCTCGACTCATGATCGGAGCGAACTTGACATGCGAATAGGCATCCTGGGCAGCGGCGTTGTTGGCCGCGCCCTCGGGACCGCGTTCGCCGCGTGCGGGCACGAGGTGAAGCTCGGGTCGCGCGACGCGAACAACCCCAAGGTCCGGGAGTGGGTCTCCAAGGGAGGGGTCCACGCTTCGGGCGGCACTTTCGAGGATGTCGCGAAGTTCGGCGACGTCATCGTCTTGGCGACGGCGTGGACCGGTACCGAGAACGCGCTGCGTCTCGCGGGCATCCAGAACCTTGGCCGCAAGGTCCTCATCGACGCCACCAACCCGCTCGACTTTTCAACCAACCCGCCGCGCCTGTCCGTCGGCTGGAACGACTCGGCCGGCGAGCAGGTCCAGCGCTGGGCGCCGACGGCTCGCGTCGTGAAGGCGTTCAACACGATCGGCAGCGCGCACATGTTTCGCCCCGATTTCCCGGGCGGTCCGCCGGACATGTTCATCTGCGGTAACGACGCGTCCGCGAAGGCCACCGTGTCGCAGATCCTCAACGAATTCGGCTGGGAGGTCATCGACCTGGGAGGCGTCGAGGCGGCCCGGTATCTCGAGCCGCTCGCGATGGTGTGGATCGCGCACGGCGTCCGGTCGCAGTCGTGGAACCATGCGTTCCGGCTCCTCAGGAAGTAGGCGCCGCACCAATGCATCGCCGTGGTCTCGTCGTGGTCGCCCTCCTGTCGGTCGCGGCGTCCCCTCCCGCGCTCGCGCAGGAGGCGCCGTCGCTCGCCAGTCTCAGCCGGTCACTCCAGCAACTCGCCGACAAAGTGAGCCCGTCGGTCGTGCAGATCTTCGCGGCGGCCTATGCGCTTCCGGATGACGAAAGCGACCGCGGGTCGCTGCTGACGACGCAGCGGACGGCGGGGTCGGGAGTGATCCTGGATCCCGACGGCTACATCGTCACCAATGCGCACGTGGTGAGCGGCGCGATCCGCGTGCAGGTCGAGATCCCGGTGCGCAGTGGCGGCGGTGCCGGCCCGCCTGGGCGATCCGTGCTCAGGCCCCGTGGCCGCGTCGTGGGTGCGCAGGTGGTCGCGATCGACGAGGAAACCGACCTGGCGGTCCTGAAAGTGGAGGAGAAGGGGCTGCCCGCGCTGCCGATCGGCGACTCGGACACGCTCAGGCCGGGTCAGCTGGTGATGGCGTTCGGCAGCCCGCTGGGGCTGGAGGCGTCGGTGTCGATGGGGGTGGTCAGCGCGGTGGCGCGCCAGCTCGAGCCCGAGGACCCGATGATCTACATCCAGACCGACGCGCCCATCAACCCGGGCAGCAGCGGCGGACCGCTCGTGGACGCCGATGGCCGGCTCGTGGGGATCAACACGCTCATCTACTCGCAGTCGGGCGGGAACGAGGGCATCGGCTTCGCGGCGCCGAGCAACATCGTCCGCAACGTGTTCGACCAGGTGCGCGCCACGGGGCGTGTACGGCGCGGCGAGATCGGCGTGCTCGCCCAGACGATCACGCCGCTGATGGCGCGCGGGCTGGCGCTGCCGCAGGACTGGGGCGTCATCATCGCCGACGTCGATCCCGATGGCCCCGGCGCACGCGCGGGGGTGCAGACCGGCGACATCGTCCTCTCGCTCGACGGGAAGGTGATGGAGAACGGGCGCCAGTTCCGGGTGAACTTCTACGCGAGAGGTGTCGGATCGACGGTGACGCTGCAGCTGCTTCGCGGCGAACGCCGCCTCACGGTGCGCGTGCCGGTCGCCGAGCGCGCCGACGACCCGATGCGCTTTGCCGCGCTCGTCCGGCCCGAGGAACACCTCGTGCCGAGGCTCGGGCTCCTCGGCCTGAACCTCGACGAGCGGATCGCGCAAATGCTGCCGGAGCTGTTGAAGAACGACGGCGTGGTGGTCGCGGCAATCGCTGCCGACGCGCCCGTGTCGCGGCAGGGTGCGCTGCGCCCCGGAGACGTCATACACGCGCTCAACGGCCGGCCGGTGGCGAGCCTGTCAGACCTGCGCGCCGCGCTGGCGGCGCTGAAGCCGGGCGACGCGGCCGTGCTGCAGGTCGAGCGGGATGGGAGATTGATGTTCCTGGCGTTTGCGATTGAATAAGGGGGACAGTCACGCTTATCTCACGGACCGGTGACAAGTGTGACTGTCCCCGTCGTCACTTCTGCAGATCGATCACGCGGATCGCCGCGTAGGTCTCGAGGAACGGAAAGCGATCGAGCGCGCGGCGGTCACTGCGGTATGCGGCGCGCCGCCGATCCTCGGAGACCGGCAGCACGTGCGCCAGGCGGACGTGCGGCAGCGAGAACGCGCGCGACCGCATGCGGCTGAACCGCCGGCCGAATCCGGTCAACTCCGCGTCGGTGAGCGGGCGCTCGAAGGGAGATACGTCGGGCGCCCGGTACGGAATCAGCCGCCTGGCGGCGCGCATGACGCGCGAGTTGCGCACCGGTTCCTGGAAGATCGCCCGGCCGCCCGGCCGCAGCACGCGGTGCGTTTCTCTCGAGGCAAGATCCAGGTCCAGATGGTGGAGGATCGCGGCGCCGAAGACGACGTCCACGCTGCCGTCAGGCACCGGGAGATCGTGCGCGCTGCAGACCATGAATCGCACGGCATGCCCCAGGCGGTTCGCGGCGAGCCGTTCGGCCGCGATGCGCACGAGCGACTCCGAGATATCGAAGGCATACACGCGTGCCCCGCGGTGCGCGAGCATCAGGGAGTTCATCCCGGAACCGCAGCCGAAATCGACCACCACCTTGCCGCGCGCGTCCCCAAGCAGGTGGAACGCGTACTCGAGGGGGTACGGGGTGTCCGCCGGCGGATTCAGGTACCGACGGACGTTCTTCTCGCTCGTGACGAGCGACCCGGTACGGGTGTGGGTCGCCTCGAACGTGCTGCGGACGATTTCCGCCTTTTCCCGCTCGCGAAGCACGGCTTGTGACATCGGCTCTTACCTCATCCCTGAGCCGTGACACGGATGCAACGGCAGTGCCGGCTCAACGCCGACCGTCGAGCGCGACGATCTCCCTAATCAGCCCCTCAACTGCCGCCCGGTCAGGTGGAGGAACACCTGCTCGAGCGTCGGGCGCTCCACGTGAAATCCTCTGAGCGCGCCCCCTCGCGTCGCCATCGTGGATCGGGGCCGCGTGCTGGCGCTGGGCGGCGGGAGCAGGTTCAGGCGCCGCTTCAGGGACAGTCACCGTTAATCCCATTTTGGGAAGAACGGGGACTGTCCCCGTTTCGGCTAGAGGTCGCGGCGGGAGTACGCAAGAACCGCCAGCGCGCAGAAGGCCACGCCGGCGGCGGCGAGGGTCAGCACGTCGGTGCCCCACCGCGTACCCAGCCCGGAGACAATCCCGAGCGGCTGGAAGTAGTGGAACGGGGAGATCGGCCCGTACGGCCGCGCGCGAGGCCAGACGTCCGCGAGCAACGTCAGCAAGTACAGCGCGAGCGCGACGATGCCGACGCTGCCGGCGGCGGCGCCGCGGCGCCGGCTGACGCTTGCCGCAAGCAGCGACAGCGCGCCCAGCGTCCACGCCACGGCCACCAGGTTCACGGCGAGCTTGACGAGCACACGCGCCGGCAGGCCTGCTCCTGGCGGCGCGGCCCACCTGAGGGCGAGCCAGGATGCCGTCACCATCATTGCAGCAATGCCGCAGGTTGTAATGGTCAGCATGAGCGCCGAGCGCGCAACCACGCACGCGCGGCGCACCGGCCGCGCGAGCACGAGATCGACCACGCCAGACTCGACGTCCGCGGCCGGCTCGCTGGCCACAATGATCGCCAGGCCAACGAAGACCATGATCACGACAGGATGGAAGTAGCCGAACGCCACCATGCTGCCGAATGAGGAGAAGATCCCGCCCATCACTTGTTGCGCCATGGGCGGCAACAGCGCGAGGAACTGCGAGAAGCCTTTCTGCGCCCGTACGTAGGTCGCCGCGACGACGACGAGCACTTGGAACATGACGAGCACGGCCGCGAGGGCGACGAGCAGGCCGCGCGCGCGCGCGAACGATCGACCGAGGAGCGCCAGCATCATCAGCGGCGCCCCTCGTAGAGGCCCAGGATGTAGTCCTCGAGCCGAAAGCTCTCCGCCTGGATGTCGGCCACCATCGCCATGTCGAGGCGGGCGAGCAATGCCCCCAGCTCGCCTCGCACCTCGAGCCGCCACTCGTGATCCGACGCATCGAGCACGGTGACCCCGTCGAGCACCGGAGGCGCGGCGGCGGCGGTCCGGAACGCGATCCGGACGCGGCGCGGGAACTCGCGACGGATCTCTTCGATGCTGGCCACCTTGACGAGCTGGCCGGCGGCCACGAGCGCGATCCGGTCGCACAGGCGCTCCACCTCGGAAAGCACGTGTGACGACAGGAAGATCGTGTGTCCCGCGGCGCGCAGTTCGCTCATCGTCTGGCAGAACGCCTCGATCATCAGCGGGTCGAGCCCCGCCGTGGGCTCGTCGAGCACCATCACCGGGGCGCGCCCCATCAGCGCCTGCACGAGACCGACCTTCTGCTTCATCCCGTGCGAGAGATACACGAACTTCCGATCGAGCAGCGGATCGGTCAGGTCGAAGCGGCGCTGCAGCGCGTCGATCCACGCGGGGTCCGGGGGTGACGGCTGCAGCGCGGCGAGAAAGGCCAGGAGCGCCCGCACCTGGATGTCGGGATAGACGGGCATCTCGCCCGGCAGGTATCCGACGCTGGCGCGCGCGCGCAGGCCGTCGCGCTGGCAATCGAAACCGTTCAGAAAGGCCCGACCGCGTGTCGGGCGGAGGAGGTCGAGCAGCAGCCGGATCGTGGTGGTCTTGCCCGCGCCATTCGCGCCGAGAAAGCCGAAGATCTCGCCGCGCGCAACCTCGAGGCTCACCCCCTCGAGCGCGCGCACGCGACCAAAGCGCTTCGTGAGGTCCTGGGTGCGGATGGCGGCGTCAGAGGGCAAGGCGTTACCCGCCGCGGGTGTGCATCTCCAGGTGCGCGTTGCGCCGCAGGGCGGCCACCGGGATCAGGACTTCGCGGCGCTTGGACGCGAGGCGCTCCTCGGCGCCGCGGTCGATGCGCCATTTCCAGACCGTCTCGATCAGCTCCCGGAGGTCGTCGCGCGTTGCGCCGGCGCGCAGCGGGCCCCGCAGGTCGGTGCCGCTCAGCGCGTAGAGGCACAGCAGCCAGACGCCGTCCGCCGTGATCCGGCTGCGGTCGCACGTGCGGCAGAACGGCTCGGTGGTCGAGGCGATGATCCCGAACGCCGTGCCGTCCGGCAGCGTGTAGCGCACGGCGGGCGCGGAGGATGACTCCTCGACGGGTTCAACAGCGCCGAAATGATGGCCAAGGCGTTCGAGGATCTCGCGGCCGGGCACGACCTGGCCCATGGACCAGTGCGTGGCCCCCCCGACGTCCATGTACTCGATGAAGCGGATTTCCGATCCGAGGCCGCGCGCGAACTCCAGCAACGGCACGAGCTCGTCGTCGTTGAAGCCACGAATGACCACAGTGTCGAGTTTTGGCGGCGGAAAGCCCGCGGCGATCGCGGCGTCGATGCCCGCGAGCACCGCCGGGAGGCCGTCGGCGCGCGCGATCTGCATGAAGCGGTCACGCCTCAGCGTGTCGAGACTGACGGTGAGGCGGTGCAGGCCGGCGCGGCGGAGCGCGGAGGCCTGCGACGCGAGCAGCAGGCCGTTGGTCGTGAGCGCGAGGTCTTCCAACCGCCGCTCGGACGCGAGCGGCTCGATGAGCGCTGGCAGGTTCCTCCGCAGCAGCGGCTCGCCGCCGGTGATGCGGACCCGGTCGACTCCGCTCTCGACGAAGGCGTCCGCGATCTGCGCCATCTCCTCGAACGTGAGGATGCTCTCCCGCGGCAGCCAGACGTAGTCCTCCTCGGGCATGCAGTACTGGCAGCGCAGGTTGCACCGGTCGGTGACCGACAGGCGCAGGCTGCGCAGCGGCCGCCCGAGTGCGTCCGGCAGAAAACCACCGCCTGCGGGAGATGGGTGCATCATCCGCATTTTACCGCGGCGGCTCTGTATAATTCGCTGGCCACGACGTTCCCTGGGAGGCAATTCATGCGCAGTTATCGCAGGACGCTGGCGGCGCTCCTGGCCACCGGCCTCGCCGTCAGCATCACGTCCGCTCAGAGCTCGACCCAATCGAAGCCAGCCGGCGGGCAGAGCGCCAAAAGCGCGAAGCCCGCCAGGGAAGATCCGCGCGTCGAGAAGCTGAAGCAAGAGGCGGTCGCGGAGGTCCAGGCGCACGCCGACCTCGCGCAGCAGATCGTGGACTCGATCTTCAGCTTCGGCGAGCTCGGGTTCCAGGAGTTCGAGACACACCGGTATCTCGTCGAGCTGCTGAAGAAGAACGGGTTCACCGTGGAGGAAGGCATCTCCGGCATCCCCACGGCGTTCATGGCAAGCTGGGGATCGGGCAAGCCGGTGATCGCGCTCGGATCGGATATCGACGGCATCCCGCAGTCGTCCCAGAAGCCCGGCGTGGCCTACCACGAACCGCTGGTCGAAGGGGCGCCGGGCCACGGCGAGGGTCACAACTCCGGGCAGGCGCTCAACATCGTCGCGGCGATTGCGGTGAAGCGGTTGATGGAACGCGAACGGATCCCCGGCACCCTCAGGGTCTGGCCGGGCACAGCCGAGGAACTGGTCGGCACGAAGGCCTACTTCGTGCGCGACGGGTTCTTCAAGGACGTGGACGTCGCGCTGTTCACGCACGTGAGCAACAACTTCGGCGTGTCGTGGGGGGCGCGCGACGGCAACGGGCTGGTGTCGGTCGAATATACGTTCCGCGGCGAAACGGCGCACAGCGCCGGCGCCCCGTGGCGCGGCCGCAGCGCGCTCGACGCCGTGGAGCTGATGAACGTCGGCTGGAACTACCGGCGTGAGCACTTGCGGCTGCAGCAGCGGTCCCACTACGTGATCCGCAACGGCGGCGACCAGCCTAACGTCGTCCCGCGCACCGCGAGCGTCTGGTACTACTTCCGCGAGACGACGTATCCCGGCATCAAGGACATGTGGGCGATTGGCGACCGAATCGCGAACGGCGCGGCCATGATGACCGACACGGAACTGGTCTCGACGCGCGTGCTCGGCTCGGCTTGGCCGCAGCACTTCAACAAGGTCGTCGCCGAGACAACCTACGCCAACATCCAGAAGGTCGGTCTGCCGCAGTGGAGCGACGACGACCAGAACCTTGCCAGGGCGCTGCAGAAGGAACTGAAGGCGCGCGAGGAGGGGCTCTCGACCAAGCTGGACGAACTGGGCGGTCCCGTTTCGGACCGTGACAACCGGGGCGGAGGCTCGGACGACATCGGCGACGTGTCGTGGGCGGTGCCGACCGTCACCCTGCGCTACCCGTCGAACATTCCCGGGCTGCCCGGGCACAACTGGGCGAACGCCGTGGCGATGGCGACGCCGATCGCGCACAAGGGCGTCGTCGCGGGCGCGAAGGTGCAGGCGATGACCATGATCGATCTGCTGGTGAAGCCCGAGCTGGTGCAGCAGGCCTGGGATTACTACAAGACTGTCCAGACGAAGGACCAGAAGTACGAGCCGCTGATCCGACCTCAGGACAAGCCGGCGATCGAACTGAACGCGGAGATCATGAAGACGTACCGGCCGGCGATGCAGAAGCTCTACTACGACCCGGCAAAGTACAAGACGTATCTCGAACAGTTGGGCATCAAGTACCCGACGGTCCGCTAGGGGTGATCATGCGCAGAGTACTGACGCTTCCGGCCGCGTGCCTGCTGGCCGCGGCGATGCCGGCGTACGCGCAGGCGCCGCGGCGCGCCGCGGCCGCCGAGCCCATTCCCTCGATCGACGAGAAGACCGCCGGGCTGAAAAAGATCGACGGGTTCTTCCCGCTCTACTGGGACGAGGCCACGGGCCATCTCCTGATGGAGGTCCCGCGGCTGAACACGGAGGTCCTGTACTCGACCGGGCTGGCCACGGGCCTCGGGTCCAACGACATCGGGCTCGATCGCGGCATGCTCACCGGATCGCGGATTGTCACCTTCGAGCGCGTCGGGCCGAAGGTGCTGATGGTACAGCCGAACTACCGTTTCCGGGCGCAATCGGACAACCCGGCGGAGGTCCGCACGGTGAGGGACGCGTTCGCGCGGTCGGTGCTGTGGGGATTCAGCGTGGCAGCGGCGACGGACGGACGCGTGCTCGTTGACGCCACCGACTTCTTCGTCCGCGACGCGGCCGACATCGCGCAGCGCTTGCGGCCCGGAAGCTACCGTTTCGACGCCACGCGCAGCTCGATCCACGCGCCTGCGCTGATGGCGTTCCCAAGGAACACCGAGCTGGAGGCGGAACTGACCTTCGTCCGTCAGCCTGGAGGCGGTCCGGGAGGCGGACCGGGCGGGGGCGGCGGGTTCTTTGGACGCGACCCCGCCTTCGAAGGGGTGTCGGACGTTGCGGCCACGGGCGAAGCAGCGAGCCTGCGCGTGCACCACTCGTTCGTCGAGCTGCCCGACGGCAACTACCGGCCGCGCCGTGCCGACCCGCGGGCAGGTTTCGGCGCGCTCAGCTTCGAAGATCGCGCGGCGCCGCTCGGCACCGACATCACCCAGCAGTTCATCCGCAGGCACCGGCTCCAGAAGAAGGATCCGCGCGCCAGGGTCAGCGACCCGGTCAGACCGATCGTCTACTACCTGGATCCCGGCGCGCCCGAGCCGATCCGATCGGCGCTGCTCGAAGGGGCGCGGTGGTGGAACCAGGCCTTCGAGGCCGCGGGTTACCGCAGCGCCTTCCAGGTGGAGCTGCTGCCAGCCGACGCGAACCCGCTGGACATCCGCTACAACGTCATCAACTGGGTGCACCGGTCCACGCGCGGGTGGAGCACGGGCGGCAGCGTCGCCGATCCGCGCACGGGCGAGATCATCAAGGGGGTCGTCGAGCTGGGATCGCTACGGATCCGTCAGGACTACATGATCTTCGAAGGGCTGCTCAGCCCGTACCGGACCGGCACCGAGACGCCGCCGGAGCTGGCGCAGTTCGCGCTCGCGCGGATCCGCCAGCTGTCGGCGCACGAAGTGGGCCACACGCTGGGGCTCGGCCACAACTATTACGACAGCGAGGCGGGGCGAATCTCCGTCATGGACTATCCGCACCCGCTCGTCACGATGCGTCCCGACGGGTCGCTCGACTTCTCGCGCGTCTACGAGACGGGCATCGGGCCGTGGGACAAGGTCTCGATCGTCTACGGCTACCAGGACTTTCCCGCGGGCACCGAAGAAGAGAAGGCGCTCGCGGCGGTTCTCGAGGAGGCGTGGAAGAAGGACCTCCGTTACCTGAGCAACCAGGACCTCGGTGCGCATCCTCGCGTCGATCAATGGGTGAACGGAACGGACACGGCCGGGGAGCTGACCCGCCTGATGGACATTCGCCGCTCGGCGCTCGCGCGCTTCGGTGAACAGGCGATCCGGCGCAACCAGCCGATGGCCCTGCTGGAGGACGTGCTGGTGCCGTTGTACCTGCACCATCGCTACGCAGTCGATGCCGCTGCCTCCACGCTGGGGGGCGTGCATTACATCTACGCGATGCGCGGCGACGGGCGGGAGCCGCTGCGCCGGGCTGCGGCGGCCGAACAGCGGGGCGCGCTCGACGCGCTGCTGAGAACTATCCAGCCCTCCGAGCTGGCGCTGCCCGCGGCGCTGTTGCAGAAGTTGCCGCCGCGGCCCCCCGGGTACGGCAGGACCCGCGAGCAGTTCCCGCGGTACACCGGGCCGGTCTTCGACGCGATCTCGCCGGCCGTCGTCGCCGCGAACCTGACGATCGCCAACCTGCTCGACCCGGCGCGCGCAGCGCGGCTCGTGGAGCAGCACGCGCTCGAACCGTCGCTGCCTGGTCTCGACGCGGTGATCGATCGGCTCGTCGATGCGACGTTCGGTGCGAAGGCCGCCTCGCCGTACGAGGAGGAGATTGCGCGCGCGGTGCAGGTCGTGGTCGTCGAGGAACTGACCTCGCTGGCCGCGAACGCGCAGATGCCGCAGGTGCGGGCGATCGCGCTGCATGCCCTCCAGCGGCAGGGCGCCGCGCTGGCCACGCTCTCAGCCGGGAACGGAAGCCATGCGGCGCATGCGAACCTGCTTGCGTCGGAGATCAAGCGGTTCCTCGATCGGCCGGCCGCCCCCGCCCCGCGATTGTCGCTGCCCGAGGCGCCCCCGGGCGCGCCGATCGGCGAGCCCGCGATGGAATGGCTGCGCCGCCGCGTCGAGCCTGCGTGTTCGGTCGGGTGGTGATGCGAACCGCTGCGACGTGCCGCTGCCGGGTCCCGGTTCCGCAGCCGGGAAACGCTCGCTCCGACGGTCCGTCTACAGCAGGCGTGGGGCTCCCGAGTACCCCACGCCGGACCTTCCGCCGACAAGCCGCGGCGGCAAGTAGTCCCGGCCGCGGAACCGGGCCGAAGAATCAGCAGTGCAAGGCCTCGGCGTTTCAAGCGCGCCGTTCCCGCTGCTGTTCACCCAAACCATATAATGTCGCGGTGATTCGTCCGTACCGCGGCATCACGCCCGCCATCCATCCGACCGCCTTCGTCGACGACACGGCGCAGATTATCGGCGACGTGGAGATCGGCCAGGAGAGCAGCGTCTGGATGAACTGCGTCGTACGCGGCGACGTCAATACGATTCGGATCGGCCGCCGCACCAACCTGCAGGACGGCACCATCGTTCACGTGATGCGCGGAACGCACCCGACGCACCTCGGTGACGAGGTCACCGTCGGGCACGGCGTCATCCTCCATGGCTGCGTCGTGGAGCCGCGCTGCCTGATCGGGATGGGGTCCATCCTGCTGAACGGCGCGACTATCGGGCACGAGTCGATCGTCGCCGCCGGCGCGCTCGTCACCGAGGAGATGAAGATCCCGCCGCGCTCGCTCGTGGTCGGCAGCCCCGCGAAGGTCCGGCGCACGCTGAGCGAGGCGGAGGTCGCTTCGATCCGCGATTACGCGGAGCGCTATGTCGGCTACCGGCTCGAGTACATGACGCCGCGGGCGCAGCAGTGATGGACTCACGCACGCAGCCCGCGCGCGGCATGCGCGACTTCCTCGCCGAAGACGTCCGCAGGCGGGAGCACGTCATCGGGGTGATCACCCGCGTGTATCGCGCCTACGGATTCGAGCCGCTGGAGACCCCCGCGGTCGAGAACATCGAGACCCTGCTCGGCAAGTACGGCGAAGAAGGCAACAAGCTCATTTTCAAGATCCTCCGCCGCGGCGAGCACGAGGCGGCCGGCGAGGCGGACCTCGCCCTGCGCTACGACCTGACCGTACCGCTCGCGCGGGTCGTTGCGGAGCACCGCGGCAACCTCCCGCGCGTGTTCAAGCGCTACCAGATTCAGCCCGTGTGGCGGGCGGACCGGCCGGCGCGCGGGCGCTTCCGCGAGTTCTATCAGTGCGACGTGGACATCGTCGGCTCCCGATCGATGGTCGTCGAGGCGGAACTGTGTGCGGCGGTGGCGGACGTCCTGCGCGAGCTGGGGTTCTCCGACTTCACCATTCGCCTGAACCACCGCCTCCTCCTGCGCGGAATGCTGAACGCGTTCGGCATCGGCGAGGCGTTGCACGACCAGGCCCTGATCGCCGTGGACAAGCTGGACAAGATCGGCCACGACGGCGTGGCCCGCGAGCTGTCGGCGCGCGGCATCCCGGACTCGGGCGGCGAGCGATTGCTCGCCACGTTCGAAGGCATCGCCGCACTCCGCCGGACCGTCACCGATCCGCGCGCGTTCAACGACCAGGCGCTCGAACGCCTTCGGGCCAGCGTGCCCTCGGACGAAGGGGTCGTCCGGGCGCTCGCGGAGCTCGAGGAGGTTGCCGCCCTCGGCGCGGTCACCTCCGCGGCGCGCCACCTCACAATCGATCCGAGCCTCGCCCGTGGCCTGTCGTACTACACGGGCTCCATCTTCGAGATCGCCGTCACGGATCTCGCGGGCAGCCTGGGCGGCGGCGGGCGCTACGACGGGTTGATCGGCATGTTCTCCGGCGAAGACGTGCCGGCGTGCGGGTTCTCGCTCGGGCTCGAGCGAATCCTCGTCGTCATGGCGGAGCGAAAAATGTTCCCGGAGACTGTCATGCGCGCATCGGCGGACGTGCTCGTGACGCTCTTCGAAGGGGAGCCGGCCGCTGACGCGCTCGCCCTCGCCGCGCTGCTGCGCCAGGGCGGCCTGCGCGTGGACGTGTATCCGGAACCGGATAGAATCGGCAAGCAGCTCAAGTTCGCATCCGGCCGGAACATTCGCTTCGCCGCGATCGTCGGCGAGTCGGAGCGCCGGGCCGGGCGCGTGACCATCAAGGATCTCGATGAGGGCGGGCAGGAGACGGTCGCGCGCGACGAGGCCGCGGCGTACCTGCGCCGGAAGGCGGATCGGGTTCTGAACCTGAAGCCTGAACCCTGAAGATGGCCGAACCACTTGGCAACACCTATCGCACCCACACGTGCGGTGAATTGCGCACGGCCCATGTCGGCCAGGAGGTCGTGCTCCTGGGCTGGACGCACCGCGTGCGCGATCTCGGCTCGCTGATCTTCATCGACGTGCGCGACCGCTACGGGATCACGCAGGTCGTGGCGCGGGACGCGCTGGCCGACGCGGCAAAGCGCGTGCGCGGCGAGTACGTGCTGGCGGTCTTTGGCCGGGTCGAGCAGCGCTCGCCGGAATCCGTCAACCCGAAGGTGACGACCGGCGAGATCGAGGTCGTCGCCAGCGAAATCCGCGTCCTCAGCGAGGCCCGGCCCCCCGCGATCCCCGTCGCCGACGACGGCGGCGTCACGGAGGACAACCGGTTGCGGTATCGCTACCTCGACCTGCGGCGCGCGCACATGCAGCAGAACCTCGCGCTCAGGCACAAGGCGATGCTCGCCGTGCGGAACTACTTCGATTCGCAGGGGTTCCTCGAGATCGAAACGCCCATTCTCACGCGCTCGACGCCGGAGGGGGCGCGCGACTACCTCGTGCCGAGCCGCGTGCACCCTGGCGAGTTCTACGCGCTGCCGCAGTCGCCGCAGATCCTGAAGCAGATCCTCATGATCTCCGGGATGGACCGCTACTTCCAGATCGTGAAGTGCTTCCGCGACGAGGACCTGCGTGCCGATCGCCAGCCGGAGTTCACGCAGATCGACGTCGAAATCTCGTTCGCGTCGCGCGAGCTGGTCTTCAGCCTGATCGAGCCGCTCATCGTGGCGATGTTCGGCGTGATCGGGCACACCCCGGAAACGCCGTTTCAGCGGATGTCGTACGCGGACGCGATGACTCGCTATGGGTCCGACAAGCCCGACTTGCGCCCCGGCATGCCGATCGAGGACCTGTCGGATCTGTTCCAGGACTCGGCGTTTCCGCCATTTCGCGACGCGCTGGCGCACCGCGGGGCCGTGCGCGCGCTGGCCGTGCCGGGCGCCGCGACGTTCTCCCGGCGCGAGATCGACGAAGCCACGGCGCAGGCAAAACAGCTCGAAGCCTCGGGGCTGATTTGGGCGAGGGCCGCGCAGGGCGTCGTCCAGAGCTCGGCGCTCAAGGCGCTCGGCGAAGACGTCGTGCGCGCGGCGCTGCAGCACGCGAAGGCGCAGCCCGACGACCTGCTTCTCATGGCCGCCGGCGAACCGCTTGCGACGTCAAAGGTGCTCGGGCAGCTTCGCCTGAACCTCGCCAGGAAGCTCGACCTGCTGAAGTCTCGTGACTTCCGGTTTCTCTGGGTGGTCGACTTCCCCCTGCTGGAATGGCACGAAGAGGAAGGACGGTTCTTCGCGATGCACCACCCCTTCACCTCGCCGCTCGACGAGGACGTCGCGCGCCTGGAGCAGGATCCCGGCGCCGTGCGGGCCAAGGCGTACGATTTGGTCCTCAACGGGACCGAGATCGGCGGCGGCAGCATCCGGATTCACGACCAGTCGCTCCAGACACGGATGTTCAGGGTGCTCGGGATCTCCGACGAGGAAGCGCGCACGCGCTTCGGGTTCTTCCTGGATGCGCTGCAGTACGGCACTCCGCCCCACGGGGGCATCGCGCTCGGCGTTGATCGCCTCGTGATGCTTCTCGCCGGCGAGCAGTCGATCCGGGAGGTCATGGCGTTCCCGAAGACGGCCCAGGCGGTCGATTTGATGGCGGGCGCGCCATCGCCGGTGGATGAGCGGCAACTGCGGGAGCTCCGCTTGCAGATCCGCTCGTAAGGGGGGCGTGCCTGATACTCCCATGGTAGAATGCCTCGCGTAAGCCCCTGTGAGCGAAGGAGATACAGAAATCCCGACCGCCGCCCCCCGCAAGATCACCGTTCCCGAGGACGGGATGGAATCCCTCGTCGGCCCCCTCGACGAGAACCTCAGGAAAATCGAAGCCACCTTCAGCGTCCGCCTGCGAACCGACGGCAACGACGTGCTCGTCGACGGCGACCCCGACGACGTGGCGAAAGCCGAGCGCGTGCTGGAGCAGCTCGCGTCGATGATGCGCGACGGTCATCGCATCAGCAGCGCCGATGTGAAGACCGCGACACGCCTGGTCGAGCAGGATGAAACCGTGGAGGTGAAGGACGTCATCTCGCGGGAGGCGGCGCTCCAGTCGGGCAAGAAGCAGATCGTCGCGAAGAGCGTCAACCAGAAGAAGTACCTGGACGCGATCACGCAGTACGACGTGGTGTTCGGCGTCGGGCCCGCAGGCACCGGCAAGACCTACCTCGCGATGGCGCAGGCGGTCGCCGGGCTGCTCGCCAAGAAGGTGAGCCGCATCATCCTGGCGCGCCCCGCGGTCGAAGCGGGTGAGAAGCTCGGCTTCCTGCCGGGGGATCTGCAGGAGAAGGTGAACCCGTATCTCCGGCCGCTGTACGACGCGCTGTACGACATGCTCGACGTGGAGCGCGTCGAGCGGCTGATCGAGCGCGGCACCATCGAGATCGCGCCGATTGCGTTCATGCGCGGCCGGACGCTGAACGATGCCTTCGTGATCCTCGACGAGGCGCAGAACACGACGTCCGAGCAGATGAAGATGTTCCTCACGCGCCTCGGGTTCGGGTCCAAGGCGGTGATCACCGGCGACATCACGCAGATCGACCTTCCCTCGGGGAGGATGTCGGGGCTCGTGGAAGCGCTCCGCGTGGTGGAGCGAATCGAAGGGATCGGGATCGTCTTTTTCGACGATCGCGACGTCGTGCGCCACCCGCTGGTGCAGCGCATCGTCAAGGCGTACGAGGCCTTCACGAACGGGAAGTCGTAGCGTTGTCTGATCCGGACAGTCGACTCCGCGTCAGCGTCGTGGACGCCCGCGGACGGAAGGTCCGCGCGCCGGGCCTCGCGGCGTGGCTTGTCCGCGTGGCGCCGCGCCGAGCTCGCGGCGACCTGTCCGTCGCGCTCGTCACCGACGCCCGCATCCGCGCCCTCAACCGCACCTATCGAAGAAAAGACAAAGCCACGGACGTGCTCAGCTTTCCCTCCGACACGCCGGGCGTGCTGGGAGACGTCGCCATCGCCCGCCGGATCGCGGCAAAACAGGCCAGAAACGCGGGGCATTCGCTCGCCACCGAGCTGCGCGTCCTGGCGCTGCACGGGCTGCTGCACCTGATCGGGTACGATCACGCGCGGGACCGGGGCGAGATGCGGCGCGTCGAGGCGCGGCTCCGGCGCAAGGGGGGCCTCCGGGAAGGGCTCATCGAGCGCGCGACATGATTCCGCTGTTTCTGTTCCTGCTCGCGGTCGGCGCCATCTACGCCGGGACGATCGAGGCCGCGTTCAGCGCCCTCATGAAACTGTCCCTGCGGCTCGTCGTCGAGCGGGACGCGCGCGATCGGCTGGGCCGGTATCTCGACGAGCCGGTGCGGCTGTTCCTCCCCGTCCGCCTCCTGCTCGGGATCATCTTCGCCCTGACGACCGTGCTCCTTGCGACGCTCACCGGCGCCCGCACCTGGCAGTCGTTCGCGGGGCTGCTGGTCGCAATCGCCGCCTTCGTCCTGCTCACCGAGCACTTCATCCCGCTGCTCATCGTCCGGCGCGACCCGGAACGTGTTCTCGAGGTGCTGCTCCCCTCGTTCGACGCGGTGGCACGCGCCCTGTCTCCGCTGTCGACGGCGCTCGTCAACCTCACGCGCGAGCGCCGCCGCGACGGCGGCGAACACGGCGAGGAACCGGGGGGCGAGGCCGCGGCCGCGCAGGAGGCCCCGCAGGAACAGGAGCCCGCGCTGAGCGAGAGCGAGGAGCGGCAGCTGTTGCGCTCGATCGTCGATTTCGGTGACACGCGCGTGCGCGAGGTCATGACGCCGCGACCCGACATCGTGGCGGTGCCGGCCGATGCGACCGTCGCCGAACTGCGCGAGCTGTTCCGCGAGCAGGAGTACTCGCGCCTGCCGGTGTTCACGGAGAACCTCGACAACATCGTGGGGGTCGTGTTCGTGAAGGATCTGCTGCACCACGAGGAGGTCGGGCCGCAGGACTCCATCGCCTCGCTGGTGCGCGCCGCGACGTTCGTGCCCGAGACGAAGCGCGTCGCCGACCTGCTGAAAGAATTCCAGCGCGGCCAGGTCCAGATTGCGATCGTCGTTGACGAGTACGGCGGCACCGCCGGGCTCGTCACGCTGGAAGATCTCCTCGAGGAGCTCGTCGGCGAGATTCGCGACGAGTACGACGTGGAGTCCGAGCCGGTCGTGGACGAGGGGAACGGCGTCTTCACGTTCAGCGCGAAGGTCAGCATCGAGGAGCTGGCCCAGCGCCTGGGCATCCATATCGAGCCGCAGGGCTTCGAGACCGTCGGCGGGTACCTCCTCACGCTCCTGGGGCGTGTTCCTGCCGTCGGCGAGTCCTTCGAGATCGAGGGGATCGCGGTCGAGGTCCTGGAGGCCGAGCGCCGGCGGATTCACAAGGTCCGCGTGCGGCGGCTGCCGCAGCCGGAAACGGTGGAAGCCGAAGGGCGGGGCTAGCCGCAATGCGCTTCGGGTTCGTGTCCTTCATCGGTCGGCCGAACGCCGGCAAGTCGACGCTCATCAACCGCCTCGTCGGCGAGAAGGTCGCCATCGTCTCCGACAAGCCGCAGACGACGCGGAACCGCATCCTTGCGGTGAAGAACGCCCCGGACGGTCAGATTGTCTTTCTCGATACGCCAGGGATCCACCGGCCCCTTCATCGCATGAACGTCCGGATGGTGGACGCTGCGCTGGAGACCATCCGCGAGGTGGACGTGCTCGGCCTGGTGAAGGACGCCGCCGAGGCGGTCGGCCACGGCGACAGGTTCGTACTGGACATCGTGAAGAAGTCCAAAACGCCCGCCGTGCTGGTCCTGAACAAGATCGATCTCATCGCCAAGCCGACGCTGCTGCCGCTCATCGACACCTACCGCAAGGAACACGAGTTTGCCGACATCGTGCCTGTGTCCGCGGAGACGGGGGACGGCGTCGATGTCCTCGAACGCGCCATCGTCGAGCGCCTGCCGGAAGGGGAGGCGCTCTACCCGCAGGACTTCCTGACCGACCAGGCGGAGCGGGTCATGGCGGCCGAGATCATCCGCGAAAAGCTGCTGCGCCACACCGGGGACGAGTTGCCGTTCACGACCGCCGTCGTCATCGATCGCTTCGAGGAGCCAGACGAGCCCGGCGCGCTCCTGCGCCTGTTCGCCACGATTCTCGTCGAACGTGAGTCACAGAAGCCCATCGTGATCGGCCGCGCCGGCGGAATGGTCAAACGCATCGGCACCGAGGCCCGCCAGGACCTGGAGCGGCTCTTCGACACCCGTGTCTTCCTCGACCTCCGCGTCAAGGTGAACGCCGACTGGCGCGAAGACGACCGCCTCCTCGACGAGCTCGGCGTCCCTCGCACAAATCGCAGGCGTTAGGTTAGGGGCCGGGGGAGCAGTCAGTTTTCTGCGGCGCTCACCGGAAAAGTGTGACTGTCCCCCTTTCTTCCCGTGCTACATTTAAGAGTTTTCAGTCACACGATCGGACCCTGACATGGCGGCCCAGCGCAGACTCGAAGTCGTCGTCGATTCCGTGAAGCGCCTGCTGCGCATGGGGGCGACGTCTAACCTCCTGAACCTGCTCCAGAAACAGTACCCGGCGGATCTGGCGCAGGTGTTCGGCGACCTCACCGAGAAGGAACGCTCCTCTGCCTTCTCGCTGCTCGTGGAGCGCGCTCCGCGGCTGGCCATGGAGGGCCTCTCCGAGCTGGGCCCCGCGGATGGCGCCAAGCTCCTCGCGGACCACTCGGCCGAGGAGATCGCGCGACTCCTCCAGGAGATCCCGTCGGACGACGCTGCGGCCATCGTGGACCACCTGCCGGAGGAGCTGTCGGCGGCGGTCCTCGCGCTCATCAAGCCCAAGCCGGGCGGCGGCGTTGGCGAACTGCTCGAGTACCCCGAGCAGACCGCGGGCCGCATCATGAACCCGAACGTCTTTGCCCTGCGCGAAGACATGACGGTCACCGAAGCGATTGCCGCCCTGCAGGGCTCGCGTGAAGTGGAGATGGTGTTCTATCTCTACGTCGTCGACGAGCGCCGGCACCTGGTGGGCGTGGTCTCGCTGCGGCGGCTGCTGCTCGTCGCCCCCGAGACGCCGCTGAAACGGATCATGACGACCGACTTGATCAGCGTCCGTGTGGACACGGACCAGGAGGAGGTCGCGCGCCAGGTCGCGTCCTACAACCTCCTCGCGATCCCGGTCGTCGACGAAGAGAACAAGCTGGTCGGCATCATCACCGTGGATGACGTGATCGACGTCATCAAGGACGAGGCGACGGAGGACGTCTATCGCCTCGCGGGCGTGCCGGGCGACGATCACGTGCTGACGTCACCGGCCGACTCGCTCCGCAAGCGGCTGCCGTGGCTGGTGGTCAATCTCGTCACCGCGTTCGTCGCGGCGTCGGTGGTTGCCGTGTTCCAGGGCACAATCACGCAATGGGTGGCGCTGGCGGTGTTCATGCCGATTGTCGCGGGCATGGGCGGCAACGCTGCGACGCAGACCCTCACGGTCATCGTCCGCGGGATCGCGATCGGCGAGCTGACATGGGGCAACAGCCGCAAGGCGCTGATGAAAGAAGCGGTTGTCGGCCTGGGCAACGGCTTCGCCCTCGGCACGATCGCGGCGCTCGGCGCGTGGGCGCTGCAGGGGAACCCCTACCTGGGCATCGTGCTCGCCCTCGCGATGATCATCAACATGTTCATCGCCGCCACGGCTGGGACGCTTATCCCGCTCGCCCTGCGCGCGATGAAGATCGACCCCGCGCTCGCCTCGTCGGTATTCATCACCACGCTGACCGATGTCTTCGGCTTCTTTTCGTTTCTCGGGCTGGGGACGATCTTCCTGCGCTTCCTGCAGAGACCCGGGTAGGCGGGATAGAATGACCCGATCGCTTGAGGGATGGCTGGGGTGACGATCGTCCGGTCGCCCGGGTCCCGAGATGCCGCTGTGCCTGTGTACCGGTCCGAAGCCCTCGTCCTTCGTACTTACAAGCTCGGCGAAGCTGATCGGATCGTCGTCTTCTTGACGCGCGATCGCGGCAAGAAGCGCGGCGTGGCGCAGGGGGCGCGGCGACCGCGGTCGCGTTTCGTGGGCGCGCTCGAGCCCCTGACGCGCGGCGAGATCGCGTATTACGAGCGCGAGAACCGCGAGCTCGTGCGGATCAACTATATGGAGCCGTCGCGCTCGCCGCTGTCACTCGGGCCGGCCTGCGACGCGACCGCGCTGAGCTGCGTGGGCTACTTTGCCGAACTGATCGACGAATGGGCGCAGGAAGCGGACCCCAACGAGACGCTCTATCGCCTTGGCGCGTCGGCGCTCGATGCGCTGGCAGCCGGCGCGCCGGTCGAGGCGCTGGCGCGATACTTCGAGTACTGGCTGCTGCGTCTGCAGGGGGTGTATCCGTCGCTCCAGGCGTGCCCCGACTGCGGCAAGTCGCTGGAGCACGGCGCGGCGGTGGTGCTTCGGGACCGGGTGATGCTGTGCCGGCGCTGCGCATCGGCGCATCCCGGCGCCTCGGCCGCGCTGTCGGCCGACGCTGTGGGGTTTCTCCGCGCGGCGCGACGGCTGACGCCCGAGGGCGTCGTCACGGCGGCGCTGCCGGTCCGCGCGGCGCGCGAGCTGGAGCTGGCGCACCGGCGGCTGATTGCCTCGCACCTGGACAAAGAGCTGAAGAGCGCGCGCGTGCTGCGCGAGCTCAGATGACGCGGGGCGCCGCAGGGTACGCGACATAAATGACGCTGCAGGATCTCGTCTTCAAGCTGTCGGAGTTCTGGGCGTCGCGCGGGTGCCTGCTCCAGCAGCCGCTCGACACCGAGATCGGCGCGGGCACGATGCACCCCGAGACCTTCCTCCGCGTGCTCGGACCCACGCCGTGGAACGTCGCGTACGTGCAGCCGTCGCGGCGGCCGGCGGACGGCCGCTTCGGCGAAAACCCGAACCGCCTCTTCAAGCACCACCAGTTCCAGGTGATCCTCAAGCCCGCGCCCGACGAGGTGCAGGCGCTCTACCTGCAAAGCCTCGAGGCGTGCGGCATCGACCTGCGCACGCACGACGTCCGGTTCGAGGAAGACAACTGGGAGTCACCCACGCTGGGTGCGTGGGGCATCGGCTGGCAGGTGATGTTCGACGGCCTCGAGATCACGCAGTTCACCTACTTCCAGCAGGCCGGCGGCCTGGACCTCGCCCCGATCTCGGTGGAGCTCACCTACGGTCTGGAGCGGCTCGCGATGGCGCTCCAGGGCGTCGATGACGTGTACGACCTGCTGTGGGCGCCCGGCGTGAGGTATCGCGCCGTGCGTCACCGCGACGAGGTCGAGCAGTCGAAGTACGCCTTCGGCCAGGTGGACATGCCTCGCGCCGAGTTCGCCCAGCAGCACCGGAAGTGGTTCGATGAGTACTTCGCGTTCGGCCAGCGGCTGCTCGCGTCGGGCCTCATCCTGCCCGCGCTCGAGTACTGCCTGAAGTGCTCGCACGCGTTCAACGTGCTCGATGCGTCCGGCAGCGTCGGCGTCACCGAGCGCGCCGCGTACATCCTCCGTGTGCGCCAGCTCGCGGTGGCGATCGCGAAGGCGTGGGTGGAGCCAGAGACCAGGGGCCAGGGAACAGAGGCCAGGGGCCAGGGGGCAGAGGTCAGAGGCCAGGTGCCAGAGGTCAGAGGCCAGGCGCCGGAGGCCAGTGACCAGGTGCTCGAGGACGTGCTCGAGGTGAGAGGTCGGGTACCAGAGGCCAGGAGCGCTCGCGCCCCCGGCGGGGAAACCGAGTGAATCCTCTGGAGCAGGACCGCCGATACGTCAGGGAGTAGCAGTGGACCGGGAACTACTCGTCGAGATCGGGACCGAGGAGCTGCCGGCCTCGTGGCTGCCCGGTGTGACCCGCCAGCTCAAGGAACGCACCGACGCGAAGCTCGTCGAGTTCCGCCTGAAGTCCGATCCCGCAGAGACCTTCTCGACGCCGAGGCGCCTGACCGTTAGGGTCGCGCGCGTGGCGGAGCGGCAGGAGGATCTCGAGGAAGTCATCACGGGTCCGCCGGTGTCCGCCGCGTTCCGGGACGGCGAGCCGACACCGGCCGCCATCGGCTTCGCCAGGAAGCAGGGTGCGGAGGTCGGTGACCTCATGCGCGTCTCCACGCCGAAGGGGGAATACCTGGCGTACAACCGGCGCGTGCGCGGCCGCGCGGCCGCCGACGTGCTTGCCGGCGTAATCACGGGAATCCTCCGCGAAGTCTCCTTCCCGAAACCGATGCGGTGGGACGCCGAGCTCGGCGACGGCAAGGGGGAGTTCCCCTTCGGCCGTCCGATCCGCTGGCTCCTGTTCCTCTACGGCGGGCGCGTCGTGCCCTACACGATCGGCCGGACCGAGCTCGCGCGCGGGCCGAACGTGCAGGAGATCGAGTCGGGAGCGCTGACCTACGGGCACCGGTTCCTGGCGACGAGCGGACGTCCGGGGCGCTCGATCAAAGTCCGCAACTTCGACGAGTACAAGGCGAAGCTCGCCGAACATTTCGTCCTGCTCGATCGAACGGAGCGCCGTGAACGGATCACGCGCGAGCTGGACATGCACGCGCGGCGCCTTGGCGCGCGCGTCATGCCGATGGGGCAGGCGGAGCTGTTGCAGGAGGTGCCCGACCTCGTCGAATACCCGTCGGTCGTCGCCGGCGCGTTCGACCCGAAGTTCCTCGAGCTTCCGCCCGAAGTGCTGACGACGACGATGATCCATCATCAGCATTTCTTCCCGGTGGTGAGCGACGAGGGAAAACTGAAGCCGGCCTTCCTCGCTGTGACGAATACGGAGCCGCAGGACCGGCGCACGATTGCCACCAACGCGGAGCGCGTTCTTGCCGCCCGCCTGCGGGACGCGAAGTTCTTCTGGGACAGCGACCGGCGCACGAACCTTGCCGCGCGGCTCGATCGCCTCGACACGCTCCTGTTCCACAAGCAGCTGGGAAGCTACCGCGCGAAGGCGGAGCGGATCTCCTCGCTCGCCCGATCGATCGCGTCCGATGTCTTCCGGAAACCGGAGCACGCGGAGTTCGCGGCGACCGCCGCCCGCCTGGCGAAGGCCGACCTGACCACCGACATGGTCTTCGAGTTCCCCGAGCTGCAGGGCGTGATGGGTGGCATCTACGCGCGTGAAGAGGGGCAGCCGGAGCAGATCTGGAAAGCGATTTACTACCACTACCTGCCGATTGCCGTGGAGCCGGACGCGCCGCCGCGTCGCGCCGATCTGCTCGATGCGGCCATTGCATGGGCCGCGGTGTCGCTGGCGGACAAGCTGGACACGGTTGTCGGGCTCTTCCGGGCCGGCGAGCGTCCGACGGGCTCGCGGGATCCCTTCGGGATTCGCCGGCAGATGCAGGGGGTCGTGCGGACCCTGATGGATCTGCCGGAACTAACCGGTTTGCGCATGGAAGTCGGGTTGCAGGGGCTTTGCGAGGCGGCGGGACGTCAGTTCGGCGAGAACGAGGATCCGTGGGGAGACACGTCCTACTTTGGCGGCTTCGTCCTGGAGCGGACGCGATTCGCGCTCGAGCAGCGCGGCTACCCGATCGAAACGGTCCGCGCGGTGACGCAGCACTGGGACGTCAGCCCCTTCCGGGCGCGCCGCATCGCCGACGCGCTCCAGGACGTCCGCCGCTCCGAGGACTTCCAGGCGCTCGCGGTGCTCTTCAAACGCGTGAAGAACATCGCGCGGGAGCTCGATGCCGAGCCGGCGTCCGCGCGCGCGCTGGATCGCGCGCGGTTGAAGGAGCCGGCCGAGCAGGCGCTCCTCGAACAGCTCGATCGCGTCCGACCCGCGGCAGCGCTCGCCATCACCGCCGGGGACTACCGCCGCGCGTTCGGCGAGATCGCCGCGCTGCGCCCGGCGGTGGACCGGTTCTTCACGGAGGTCTTCGTCATGGTGGAGGACGCGGCGCTCAGGCACGCGCGCCTCACGTTGATGGCGGAGCTGCGGGATCTCGTTTTGCAGCTCGCCGATATTTCTGAAATCGCCCCTCAACCGGAGTAGCCGATACGTATGGCCAAGTCACTCGCACGCAGGATCTTCTCCCGCACCGCCCGCCTGAAGCGGGCCGCGACCACGTCACGCACGGGAACCCGCGGCACCGCCGTTCCCGCGCCACGGGCCGCCAGGTCGGGCAAGTACGTCTATTTCTTCGGAAACGGCAAGGCGGACGGCAACCGCAACATGAAGGACCTGCTCGGCGGCAAGGGCTCCGGGCTCGCCGAGATGACCAACGCCGGCCTGCCCGTGCCCCCGGGCCTGACCATTTCGACCGAGGCCTGCACGCTCTACTACCAGCAGCACCGGCGAACGCCGAAGCCGGTGGACGAGCAGATGCTCGAAAACCTGAAGAAGCTCGAGAAGGCCGCGGGCGCGAAGCTCGGGGACGTGAACAACCCGCTGCTCGTCTCGGTGCGTTCGGGCGCGAAGTTCTCGATGCCGGGCATGATGGACACGATCCTGAATCTCGGCCTGAACGACCGGACCGTCGAAGGGCTGAAGAAGCGCACGAAGAACGCGCGCTTTGCGTATGACAGCTACCGCCGCTTCATCCAGATGTACGGCAACGTCGTCCTCGAAATCCCGAAGGACGCCTTCGAGCACGAGTTCGACGCGGTGAAGAAGCAGCGCGGCGCGCGCGTCGATACGGATCTCGATGAGCACGCGCTGCGCGAAGTCGTGGAGCGGTACAAGCGTGTGGTGCGCGAGAAGTCAGGGAAGGACTTCCCGCAGGATCCGCTCGCGCAGCTGCGCGGCGCCCGCGACGCGGTGTTCCGCTCGTGGAACAACCCGCGCGCGATCGAGTACCGCCGCATCTACGAGATTCCCGACCACATCGGCACCGCCGTCAATATCCAGATGATGGTGTTCGGCAACACCGGCGACCGATCGGCGACCGGGGTCGGCTTCACGCGCAACCCCGCGACCGGCGCCAAGGAGTTCTACGGCGAGTTCCTGGTCAACGCGCAGGGGGAGGACGTCGTCGCGGGCATACGCACGCCGCAGCCGATCGCCGAGCTCGAGAAGCTGATGCCGCAGGCGTACAAACAGCTTCGCCAGATTACGACCCGGCTCGAACGTCACTACCGTGACGTCCAGGACTTCGAGTTCACGATCCAGGACGAGCGGCTTTACATGCTGCAGACCCGCAACGGCAAGCGCACGGGGTACGCGGCCGTGATCGTCGCGACCGACCTCGTGGACGAGAAGCTGATCACGCCGAAAGACGCGATCCTGCAGGTCGATCCCGAGTCGTTGTCCCAGCTTCTCGCCCCCGTCTTCGATCCGAAGGCGTGGAAGGAACTCCCCGTGGCCACGCGCGGGCTGCCGGCGTCCCCCGGCGCCGCGTCAGGGCAGGTCGTGTTCAACGCCAACGCGGCGGTGGAGTGGTCCCGCCAGGGCAAGACCGTGGTGCTCGTCCGCAAGGAAACCGTCCCCGACGACATCCACGGCATGTTCGTGTCGCAGGGCGTGCTCACCGCGACCGGAGGGATGACGTCGCACGCGGCGGTGGTCGGCCGCCAGATGGGCAAACCGTCGGTCGTTGGCGCCGGGCAGCTCGACATCCGCGAACCGGAGAAGACGTTCACGGTCGGCGGTCAGACGGTCAAGGAAGGGGACTGGGTCTCCTTCGACGGCCTGACCGGCGAGGTGAAGATCGGGCGGATGCAGACGAAGCCGAGCGAGATCCTGCAGGTCATCGCGGGGCAGATGAAGCCGTCGCAGTCCGATATCTACCGGCGGTTCGCCCGGCTGCTCGAGTGGGCGGACCAGTACCGCCGCATGGGCATCCGCGCGAACGCCGATCAGCCTGATCAGTCCGAGACCGCCTACGCGTTCGGCGCGCGCGGCATCGGTCTGTGCCGCACGGAGCACATGTTCTTCGGCGAGGGGCGAATCCCGATCGTGCAGCGCATGATTCTCGCGGACAACGAGCGGGACCGGCGCACGGCGCTCGACGAGCTGCTCCCGCTGCAGCGCGGGGATTTCTACGGCGTATTCAAGGCGATGCACGGCTCGCCCGTCACGATCCGCACGATCGACCCGCCGCTGCACGAGTTCCTGCCGAGGCGCGAGGACCTGATGGTGGAGATCGCGCGGATGGAGGCGAAAGGGCAGGGCGGGCACGAGCTGCAGGAGAAGCGGAGGTTGTTGCAGCGCGTCGAGCAGCTCCACGAGTTCAACCCGATGCTCGGGCACCGCGGCGTCCGCCTCGGGATCACCTACCCGGAGATCACCGAGATGCAGACACGCGCCATCATCGAGGCGGCGTGCCGGCTGAACAAGGAAGGGCTGAAGGTGGTGCCCGAGATCATGATCCCGCTCGTGGGCGCCGTGAAGGAGCTGCGCGACCAGAAGGTGATCGTGGATCGCGTGGCGGCCGAGGTGATGCGCGAGACCGGCGTGACGATCCAGTATCTCGTCGGCACGATGATCGAGGTGCCGCGCGGCGCCCTGACGGCCGACGAGATCGCGCAGGAGGCGCAGTTCTTCTCGTTCGGCACCAACGACCTGACGCAGCTCACCTTCGGCTTTTCGCGCGACGACGTGGCCAAGTTCCTCGGGGTTTACCAGGAAAAAAAGATCCTCGACAAGGACCCGTTCGCCTCGCTCGACACGACGGGCGTCGGCCAGCTCGTCGAGATCGCGTCCAGGAAGGGGCGCAGCGCGCGCAAGGACCTGAAGCTCGGCGTGTGCGGCGAGCACGGCGGCGATCCGTCCTCGATCCACTTCTTCGAGAAGGTGGGCCTCGACTACGTGTCCGCGTCGCCGTACCGCATTCCCGTGGCGCGCCTCGCCGCCGCGCAGGCGGCGCTGAATGTGAAGGTGGGAGACTAATATCCTTTGACAAGCAGCAGATGATCTTTGTCCTCGTCCGCGCCGGGGGGCAGGTCCGTACCGCCGATCGGGTGGATCCCGAGTGGCTGCGGCCGCACAGCGACGCGGTCTTCTGGGTCGATCTCGCGCGACCCACGCCGGAAGAGGCGCGCGTGCTCGTGGACGTGTTCAAGTTCCACGAGCTGGCGGTCGAGGACGCGCTAGCCACGACACATCATCCGAAAGTGGATCTCTACGAGGGGTTCCTGTACGTCATCCTTCACGGGATCGACTTCGAGAAGGCGAAGGCGAAGCGCGGGTTCGCGACGCGCGACATCGACTTCTTCCTGAGCACGCGGTATCTGGTGACTGTGCACGATGGCCGGTCGCGGTCGGTCCAGCAGATACGCGAACTCGCCGGCCGCAACAGCGACCTGCTGGCCGAGGGGCCGGCCGGCCTGATGCACCGCATCGTGGACACGCTCGTGGACAACTACCGTCCCGAGGTCGACAGGCTCGAAAAACGGATGGACAGGCTGGAACGCGACGTCTTCACCCGGCCCCGGCGGAACATGATCCGGGCCATCATCGAGATGAAGCGCGACATCGTCTCGCTGCGACAGGTCGTGCTGCCGCAGCGCGACATGCTCGGGCGGCTCGGGCGGCGCGAGTTCGAGCTGATCGACCCCCAGGTGAGCTACCGCTTCCGCGACGTGTACGACCACCTGGTCCGGTTGAGCGACGAGGCCCTCATGTTCCAGGACCGGATGACGAGCCTGGTCGAGGCCCACCTGTCCAACATCTCCAACCAGTTGAACAGCGTCATGAAGATCCTGACCGTGATCGCCACCATCTTCATGCCGCTGACGTTCATCACCGGCCTGTTCGGGATGAACGTCGACTTGCCGGACTTCGGGTTCGGCTCGCACGCCACGTTCTGGATTCTCCTCGGCATTATGGGAGCGGTCGTCGGCTTCATGCTGTGGTGGTTCCGGCACAACGAATGGCTGTGATCATCCGTCTTCCCCCGGAGCTCGCGAACCAGATCGCCGCCGGCGAGGTGGTGGAGCGACCGGCTTCGGTCGCCAAGGAACTGATCGAGAACGCACTCGACGCGGGCGCGCGCCGCATCTCGGTGACCATCGAGCTGGGCGGAAAGAAGCTGATCTCGGTCGAAGACGACGGCGTGGGAATGGACCCGGATGACGCGCGGCTCGCGATCGAACGGCACGCCACGTCGAAGATCCGCTGCGCCGAGGACCTCAGCGCAATTTCGACGCTCGGGTTCAGGGGCGAGGCGCTGCCCAGCATCGCATCCGTCTCGCACTTTGTGCTGCGCACCCGCACGCACGGAGCGGAATGCGGCACCGAGATCCGCGTGAACGGCGGCGCGGTCGCGTCGGTGCGCGAGGTTGGCGCGCCAGAGGGAACCAGGATCGAGGTCGCGGACCTCTTCTACAACCTGCCCGCGCGCCGCAAGTTCCTCAAGTCCGACGCCGCCGAGTCCGCCCAGGTCTCGCGCGTCGTCACGCAGCTCGCGCTCGGGTACCCGGAGGCAGGGTTCTCCCTGACCAGCGCCGGCCGCACGACGCTGCAGTGTCCGCCGGCGCAGGGGCTTCGCGAGCGGTTCTTTCAGCTCTACGGCGAGCGCCCCGACCTCGTCGAACTCCGCAAGGACGCGGGCGGGATGCGCATCACTGGCTACGTCGCCGCGCTGGCGGAGCAGGGGCCGGTGCGGGGACCGCAGAACGTGTTCGTGAACCGCCGGATCGTGCGCGACCGCACCATCGCCCATGCGATCGGCGAGGCCTACTCGAACGCGACGATCAAGGAGCGGAGCCCCGAGGTGCACCTGTTCATCGAGATGGCCCCGGACCGCGTGGACGTCAACGTCCACCCGACCAAGGCGGAGGTGCGCTTCCTCGAGTCCTCGCTCGTGCACGAAGTGCTGCGGCGCGGGCTGGCGGATGCCCTGGGCCAGGGGCCCGCGCCGGAACTGCAGCTGCGGGCAGTCTCGGCGCCACCGAGCGAGCCGCTGGCGCAGAGCATTCCGGGCGTGCTCGCCGGGGCGAGCGTGGCGTCGCGGTGGTGGGGGCCGGAGGGGGAACGCGACGCGGGTGCCGCGGTGCAGGCCCACGCCATCGATCCGCGTTCGATCCGTCCCATGATCCCGCTCGGCCAGTTTCGCGACACGTTCATCATCGCCATCGACGATGAGGGAGTCGCGATCATCGATCAGCATGTCGCGCACGAGCGCGTACTGTTCGAGCAGGTGATGGAACGGTTGACGGCCGGGCGCCTCGAAAGCCAGCGGCTGCTCGGGCCGGTGCTGGTCGAACTGTCGGCCTCGCAGCGTCAGTCGCTCGTGAGCCACGCGGACGCCCTCGAGCGGTTCGGGTTCGAGATCGAGGAGTTCGGCGGCGGCAGCGTCCGGCTGTCGGCCGTGCCGGCGCTGCTCGCTCCTTCCGAGTGCGAAAGCGCGATCCGTGCGCTGGCGGACGATCTCGAGGGGCTGGACCGCGGTTCGCGGGTCGAAGACGCGCTGCGCCGCATCGCGGCGACCACCGCCTGCCACGCCGCCGTCAAGGCCAACTACCCGCTGACGCGCGAGAAGATGCAGTTTCTCCTCGACGAGTTGCGCCGGACGGCGTACTCCACGGTGTGCCCGCACGGCCGCCCCGTGGTGCTGCGGCTCACGCGCCGCGAGATCGAGCGAAACTTCCAGCGAATGTGAATTAATCCGCAACTCGTGCGTGAAAACATTCGTTGACACCCGCGCATCACGCTGCTACATTCGCATCATCCCAGCAACTGAGCGTCACGCCTGAGAGCTGACGCGGCATCCGGCGCGGCTCTTCGTGTGCCCGTGCCGCCGGGCGTCGGCAGGCGTTCCAGGGAGCCATCCATGTCACGACCCGTGCTGTTCACCGCGATCGCTTCGATGCTCGCGCTTGCGTGCTTCGCGATCGGAAGCTACTGGGGTGCGCGGCAGGCAATCGCCGGCGACCAGCGCCTCGAAACGCTCGCCACCGAGCTCGCGTCGCTGAAGCGCGCCGAGGTGCTCAAGGCCACCGGCACCAGCGGCCGCGCCACCAGCGCCGCGCCTGCCCCAATGCCGGAGGGGACGCGGTCCACGATTGTCGAGGACATCAAGCGGCAACTGCAGGCGGAGATGGGTCTGCTGCCGCTCCGGCTCCTCAAGTCCCGCAAGGAGAGCTTCGTCGAGCTGTATTCCTACGATAACCGCGGCGGCAGCAGCTACGGCACGGCGGGCTACCTGGGCGACGGGCACTTCATCACCGTGAAGCACGCGGTCGTGGCGCTCGATGCTCCCAGAGAGGGACGCGAAGCAAGGAAGATCACGTCGGTGAAGCTCATGCTCCACGGCCGCGCGGTCCGCGCGCGCGTCGTCGATCATGGCGAAGCGTCGGCCGAGGTGGATCCCGGAGACTGGGCGGTCCTGAAGGTGAACGACCAGGTGGACCTGCCGGCGCTGACGGTCGATCTGAGCTTCCCGTACGAGTTCGCAGATCCGATCTTCCGTCTCGGCAACGACTACTCGAAGGGGATCATCCTCTCGACCGGGTACGTGGGCCAGCGGACCACCAACGACCTGGTGACGTGCCTGACCGATGGCCACCCCGGTGTCTCGGGTGGCGGCGTGCTCAACCGCGACGGCGCGCTCGTCGGCATTCCGGTCGGGCGGATGCAGGGGGACTATCGCTTCTCGTTCATCCTGCCGCTGCGCGCCGAGATGTTCCGCAAGGTGCCAACCCTTCGCCTGGCCGAACTGGGCGCGAACTGAGCGCCAACCGGGAACTTGGCGATTTGGCAATCTGGTGATTTGGCGATCTAAAACAGATCACCAAATCGCAAAATCACCAACTTCACTCCGTCTTTTTTCTGAGCTTCTCCCAGTACTCCAGCCGCTTGATGATCTCGCGCTCGAAGCCTCGCTCGACGGGGCGGTAATACCGTCTGCCCTGCTGTGAGCGGGGGAGGCAGGTCATGTCCGTGACCGCGTCGGGATTGTCGTGCGCGTACTGGTAGTCCTTCCCGTAGGCTAGCTCCTTCATCAGGCGCGTGGGCGCGTTGCGCAGGTGCAGCGGCACGGGCTCAGCCTGCTCGCGCCTGGCGGAGTCCGCCGCGTCGAGGTAAGCGCGGTAGACGGCGTTGCTCTTGGGCGCCGTGGCGAGGTAAATCGCCGCCTGGGCGAGCGCGGTGTTCCCCTCCGGCATCCCGATGAAGTGCACCGCGTCCTTTGCCGCGACCGCGATGCTGAGCGCCTGCGGATCGGCGTTGCCGATGTCCTCGGACGCGAACCGCACCAGCCGCCGCGCGATGTAGAGCGGGTCCTCGCCCGCCTCCACCATTCGAGCGAGCCAGTAGACGGCCGCGTCCGGATCGCTGTTGCGCATCGACTTGTGCAGGGCGGAGATCAGGTTGTAGTGCTCCTCTCCCGCGCGGTCGTACAGGAGCATGCGGTTCTGCAGCAGGTCGGCGACGATGGTGGAGTCGATCCTCGCAGGTGATGGCTGGCCGTCGCCCGACCCGACCAGGGCGGCCGCCATCTCCAGCGTGTTCAGCGCCACGCGCGCATCGCCGTTCGCGTACTGCGCGATCCCCCGCAGGGCCCCCGCGTCCACCTCGATTCCCATCGCGCCGACCCCGCGCTCTTCGTCTTCGACGGCGCGCTCGAGGATCGTGACGATGGCGGCCTCGTCGAGCGGCTGCAGGACGAACACCTTCGATCGCGACAGGAGCGCTGAGTTCACCTCGAAGGACGGGTTTTCGGTCGTGGCGCCCACCAGCACGATGTCCCCGGCCTCGACGTGGTGCAGAAAGGCGTCCTGCTGCGCCTTGTTGAAGCGGTGGATCTCGTCCACGAACAGGATGGTCCGTCGTCCGAGCCGCCGCCGCGTGTCTTCCGCCCGTTCCATCACCGCGCGGATTTCCTTGACGCCGGAGAGGACGGCGCTGAACGCCACGAAGTCCGCTTTCGTGGCGGTGGCGATGACGCGGGCGATCGTCGTCTTACCGGTGCCCGGCGGTCCCCAGAGGATGATGGATTGCAGCGTGTCGCGCTCGATCGCTTCGCGCAGCGGGCGGCCCGGCGCGAGAATCGCCCCCTGCCCGACCACCTCGTCGAGCGTGCGCGGGCGCATTCGCTCGGCGAGCGGAGCGGCGACGGTGCTGGCGGGTTGTCCCGGGCCGCCCGAGGAAGGAGGATCGTCGAAGAGCCCGTTCATGGGGTGTGGGTCCGCTGCCGGAACGCCTCGTACAGGATCAGCGCGGCGGAGACCGACACGTTCAGCGACTCGACGGGCGCGCACATCGGAATCGTCACCCGCTCGTCGGCGTGATCGAGCTCGGCGCTCCCGAGCCCGGTCCCCTCGCCACCGAGCATCAGCGCGAGCGGGCGGCGGAAGTCGAACGCGTGCATGGACGTGCCGCCGCGCGGAACGGCGGCGGCGATGGTGAGGCCGCGGCGGCGCGCGGCGAGCAGCGCCTCGTGGAGCGGCACCCGCTCGGGCACCGGCAGCCGGAACGTACTGCCCATCGCTCCGCGCAGCGCCTTCCACCCGTAGGGGTCCGCCGAAGGGGGACAGACCACGAGCCCCGTGGCGCCCGCCGCCTCGGCGGTGCGCACGACGGCGCCGAGGTTCCCGGGATCCTGCACGCCCGCCAGCAGCGGGACGAGCGGCAGGGCGCCGTCCACCACGCGCTCGAGCTGAGGCGGCGAGACCTCGGCGATGGCGACGACGCCGGAGGGGGTCTGGACCGGGCTCATCGCGGCCATGACGCTCTCGCTCACCGACAGGACACGCGCGCCGTGCCGCTTCAGCCGCTCGGCCAGCCGGGCGACGCTCGCCTCGTCGGCGTCCACCACCCGCGTGAGCACCCGCGAAGCCAGGGCGGCCGTGCTGACGTGGATTCCCGCGGCCAGCGCCTCTTCGAGGAGGTGCTCCCCTTCGAGGAGCACATGCGTGTTGCCCGCCGCGCGGCGCCGGGCGAGCGCCCGGAACGTCTTGACGACCGCGTTGTGGCGGCTGGCGATGGTTTCCATCTCGCCCCGGGGCTATTCTATTATTTGAAGGCGTCACGCTGTATGAAAGCACGGTTGATCAAGAAGTTTGAGGACGAACTGGCGCAGCTCCGGGTGGAACTCAAGAGCGAGCTTCCGAAGGAGATCAAGCGCGCCCGCGAGCACGGCGATCTGAGCGAGAACGCCGAGTACCAGGCCGCCAAGGAGCGACAGCGGCTCGTCGAGTCGCGCATTTCGATGCTCCAGAAGCGGATCGGCGAGATCGCGCTCATGAACCTCGATCGGATTCCGCGCGACCGGGTGGGGTTCGGCAGTACCGTCCACCTTCGCGAAGACGGAGGGCCCGAGACGGTTTACCAGCTCGTCATGCCCGAAGACGCGGACGCGGAGAAGGGCTGGATTTCCACCGCGTCGCCGATCGGCCGCGCGCTCCTCAATCGCGAGGAGGGGGACGAAGTCGAGGTCCGCACGCCGGCCGGGACACGCCGCTTTGAGATCACCAGGCTCGTAACGATCCACACCGACGCCGAATGAGCGAGTCGCCGTACTCTCCGGCGCTACGCACCGCGGTCGTGCTGACGGGCAGCGGCACCGCCGGGGCGTACCACGCCGGGGTCTTGCGCGCGCTGCATGAAGCGGGCGTCCGGGTGGATCTCATTGCTGGCCGCGGTGCCGGCGCGCTCGGCGCGATGTTTGCCGCGATCGACGGCAGTGCCCGCCTGTGGGAGGCGGATGGCGTCTGGCGGGGCAAGGGTGCGAACGCGCTCTACGGGCTGCGCCCGCGCCTGCGGGCGGCGGGCTGGGCGCTCGCGGTTGCCGCCGCCTGCCTGGCGCTGCCGGTTGCGCTGCTGGCGGGGGTCGCGGCGATGTACCTGATCGGCTGGACGCTCGCGCTGGCGGGCGCCACCGGGGCCAGCCTGGCAACCAACGGCGCCGCCGGTCGTCTGCTCGCCACGCTTTTCGATCCGACGGCGCTGCCGACGATCGTCCCGCGCCTGGCGATGCTGGCGACGATCGCCGCCATCCTGATCCTTGTCGCGGCCGCATGGTCCGCGCGGCGCCGCGGCGCGCGGCACGAGCTGACCGGCCTGGCCTCGCTCGTCGGCGCGCCGCTCGACGCGCGTCCCATGGTGGCGCGCGCCGCCGCCGCGCTCTGGGACCTGATCCGCGGCGCGGCGCCGATCGCGATGCCGGATGCGCGTGAGACTAGCCGGCGCTACGCGGAGATGCTCGCCGAGAACGTCGGCCAGCCCGGGTTCCGCGAGCTGCTCATCGTTGCGCACGATCTGGACGCGCGCCGCGACCTCACCTTCGCGCTGCTCGCCGAGCCGCACCGTTCCCGCCTTTTTGGGCGGCGTGCGGTCGAAGGGGACCGCCGGGTGGCGGACAATCTCGACCTCACCGGTGTCGGGCGTGATCACGCGCTCGACGCGCTCGCCGGCGCGCTGGCCCTGCCCCTGGCGACCGATCCCCACATCATCACTTTCGCGCCGGAGGCGTATTGGCGCGGCGAGTCGCACCGGCTGTGCGACCGGCCGGCCGCCTCGGCGCGGCTCCTCGAGGAGGTCGCGGCCGCCGGAGTCGAACAGGTCGTCGTCGTCTCGGCGGCCCCCGCGCTGGTCGGCCCGCACGCGCTGTCGCCCGCGCGGGGCGACGCCCGTGGCCGCGGCGGCGAGGTCCTCGTGGCAGCCGAATCGGCCGCGCTGCGAGATGCGCAGGCCGCCGCTTCGTCGCTTCGCCTTTTTCCCGGCGGCCTGTTCCAGGTCCGGCCGCAGCACAACGCGCTCGGGCCGCTGGACTTCGCCGGCTGTTACGACGCGCGCTCCGACCGCCACCAGACGCTCGCCGAGCTGATCGATCGCGGGTACGAAGACGCGTACCGGCAGTTCATCGAGCCGATCGTCGGCGCCAGCGGCGAGGCGGTCGCGCAGAGGACGGGAACCCCCTGATGAAACCAGCGACCAGCCTGATCAAGCCGAAGAAGCCGACGGACCCGGCGGCGCCCCTCACGGTGCCGATCTACGAGACGACGACGTTCGTTTTCGAGTCGGCGGAGCAGGTGCGGCAGTACGCGGAAGGAAAGACCGAGAAGTTCCTGTACTCCCGGTACGAGAACCCGACCGTCGTCGCGGCGGAGCAGCGGCTCGCGACCGCTGAGGGGGCCGGCGCGGCGGCGGTGTTCAGTTCCGGCATGGCCGCCACGGCCACGGCGCTGATGTCGCTCGTGCAGGCGGGAGACGAAGTCGTCTGCAGCGCGGCGATTTACGGCGGCACGCTGCACCTGCTGCACGACCTGCTCTCGCGGTTCGGCGTCCACCCCAGGTTCGTGACGATCGAGCAGCTGCGGTCCCCGAGCGACGTGCTCGGCCCGAAGACGCGGCTGCTGTGGTTCGAGTCGCCGATCAACCCGACGCTGCGGTGCGTGGACGTCGCCGCGATCGCGGCCGCGTGCCGCGAACGGGGCGTCCTCTCCGTGATCGACAACACCTTCGCGACACCGATCAACCAGCGGCCGCTCGCCATGGGGATCGACATCGTGATGCACAGCGCGACGAAGTATCTCAATGGGCACAGCGACGTGACCGCCGGGGTGCTCGCCGGACCCGCCGAGCTCATCCAGCGCGCGACGCAGACCCGGCGGCTGCTCGGCACGGTGCTTGATCCCCAACCGGCGTACGCGCTCGCCCGGGGCCTGAAAACGCTGGCCGTCCGCATGGAGCGGCACAACGCGAACGCGATGGCGGTGGCTCGATGGCTGGAGCAGGACGCGCGCGTGACGCAGGTGTACTACCCCGGGCTCGAGTCGCACCCGGACCACGCGATCGCGAGCCGGCAAATGAGCGGTTTCGGCGGGATGGTCACCATCGATCTCGGTGGCAGCTACGAGCGTGCCGCGCGGTTCTACGATCGTCTGCAGGTCATCCAGCGCGCCGCGAGCCTGGGCGGCGTCGAGAGCCTGTGCAGCCTCCCAGTGCTCACGTCACAGTGGGGTCACACCGACGAGCAGCTCGCGCAGGCGGGGGTGACGCGCGGCATGGCGCGGCTGTCGATCGGGCTGGAGGATCCGGAGGATCTGATCGAGGATCTCGACCACGCGCTGGGGTAGCGGAGCGCGTCGCCAGCCGCACGCTCCGTTTGTTACCGCGGAGGACGCGGAGACTTGCGCCGCGCGCTCGCGGTCTGGGCGCCGCGGCAACGCGGCGCCCGGACGGATCAGCGTCCCTGCGTTCCCTGCGCCCCCGGCGGTTGCAGGGACACGAACGCGGGTCCGCTCCGCTAGAACCCGGAAACCTTACTGACTTCTCGTTTGCGGTCGGGAGGGACGTGCTCCCGCAGGAACTGCTCCGTGAGCTCGAGGATCGTCCGGCTGATCGTGGCCGCGTCGCCGTCCCCGAACTTCTCGCGGAACCGGGCCATCGGCACGACCGCCTTCGCCATCGCGCGGTGCCCGCCCGCGCTGCCGATCTCCGCGAAGTACTTCTTCACGAACTCCCCCGCGTTCCGCGAGTACCCCAGGTTCCGCACGCTGAGGATCAGGGTCTCGTTCACCACGCCCGAAATGATCGTCCACTTGACGTTCTCGAGCTGCAGGAAGAAGTCGGCGGTGTAGGTGATGAAGTCCTCGCGCGCCGCCTCGCCGAGAAATGCCGAGAAGACCTGCTCGCGCATCGCGCCGACCTGCGTGGCGCGCAACACGTACTGCAGCCGGTCCATCGTGATTTCCGCCCCCTCCATCTTGCGGATGAGCGCGGCGTCCGCCAGCGGATACAGGAACGTGAACGCCTCGAGGTCCGAGCGGTTCGTGTGGCGCGAGAAGAACAGCGTGTCGGACTTGATCGCGTAGAGCATCGCCGTCGCCGTCCGCTCCGAGATGTTCACGTCCACGGCGCGGAGGTGCTCGGTGAGGATCGTCGAGGTCGAGCCGTAGTCGGCGCGGATGTCCTTGAAGACCGCGCTGTAGCCGGGTTGCTCGGGATGATGGTCGATCACCAGGTCCACGCGCTCGATGACGCCGCCGAAGTAATGCGGCTGCACGTCTACCGTCGCCAGCCGCTCGAACTCCGGCAACATCTCCGGCGTGACCCGCTCGACCTGGATGTCGAGCATGTTCGCCATGCGCAGGTTTTCCGGCCTGGTCACGCCCTGCATCGCGCCGATGATGGCCGTCGTCTTCGTGCGACGCAGGATGTTGCGCAACGCCAGCCCGCTGGCGAGCGCATCCGGATCGGGATCGTTGTGCAGCAGGATGAGCACGCGATCCGCGTCCGCGAAGTACCTCTGGTACTGCTGCACCTTGGCGCGGGTGAGCGATCGGCTGAGCTCGGTGGTCAGGGAAGGTCGCAGGAGGTCCGCAAGCTCGAGATGGGTGACGTCCTCCTCCGCCTTCTCGTCCTCCAGCGTGGGGACCCGGGTCGAAGACCGCGTGCCGAGCACGTAGAGCAGGGTGCCGCCGGCGTCACGCACCGCGTCGATGATGCGGCGGATGCTCCTGCGGCCGTTGTCCTCGATGATGACGCAGGTGCTGGGCGAAAGGTCGGCCTTGAGATAGGTGTCGAGCCTGCGCGGGTCGCCGGTCCAGATCTGGAACCCCGCGTCGTGGAGCCGCCGCGCGAGCGTGCGGTTCTCGACGAGGAACTCCACCTCGAAAGTCGGCACCAGGACCTCACCCAGCGTCCTGATGACCAGCTCGTCCTGGCAGATTGCGAGGGCCCGCACGTCAGTCCCCCGGCTCTATTGGATGCACCCGCATGACGTGCAAACAACCATTATACGCCGTTACGGCCGCGCTTCTGGCGATCGCGCCGGCCGCGCCCGCCTGGTCCCAGCCGCCCCCGTGCGGCGCCTGCGTGCGCCCCTCGGCCCGCCCGGAGCAGTGGCCGGGCACTGGGGCCGAGTCTGTGGCGCTGGTCGTCAGGCCCGGGGAGGTTATCGGCTCGAGCGCCGGGGCCCGAAAGAGCGCACGGACGATCGTTCTCGATCTGTCCCAGGTCGAGCCGCTGGCCGATCGGGCCAGCTTCACCGCGCGGCGGGCGCTCGCCGACCTGCGCGGGATGAACGGCACGGCGCAGCTGGGCGTGCTCGCCGACGGCTCGATGCTGGAGGCGCTGCTCGCCGGCGGTCTCGCTGCGTACGCGGACTTCGTCGTCGCGCCCGTGTTGAGCGATGGCATGGCCGAGCGCTGGACGCGAACGAATCCCGGGTTGCGCGTCTGGTCCACGGTCGATTTTCGATCGTTCGGCGAACTGATCGCGATGAGCGCGGCTCTTCCGGCGGGCGTGGAAGCGGCGCTCATCTGGCCGCCGGCGCCGTTCACCGCGGAGCAGCTCGGCGCGTTGCACGCGCTCGCGGAGGTCTTTCCGGAGCGCCTCGTCCCCTTGCCGGACTACCCGGCGCAGTGCACGCCAGCCGGCGTCTGCACCGTGACAGCCTTCCAGCGCGCCGACACCCTCGAGACCGTGCTGCTGGCCACGCGGCAGGCGACCGGCCGTGCGGCCATCACCTTCGCCGCGCCGCGCGCCGAGCCGTACGCCGTGGCGGAAGGGGCCGGCGCCGATCGGCCGCCGGCGGTGGCCGACACCTTCGTGCCGCTGGCGCCTGTGCTGGCGGCTGACGCGCGGGGGCGCATCGAATTGTGGCTGCCCGCCGCCGGCGTCTCGCACCTGGCCGTTCGAATACCGCCGGCCGAAGCGCCGATCGCCGAAGACATCGACGTCGTTGGCGCGCGGCAGCTCACAGCCGACGAGATCGTCGCGCGGCACCAGGCGGCGACGGCGCGCCAGCAGCGAATCGTGCAGCGGCTGATCACACACGCGCATACGACGCTGACCTTCGAGGTCCCCGCGTTCCCGGCGCCGGTCACGATACAGGCGGAGACGACGATGTTCCAGGGAGAGGGGACGGTGGAGATCGCGCAGCGAAACGTCACCGTGAACGGCGTGGCGTTCACGAGCGGGGGCGTGCCGAGACTGCCGCTCATCGAGCCGGAGCGCGCCGCCGCGCCGCCGCTCGCGATCACCCTGACGCGCGCGTATCGATACCGTCTCGCGGGACGCGAGCGCGCGAGGGCGCGCGAGTGCTACGTCATCGCGTTCGAGCCGGTGCGCGCCGGCGAAAGCCTGTTCGCTGGCCGCGCGTGGATTGACAATCGCACCTTCGCGCTGGTCCGCGTGGACGCCGTTCAGACCGCGCTGCGTGGCCCGATCACGTCATCGCAGCAGATCGAGGAGTTCGCGCCGCAGGCCGCCGAGGGGGACCGCGCGTGGCTGTTGACGCGGTCCGAGATCCGGCAGGTGTACCAGGGGGCAGGCGTGACCACGCCGATCCATCGCCTGATGATCGTGCGCCGCCACGAAGTGAACCCGTCTGACTTCAGGACGCGACGTCTCGCGGCGCTGGCATCGGACGCAATCATGCTGCGGGAAACGCCCCAGGGGCTGCGCTACCTGCAGCGGCCCGCGCGCGGAGCGGGGACGCGTGACGAGGCGACGCCGGTGCGGGAGGTCGCGGGGCGCGCGACGCGTATCCGGACGCTGGCCGGCGGCGTGCTGATCGATCCGAACATCACGCGGCCGCTGCCGTTTGCCGGGGTGAACTACACCGATTTCGATTTCCTCGGCACGGGGACGCAGCTCAACGCGTTCTTCGGCGGCGCGTACGGGCAGTTTGCCTTCAACGCTCCGTCGATCGGCGGCACCCGCTGGCAGCTGTCCGGGTCCGGGTTCGCCATGCTCGCCCGCTACAACGACAGGTCGTTTCGGGCGGGTCGCGAGCGTTACGACGAAAACCTGAGGCAGAGGCCCGCGCACTTCACGGCGGGCCTCGTACGCGCGCTGACGTCGCGCACGGCCGCTCGCGCCGAATACGTGTTCGACTACGTCGCGCTCGACCGCGCCGAGTCCACGGCCGCGACGTTTGTCGTGCCGGCGGACCAGGTCGTCCACGGCGCCCGGATCGCGGTCGAGACGCAGCGGGCCGGCTGGCGCCTGGAGGCCTGGTGGAACCCCGCGCGCCGCGCGGGCTGGCGCGAGTGGGGCGCGCCCGGGGCGACGGACGACCAGGAGGCGCAGGGGGATTTCCAGCGGTTCGGCGCGAGCGCCTACCGGCCGTGGGTCTTGACGCCGCGACTGCTCGCGCGCGTCGAGGCCGCGTGGATGTCGGGGCGCGACCTCGATCGATTCAGCCGGTACGCGTTCGGTACGTTCGACAACCGTTTGCGCGGGTATCCGTCCGCCGGCATCCGCTACGACCGCGGCGGCGCGCTGCGGACGGCGCTCGTGTGGCAGGCAGGCGGGCGAATCCGGCTCGACGGTTTCGCGGACGCCGCGCTCGTGCGGGACCCCGGTTTCGGCCGCGGCCATCGGACGTATCCTGGCGTCGGCGCCGCGGTTGAAGTTCCGGGCCCGCTTGGCCTGCTGCTCGGCGCCGAGTGGGGCTACGGGATCAAGGGCCTCAACTCCGACGGCAGCGAGGGGACCCACGTCGTCCGGGTGACGGCGTATAAGGTGTTCTGACGTTTGTGAACCCTGAACCCTGTATCCTTCTCCGATGCACTACGGGTCCGGCGCTTCGATGCCATACCGCGAGCTGCGGCCGATGGAGGCCGGCGAGCGCGTCTTCGACCGTTTTCTGGGGGAATTGCGCGAGAAACTCGACGACGCCGCGCTCGATCGCTCGATCGTCTGCCGGGACGCCATCGCGCAAATCTACGGAGTGCCGGCGGACGCGGCCGCGCTCGAGGATGGCGCCGTTCCGGCCGGCGTCGGCGCGCTCTACGCGAGCTTCGATCCGCGCAACATCACGCTCGAGCCCGAGTATTATGCCGACGTCGATCCCGAGAAATACGCGCGGGTGAAGCCGCTGACGTGGCTCTGGATCATGTTCGACCGGTCCCCCCTGGGCCAGAACGCATGGCTGGGGCACCGCCTGCGGCGCACGCTGGCCGAACGCGTGTTCAGGCGCTGCGGCCGCAACGTAAAGATCTGGCACCTCGTCGAGTATTCGTACGGATACAATCTCTCTGTCGGCGATGACGTAGTGGTGCACCGGCAGGTGCTGCTGGACGATCGCGGCGAGATCGAGATCGGCAACCGCGTGAGCATCTCGGACTACGCCAACATCTACTCGCACACCCACGACATCAACGATATCTCGCGGGTCTTCCTGCGCAAGACCACGATTCGCGACCACGCGCGGATCACGTACCACGCGACGGTGCTCGCCGGCATGACGGTGGGGAAGGACGGGATGGTCGGTGCGATGGCGCTCGCCACGCGCGACGCGCCGGAGTACACCGTGAGCGTTGGCGTGCCGGCGCGTCCGGTGCGTCCGAAGGACCGTCCCTGCCCGTACTGCGAGCAGGAACAGGCGGCACGAACGAGCCACGGGGGGTGATCATGCTGGGATGGCGGAAGGCGGCGACAACGATTGTGGTCGTTGCGGCCGTGACGGGCGCCATGGCGCGCGCGGAGCAGTCGGGCCAGCGCCGCGTCTTCCGCAGCGGTGTCGACCTGGTCCGGTTCAGCGTGGCCGTCACCACTCCCAGGGGCGGGTTCGTCCACGGGCTGACCGCCGACGACTTTCAGATTCTCGAGGACGGCAAGCCGCAGTCGATCATCTTCTTCCACGGCGGGCGCGGCACGGCGCAGGACGGGGACCCCGCCGCGCTCGGCGAGCCGCTCGCCTCGCTGCATCTCGGGCTCCTGTTCGACACGTCCGAGAGCATGACCGACGACATCCGCTTCTCGCAGAACGCCGCGGTGAAGTTCCTCAATGCGCTGCCCGAGGCGCACGACATCACGTTCGTGGACTTCGATACGGAGGTCCGGGTCGCGAGGTACAGCCAGGCGGACTTTCCGCGGCTCGTCGAGCGCATTCGCGCCACCAAGTCGAAGGGCTGGACGGCGCTCCACGACGCGCTCGGCGTGTACCTGGACGGCGCGTTCGATCAGGACGGCGACAAGGCGCTGGTCCTCTACACCGACGGCGGCGATACCCGCAGCAACCTGGATTTCGGCGGCGTCCTCGAGCTCCTGAGGGCTTCCGACGTGACCGTGTTCGCGATCGGGCTGCTCACGCACCAGTCCGGCTCCGTGAAGACCGAGCAGCGGATGCGGCTGGAGCAGATCGCGCAGACGACCGGCGGCCTGGCGTTCTTCCCCACGGGCAAGGAGCAGCTCGACGACATGTACGCGCGGATTGTCGCGGAGCTGCGGGCGCGCTACAGCATCGGCTACCTGTCCACGAACGCGAAGACGGACGGCGCGTGGCGGAAGGTCCAGATCAAGCTGACGCGCCCCGATCTGAAGGACGCGCGCGTGCGGACGCGCCAGGGGTACTTCGCACCCTACCGGAAGTAGCCGGCCCTCCCCCCGCTCCCCCGCGCGGTGTGGTACGATTCGCCTTTTAGGGCGAGGCCGTTCTGCGCGCCCGAGAGCACTCCATTCGATGCCATCGAAGTACGACCGGTTCACCCTGGTCTCCGAGTTCGAGCTCCGCGGCGACCAGGCGCGCGCGATCGATGAGCTGAAGGAGGGGCTCGACCGCGGCGACCCGTACCAGGTCCTGCTCGGTGTCACCGGGTCCGGCAAGACGTTCACGATGGCGCAGGTCATCTCGCGCGTGAACCGTCCCACGCTCGTGATGGTCCACAACAAGACGCTGGCGGCGCAGCTCTACCAGGAGTTCCGCCGATTCTTCCCGGAGAACGCCGTCGAGTACTTCGTCAGCTACTACGACTATTACCAGCCCGAGGCGTACGTGCCGTCCAGCGACACGTACATCGAGAAGGAAGCGACGATCAACGACGAGATCGACCGCATGCGCCTCTCGGCGACGCGCTCGCTGTTCGAGCGGCGTGACGTCATCATCGTCGCGAGCGTCTCGTGCATCTACGGTCTCGGCTCGCCCGAGGCGTATTACGGGATGATGCTGCCGCTCGAGCGCGGGCAGCGGATCAGCCGCGACCAGATCCTCCGGAAGCTCGTCGAGATCCAGTACGAGCGCAACGACCACGAGTTCGGGCGCGGCACCTTCCGCGTCCGCGGCGACATCGTCGAGGTCTACCCGTCGTACGAGGAGGTGGGCCTGCGCGTCGAGCTGTTCGGCGACGAGGTGGACGAGCTCGTCTCGTTCGACCCGCTGACCGGCAAGGCGAGCCGCCGGCACGACAAGCTGGCGATCTACCCGAAGTCGCACTTCGTGACGCCGCGCGAGAACACGAAGCGCGCGGTGGAAAGCATCAGGGCGGAGCTGGAGTGGCGCCGCGGCCACCTCGAATCCGAGGGGAAGGTGCTCGAGGCGCAGCGGCTGCACCAGCGGACGATGTTCGATCTCGAGATGATCAAGGAGATCGGATACTGCCATGGCATCGAGAACTACGCCCGCCACCTGACCGGGCGCGCGCCGGGCGCGCCGCCGCCGACGCTGCTCGACTACCTTCCCGGGGACGCCCTCGTGATCGTGGACGAGAGCCATCAGACGGTGCCGCAGGTGCGCGGCATGTACCACGGCGACCGCTCGCGCAAGGAGGTGCTCGTCGCGTACGGCTTCCGGCTGCCCTCGGCGCTCGACAACCGTCCGCTGACCTTCGAGGAATGGGAGGCGCGGGCTCACCAGATCGTCTTCGTGTCGGCCACGCCGGGCCCGTACGAGCTGAAGCAGAGCGGCGGGGTCGTCGTCGAACAGATCATCCGGCCGACGGGGCTGCTGGATCCGCAGATCGAGGTCCGGCCGGTGCGCGGCCAGGTGGACGACCTGCTGACGGAAATTCGCGCGACGGTGGAGCGCGGCGAGCGCGTGCTGGTGACGACGCTCACCAAGCGCATGGCGGAGGACCTCACGCAGTACTACCACGAGCTCGGCGTCCGGGTGCGCTACCTGCACTCCGACATCGACACGCTCGAGCGCGTCCAGATCCTCCGGGACCTCCGCCGCGGCGAATTCGACGTGCTCGTGGGAATCAACCTGCTGCGCGAGGGGTTGGATCTTCCAGAGGTCTCGCTCGTCGCGATTCTCGACGCGGACAAGGAGGGCTTCCTGCGGTCGGGCGGCTCGCTCATCCAGACGGTCGGGCGGGCGGCACGCAACGTCAACGGCCGCGCGATCATGTACGCCGACGTCGTCACCGATTCGATGCGCGCGGCGATCAACGAGACGGAGCGCCGCCGCGTCGCGCAGGAGGCCTAC